>JAUXQH010000050.1 GCA_030685065.1 Pseudomonadota bacterium | reverse complement strand
CGCAGAACGAGGGCGCGCACGGTGGAAGCCCTCAATGACGCGATCGCCGCGGGCATGCGACTGATCACAAGCGAGGACGCATCCGGATGGATTCGCCACTGTGGGTACACCGGTCATGCCACCTGAGCACGGCAATGAGGTGGAGGTGGCTCCCGAGCTCACGGACACCACCCCGCGCTTCGAGGAGGCGTTCGGCTACTCGTTCCGGGAAGCGACACGGAACCGCGCGCGCGACCCCCGCATCCAGGCCGACGGCACGATCCGCTTCGGCTTCCGACAGGCGCCGGACGCCGCGATCCAGGTCGGTGTGGACGTGGTCGTCTGCTTGGACGAGGTGAATGGGGGTGGCGCCGTGTGGCCTGCGGCGTCCGAGCGGAGGTGCGCGGACGACAGCAAGGCGGCGCCGACCGCGCCCTAATCGGGCCGCCGATGCCCGAGCCCTCGCGCGGGGCGGGAGCCCCGGACGAGGGCTCGGGCGCGACGCGCCCGAGGCCGACTTGGTTTGGCTGGTGCCGCCGCCGTGCGTGCCGCGCGGTCGTGGCGTCTGTCCGTCGATACACCTCGCGCCCCGCGAACACCGTCAGGTCCACGCGCACGTCGGCGAGGCCGGCGGCGTCGATGGAGAACGGATCGCGATCGAGCACGACGAGGTCCGCCCGCTTGCCGGGGGCGAGCGTGCCCAGGTCATCCTCGAGGAACAGGGCCCGCGCCTCACCCGAGGTGTACGCCGCTAGGATCGTCGCGAGGTCGACCCGCTGGTCGGGCGTGAGGACGTCGCCGGTGGCGTCCTCGGGGTCCTGCCGCGTGACCGCGACCTCGATGGCCTCCCACGGGTTCATCGAGCTGACGCTCCAGTCGCTGCCGGCCGCGAGCGGGCCGCCGGCCGCGAGCCTGTCAGCGCGACGGCGAGGAGCAGCGGAGCGAGCATGCCGCACGGGGTTACGACACTTGGTGCGTACATCCTCGGACGCTACCACGCCCCCGGCGCTTGTTCACGGCTGGCCACCGTCCCCGACTTGGGTCCCCGCCGACCGTAGCAACAGCGCCTCCCGCCCGGGGGACTCCGGGGCGCGCCAGACCACCTCCCAGCTCGCCGCGATCGGCTCACCGGGGCCGACCGCCACCACGAGCCACTTCACCCCGCGGGCGCGGCTTCCGTTGTGCAGGAGCCCCGTGCACGCCTTGCCGAGGCTGGCGGGCGTGGTCCGCATCGTGTCGACCGGGTGCGGATAGAGGCGCATCCGGAGCCCGGCGCGCGCGCAGTCGACCACGGTGTCGTCCTCCCCGAGGCGCGGCACGAGCGCGGCGCGGAGGTGCCCGAACGTGCTGGGGCCCTCGAGCAGCGAGCCCGGATCGACGCTGCGGCCGGTGTGCGCGCGCACCCAGAGCGTGCCCGGCCACAGGTTCCAGGCGGCCGCGAGCACCAGCACCATGACGACGACCACCCCGCCGCCGAGGGCCCGCCGCCTGCCCGCCGCCCGCGTGAGCCAGGCGAGCGTCGCCGCGCCGAGGAGCGCGAACAGCGGGGCGAGCGGCACGAAGTAGCGGTGCTGGCCGCCGATGAAGAGGAGGCTGGGGAGCGTCGGGAGCACCGGCAGAAGCAGGAACCCGCGGCCGCCCCGCGCCACGAGCAGCCCCATCCCCACGAGCAGGGCGAGGGCGGGAAGCTCGATCGGGAGCGCCGCGGCGCCGAGGGCGAGGTTGCCCGCGAGCGTGGTGCGGCCGCACTCCCCGAACGCCTCGGCGAGCGTCGGGAGCGCTGTTCCCTGGGGAGCGCACGTGCCCGCGCCCTCGCGCGCGTTCAGGTCCCGCTGGAACGCCACCTGCGCCGACAGGGGCACGAGCGGGACGGGCAGGGCCGAGAGCGCGCCCGCGCCGGTGGCGATGGTTGCCAGCGCGAGCACGGAGACGACGATCAGCCGGCGAGCTCCGCCGGCGTCGAGCGCCGCCGCGAGGACCACCGCCCCCGCGAAGAGGCCCCCGCGCAGATCCGTGGCGACCGCGAGGCCGAGGGCGACACCCGCGGGCGCGGCGAGGAGCGGGCGCCGGCGGCTCGCGACGGTGAGCGCGATCCCGAGGGTGCCCGTGGCGGCGAGCAAGGCGTACGGCGTGCTGTAGGCGGCGAACAGGCGCAGATCCGCCCAGCCCGCGAGCAGGCCGGCCGCGAGCAGCGCGGGCCAGCGGCCGAGCAGCATGCGGCCGATCCACCACGTGAGCGGCACGAGGAGCGTGGCGCAGATCAGCGAGAGGTGTTGGGAGGCCGCGATGAGCCCGCCGGAGACGGGCACCAGGGCGAGGCATGCCCACGCGTGCAAGGGCCCTCGCCAGTCGTGGTACTGGGCCCACTCGCCGGTGCCGGCGGCCACGGCGTTTCCGAGGTAGGCCATCCAGTCGGTGCCGATGGGCTGATGGGGGTTGGCGAGGCCGACGGCGCTCACGAAGAAGGCGAGCGTGAGCGCGGTGACGACGAGGTGGTCGACCCACGGGGGCGCTGTCGGCTCGGGGGCGGGCGGGGCCGCGGCGATCGCGCCGCCCACACGCGCTCCCATCGTGTCCCCCGCGCGCAGGACCCCGATCGCCGCGAGCGCGACGACGAGCGCGGCCTCGGCGGGGCGCAGGCCCCCGAGGGCGAGGGTGCCCCCCAGCGCGGCGACGGCGACGAGGAGCGCGGGCACGGAAGGCGGGGTTGCGGGCGCGGGGAACTTCACGCGGCGATGACGATCCCCATGAACGTCAGCAGGGGCAACGCCAGGCACCCCGCCGCCGCGGCGAGGCCGCTCAACAGCACCTGGAGGATCGGGTGCACCTTGAAGGTGGCGGTGAGCATCGACATGAGCGTGCCCGCCGCGGCCATCCCCCAGAACGGGGAGGAGAAGAAGGCGATGAACTGCGGGTCCTCCGGGTTGTCCCACGCGAAGGCCGTGAAGCCGGCGCTGCAGACGCCGACGAACAGGTCGAACGAGAGCCACGCGAGCGTGACGCCGAAGCGCGCGAACAGGCCCATGCGCGCGGCGGGGGCCTGGTCGGTGGGGTAGCCGTAGGGATCGAGGGACACGGGGGGGCGTATCCCCCTTGGTCCGCCGAAACACCTGGGTCTGGGCTCTCGGCCCCGTGCCGCGGCCCCAAGGGCGCGGTGGTCGACCTCGAGGCGCGCCAATCCGAGCCCAACCGTGGGGTTCCCGCTCCGCCTGGGATACCCGCGTCCATGATTCTCCTGCTTGCAGCGTGCGCCGATCCGCTCTACCCGGTGTGCGAGGAGGAGCCCCCCGTGGGCACCCGCGCCGACACGCCCACCTGGCACGCCGAGGTGCGCGCGCTCGTGGAGGCCAACTGTGCCGCGTGTCACACGGCGCTCGGCCTCGCCCCCGTGCCTCTGGATGACTACGCCTCCGCCGCGGCGTACGCCGGTGCGATGGCGACGGCCGTCGCCACGCGCGCCATGCCGCCGTGGCCCCCGGCGGACTGTTGCACCCCGCTCCAGCACTCCCCCTCGCTCTCCCCCGAGGAGATCGCCACCTTCCAGGCGTGGGCCGCCGGCGGCGCGCCTGAGGGAGATCCCGCGGACTACGTGGCGCCGGCCGCGCAGGAGGACGGCCTCTCGCACGTCGACCTCTCGATCGTGATGGCCGAGCCGTACACACCCGCCCCCCCGGACGGCACGAGCGACGACACCCGGTGCTTCCTCCTGGACTGGCCGGAGACAGAGCCCCGCTACGTGACGGGCCTCGGCGTGCGTCCCGGCGTGGCGTCGCAGGTGCACCACGCGCTCCTGCTCACCGTGGCGCCGGTCAACGTCCCGCTGTTCGAAGCAACCGACGCCCTCGCTCCTGGCCCGGGGTGGAGCTGCCCCGGAGGCGTCGTCCTGGGCGCCACCGGCTGGATCGGCGGCTGGTCCCCCGGCTGGACCGCCCGCGAGCTGCCGGAGGGCACGGGGCAGTTCGTGGAGCCCGGCAGCAAGCTGCTCCTCACCGTGCACTACTCCACCCCCGAAGGGGATGTGGCGCCCGACGCCACGACGGTCGATCTTCAGCTCGCGGACGAGGTGGATCACACGCTGACCGCGCTCCCCGTGTACGATCCGGCCTGGCTCCTGGGCGACTTCTCGATCCCCGCGGGGGAGCCCGACGTGGTGGAGACCTACCACGGGTACTTCGGCGGCGCGTGGATGCTGCTCGGCGTCAACCTGCACATGCACGAGCGCGGGAAGAGCGGCAATGTCGGCATCCTGCACGCGGACGGCACGTCCGAGTGCCTGCTCCAGATCGACGACTGGGATCATGGCTGGCAGGGCGACTACCTGTTCGAGACCCCTGTCAGGTTGGCGTGGGACGACCAACTCTACGTCGAATGCCACTGGGACAACACCGAGGGCAACCAACGCCTCGTCGACGGCGTGCGCGAGGCCCCTCGGGATCTCGTGTGGGCCGAGGACGAGGAGATGTGCGTGGCGTTCGTGACCGTGATCTCGCCGCTCTAAGCTTCACTGGAGGCTTCCCAGCGTGGGAGCGGCGTCACCGCACGTCCGGCGCCCCCAACCGGATGATCCCCGCCGCATCCGCCTCGATCACCACCGTGCCGTCCCAACCCGTCGCATAGATCGCGTCGTCGATAATCGTGTCGGCGAACCGCTTCACGCCGATGCCGACGAGGTGTGTCACCGGCTCCCGCGGGCTCGACACCTCCTCGGCCAACAGCGCGATCGTCGGCTGGCGCGGGTGCCCGTATTGCCATGCGGTCCACGCCCCGTGGCGCGCGGCGGGGCCCATCTGCAAGACCGCCCACGCCGGCGTCATCGCGGCCAGGAGATCTCGCGTGGTGCCGTTGTGCGAGCCGTGATGGCCGACCACGTAGATGTCCACGTCGAGCGCGGCGGCGGCGGGCGACGACACGAGGTCGCGGATGGCGACCTCCTCCAGATCCCCCGTGATGAGCACGCTCGCCGCTCCAAAATCGATCCGGGTGACGACGCTGTGGTTGTTCTCGTTGTCGTAGCGCGCCTTGTTGTAGTCATCTTCGCCCCAGCCCGGATCGTGCGGCGCGTGGCCCCAGAGCACGCCCACCGCGGGGTCGACCCCGCGACAGACGCCGAAGGGGTCGAGGCTCGGGTGGCGGAGCGGGGCGCCGTCGGCGGGGAGGTCGTCCGTGGTGACCACGAGCGTCGGCACGGTGGGATGGGCGTCGAGCCAGGCGCGGACGGCCACCATGGCCAGGGCGGCGTCCTCCTGCACCGGGGTCTGTCCGTTGTCGACGAAGGCGCCTACGGTGTAGGCCTCGAGCGTCGGCAGGGCGCCGCGCACGTGGTCGATGTGCGGGTGCGTGAGGAGGAGCACGTCGAGGCGGTTCGACAGGTCCGTGCGCCGCGCGAAGAAGGCCGCAAGGTACGCCGCGAGCCGGTCGTTGCTGTGGAACTCGCCTCCGTCCTCGCCCCCCGCGTCGATCAGCATGGCGCCGCAGGGAAGCTCGACCAGCGTGGCGGCGCCCTGGCCCACGTCGATGAAGTGCAGGCGCATGACGTCGGCGGGCGTCGGGAGCGGCCCCGACGGGTCGGCGGGCGCCGCCGCCATCGCGACGGTCCCGAGCAGGAGCAACCCGGCGTGGAGCATCACGGCGCCGTGGCCGACGCGGGCTCGATCGCCGCCGCCCCGGCGCTCACGGGGCCCCTCGGACCTGGCGCAGCTCGGCCGCCAACGTCGTGAGCGCGGTGACCGGCAAGGACCGTGTCCTGCCCTCGGCGATCCAGGTGTCGAACGCCAGGAGGGTCTGATCTCCCACCTTCGAGAAGTGCGCGCGCAAGAACGCCTCGATGTCCATCGGGGCGACGAGCGGCGCGATCCGGGTCACCAGGCGCAGGACGGCCGGGGAGACCAGCCACTTCAGCGGGCCTGGCGGGATCCCGAGGTGGGTCGTGGAGATGGTGAGGGCCTCTTGCCCGGCGGCGGCCGCGAGGGTGGCCCACCGAGCCTGGCGCAGCCCCGCGAAGGACCAGCCGGCGCACTCCATGGCGGCGACCGCCGTGAGGAGGAAGCTCGAGCCGCGCGAAGCCATCGCCGTCGCGGCGCCCGGCGCGGCGGGGCAGCCGCCCTTCTTCAACGCCGCCACGATCGGGTTCACGGCCGAGGCCGGGCCCTCGAACAGGTTCGACGAGAGGGGCGGGTGCCACCACGCCATCCCGGGCTCGGGCAGGGGCTCCGCGCCGAGGGGCGCGTGCCACGAGGAGAAGCTGATGAGGCCGATCACCAGCCGTTCGGGCGGCACGAGCGGCGTGAGGAGATCGCGGTCCCGCAGGCCCGGAAGCATCGACACGAGCGTGGCGCCCTTCGCCGCGGACAGGATCTCGCCGAGCCAGTCCCCCCGCAGCGCGGTGGAGGCGATGCACAGCCACACCTGGTCCCACGGCTGCTCCTCGTGGGCCGCGGCGACCTCGGCGGGGCTGGTGAGCACGCCGTCGGGCTTCCAGCGCGTGGGTCGGTGTGTTCCGGGCGGGTACAGGACGAAGCCCGCGCGGGCCTCCTCCGCGTACTTGGGGCGAACGTACACGTGCACGCTCACGCCCGCCTGTTGCAGGTGCCATCCGTAGACCTGCCCGACCGAGCCGGCACCGACGATGAGGACGCGCATCCAGACTCCGTTCGCCGCGCGCTAACCCGGCACCTACGCCACCTCCACCTCGACCTCCATGCTGCCGTCGTACCCCTCGAGCCCGAGCGACCCGTCCGGATCCTCGAGGCTCGTGGCCCCCGAGAGGGTGGTACACCGCGCCTGGATCACGCGCGCGCCGACGGCCGCCTCCCAATCGAAGTGCCACAACGTCCAGACATCGGCGCCGGGCGCGTAGTCGAGCGTGGCCTCTTGCCAATCCCCGCCGTCGATCCGCACGTCCACCCGGGTGACAGGGTCCGTTCCTGCGAACGCCATCCCCAGGATCCGCGCCGGCCCGGCCTCGACGACCTCGCGGCGGACAGGGGCCTGGACCAGCGCGTTTGGTTTGTAGGTCGCCTCGTTGGACCATCCGTGGCTCTCCCAATACCCGAGGTAGGGCGTGGTGGAGAACGACAGGTCGGTGATCCACTTGGGGTTCTTCATGCCGTAGCGGCCGGGTACGAGCAGGCGGGCGGGGTAGCCGTGCGCGAAGGGCAGGGGCTCGCCGTTCATGCGCCACACCAGCCACACCGGCCGATCCAAATCGGCCACGGGCAGGGACGTGGTGTAGGTGTCGGCGCCGGTGAACACCATCTCCACCGCGTCTTCCGGCACCTCCACTCCCAGCGTCGTGAGCAGCTCGTGCAGCGGCAGGCCCGTCCACACGGCATTGCCGATGGCGAGGCTGTAGGGGTTCGCCCCGATACACTCGAGGGTGTGCTCGCGGTCGCGGCCGGCCTGCCCCTCCAGCCAGGCGAGATCGAGGGTCGCGCGGATCTCGCCGCCGGTGCGGATCGTCAGGGCCCAGGTGGCGCTGTCGACCTCGGGGTTGCCTTGGGAGCTGGTCACGTAGAAGTCGTCATTGGCGGTGACAGGGGTGAGCGCGCCGCCGAGCACCGCGGTGTCCTGCGGCTTTCCCGCGTCGTCACACGCGACGACGCCGGCGGCGGCGGCCGCCCCGACCAGCAGGTTGCGCCGGGACAGCACACGGAGGCCGCCGACGCGGGGGGAGCGGTTCATGGGGAGACCTCGACCGAGCCAGTGTACGTGCGACGGCGGGCGTTGGATCGAGAGCGTCGGATGGGGCGGCGCTTCAGCGTCGCAACAGCAGCTCCGCCGACGCCCAGAGCCCGCCGTCGGGCGCCGCGGCCACGGCCCACACCTCTGCCCGCCGACCCTGGGCGACGGCCTGCCGCGGGGTGAGGCCGTCGAGCGCGGGGATCGGCTCGTCGGGCCACGCGGCGTCCATCTGCTCGAACATCGCCTCGGTCGGGCTCTCGGGGGGCTGCCCCTCGTCGCTCGAAGGCGCGCGCGTCGCGATGTGCATCGCCTCGTACACCGCGTTCGCCACCTGGCGGCTGGCGGCGGGTGTGGCCTCCGTCGGCGCGACGCCGAGGCCCTCGTACGCGCGCAGCGCGGCCTGGACCGACTCCACCCGGGCCGCCACCGGCACCAGCGACAGCGAGCCCTCGAGGACCGGGCGCCCGTCGGTCTCGGCGAAGAACACCGCGAGCCACATGCCGATGTCGATGGACTCCGAGCCCGTGCGCTCCGGGATGAGCAGGAGGCGATCGGCCAGCACGTCGTGAGCCTCGATCCATTCGCCGGGCTTCACGTCGGTGACGCAGAGCAACGAGAAGCGGGCGCGTGCCCACTCGTCGAACAGCACGCGCTCGGCGCGGGGCAGGTGGCCCGCTTGCGCCACGTAGCGGTCGATCAGCGAGCTGCTGCCCGTGGGGGCCGAGATCACCGCGAAGGCGATGGCCTGGCGGGCCTCCTCCTCCGTGGCGGGCGGCCGCCCGAGGTAGCGCCGCACGTTGGCGCGCAGCTCCGCGGCGGAGCTCCCTTGGGCCCAGGTCGCGACGCGCTCGCGGAGGGTGTTGCGGAGGTGGCTGGGGCGGCCCTTCTCGGAGCGTTGTTGCATGCGGGCCGGCTATTTCGTGTGAAGGGGCGCGGCGAGGGGGATCGAGGCGGGGGAATCCGCAGGCGGGGGCCCGCGCCGCGCGAGGCGCGCGTCGCCGCGTGTCTTCCGGGCGCGCGCTGTCGCGCTTGGTCGTCGCCGAGCCGCCGACGCGCCGCCCGGGCGCGGCGCCCCTCCAGCCCCGCTGGGCCGGGGGCGCGTCGGGGCACCCCCTGTCGGGCAGCGGTCAATAATTCTGGCACTCTCCAACATTGCACCCTTCCCGACGAGCAGCCGTGTGTGCATCGTTGGCGCGCCATGCCTCCACTCGGTTTCCACCTCGTCTTCCGGGCCCGTGACTCCCGGGTGATCGCGCCCGACGTGGGGGCGCAGCGCACGCTCGCGGTCACCCTGCATCGCATCGGCGAGCGCTACGGCCTCTGCGCCTTCCGCGCGTCGGGGGACCACCTGCACACGGCCAATCTCTGCGATCGCGCTGCCGCCGGGGCCTTTGCTCAGGCGGTAGGCTCCGCGCTCACCCAGACGCTCGGGATCTCCACGGGGTTTGGGAGCACCTTCCTGAAACCAATGCTCGATCAGCCTCACGTAGAGGAGGTCTTCGCCTACATTCATCGCAACGCGGAGAAGCATGGTGTCGGCAACGACCCGACACATGAGGCGTCCAGCATTCAGGCGTTGCTGGGGCTTCGGGTTGCGCCGTCGCCGTTCATTCCACGCGTCCGGGCGCGCCTTCCGCGCGTCCACCGTGGCCAGTTGCTCAAGCTGCTGGGCGTCGCGGAGCTCGCGCCCATGGTGCGCATCGATCTGCTGGCGGACGCCGCGGCGGGAGCCGTGGGGCTGGCGCACCTCGACGACACCGCGCCCGCCGTGCGCGCCCGCCAGGCCGCGGTCCGCCTCGCGCTCCCAACCGTGCCGCTCGGCGCCGTGGCCGACGCGCTCGCCCTCTCGGAACGTACGACGCGGCGCTACCGTTCGACCGACGCCGACCCTTCCCTCGAACGGATGATCGCGCTGCGAATGGGACACCGCGCTGCGCTCGGGGACCGCGCCCGAACCGATCTCCCGCCGCTCGCGCGCGGCGCCTGACCGGCGCCCGGGCCGCCGAGGGCCCCCCTGCCGCACAGGTCCCCGCGGACGGCCGCCCAGCGGCCGTCGAGGGCCCCCTGCCGCACAGGTCCCCCGCGGACGGCCGCCCCGCGGCCGTGGAGGGCCCCCCTGCCGCGCAGGTCCCCGGCGGACGGCCGACTCCGATCGGGTCACCGCGCTCTGCACCGGAGCTCGCACCCCGGATCGTTCCAGTCCATGTGCTCTCCCACCATCTCGAGCGGCGCGGAGGCCCCCACGTCGTCCCACTCGACGACGGCCCAACCCGCGCCGAACGTGACGCCATGTGGTGCCGCTCGCGGGCGCGCTCCGCAACGTGGGCGCGCCGCGGGCGGCGCTGCCGCGTCGGACAGCCAGGACTGCGTACCCGCGGGCACGGCCACGCCGCAGACCCGTGCCTCGGGCAGACGGACGGGGATGGCGTCGGTGAGCCCCCCGCCGGCCGCGTCCAGTCGCAAACGTGCCCACGTCGAGAGGACCAGAGGGCGTCCGCCGCGGGTCCGTGCCACCCGGAGGCGGGGACGGAAACGGACCGGCACGTCCCAAGCGTCCCAATGCCCGGGGTTCTCGAAGCCTGGGGACGTGGTCGCGTTCACGAACGCTGCGTTCCAGGCGGACGCCTGCCCGACCACGAGCTCGAGCGCGCCTACGTGGAATGCGACCGGCCCTCCCTCCCAAGCGAGCACGCCGATGACGTTGTCGCGGTCCCCGTAGGCATCATCGGTCCACGCGCTCCGGAGCGTCTCGGGCAGGAGCGAGAGAAGCTCGGGCGCGACGCGTTCGCCCACCGGGAGCAGGGACTCCTCGTCCATCGCGGGGCGCCACGAGGGAGCCGCGAGCCCCGGCGGTTCGCCCACCTGCGGGCGGCAGGCGTCGGGCCCGGCGTCCGTGAGCACCACGGACACCCGCCCCCCATCGAGGCGCGCGATGTAGCGCCCCGGGCAGTCCAGCACGACGGCGCGCCGCTGGTCCAACCGGCGGTAGTCCATCGACGGCTGGGATCCGAGCGCCACCTCCACGCCGCCCGGGGCGGTGGGGCACGCGTCGGGGACCGGCCAGACGCCCCCGGCGCCCACCGGGAGCCCGCCGCACAGGTACCATCCGCGATCGTCGGAGGAGGGGAGGACCGCGTCGGTCTGGAGGCATCGCTCCTCACCGGGGGCCGCGGCCGCGATCGCGGCCACCGTCCAGTCGGGCGGCACGTGTCCCGGCTCGCAGGAGGGCATCGCCCACCGTAGCACCGTTCCCCGCGCCAGCCGGACGGAGCGCGGCCGCCGCGGCCGGTCCGACCGGAGGGAGGACGGAGGCGCTTCGCGCCGACCGCAGAGGAGGGCGCCGGCGAAGCCGGGGCGCCCCGATCGGCCGCCCGTGGCAGGATCCCGCCCATGTTGGCTCTCCTCCTCGCTTGCGCTGGCGGCCCACCCGCGGAGACGGCCCCCTCGGACTCCGGCCCCGGGGACACCGACTGCTCGATCTCGACGTGGTACGCCGACGCGGACGTGAACCCCGACGCGCCCGAGGTGTGCGACGCCCGGCGGGTCGACGAGGACTGCGACGGGCGCGCCGATGACGACGATTCGTCCGTCACGGGCGAGGCGCGCTGGTACGAGGACGCAGACGGGGACGAGGACGACGATGCCACCGTGCATCCCGACGCGGTCGACACCTGTGGCGACGGCGTGGACAGCGACTGCGCCGGCGCCGACCCGGCATGTCGCCTGTCCGGGACGCTCGCGGCGGGGACCGCGGACGCCGCGCTCGTAGGGGGCTACCCGAGCGTGCAGCTCGGCGTGCGCATGGCCGTGGGTGACACCGATGGTGACGGCGCCGCGGACCTCGTCCTGGGTGTCCTCTCCGACGAGGCCCGGTGCGGCGGGGCCCAACCCTGCGCGGTCTTTCACGTGTTCTCCGGCCCGATCGGCACGTCCACCCTCGGCGACGCCGACGCCAGCGTCTCGACCTGGCTTTGGAGCGGCGCACCGACCGGGGCGCACACCGGACGTGATCCTGGGCTCACCCGACCACGAGGACACCGAGACACAGGAGGGCCTGGTGCACGTGTGGGCAGGCCAAGGATCCAACTGATCGGTGGGTTGGCGCCGCCCGCACTGACACCCCCCTCCAGAAAGCGATCGAGCCGAACATTTCGAGGATCGACGCGAGCAGTCACGGACCGTGATAATTTCGCGGCGCCCCCACACCGGCTCGGAGCATCCCATGACCCGCAACGTCCTCCCCCTCCTCGCGCTCGCCCTCGCGGCGCCGCTCCCCGCCGCTGCCGGTTCGAGCTTCGCGGCGCTCGGCAGCTTCCTCCCGATCAAGGAGCTCCAGTGCTACGGAAAGACGGTCGATAGCGGGCTTTTGTGCGATCCGATCGCCTCGGGCGTCGTGATGAATCAATACTCGTCGACGCGGATCCGCGTGGCCCACGACGAGGCCGGCCTGCTCGTCGACGTGGAGGGCGCCGACCTCGTCGCCGAGCTGGGCGTGTACGCCAACGGCGCCGCGGGCATGCGCGTGCGTGGGAACGTCACCCGCGTCGAGGGAACCCGGCACACGCGGGGGGTCGAGGAGCTGACGGCGTCCGTCACTCCCCCGGTTCTGGAGTCGAGCACGGACACGGTCGCGGACTACATCCAGATCGACATCGTGGCGACGGGCGTCGTCATCGACATCGTGGAGACGGGCTTCCGGCAGCGGTTCGATCGGAACGGCCTGACGCTGGCTGCCCTGGTCGACGACGAGGAGGTGGAGCTGATGTCCGCCTCGTCCGGCGTCGCTCGGATCGCGGGGCGCAACGGGGATGTCCTCCTCAACAAGGGCGGGACGTTCGTCGACGCGTTCGGCTCCACCTTGCAGGCGGACGCGG
Organism: Pseudomonadota bacterium; assembly: GCA_030685065.1. Classification (GTDB taxonomy): domain Bacteria; phylum Myxococcota_A; class UBA796; order UBA796; family SXON01; genus CAJBVW01. Next base: position 16,635 of record JAUXQH010000050.1, on the reverse strand, counting down.
GCGACTACTCCGGCGCCCTCCGGCTGGTCGTCGAGGGCGCAGCCGAATTGGGCGGCACCGACTGGGATATCGCGAGCTCGCGGGACGCGGACACCCTCGAGATCAACACGCTCCTGCCTTTCGTCACCGACACCCTCGAGATCAACCACCCGTTCGAAAATTTGGGCGGCGCTGAGTTCCGGGTCACTCTCGCGGAGGCCTCCATCGCCACCGCGGTCATCGCCGGCGACGTGTACCGGCTGCGGTAGGGGGGCACCGTTCCCCGCGCCAGCCGGACGCGGCCGCCTCGGCCGGTCCGACCGGAGGGAGGGAGGGTTACCGCACCAACGTCGGATCCTCCAGCACCATCGCCGCCGCGTACACTTGTGCCACGTAATCGTTGAGCGCGCCGCGCTCGGTCAGCACGAAGCTGTCACGTGACCCCTCCGCCGCGATGGCACGGCTGACCGCGCGATTTCCCTGGTTGTAGGCGGCGAGCGCGAGGCCCCAGTCGCCGTAGCTCTCGTAGTTGGCACCGAGGAGCGCGATCGCGGCGAGGGTCTCCTTCTCGGGGTCGAGCCGCTCGTCGACCGTGTCGCTCACCTCCAGGCCGTAGGCGCGGGCGGTCGGGGCGATGAACATCCAGTAGCCGGCGCCGCGCTGGTTGGCGGGTACGGTGGCGGGGAGCGAGTCGGCGCGGCGGTTCCGGTAGCCCGACTCCACCATCGGCACCGCCGCGAGCTCGATCGGCAAGCCGGCGGCTACGAGGCGGGCCTCGAAGGCGGGGCGAACCGACTCCGCGCCCGAGAGCGACAGGAGCGCCCAGCGCCGGCCCTCGGGCGTGGCGACGAGGCGATCGAGGGCCTGCGCCACGCTCGGGTGCGCCGCGCCGAGGAAGGCGCCGCGGGCCTCGAGCGCCTCGGCCCGCGCCGCGAAGGCGGCGGGCGCGACGCGGTGGTCGAGGATCAGGCCGTCGGCGGCCCACCCGAGGGGGACGGAGAGCAGGAGGACGAGGGCGGCGGTGGTGAACGCGCCGAGAGAGCGCAGGCGCGAGAGGACGGGGGGCGTCTGAAGCATCAGGATTCTCCGTGGAAGAAAGGGGGTCATGCCCGCGGCGAGGGCGGGGCCGGGGGTGGCACGCAGGGCGATGCGGGCGAGGGCGCGTGCGTACGGAAGGACGGGGGTACCCCGCGCGAGGAGCGCGCGGTCACACTCGAGCTCCTCGGCCTCGGCGAAGGGGCGGCGCAAGAGGAGCGCGAGGGGGCTCACGACGCCCAGGGCGAGCAGGATCCAGGCGAACAGCGTGTCTCCGGCGCGGTGGTGCTGCAGCTCGTGGCGCACGGCCAGCATGGCGAGGGCGGGCTCGGCGGCGGTGTCGGGATCGAGCACCACGACGGGGCGCCCGAGCCAGACCGCGAAGGGGGTGCCCGCGGCGGGCGCGAGGCGCACCTCGACGCCCCGGACGCGGTGCATCCGGAGCGAGCCGCGCAGGAGGCGACGGAGCCCGACCGCCGCGTTCAGCGCCGGGAACGCCGCGAGGACGACGAGCGCCAGCTCCCATGGGAGCGCCGTCGGGAGTGTCGCGGGGAGCGACGAGAGCACGGCGACGCGCGGCACGGCGAGCGCGTCGTGCTCGGCGGGGGCCCACACCTGGGCCGGCGCCGAGAAGCGGTGTTCGACCGGACCCAGTGCGCCGATCGCGGCAAGCGGCAGGGCGAGGAGCAGCGCCCGATGCAACACGACGGCGCGCGTCGGGACGAGGCGGAGCACGACCCAGGACGCGACCAGCACGAGGGCCACGGCGAGCTGGACGAGCAGCCAGGCGGAGATCACTTGTCCTCCAGCAGCGCGCGCAGCGCCTGGAGATCCTCGGGGCGCAGCCGCTCGTGCTCGACCAGCGTGCGGACCAGCGCCCCCGCGTCCCCCGCGAACACCCGCTCCACCACGTCCCGCACGGCGGTCGCTTCGTACGCGGGGCGGTCGACGGCCGGGCGATACGCCAGCTTTCGACCGTCCTTCTGCACCGCGGCGAAGCCCTTGTCGTCCAGGATCTTCAGCAGCGTCGCGACGGTGGTGTAGGCTCGGGCGCCCTGCAACCCGTCGAGGACCTGTTGGACCGTGGCCTCGCCGAGCGTCCAGAGGACGTGCATCAGCTCCAGCTCGGCCGCCGTCAGGAGCCGGAGATCGTCCGCGGTTCGCTTCATGTCGCCAGTCTACTAATGTGTTCGTAGAGTGGCAACTAAGTTCTTCGTAGACGCGCTTCGTATAGGCTTCGGGCTGTCCCTGGAGCCCCCGCGTGTCCTTCGCCCTCCGACTCGCCCCCGCCCTGATCGCCGCGCTGATCCTCGCGGTGGGCCCCGCGCACGCGAAGCCCCGCGCAGGCAAGGCGGGAGCGTCCGCGCCAAAGGCCGCCAAGGCAGCCGAGGCGACCGGCACGCTCATGTTGGTCGAGAGTTGGCCGGTCGAGACCACCCTCGACCATCCCGGGATCCCGGACGCGTCCGACGTGTGGGTGGCGCTGTTCGACGGCGCCAAGAGCTCGGTCGATCTTGGCGAGTTCTACGTGGCGACGGAGCCCGGCAGCCGCCTGGAGCTGGTGCTCGCGGCGCTCACCCGCGCGGCGGATCGCGGCGTGAAGGTGCGGCTCGCGGCCGACGCGAAGTTCGCCAAGACCTACCCGGAGACCCTCGCGTCGCTCGACGCCCACGCGCAGATCGAGGTGCGCAAGCTCGATCTGGAGCCTTCGACCGGGGGCGTGCTGCACGCCAAGTACTTCATCGTGGACGGGCGGGTCGCGTACGTCGGCAGCCAGAACTTCGACTGGCGCTCGCTCAGTCATGTGCAGGAGCTCGGCTTCACCGTGGACGAGCCCCGTGTGGTCGACGTGTACGAGCGCGTGTTCGCCATCGACTGGGCGGTGGCGGGCGGCGCGTCGGTAGTCGATGCCCTCGCGGCGGCGCCCGTGGTCGACCCCCTCGTGGAGGGGGCCTCCGTGAACGTCGGCGTTGGCACCGCGCTCGTCACCCCCGTCGCGAGCCCCACGGGCCTCCTCGGGGACGAGCGCCTGTGGGACCTGCCGTACCTGCTCGGCGCCATCGGAGGCGCCCGCACGCGGATCCGCCTGCAGGCGCTCTCCTACGAGCGTGTCGGCTACGACAAGATCGAGTGGACGGCCCTCGACGAGGCGCTCCGGGCGGCGGCGGGCCGAGGCGTCGCGGTCGAGCTCATCGTCGCGGACTGGAGCAAGTCGGGCGACAAGCTCAAGAGCGTGCAAGGCCTGATGGGCGTCCCCGGCATCACCGTGAAGTTCGCCTCGATCCCCGAGGCCTCCACCGGGTTCGTGTCGTTCGCGCGGGTCGTGCACAGCAAGTACATCACCGTGGACGGCGCCTGGTCGTGGATCGGCACGAGCAACCTCTCGCGCGACTACTTCTACGGCAGCCGGAACGTGGGGATCGTGACCCGCGGCGCCCCCCTCGCGACCCAGCTGGACGCCTACTTCGACACGCTGTGGACCTCCTCCTACGTCGAGGTGGTCGATCCGCTGCGCGCCGACTACAGCCCGCCGCGGCGAAAGTAGGCGTCAGCGCCCGGTGGCGCTCCGCACCCGATCCGGCCAGGATGTCACCTGGTCGACCAGTCGCCCCCGCGCGGCGCGAACCGCGTCGGCGGCGAAGGGCTTGCGCGGGTCCTCCGCGGCCGCGGCATCCGACAACGCGAACACCTGCGCGGCGATCGCGCCGACCCCGATGGCCTCATAGTCCAGGAGCACGGCGGCGATGTGGGTCTGGAGGGCCTCGCCGCAGGCTGGATCCTGCGCGCAGCGCCAACCCAGGACGCCGTTCCCGTAGCCGAAGGTCCATTCGTCGCTCCACGCCTCGTCCAGGCCCCACGGGGTGAAGTCGAGGCGCCCTCCGTCCGCGGGGTCGGCGTATACGAAATAGTCGTTGTAGTGGTACGGATATCCATCCACCCACCCTGTCACCATCGTCCAGGCCTGGAAGTCCAGGTATTGGTCCATGTCCACGACGGTGGCCGCGGGGGTGAGGAGGTCGGCCGACCACTCGCCGAGCGCGTCCGACGCGCGTTGGAGGCTGGAGCGGTCTACACCCCTGAGGTCGTCCTCGCGCAGGCTGGCTCCGCTGTTCAAATCGAAGGCGAGGATGCCCTCGGGCGTCAGGTCGGCGTGATCGTTGGCCGCCCAGAGGTCGCCGGTAGGATCGGTATACCGGCGCTCGAGGTATTCGCCGTCCATGCCCTCGATCGCCGCGTAGAGGCCGAAATATTCCTCGTTCACATGAACTGTCGCGAGCGTGGCGCGCGGTACGGGCATGCCTCCGGCGCCCCACGCCTGCCAGGCGATGACCTCCCGCCCCTGCGCCGGATCCGTCAGCATGTTGTTGAGCGCGAGTCGCTTGAGTCCGGCGTATTCCTGACCGGGCACCCGCTCGTTGAACTTGACGCGGAACGCCGGCTTCCCCGAGAAGTCCTGGTAGGTGGTCGTGCCCTTCAGATGAACCGCCACCTCGATGAGGTTTCCGTCGTGCTCGAACCCGGCAGGCACCCAGACGCTCCCATCCTCGTCGAGCAGCCCGATGTCCTCGGGCGTGAGGGTGAGCCGGATCTCCTGGAGCACCGACACGTCGAACAGCGCTTCGTAGTCGCCGAGGTCCGGCGGAGGGGGCTCGGGCTCGATGGGCGGAGCACCGCTGTCCGGCCCCGGGGCGGGCGGCTCGGAGCGCGCTGTCAACCGCCCCTCCGGCGGGGTGGAGACACAGGCGGGCAAGAGGGCGAGAAGGGCGAGAGCGGCAAGGCGCATGGGACCTCCCACGTAGAGGTTCCACCCGGTGAGCACGTGCGACAAGCGCGACCCGAGGCGACGGGCCGGCCGCCCAACCCTCGAGCTCGCGGCGCCCGCGGGGTCAAAGCTGGTTGACAGGGGCGCCGCTCCGCCTCTACAGTGCGCGCGTCAATGGGGTCCATCGTGCGCAAGCATCTCCTCCTCGGTTCGGTCCTCGGGCTCGGCCTGCTCGCGTCCCTGGGCTGCAGCCTGGGCAAGAAGGACAAGGATGTCCTCGACACCGGCACCCCGGAGAGCGACGCGGACACCGACGCGGACACCGACGCCGACTCCGACGCCGACTCCGACGCGGACACCGATGCCGACTCCGATGCCGACTCGGACACGGATACGGACGCGGACGCGGACACCGGCGTTGCGCAGTTCTACTTCCGCGCCGAGTTCGCCACCAACCGGGGCGACTACGAGTCGGCGGCCTTCGGCTACGGCATGTACGGGATCGTCGATCAGGACTGGGCCTGCGAGATCATCGGTGACCTCGCCTACGAGGGCTCCGCCCCGTCTGGCTGCCCCGACTGCGAGTGGTCCTTCAACCTGGGCCCCGCCGAAAACTCCCAGGCGGTCGGCCCGTACTGTGACCAGTTCTACGCCGATGGGGACATCGACGGCGCCTTCGACTACTCGTGGGGCTTCTCGTCGGAGTACTCCTACGATTACGACGGTTCGATCCTCGTGCTCGAGAACGTGATCCACCTGAACTACGAGGGGGACTGGATCCAGTTCGCCTTCAACTACGGCGGGCGCGACTGGGTCACGGGCGACGCGGACGACGCCTCGGTCGCCCGCCCGATCTCCGACGGGTCCAGCTACCTGTACTACTACTACTACCGGTAGCCTCGCGTCTTGACGCGCTACCGCTCGGTAGAGAACGTCATCGCGGAGACACGCGCTTCGTCGGGGTTGCCGACCCAGATCATGTCGTACGGGCCGTAGGGGCCGCCGTTCGCGAGCGCGCTTCCGAGCCCGCTCCCGCGCGCCCCGGTCAAGCGGTGATGCGCCTCGGTCGCCTCGTGGCTGCCGGACGTGCCGTCGGCGACGGGGACCCAGCGGTACACGGCGCCGAAGTCCTCGCAGTCGCCGAAGTGGGCGCCCATCAGGAGGTACTGGGTCTGGTCCTCCGGGGCCTCCTGCGTCGCTTCGACCACGAGCAGCGACCGCCCCAGGCCACGCCCCGGCGCGTCGCCCCCGACGATGAGCATCGCGCTCGCCAGCTCCTGGTCGACCGCGCCCGTGTTGAGCAGGACGTCCGCGCCGTCGAGCACGTACACGACCCCCGCCCCCTCGTGGAGCTGGTACGTCGCGTCCGGCGCGGACACGATCAGCTCGGGCACGCCGTCCCCCGTGAGGTCACCCGCGGCCACGGCGCCTCCCGCGCGCTCGGACGACCGTGACCCGACCCAGGTCGGCGCGGCGCCGTCGAGCACGTCCGCGCCCCCGTACCCCGTCATGAAGACCGCGCCGGCGTCGGCCCGGCCGGAGCTCCCGTCGAAGCCGGGCGCGGTCGAGAGGACCTGGACCGCGCCGTCCGGATGGGGGTAGGCGCCGGTGGCGGTCCCGAGCCCGAAGTCCGCGCCGCCCACCTCGGCGGTGATCTCGAAGGTGGCGTCGTACATGCTGTAGGCCCCCGCCATCCCCCCCGCGGTGAGGTCGAGGATCCAGGCCACGCCCTTCCCGGCGTTCGCGCCCGGCCCGCCCACGACGAGGAGGCTCGTGTGGAAGCCGTTGACGCCCTCGATGAACGTCATCGCGGACCCGACGCCGTCGCCGGGCGAGGTGCCCTCCCATGTCACCCGCGCCGCCGAAGCGTCCAGGTCGCCCCCGCCGGGCGGCACGTCGAAGATCGCGACCATCCCGGCGCCCGCGGCCCACCCGCCGGCGCCGACGATCACGTCTCCCGCGCCGTACTCGTCCACGAAGGCGTCCCCCACGGCCAGCGCCGTGCCGAAGCCCTCGTCCTGGATGGAGGCGAAGCGCTGCGCCGTCGTCTGGGTGTGGCCCCGCTCGAGGGCGTACAGGACCACCGTTCCGGCGTCGGGAGCGCCCGCGACGAGCGTCGCTCCGGCGCCATCCAGCGCTCCGTACGCGAGCGACGTGCCGAGCCCCGGGGGGGCGTCGAGATCGTCCGGGCCGCCGAGACTGAAGGCGCGGTAGCTCTCCTCGACGTCGAACAGCCCATCGCAGTTCGCGTCGGTCCCGGCGCAGATGTCCTGCGGAGCGTCCGGGTAGGCGTGGGCGTCGGTGTCGTCACAATCGTCGGCGTTCGCGGTGAGCCCGCCTCCCGGACAGCGGCGGAGGCCCGTGGCGGGGTCTCCGTGACCGTCCCCATCGGCGTCGGCGTAGAGGGTCGAAGGCGCTCCCACCGACGCGTCTTCGTCGTCACAGTCCTCGCCGGGGGTCGCCTCCCATCCGGCCGCCGGTGCGGCGCACGAACGGGTGGCCGTGCTGCCCAGCAATCCGTCCGCGTCCGCGTCCGGGTACCAATCGACGGCGAGACCGACGGCGGAGTCGGTGTCGTCACAATCGCCCGCGAGGGCGGCGCCTTGGTCGGGGCAGGCGTCCACCGCCGCCCCGCCCAGGCCGTCGGAGTCGAGGTCGAGGAAGCGCGGGGACGGGCCGCCGATCGCAGCGTCCCCGTCGTTACAGTCGGTCCAACTGGGCACGCCGTCCGCATCGCCGTCTCGCAGCTTGTCCAGCTCCGCTTCGGAGAGCCAGGCGCAGCCGGCGAGGAGGAGGGGGAGCAGCATCGGGGAGGGGTATTCCGCCCGCCCCGGCGCGTCAGCCGCCCATCGCCTCGATGATCTCGCGAAGCTCGGCGAGGTCCACGTCGCCGGGATTGGAGGCCTCCGCCCGCTCGACGGCGGCGCGCGCCGGTGCGAGGAGGGCCGGCCAAGACGAGGCGCTTCGGCCCTGGCAGGCCTTGAGCGCCTCCGCGTAGGCGTAGATGGCGGTGCCCTTGTCGAGGAGCCCCGTGTCCCCTCCCAACAGATCGCCCAGCCGGGCGGTGGCCTCGGTGGTGTGGCGCGCGGAGGTGATGGGGTCCTCGTAGGTGACCCGCACCGTCAGCACCGCGTCATCGTTCGCCAGCTCGGGGGCGCAGGTGGAGAGCGTCTGGTAGAACACCATCGCGTCGTCGGGCGCGAGGTTCTGGGGCTCGATCTCGCGGTGGTCGGTGGAGTACTCCTCGCCGGAGAACCGCTCGATCGTGAAGCCGGGCGGGAGGTCGAGCTCTACGGCCACGTCGCGCCACGCGACGTCCATGACGCGGAGGAATCCGTCCCCGGTGAGCTGGCGCTCGGCCTCGGCCGGCGAGCTGATGAACAGGCTCGCGCCGCGCCCGAGGTCGGTGACGGTGTCCATCAGGACGTCGGAGTAGCTGCTGGGGGTGCCGACGCCGATGCCGACAAGGTAGATGCCCTCCTCGTTGGCGGCGCCCGCCTGGGCCGCGATGAGGTCGCTGCTGGTGACGCCGACGTTCGCGCCCCCGTCGCTGATGAGCACGACGCGGTTGATGCGCGTGTCGTCGAACGTCCGCTCCGCGATTTCGTACGCGGCCTGAAGGCCGGCGTCGAGGTTGGTGCCGCCGTTGGATTCGAGCTCGGCGATCGCCGCGAGCAGGGCCGGATCGTCGGGGCCCGACACGCCGAGCTCGAGGAGGCGCACGGTGTTCTCGGTGTTCCACTCCACGATCGAGACGGTGTCTCCTTCCCGGAGGCTCGACGCGATCGCGTCTCCGATGTCGCGCACCGTCTCCATCACTGCGCTCATGGAGCCCGACGTGTCGACGGCGAGCACGAGGTTGAGGGGCTCGCGCTCGTCCACCGTCACGGTCTGGCTCGCGACGCCGATCTGGAGCACGAAGCGGCGGTCGTCCAGGCGGGCGAGCGAGGGGGTGACGGTCACCGCGTCGTCCGTCCGGGGGTAGTCGAAGGCGTAGTAGTTGAAGAACTCCCAGGTGCGGATCGGCACGTCCCCGAGGGTCGTCCGGCCGTCGAGCATGGCGTCGCGGAGCTGCGCCGGCGAGGAGGTCGAATTGGAGTCGTCCGGTGACAGGAAAAGGACCACCGGGGTCGCGTCGTCACACGCATCTTCGTCGGTGTCGTCCGTGTCGTCCGTGTCGTCCGTGTCGGTGTCGCTGCTCTCCCCCGTGTCGACGTCGGCGTCCGTGTCCGAGTCGGTGTCTGTGTCCGAGTCGGCATCGGAGTCCGCGTCCGTGTCGGTGTCCGAGTCGGCGTCCGTGTCGGTGTCGGACTCCCAGTCGCCGGAGCCGGTGTCGCTGGTGGAGGTCGTGTCGGGGCTCTCGTGAGAGCCGGTAGAGCAGGCGGCCAGAAAGAGGAGGGCGAGGCGGGTCATGGGGGGCTCCGAGTTGGTCCCTCATCGTCGCCCGTTCCCCTCGCTCCGCACAGCGCGGCACCGCTCAAACCATCGCGCGAATTGGGGGGCGGATGTGCAGAAGTGCGAGAGGGCTCGGGCCGTGGAGCTGCCTACCGCGTACCGTGCGGCGCGCCGCGGCGTGTCGTTGGCGGTTGCCGTGTGGTCATATCGGACTATCGTAGTCGGTGAGGTCCACACATGAGCACGATGATGAGTCTCTCGGACGCGAAGGCCCGGCTCTCCGAGCTCGTGCGGGGCGTGCGCGTTCGCGGGGAGGAGGCCGTGATCACGGTCGATGGGGAGCCCGCGGTGCGGCTCGTGCCGGTCCACACGGGGCCACGAACGCTGACTCCCGCCGAGGCCGCGGGCTACCGGGCCCTCATGGCGAGCCTGGGCCGGATCCCGCGCCCGACATCGGAGTTCGACGCGGTGGAGCTGGTCGGCGAGGGGCGGAGGTGAGCCCGGTCCTCAACGCATCCGTATTCATCGCCGCAATCTCACCCACCGAGCGCCACCACCACCAGGCGAGGCGGCTCTTCGATAGCCACCCGGACACCGAGCAGTTCCTCGTGCCCGAGCTCTTCCGCGTCGAGGTCATCGCCGGGCTGTCCCGGCGGGGAGAACCGGCGGACTTCCTCGACACGGTGGATGCCGTGATCCGTGGGCCGCGGTTCCACGCCCGTCCGCTCGACGGAGAGCTGCTCGAGCGGGCCGTGCACGTCGCCCGGGTTGCTCGTCTACGGGCCTACGACGCCGTGTACGTCGCGCTGGCCCTGATGTGGAATGAACCCATCCTGACGCTCGACGGAGAGGTCGTCGAACGCACCGGCGCCAGCTTCGGGGATCTGCGGGTCTTCGGCTCCACCTGAGCGGCCCCGCCGGGCCTCAGTCATTGAGTCGCGAGTGACTCACTGGAGGCGGGGGAAGGCCCAGGCGCCTTCTTCAGCGGCGGCTCCAGGATCCAATTCGCCTGCATCCCGAGGAAGGGAGCCTTGCCCACGCGGTCTTGGTCGATGAGGTAGAAGGCGGCGAAGCCGATGATCGTGGGGATGATGGGTTTTACGCCCGGGCGCGCGACGAGGAGCGCGCCGAGGGCGCCGCTGCGATCGCCCGAGACGAAGGCGTACCGCTGGCGCCAGGAGGCGCCGAAGTAGAGGAGCGGCTTCTCCCCGCCCGGCATCGCCTCGTACAGCAGCGCGGGCTGGTGCTCCAGGTACACCTCGTCCCACGCCACGATCAAGTCGCGCAGCGGGTCGTAGACGTAGGGAGCCGTGACGCCGGCGGGCTGGGCGAGGTGGATGTAGGAGATCGCCACCGCGTCGAACCCGATGATGGGCCCCACCTTGAGCTTGAGCGTCGGGGCGGCGTCGAGCGAGTAGCCCACGACGGCGGTGTGGTCCTCCCGTTCGTCGCGAACCGTCTCGAGCTTGGACGAGAGCCCGTCGTAGGGGAGCGGGCCGAAGGGGCCCGGAAAATAGCCGATCATCGTCGCGGAGAGATCGACGTCGAAGATGTCGATCGGGGCCAGGGACACCTGCACGCCCGGGTTCGCGAACGCGGGCGAGAGGTCGAGGCGGAGGCCTGCGCCCGCGTAGGTGTCCTGGAAGACCATGGAGTCCGACCGATAGAGCGGCGTGCGGACCTGGAAGCGGGTCTCGGAGATGACGCCGGTCGGAAAGCCCGCTACGCCGAGGGATTGCCGCAGGTAGAAGCTGGGCACGTCGGCCGCGTGGGCGGAGACCAGAAGCAAGGGAAGGAGCACGAGGTCCCCGGTGACGCGCAAGCGTAGCAGGGAGCGAGGGTCGCGAGCCGCCGCGCCCAAGGCCGAGGAGGCCCCCGCCTCATCGCCGCGTCCTCGGCGTGGGGAGCACGACCTCGGCCCCGGCCTGCCGGCCGCGCTCCAGCGCCCGCCCGTCGACCCGCAACGTACGTCCCTTGCCCAGCCGCAGGTGGCGGTCCACGAACGCGTCGACCGCCGTGGCACGCGCCGCTCGGGCGGGCTCCAACCTCACCAATGCCGCGGGAGAGCGGGCCGGGTCAGCGGTCACCTCCGCCTCCACCGCGGCCTCCACGGCGGCGAGGCGCGTCGCGATCGCCTCGGCGGCGCCGATGCGGAACGCTTCGTGCCAGTCGCGGGGCTTGCCGGGGCCGTGGGTGGCCGACAACCACTCGATGCGCGTCACGAGCCACGCCCAGAGCTCGATCACCGCGGCGCGATCGCTGGCCCGGCCCACGAGCAGCAGCTGTGTCTCGTCGCCGACCGGCGCGGTGTAGGCAACGCAGCCGTTTGCCTCGGCGAGGCCCATGGCGAGGGCCACCTTCCATTTGCGGATCCGGCGTGCGCTCTCCAGCGGAGCCTCGCGACCGTCGGTGATGGGATCGTCCGGGTCGTCGGCCAGGGACTCAGCGGCGAGCAGCGCCTCGAGGCGATGACGAACGACGAGGGCCTGGGCGGCGGCCGCGGCGGCGGCGGCCTCGTGCACGTTGGGTGAGCCCGCGAGCGCGAGCAGCTTGCGTACGCGGGCCAGGATGTCCGGGGAGCTCGGTGGCAAGCAGCTTCTCTAAGCGGCCGCCCTTGCAAGCGCCCTGAAAGCGGGTGGGTCGCCCGGCGGGTGACAGTTGAAGGCGTCCAACATTCCACCTCCAGGTGCTCAAATGCGAACCCCCGTGCTCACCCTCCTCGCGCTCTTCTCCCTCGGCTGCCTCGGCAAGGTGGACGTGCTTCCGGAGGATGCCGACGGTGACGGATACGCCGCCTCGGTGGACTGTGATGACGGGGACTCGGAGGTTCACCCCGACGCGGAGGAGGTCTGGTACGACGGTGTGGATCAGGACTGCGTCGGGGACGACAACGACCAGGACGGCGACGGATCTCTCTTGGCGGTCGACTGCGACGACGCAGACGCCGAGGTTTTCCCTGGCGCGGAAGAGGTCTGGTATGACGGTGTGGATCAGGACTGCGACGGCACGGACGTCGACCAGGACGGCGACGGCTACGACGCCATGGAGGCTGGCGGCCTCGACTGTGACGACCTGAACGCGGAGATCCATCCCGACACGGCGGAGATCTGGTACGACGGCGTCGATCAGGACTGCGACCAGCGCTCCGACCAGGACCAGGATGGCGACGGCTACGAAGCCGCGACGGGTGGCGGGAATGACTGCAACGACACCGACGCGGAGGTGAGCCCGGGCGACCGCGAGCTCATCGGTGACGCAATCGACAACGACTGTGACGGGCTCACGGACGAGGGGCCCTCCGACGAGGATGTCGACGGGGACGGCTACTCCGAGGCGGGCGGCGACTGCGACGAGACGAACGCCGCGGTGAGCCCCGGCGCCACCGAGGTCTGGTACGACGGCCTCGATCAGGACTGCGACGGCTGGTCGGACTACGACTTCGATCACGACGGAGCCAACGCCGACACGTACGGCGGCGACGATTGTGATGACACATCCGACGCGGTGGGGCCGTCGGCCATCGAGGACACGACCAACTCGGTGGACGATGACTGTGACGGGGAGGTGGACGAGGCGCTCTCCACCGCCGATTTCGACGGCGACGGCTTCTCCGAGGTGGCCGGCGACTGCGACGATTCGGACGCCGCGCTCAACCCCCGCGCCGTCGAGGCCTGGTACGACGGCATCGACCAGGACTGCGACGGTGCGAGTGATTTTGACGCGGACGGCGACGGCGCGGACGCCACTGATTGGGGCGGCGCGGATTGTAACGACGCGGACGCTGGCATCGGGCCGGGCTCCGCGGAGGTCTGGTACGACGGGGTGGACCAGGACTGTGACGGCCGGGACGACGACCAGGATGGGGATGGATGGTTGGTCGCAGGGGACTGCGACGACGAAGAGGCGTCGGCATACCCTGGTAATTCGGAAACCTGGTACGACGGCATCGACGGAAACTGTGACGGCGGGAGCGACTACGACGCGGACGGCGACGGCGCCGACAGCGACGCGTACGGCGGGGACGACTGCGACGACACCACCCGCCTGGTAGGCCCGGAGATGACCGAGATCGTGCTGGACGGGGTCGACCAGAATTGCGACGGGTCTGACCTGACCTGATCGGGCGTGCTCTAGAACGCCGCCCCGTTCACGACGGCCATCGCGTCGAGATCGAAGCCCCCGCTCGAGCCCGCGTACTCGTTGGCGCCGCTGTCGCGGACGCGCACGTAGCGCGCGGACGCGAGCCCGAGGTCAGCGAGATCGAAGGCATCCCCGCCCGCGGTCGCCGGATCGGTGGGATCGACGCCGTTCGCCTCGCCCGCGTAGACGATGGCCACCCCCGCGCAACCGGGGAAAAGGTGCTCGGCGTCCGTCGGGTCGCATGGCCATTCGTGCCAGGTGACACCGTCCTCGCTGGCCGCGACGTATGCGGTCTCGTACCAGCCGGTGAAGGGGTTCTCGAACACCAGGAGATCGGCGCCGGGGCCATCCACGAGCGCGATGTCGTCGAAGGCCACCACGAGGGCGCCCTCCTGCCCGAGCGTGAGCACGTCGACCGATGCGCCCCCGCCGCCCGGCGAGTCCGGGGCGCCGTACACGATGTCGGGAAACCGGTCCTGCCCGAACCCCGCCGCCGCGCCGGGAACGTAGTCCACGACGCGATCGATGAAGGGATCGGGCAGGTCGGCCGCGGTGTCGCCCGTCTCCGCCGTGTCGCCGCTCGCGGAGTCGCGGCTCGCAGTGTCGGCGGCGGTGTCACCCGCGGTGTCGGCGGGCACGCCGGTGTCGTCCCCGACCTTGGGGGACGTGCACGCGAGAACGATGGGGAGGAGGGTGAGCATCGAATTAGAGCGCGATCAGCTCGGTCCAGGAGAACGAGCTGCAGCCGGTGGTCGAGGGGTCGGTCGGGTCGGCGGCGGGGGTCGCGAGGGCGGCGCTCTCGTCGGCGGCCGCGTACGCGACCTGGCAGTACCAGAGCCGGGAGGTGTTGTCGACGGTCCAGTCGAAGCGGCTCCAGAGGCTCGGATTGTACGCGTTGGTCGCGGCGTTCTGCGCGATCACGAACATGGTCGTGTTCTCGTACTGGCTGATGGCGTAGCTGTCGGAGCCCTGGGTCCACATGGCTTCGGTGATGTCGTGGGTGCCGCCCCAGCTGTCGGTGTAGGTGCCGACGATCGCGAGCGTGTCCACGTCCGTATCGGTGTCCGTGTCCGTGTCGGTGTCCGTGTCGGTGTCGGTGTCGGTGTCGGTGTCGGTGTCGGTGTCGGCGTCCGCCGCGGTGTCACCCTTGCCGGTGTCCTCCGCGATCGGGGGGGTGCACGCGGCGAGCAGAAAAGCGAGGAACAGAGGGGTGCGGGACATCGGGGCTCCTGTGAAGGCATGGGAGGAGCACGGACGATCCGGGCACCCACCCATCCCTGATCCGGGGACGAAGTAGGAAAACGACGCGCCGGGTCTCCCGACTTTCGGCCCCTTCCCCGCCCGAAGGCGAGGGGGGACCGATCACGGTGGCGGCACCATGCCGGACTTTCACCGGCTTCCCACGAGACCTGGCGAACCAGGCCCACGCGTCGTTGTTCGTTCGAAGCGAACGGGCGCCGTATATGGCAAGCGCCGCGTCGTTGTCAAGCCCGGCTCACGCCCTCGGGCGCCCACGGCAGCTCGATCCACACCCGCGCCCCACCTTCCCGCCGGTTCTCGGCTCCCGCTTCTCCCTGGTGGGCCTCGGCGATCTGCCGCACGAGCGCGAGCCCCAGGCCTTCCCCGCGCGGGGCGGGCCTGCCCTCGCGGGCGGGGCCTCGCCAGAACGGTTCGAACGCCTGCTCTGTCTCGCCCTCGGCGAAGCCGGGGCCGTCGTCCTCGACCTCGAACCGCACCCGCAGGAGCCGGCCGCGGACCCGCAACCGCACGGTCTGGCCGCCGTAGCGGCGCGCGTTGTCGAGGAGCCCGGCGAGCGCGCGCGCGAGCAGCGTGGGGTCGGCGCGGACCTTTCGCGCTTCTCCCTCGAGGATCAGCGCCTCCGCGGGCAGCCCGGCCAGCTCGAGCGCGCGGCGGCGAGCAGATCTCCGCCGAGGTGGTCCAACGCGTCGATCTCGGCCTGCAGATCGTCGTGGAGCGTGGGCGGGGCAGAGCCCTCGCGCCCCATCTCGATGAGCACGCGCGCGCGGCCGAGCGGGCTGCGGAGCTCGTGCGAGACCGCCGCCATCAACGAGCGCTGGTCGCGGAGCTGCCGGGCGACGCGGTCGGCCAGACCCCCGAGCGCGAGCGACACCTGGCCCACCTCGCCCGGGCCCCCCTGCAGGTCCTCGCGGCTCGACAGTCGTCCGCTGCGGAGCTGCTCGGCCACCGCCGCGAGCTCCCGCAAGGGCCACGCGATGCGGATCGTGGCCATCCAGGCGAGGGGCCAGATGGCCGCGAACAGGGCGAGGCCCAGGCAGAGCGCGCCCTTGCCCGCGCCCGCCGTGAGCGAGGCGTGCACGACGGCCCCCCCGACGCCGCCGAGGACCAGCGCCACGCACAAGAAGCCGACCACCGTGCGATGGATGCCGCGGGCGAGCATCCATCCGAGAGGGGGGCGGCCCCGGCGTCCGGCATGACCATGATGGGCGTGGCCCCTCACCCGGGGTCCCGCACGAGCACGTAGCCGGCGCCGCGAATGGTCTTGAGCCGCGCCGGATCCTTGGCGTCGTCCCCGAGCTTCGCCCGGAGGTGGGACACGTGCACGTCGACCGTGCGCTCGTTCACCACGGTGTCGCCGCGGCCGGCGGCCTGCCACAACGCGTCCCGGGGCACGACACGCCCGGCCCGCTCCGCCAGCGCAACCAGCAGGTCGAACTCGAGCGCGGTGAGGGACAGCGTCCGCTCGCCGATCCGCGCGGCCCGGGCCGTCGGATCGATCTCGAGATCCCCGACGACCAGCCGCCGCTCGGCGGCGCGGGGCGCGACCCGACGCAGGACCGCGCGGATGCGGGCGAGCAGCTCGCGCGGGTACACGGGCTTGGCGAGGTAGTCGTCCGCGCCGAGCTCCAGCCCCACCACGCGGTCGGTCTCGTCCCCCCGCGCGGTCAGCATCACGACGGGCACGGCGCTCTGCTGGCGGAGGCGCCGCAGGACGTCGAGCCCGTCGAGGCCCGGCATCATCACGTCGAGCACGACGATGTCGACGCCCCCCGCCGCCACGGCGCGGAGGCCCCGCGCGCCGTCCGCGGCGTGGGCGACCACGACATCGTGCGGCGCGAGGTAGCCCGCGAGCAGCTCCGCGAGCCGGGTGTCGTCGTCGATGAGCAGCGCGCGGACGGGCATCGGGCCCTCAGGGAGGAGTGGCGGTGCCGTTCTCGGGGTCGGGGGCGGCGCCGCGGGAGCAGGACGGGTGCCAGCCGTCGTAGCCCAGCCCGTGCGCGAGCGCGCTGCCATACCCCGCGACCACGCCCGCCATCAAGAGGACCGCCAGGAGGCCGCGCCGC
>JAUXQH010000046.1 GCA_030685065.1 Pseudomonadota bacterium | reverse complement strand
ACCGGCGCGCTCGCGCCCGCGATGCTCCGAGCGGTGCTCGTAGGCAAGCACGAGGTCGAGGCTCGCACGGACTGTGCCCGGGCGAAGGCGGCGGTGACCATCGCCGTCTCCGTCATCACCCGCGCCGAGCTCACCCCGGTGGACGGCAAGGGCACGCTCGCGGTGGCCGGCACGCCCGCGGCCGCCCGCGTGCATCTGGACGACATCGACATGGGCAAGCTCCCGGCCACCTACAAGGACGTCACCTGCGGCGACCACGTCGTGGCCGTGCGGGCGGACGGGTTCCTCGAGGATCGGCGCACCGTGCGCGTGGCCGCCTTCGAGACCACGACCGTCACCGTGGCGCTGAACAAGGAGGAGTTCGGCACGCTCGTCGTCGACGTGACCCCCCTCGAGACCGCCGTGGCGGTGGACGGCATCGACATCGGGGCCGGACCCCGCACGATCGAGCGGGTCGCCACCGGCCCGCACGAGGTGTCGGGCGTAGCGCCGGGGTTCATGCGCCAGCTCCAGGCGGTGGACATCCAGCCGAACGCGGTGACGCGCGTGAACATGCTGCTCCTCCCCGAGGCGGCCGCGACCACCAAGACGAGGGCGGGCCCCACCCCGCTCCCCGCCAACACCGGCCGGCTGGTGCTCAACAGCGTGGTGACCGCCGTCTCGCTCGGCGGCACGGCCTACGGGGTGGTGCGCTTCCTCGACGCGAACGAGGCGTTCGCCCGCTACCTGACCGTGCCCTCCGACGTGGCCGCCGAGGCGATCTACACCCAGGAGGTGATCCCGGCGCGCACGGGGGCCTTCATCTCGGGCGGGGTGGGAATCGCCGGCCTCATCAGCTCCGGCGTCCTCTGGTACACGACGAAGTTCTGATCGGGCGGGGGGGCGGCGCGGTCTCCTACCTCAGCCGGCTCACCACGATGGTCCCCCCCACCAGCCACCCCTTGTCGACAAACCCCGCCCGCACCTCCGGCGCGATGCGCCACGCGGTCGCGGGCGCGAGGTCCCAGCCGGCGAGGAGCTGCCCTCCGAGCGCGTAGGGCACGATCACCAGGGCGCCGCCGGCCACGTAGGGGCCCCCGGTCGCGCGGCCCAGGCGGGCGCCGACGGAGACGGGGTAGACGTTGTCGTCGAGCCAGTCCTCGTCCAGGTAGTAGGGCTGGGCCGAGTGGGCGAGGCCCAGCCGCACGTCGAGCGAGAGCGCGGGGAGGAGCCGAAGCTGCCCGGCGATCTCGACCGTGACGTGATCGTGGGCGGGGATGGCGTCGGTGTCCTGCAGCTCCTGCAGGCGCAGATAGCCGAGCGATACGCCGAGGCGGAAGCGGTCGGGGTCACCCGCGACGACCATCGCGGCGGGGCCGGGGCCGCGGGGCCCGAGGCGCCCGGCCGGCACGTCGAGGTAGACGGCGTGCAGGTCCCAGGCGGGGCTCGACGGATCCGGGTCGGCGAACCGCTCCTCCGGCGGTTCGACGAGCGCGCTCACGCCTCCGCTGGGCGCCAGCTCCACGAAGCGCACCCAGGTGAGCCCGTTCGCGCGGCCCCACGCGCGGAGCGCCTCGACCGAGGCGGTGGGGGCCGGAAGCCCCTTGCGCGCCGCGATCACGGCGGCTTCGAGGGCGGCGGCGCCATCGTCCGGACCGAGGACCGCGCGCACGTCGAGGGTGGCGCCGTCGGGCGCGTCCACCGCGCCGACCCATGCGGTGAGCCGGCCCGTGCGCTCGACGCTGACCCGGTGCCACCCCGCGGCTACGGCCACGGTCACCGGGGCCTCGCCGACGGGGCGCCCATCCACGAACACGCGGCCGGGGGTGTCCGCGCGCACCCGAAGCGTCGCGGTGGGGCGCGCGTCGGCGGCGAGGTCGAGGTAGCGCGCGAGGACGCCCTCCCCGAGCGTGCCGAGATCGGTCACGCGGCCGAGGGACACGCTCGCGGCGGCCGCGAGGGCGCGATCCGCCTCGACGGAGGGGAAGCGGTTGGCGCCCTCGGCGAGCCAGAGCCGGAACAGGTCGGCCTCGGCGATCGTGAACGGGAGGTCCTCGAGGCCGGCGAGCGCCCCGGAGATGTCGGCCGCCTGGGCGGTGCCGGCGCGCACCGGCCCGAGCAAGGCCTCGACCGCGAGCAGCCGGTCGCGCCCGCCCGGCCCCGCCGCCGCGACCACGTCGAAGTCGAGCAAGGGCAGCCCGAGGGGCCCGGTGTGGGCCGCGAGCGCGCGCCACTCGGGGGCGCACCCGTCGGCGCGGGGGCAGAGCATCACCGTGACGGCCGCGGCCCCTGGCGGCACCCGGGACACGGGCTGGGCAGAGGCGGAAGCGGCGAGGAGGGCCAGGAGCATCCGGCGATGCTATCCCAACGGGATGCTGCTCTGGATCCCGCTCTGGATTCCCCTGGCCATCGCCGGTGTCGTCGCGGACGTGCCCGCGGGCGAAACACGCGTGGACCTCGTGGTCTGTCCGAACGACGAGCCGTGCGCCCAGCTCGCGTACAGCATCGAGCAGCTCCCCGGACAAGCCGCCCGCGCCATCCTCCCCCTCGACCAGCTGCTCGAGCGGGACGGCGGGGAGTGGGAGGATGGCGAACAGCTCGGCGCGCGCTTCGACGCCGGGATGGACCGCGCCCGCGCCGCGTGGGCGGCCCAGCGAATGGACGACGCGGCGCGCGCCCTGGATGACGCCGACAGCGCCTTGCGCAAGTGGTCGGGCACCGCCGATCCGCAGCGCCTCTTCGATCTGGCCTACCTGCGCGGCGCTGTCGCCGTGGCGCGGGGCGAGGATCCGGAAGCGGACTTCCGCCAGGCCGCGGCCGTGGCATGGAACCGAACGGTCACCCTCCCGGTCGGAGACCCCGCGGCGACCCCCTACTACACCGTGCTCGACCGCCTCGTCGGCGAGGGCGTCGGCACGCTCCGGTTGCTCGCGCCGCCGGACGGCGCGACCTGGCACCTCGACGGCGTGGCGCTCACCGCGGGGCCCGCCGAGGTGCGCGTCTTTCCCGGCACGCACCGCATCACCGCTGTGCACGCGAGCATGATCCGCACCTGGAAGCGAGAGGTCCCGGTGGTCGCGGGGCGCGTACGCGAGGTGAGCGCCGCGTTTTCTCCCGCGGACGACGCGAACTGGGTGCGGGCGCGGGTGCGTGACGCCTTCGAATTCGCGGTGCTCCCGAAGGAGGTCAAGGAGCTGATCTCCCAGTGGGGAGCACGCAAGGGAGTGGCGGTCGTGCGGCTGGTCACGCTCGGGGCGGACGGGAGGCTGCGGGTCCTGAAGTACGAGGTGGCGGTGCGGCGGTTGGGGGTGGAGTAGGCCCTCAGAACCGGACGCTCGCCGCCACCGACCCTGACCACATGTCCGATTCGAGCGGCATGATCGGCGGATAGATGAGGTCGAAACCCCACGCCGCCTCCGCTTGGATCCAGACCTGGTCGGTGATGCCCCAGGCCACTCCCAGCGGAAAACGCGCAGATTGGACGAGGCGGGCGCCGACGGAGGGGTTGGAGTAGATCCACAGGTCGTCCACGAGGCGGACGGACACGGGAAAGCCGACGGCGCCCCACAAGAAACCGGCTTCCAGATCCGTGCCGAAGCGCAGCCGATCCAGCTCGACCCAATGGAGGCGCGCCTGGACGCCGGCGCCGACGAGGCTGTTCTGGCCCCCGAAGATCGTGCC
The DNA here is from genome assembly GCA_030685065.1 of Pseudomonadota bacterium. Taxonomy (GTDB): domain Bacteria; phylum Myxococcota_A; class UBA796; order UBA796; family SXON01; genus CAJBVW01. The sequence goes on along the minus strand of JAUXQH010000046.1, from coordinate 23,335 downwards.
GCCGAGGCTGAAGCGCTGGTTGAACCTATGTTGATACCAGAGCTGGCCGTTGAAGCCGCTCTCGCACAACAGCGGCATGAACGAGCAGCCGCGACCGATGCTGCCGAGGGGCTCCGTCGCCGAGACGGCCAGGCCGAATTCGTTCGGCTGGTCGAGATCGAGGGTCATCGGGCGCATCGTGGCCACCGGGGCGCACGCCCAGAGCGCGTAATACGCCGACGCCGCGACGGTGAGCAGCTGGAGGAGGCGGCGGGCGGGCCGGTTCATGGCGGACACCGAGGTAGGGCAAAACGATTTGGGCGTGGCACGGGCCCTCCCGGGTGACGAGAACCGAACGCTCCTAGAACCGAACGCTCCCCGAGACCGCCCCCGTCCACATGTCCGATTCGAACGGCACCACCGGCCCGTTCAGGAAATCGAATCCCCAGGTGAATTCCCCCTGGATCCACACCTGTTCGGTGACCCCCCACGCCAGGCCCAACGGGAGCCGCGCGGCCTGGATGAAGCGGGCGCCGACGGAGGGGTTGGTGTAGATCCAGAGGTCGTCCACGAGGCGCACGGAGACCGGGAAGCCGACCGCGCCCCACAAGAACCCGGCCTCCAGGTCCGTACCGAAACGAAAGCGGTCGAGCTCGACCCAGTGAAGGCGCGCCAGGACGCCGGCGCCGACGAAGCTGGTCTGGCCGCCGAAGATCGTGCCGCCCAGACTGAAACGCTCGTTGAATCGGTGCTGATACCAGAGCTGACCGTTGAAGCCGCCCGCGCAGGAGAACAGCTCGTTGGTGCAGGCCCGGCTCTCATCCCCGAGGCGCTGGGTGCCGGACGCGGCCAGGCCGAATTCGTTGGGCTGGTCCAGATCGAGGGTCAACGGGCGCATCGTGGCCGCCGGCGCGCACGCCCAGAGCGCGTAGTACGCCGACACCGCGACCGTGAGCAGCTGGACGAGGCGGCGGGCGGGCCGGGGGTTCATGGCGGACACCCTATCACATGCGCCTGAGGTTCCGCCGGCACCTTCCCTCGGGCCCCCCCTGCCCGCCAAGCTAGGGCAAACTTCGCGCCGTGTACCCCACCCTCCTCACCCTCGGCGCGCTGGACGTCTCGAGCTACGCGGTGTTCGTCGGCCTCGGCATCGCGCTCGCCGCCACGGTGCGGCGGCGGGAGGTCGCCCGCCTCGGGTACGACCGCACGCCGGGCCACGCCCTCATCGGCTTCGCGGCGCTGTTCGGCGGGTTGTTCGGCTCCAAGCTCGGGATGGCGCTGTTCGTCCCCCCGGCCGAGCTCGCCCGGCTCGGCTACGCGGCCCTCGCGTTCGACTTCACCGGGAAGACCGTCGTGGGCGGCATCGCCGGGGGCTACCTCGGCGTCGAGCTCGCGAAGAGGCTGGTCGGCGTCCGCCACTCCACCGGCGACGCCTTCGCGGTCGCCCTGCCGCTCGCCCAGGGCGTAGGCCGGATCGGGTGTTTTCTGCACGGCTGCTGCATCGGCGTCGAGACGAACGGGCCGTTGGGCGTCGTGATCGGGGGGACCTCGCGGCACCCGACTCAGCTCTACGAGGCCGCGCTCGATCTCGGGCTGGCGGTCTGGATCTGGTCGATCCGGGAGAAGCCGAGGCCCGCGGGCCACCTCTTCAAACTCGCGCTCCTCGGCTACGCGACGATCCGCTTTGCGCTCGAGCCGCTGCGGGGAGACAAGGGCTGGCAGATCGGTCCGCTCACCGCCGTCCAGATCGCGTGCGCGCTCGCGATCGTCGGGTTCGGGGTGGCGCTGCTCCGCCCCACCCCGACGGGGGTCGCGCCCGCGTGAGCCCCCTCCTCGTCCACATCCTCCTCGAGGCGCTCGCGTACACGATTGGCCTCGGCCTGTTCCGCGTGCTCCGCGCCCGTCACGGCCACCCCGCCGACACCCACCCGGAGGGCGGCTGGGTGCTGGTAGGCGCGGTGTTCGGCGCGGTCGTCGGCTCCAAGCTCCTCGATCTCGCCCAGTACCCGACCTACGTGGCGGCCCACCTCACCGATCCCGCCGTGCTCTTCGGCGGCAAGACCATCGTGGGCGGGCTGGTCGGCGGCTGGATCGGCGTCGAGGCCACGAAGCGCGCGATCGGGCTCCGCCGCTCCACCGGCGATCTGCTCGTGCTGCCGCTGATCGTGGGGATGAGCATCGGGCGGCTCGGATGCCTGCTGTCGGGGCCGGGGGACCACACCGGGGGCGCCCTCACGGACGTACCCTGGGCGATCGACCAGGGAGATGGCCCGCGTCACCCCGCGCCCCTCTACGAGGTGCTGTTCCTCGTGCTCTTCGGGGTGGTCCAGGCGAGGATCCCCCTCCGCCGCGAGGGGGACCGCTTTCTCCTCTTCATGTGCGCATACCTCGTGTTTCGCCTGGTCGTCGACTTCTGGAAGGCGCCCTTCGGCCCGGATCCCCTCCTCCCGGTCCCCGATCTGCTCCCCATCGGCCTCACCGCCATCCAGACCGTCGCGTTGCTGGGTGCGTGCTACGCTGCGTCCCGCCTGGTTCGGAGCCCGCGGAGACCTCGGAGTACAGCTTGACCTCGCCGTCGCCCGGAACCCGCGTCCGCCCCTACCTCTTCTACGATACCGTGGTGTCGATCTGCAGCACGTGCCTCCGCCGGGTCGAGGGCAAGGTGGTGATCGACGACACGACGGTGGTGCTCGACAAGTGGTGCCCCGTGCACGGGCGCGAGCGGGTGCTCCTCTCGGACGATCCGGCGTACTACCGGCTCTGTCGCGAGGTGTACATCAAGCCGCCGGAGATGCCGCGGCGCTTCAATACGCCCGTGAAATACGGGTGCCCGTACGATTGCGGGCTGTGCCCCGAGCACATGCAACACTCGTGTCTGTCGCTCATCGAGGTGACCGACCGGTGCAACCTGACGTGCCCCATCTGCTACGCGGACAGCGGGACGCACCGCACCACCGAGCGGAGCCTCGCGGAGATCGAGCGCATGCTCGACGCGGTGGTCGCCAACGAGGGCGAGCCGGACGTGGTGCAGATCTCCGGCGGCGAGCCGACCCTGCACCCCGAGTTCTTCGCCATCCTCGACGCCGCGCGACGCCGGCCGATCAAGCACCTGATGGTGAACACCAACGGCATCCGCATCGCGAAGGAGCCTGACTTCGCCAAGCGGCTCGCGGCGTACCAACCCGGCTTCGAGGTGTACCTCCAGTTCGACTCTCTGCGTGGAGAGGTACACAAGGAGCTTCGCGGCGCCGACCTCCGCGACATCCGGGCGCGCGCCCTGGATCGCCTGGACGAGGCCGGGGTGTCCACCACCCTGGTCGTGACGGTCAAGCGCGGCCTCAACGACGACGAGCTGGGCGAGATCATCGACTTCGCCCTCACCCGGCCGTGCGTTCGGGGGGTGACGTTCCAGCCGGTCCAGGTGGCCGGCCGCCACGAGAACTTCGATCCGTTGAAGGACCGCATCACGCTGTCCGAGGTGCGCCGCCGCATCGCCGAACAGTCCCCGGTCTTCTCCCTCAACGACATCGTCCCCGTGCCGTGCAATCCCGATTGCCTCGCGATGGCGTACGCCGTCAAGGTGGGGGACAAGGTGATGCCGCTCACGGGGATGTTCGACCCCGCCGTGTACATCGAGGGCACCCGGAACACGATCGTGTTCGAGCGGGACCCCACCGTGCGCGACCACATCTTCAAGCTCTTCGCGACCAACCACTCGCCAGAGTCCCAGGCGGGCTGCCTGTCGGACCTGTTGTGTTGCCTCCCACAGGTCCAAGCCCCGGCGGACCTCGGATATCAGAACGTCTTCCGCGTGCTCATCATGCAGTTCATCGACGCGCAGAGCTTCGACCTGCGCGCGGTGAAGAAGTCCTGCGTCCACATGGCGCAACCGGACGGCACGCTCATCCCCTTCGACACGTTCAACCTGTTCTACCGTGACGAGAACGCCAAGAAGCTGGCCCGCATCCGGGATGAGCTCGAGGCCGGGTACGCGCGCATGCGGGAGCCCGAATGATCGAGCAGGATCCGGCGCCCCCGAGCGAGGGACACTGGGCCATCGGCCTGGGGCTCGCTGTCGCTGCAAACTTGCTCAACTCCGGGCTCATCGCCGTCGGCGCGATCAGCGACGACTACCTGCTGTTCCCGGGCGTCGCCCAGCTGGTCTGGGTCCTGCCGCTCACGTTCTTCTTGTTGCGCAAGGGGCACAAGCGCACGGTCTGGGGCCTGCTGATCGCGGCGGGGATCGTGTTTCTGCTCAATGGAGCTTGCTTCGGGGTCTTCCTCGTCGGCCTGGCGGGCGCGTGAGGCCCCCTACCCCACCTTCCGTACCCGCCGGCGCACCGGCCGCGCGGCGGCCGTAGGCACGATCCCGAGCAGCTCGCCGAACCCCGCGATGGCGTGATCCGGAGAGACGCCGGTGGCGCTCACCCGCAAGCGTGCCTCCCGACGAACGTCCTCCGGTGTCCAATGCGAGACCCGCACGACGGTCGCCCAATCTTCGTCGGTGTAACCCCGACCGTAGCGCGCCCACACCGCGCACACCCCCGCGCGCCGTGCCATCCAGATGTCACGCGTCAGGCTGTCCCCGACGTAGACGGCCTCCTCCGGCCGCGCCAGCTCCGACGCGCAGATATCGCGCAACAACGCCGGATTTGGCTTCCGCTCCTCGCGGGGAACGACGTGCAGCGGCACCCCGCCCTTGTCCTGCCACCCGGGCGAAGGGTGCGGCCCGAGCGCGTTCGCGAGGCAATACACCCCCGCGAAGTGATGCTCGATGCCGAGCAGGCGGAGCCGTTGGCGCGCCGTGGGCCCGATGGCCTCGGTGTGGCCCACGATCACCACCCCGCGTGCGCGGAGCGCCCCCAACGTGTCCGATACGCCCTCGTAGAGCCGGAGCCAGGTCGCGCGCGCGGCGTTGAAGGCCGCCAACGGGCGCTCCAGGAGCGTCAGGAGCTCGACCGGGGTGGCGGCGGGGAACGCGCGTGCGACCGAATCCAATTCGAGGACGGCGAACGGGTGCTCGGAGTTGTGGTGGCGACGGTGCACCGACTTGAGCTCGGCGTACACGGTGTCCTCGTCGATCCGGAGCAGGGCCGCGAGCTCGGTCACCATCGGACGGATCGACCGCGCGAAGGCTGTCACCCAGTCATAGAGCGTGTTGTCCAGATCGGTGACGAGCAGCCGCACTCAGCCCCCCTGGCGGTACGGAACCGACACGGCCAGGGTCTTGAGCTCTTCGGTGGGATTGGTGCGGTGCAGGGTGTGGAAGGTGAGATCCACCGCGTCGTCCCCGAAACGAAGGAGGCCGAACGTGTTCTTGGAGACCTCGCCCAGGTGGGGGAGCTCGACGCCGGTGCTGCCCATCCCCGCGATGGTGATCGTGTGCCAGCCGCCCTCTTCGTTCCGTAACGAGAGCTTCGTCACGTGGGGCTGGTGCATGTGCCCGTGCAGGATGAGGCCGACGCGGTGCTTCACGCACCACCGCAGCAGGGCCCCGGCGTCGAGCGCTACACTGTAGTTGGCGTTTGCCCGTGGGAGCTCGCGATACGTCACGGGCACGACGTGGTGGTGGAGCATGACGATCCGGAACGGGAGCGCGCGCGTGGGCGTGGTGGTCCACCCCATCTCCTTCTCCACCAGCTCCAGCTGGTCGTCCCCGATGAAGCCGTGCCCCTGAAAGGCCTCCTTGTGCTGCTGGAGATGCGAGCTGTTGAGGCACGCGATCTCGACCGGGACGGCGTTTCCCACGAGGAAGCGGCGCCCCGAGGCGAGGCAGGCCGGCGGCGGGAGGTAGAACAGCTTGGCGTAGAGCTCCTCTTCGTACGCGCGGCGGGCCTCGGTGCCCGCGGTCTTGATCTTCAGGTCCTTCCTGGCGGGGTCCTTGGAGAAGGCGATGTCGTGGTTGCCCGGGACCAGCGCCACCCGGTAGGGCGAGCGCCGCCCGAGCAGCCGCCAGAGCATTTCCCGGGCCTGGACGAACTCCGCGGGGTCCGCTCGCCACGTGATGTCCCCGGTGAGGAGGAACCCGCCGACCTTGGTGCTGCCGAGCTCCCGTTCGAGCGCGAGCTCGATCGGCCGCTCCCCGGGCCGCTCCCCGGGGGTGTCGAGCCGGGCGAAGGCGTGATGCCCGTCCACGCTGAAGTGGGTATCGGACATCCACAACAGGGTGTCCTCCTCGATCTGCTCGAACTTCCTCGGGAAGTTGCTCGGCTTGAGCGTGCGCGCGTCGAGCAGGGACACGACGTTCGTGCGGTCCTCGACCTTGTACGGGCGCACGAACCAGATGCTCCGATCCTGCTGCCGCAGCTCCTCGGCCGAGGAGACCTGCTTGTCGTAGAACGGCTCGAAGCGTGAGGGCGCGTCCTCGAAAAAGGCGTTCACCCGGTGGTAGGTCCACGGGTGGAGGGTCGACGCGTCGAGCTCGGTCGGATCGATGGACGCGAGCTCGAACCACGCGAGGTACTGCTGATCCCGGTAATAGGCGGGGGTGCTGGTCTTTTTGGGCGAGAACGCCGGCGCCGCCTTCCATTGGACGTCGGTGCAGCGCGCGCGGTGCAAGCGCGAGCGGCCCGAGTCGAAGAGGAGGAGATCGAGCCCATCGCGATGCGCCTTTCCTTGGAGGTGCTGGAACACCTCGGCCGGCGCGCGTTCCCCCGCCTTGTTCCACCAGCCCCACCACACGCGCGGCTTCTTGGGGCCGAGCAGATCGGTGTGCTGGCGGAGGGTGTCCCCCGGGGAGGTGACGAGATCCCGAAAGCGGAGGATCAGGCTCAATCCGTCAGGCAGCATGCCGCGAGGCTCCACGTCCGCACCCTCTTACTCCACGGGGGGAGCGACGGCACCCGGCGGCGATCGAGTGCGGACGGCCCCGGAGTTGCCCCCGGCATGACGCACCGCAGCGGGGCCACGCCGTCCCACCCCATCCGAAAAGCCTCGATTGACGCCGATTGGCGCTGGCACGCGTCTTGCGCTGGAGATCCGCGATGCTCGCCTTCCTGGCCCTCGCGATCTCGCTCCCGGCGCACGCCAGTGACCGCTGGTCCACGCCCGGGCCGGGCCTGCGCTACCTGTACCGCACCGCGTCCGGGATGCAGATCCACGCGGTCTTCGTCGATTTGTGCGAGCCCGGCATCGCCGTCCGCGCCACCGCGAGCGGCGAACGGCGGCAGAGCGTCCCCTCCTTCGCGAGCGACGTGGGCGCGGTCGCGGCGATCAACGGTGACTTCTTCTCCTACTCCGACTACTCCACCAGCGGCCTCTCCTATGGGAACGGGTCCGCCTGGTCGGACACCAGCGACAACTCGTCGACGGCGGTGGTCGCGTTCGGCGAGGGCCGCGCCGAGGTCGTCGCGGAGGGGGTGACGGTCAGCTCGAGCTCCTGGATCGAGGACGCGGTGAGCGGGCACCCCGGCCTCATCGAGTCCGGCGTCGACACCGCCTCGGTCTGGGACGAGCGCCATCCCCGGAGCGCCGCCGGGATCACGGAGGACGGCGAGACCCTGATCCTCGTGGTCGTCGACGGGCGCTCCTCCTCCAGCGTCGGCGCCACCGTGGCCGAGCTGCGCGACCTGATGCGCGATCTCGGCGCCTGGAACGCGACCAACCTGGATGGCGGGGGGTCGAGCACGCTGTGGCTCGACGCGTACGGAACCGTGAACGACCCCTCCGACGGCACGCCGCGCACCGTCGCGAACCACCTCGGCGTCACCTACGACCCCACCGACTGGCCGGAGGGCAAACATTGTGGCGACTTCGACGGGGACGGATGGACCACAAACGAAGGCGACTGTGACGACGAGAACGCCGCGGTTCATCCTGGCGCCTTCGAGCTCTGCAACGCCATCGACGATGACTGCGAAGGCGGCACCGACGAGGGCTACGACGCGGATGCCGACGGATATCGCACCTGTGACGGAGACTGCGCCGACGACGATGCGGCGCGCCATCCCGGCGCCGCGGAGACCGAGGACGGCGTGGACGAGGACTGCGACTTCGTGGTGGACGAGGGCACGGCGGGTCACGACGATGACGGAGACGGTTGGACCGAGCGGGCGGGTGACTGCGACGACGCCGACACGCTGCGCTTTCCTGCCGCGCCCGAGCGGCCGGACGGGCGCGACGAGGACTGCGACGGGCGGGTGGACGAGGGCACCGAGGCCTCCGACGACGACGGCGACGGGCTCTCGGAGCGAGCCGGCGATTGCGACGACGCCGATGCGACCGTATTTCCAGGGGCGCCGGAGCACCCCGACGGCCGCGACGACAACTGCGATGGACGCGCCGACGAGGGCACCGTGCTCGCCGATGATGACGGCGATGGGTGGTCGGAGGCCGCGGGCGACTGTGACGACGCCGCGCGACTCGTGTTTCCGGGCGCGCTCGAGGTGGAGGATGGTCACGACGACGATTGCAACGGGATCGTGGACGACCGCACCGGGGCGTTCGACGACGACGGCGACGGCTGGATCGAGCACGATGGAGACTGCGACGACGCCGCGTCGGACGTATTCCCCGACGCCCCCGAGGTTGGCGACGGTCGCGATGAAAATTGCGACGGACGGGTGGACGACGGGACGGACGTGTTCGATGACGATCACGATGGCTGGACCGAGCGGGACGGCGACTGTGACGACGCTTCGCCGGGGCGCTTTCCGGGCGCGATCGAGGCGGCGGACGGCGCGGACGACGACTGCGACGGCGTGATCGACCAGGGCACGCGCGCGTTCGACGACGACCAGGACGGCTGGACGGAGGACCGCGGCGACTGCCACGACGGCGATCCCGCGGTGTTCCCCGGCGCCCCCGAGGTCATCGACGCGCGCGACCAGGACTGTGACGGCCTGGCGGATGACCAGACCGAGGCCTGGGATGATGACGCGGACGGGTGGACCGAGCTCGAGGGCGACTGTGACGATGGCGACGCGCACACCTTTCCCGGCGCGCGAGAGGCTGTCGACGGTCACGACGGGGACTGTGACGGCGTGGCCGAGGCGCCCGAGGGCTGGTTTGGGTGTTCGACCGCCGCGGCGCCGCCCTCTGTGTGGCTGCTCGGACTGCTGGGCCTCACCCGGCGCGTTCGCAGCCGCAATGGGCTACCGTAGGCGCTGAGGATCCCCCATGACGCTGCTCGCCCTCTCCTTCCCCGCGCTCGCCGGCGTCATCGTGGTCGATCCCGCCGGCGGGTCGGACGCGACGACCATCCAGGCGGGCATCGAGCTCGCCGTGAGCGGCGACACTGTCGAGGTCGCCCCCGGCACGTACACCGAGGACCTCGACTTCCAGGCGCGCACCATCGCCGTCGAGGGGCGGGGCGGCGCCGCTGTCACGCTCCTCAACGGCACGGGCACCAGCTCCGTGGTGCGCATCGACTCCGGCGAGGGCGAGGGCACGCGACTCGCGGGGTTCACCATCTCCGGCGGCGACGCGACCGAGTCCGCCGAAACCACCGAAGCGGGCGGGGGGCTCTACGTGTCCGCCGCGCCGGTGGAGCTCGACGACCTCATCTTCCGCGACAACGCGGCCGGCTACGGCGGCGGCGCCATGTTGTCGTCGGTCGTCGGCGCCCGGATCAGCAACAGCGTGTTCGAGGGCAACAGCGCCCCCTTCGGGGGGGGCCTCTACGTGTACGCCGGCAGCGCCGTGATCACGTCGACCTCCTTCTCCACGAACACCTCGAATGACGGCACCACCGGCTACGGCGGCGGGCTCGTGAGCTACGCCGCGACGCTCGAGGGAACGGATCTCACGTTCCTGGACAACGCGGCGATGACCGGCGGTGGCCACCTCTACGCCTCCGGCTCCGAGGTCGACTGCGCGCGGTGCACGTTCTCGGACGGCACCGCGGGCAGCGGCGCGGGGGTCTACCTCCTCGGCACGACCGTCACGCTCGCGGGCGGGGACGTGTACCGGAACGTCGCGACGACCAACGGCGGGGGCATCTACGCCGGGCGTAGCTCGTCGCTGACGCTCGCCAGCGTGGACGTAGAAGAGAACGCCGCCGCGTTCGGGGGGGGCGTTCTCCTCTCCGGCGCCAGCACGGCGGACGCCGCGCACTCCGTCTTCTCGGGGAACACGGCGCAGGGCGGCGGCGGTCTGTACCTCGACGAGTCCACGTTCTCGGGCCGCAACACCCTGTTCCGCGGGAACGTCGCCACCAGCTCCAATGGCGGCGCGATCGCGTTGGACGCGAGCACGGCCGACGTGAGCGCGTCCGTGTTCGCCGCGAACGACGGCTTCTCCGGCGGCGCTGTCCACGTGAACGACGCGTCGACCGCCACGTTCACCAACGTGACCATGACGGAGAACGGCAGCTCCAACTCCGCCGGCGGCGTCCGGGTCACCGCGCTCGGCACCCTCACCCTCGACAACACGATCATCGCGTGGTCGACCGAGGGCTCGGGGATCTCGGGGGCGGCCGGCTCGATCATCGCCACCACCTACGGAGACCTCTACGAGAACGCAGGCGGCGCCACGTCGAGCGGCTACGCCGATCCGGTGGGAACCAACGGAAACGTGTCGGTCAACCCGGAGTTCGTGGGATTCGCCGACGATGACGCCTACGCGGACGATCTGCACCTCGTCGCGACGAGCCCCCTCATCGACGTCGGCGATCCGCTGCTCACCGACGCCGATGGCAGCCGCAGCGACATCGGCGCGTTCGGCGGGCCGAGCGGGGACGCCTGGGACGAAGGCGACAGCGATGTGGACGGCTACTCCATGTCCGCCGGCGATTGCGACGACACCGACCCGGGCACGAACCCGGGAATCGCGGCGGACGCGTGCGGCGGCGGCGACCAGGACTGTGACGGCGTGACGGACGAGGACTGCGAGGGGGACACCGACACCGACACCGATTCGGATACCGACACCGATACGGGGACCGACGACACGGGCGCGCCCACCGACGCCGCCGACGGCGGCTGCGGCTGTGCCACGACCGGGTCCGGGTCGCTCTGGTTGGGCCTGATCGGCCTCGCGGGGCTGCGGCGGCGCCGCGGCTGAGCCGTCGCCGCCCTACCAGGTGTGCCGATCGAACACCGACTCCCGCTCGATCGGCACGAACGGCACCACGTTGGACGTGCCCGCCGTGTTCGGGTCGCGGTTTCGGTCGGCGTGCTCCTGCCAGACGCCCAGGTCGCGCTCGATTTCACCAGTGAGGCGCGCGTCGTTCGCGAGGTGCTCCCGCCACAAGCGGAGCCGCGTCGCGCGGACGAGCGCGGGATCGACCACCGCGAGGTTGATCTCGCCTTCGAGCTCGAACCCGCGATCGTGCAGGTTGCAGCTCCCGAGCGTGAGGAACACGTCATCCACCATCATCAGCTTGGCGTGAATGTCGACCTCGCGCGTGTGGACGATGCCCGAATCGACCTCGGTCACGACGAGGGTGTAGAGCTCGAAGTCGGGGCGCTCCGCCTGGACGCGGCGGAAGCACTCCCAGGACCAGCCGCTCTGCAGGACGCTGTCGGCGTATGACCGGACGGTCACGACGATGACCACGAGGTCGGGCCGGGCGCGCACCGCCTCGGCGATGGCGTCGCTCACCTGGGTGGACCGGAAGAACTGGTGCTCGATGTAGATCAGGCGGCGCGCGGCGCGGATGGCGCGAACGTAGACGTCGAGCACGCCGCGCTCGTCGTATGGGGCCGGCATGGTGCGGACCACCTGCACGGCCGAGCCTCCCGCCAACGTCTCCGAGGGCGGCGCCGGGAGCGGCCTCGGGATCGGGGTGCTCCCCTTCCAGCTCTCCTGCTCGTCGTCCTGAAGGTCCTCTTCCGCCAGGAGGTTCGCCCGGACCCGCTGCGTCCGGACGCGGTTCCACCGCTCCCGGAAATTGGCCTCGAGGTGCTCGACGGCGGGGCCCGCCACCCGCGCCATGATGTCGTGACGAGGCGCGTGGTCCGACGCCGCGGTTCGCCCGAGGACCAGCTTCCGGAAGCTGGACACGCGCGAGAACCGCGTACGGCGCGGATCGAACAGCGCGTGCTTCGGGCTGTCCCAGTCGTTCTCCCGGAGGTTCATGCCCCCGCAGAAGCCCACCTTCCCATCCACCACGACCGTTTTCTGGTGGAACGAGTAGAGCGGCCAGGTGCCGACGAGCTCGGAGACCATCGGATGCTCGTCCGCGCGGAGGAGGTTTCCCTCCGTGAGGTTGGCCTCCTGGAGCACCTCGAAATTGTCGTCGTGCGCCAGGGCCTGCGCGCCCTCCGCGAGGGAGTGGAACGGCGCGTCCCAGAGCAACAGGCGCACGAGGACCCCGCGCGCCGCGGTGTCGGCGAGCACGCGGTGCGCGGTGTTCGCGGCCCGCTCGCCGGGCTCCGCCAACGGCTTGGGTCGGCGCAGCTCCGCCGTCTCCTGGTAGAACCACGTCGTGACGTTCACGTGCTCGGTCGAGGCCTCGATCGCGTCGGCCACCGCGCCCCAGGCCTCCTCGCCGTCGATGAGCACCGCGGCGCGATTTCCGAGCGTCGGGGGCGTGCCGACGGGGGTGAACCACAGGTAGTCGAGCACGATCCGCAGCGCCCACCCGTCGGACGTGGCGGAGGCCTCGTCGATGCGGGTGGCCTGCCCCGGGGGCGCCGCCACCGTGAGGGTCGGCGGCCCGCCGGCTCCGGAGCGTAGGGTGGCCCGGAGCGTGACGTGGTCGAACGCCGCCGCGCCGGTGCCGCGGCCGTCCCCCGCCTCGACGAGCAGCTCGAAGTCCCCTTCCGCCGGGATCTCGATCGTGTAGACCCCATCGATCTCCTCGGCCCGGGCGTCCCCGAGGACCCCCGGCGCCCCGAAGACGACGGCCGCTCCGCGCACGCGTTCGCCGTGGGGCGTCTCGACGTGAAGTCGCACGGTGACCGCGGGAGCCTCTTCCCTCATCGCTGTCCCCGGTCGGTGTGCACGCGCTGGGATACCACGTTGGTTCCTCGGAGGTCGCCTTGTTGCTCCTCGCCTCGCTTCTGGTGCCGACGGCGATCGCCGAACCGCTGCCGCCCGCCTGCTCCATGATCGCCCTCTCCGACACCGTCCCCGCCCCCGGCGCGGTCGACGTGCCGCTCGACGCGCGCCCGGCGGTCGTGTTTTCGGACGGCTGCTTCGGCGGCGATGGCTGGCTGGTCGCGCTCACCCTCGCGGAAGATGCGTCCGAGGTCGCCATCGTCACCGCGGGGCTCGACGACCTCGCGACGACGCTGCTCGTGGAGGTGTTCCCCGCCGAGGACCTGATCCCGGACACCGCCTACGTGCTCGAGCTCACGCCCGACGACGGCGCGGGGGAGCTGGTGAGCGTCGGCTTCACCACCGGCACCGAGCTCGTGGTGGGCCTCACCGGAGAGCCCGTGCTCTCCGTCCAGTACGCGCAGTACGCCGCGAAGGACGGCGAGATCGAGGTGTCGTGGAGCGTCAAGGCCGCCACGGACCCAGACGTGCTCTCCGTGCTCCAGCTCCGCGACGCCGAGGGCGACCGCGGCATCCAGTCCTTCGTCGTGCCCGCGAGCGGCGCGACCGAGCGGACCTTGATCTGGCGTGACCCGGTTCGTCCCACCGAGGTGTGCCCGCAGGTGCGCCAGATCGACGGCGCCGGGGTGGCCACGGAGTGGTCGGAGCCCGTGTGTACCCAGGTGGCCGGGTGCGGGGGCTGCGCCGCTGGAGAGGGCGCCGGCGTCGGGATCTTCGGGGTCGTGGCGGGGCTCGGCATGCTGGTTCGGCGGCGGGGCACATCGATGTGGCGAGCTTGAGCCTCCCGCCGGAATACGGGCCCCCATGCGCCTCGCGCTCTGCCTCCTCCCCGCGGCCAGCCTGCTCCTCCCTGCCTGTGTCCGGCGGATCCCGGACGCGCGGGCGGACGCGCTCGCCTCGCCGTGCGGACTCTGGGCGGGCGTGGCCCGCGTCGGCACCCGATGGATGTACGAGCCGACCGAGACGTACCAGGCCAGCCTCGACTTCGACGGGGAGTACACGATCGAGGTGGCCGCCATCGACGGGGAGCGGGTGACGCTCTCCCAAGTGGGCGCGTATTCCGGCGACGCCGGGAGCTTCACGTGGTCCCGCACGGACACCTGGCGTTGCGACGCCGCGGGCGCGTGGTGGATCCGCAGCGAGGCGAGCGTGGGCGGCACCTCGCAGGACCAGCCCATTCGACAGGTGGGCTGGCGCACGTTCACGCCCGGGTGGCTCGTACGGCCCGCCGTGCTCGACGAATCCTGGGCCGACGCCTTCACCGTGACCCAGTCGGTGAACGGCGGAGAGCCCAGGGAGAGCGCGGCTTCGTGTGTCACCTCGCCCTCCGAGGTGGAGACTCGCACCGTGGGCGGGCGCGCGGTCCCCGTGCGCCAGGTGATGCCCGTGTGCGAGGGGATCGTCGGCATCCCGAGCTGGCTCGGAGCGGGCGTCGGGCTCGTGGAAACAGAAGATGAGCGGCTGGTCGGGTACTGGCCGTGACGGCGCTTCCCTGGCGCGATCGGCCGCAGGTGGTGTAGCCTCGCGCCATGAAAAAGTGCCCCCGCTGCGAAGGTGATCTGCTCGCCGACGACCGATGCGCCCGCTGCCACGGCGCCTGGTACGACCTCGGGGAGCTCGAGCAGGCGATCACGTCCTCGACGCCGAAAGGAACGGGGGTACAAGCCACGATGCCCGTGCGCTACCTTCGGTGCCCCGTGTGCGAGACGCTCATGACGCCGCGCGTCTGGGAGCGGCGCTCCGGCGTCGTCGTCGACGTGTGCCAGGCTCACGGCGCGTGGCTGGACGGGGGCGAGCTGGATCGCCTGCGGGAGTGGACGGCGTCGGCGCGACGGGCGCGCGGCCCGAGCGCCGACGCGGAAGAGCAGCGCCTCGAGCGCGCCGCGTCCGGGTTCGGCGCCGACGCCTCGGCGAGGGCCTACGTCGCCAGCGACTCCAGCATCGCGAGCGATCTGGCAGACTTCATCCTGGGGATCTTTCGGTAGCCGGCAGCTCCCCCGACCCGAGCGCCCGCCTCAGTCCCGCAGGTAGGGCCTCACCTGCTTGATCACCAGGCGCCCGTCGTCAAGCACCTTGCACTCGGTGTCGAGGAGCAGGGTGCCGCCGTCGGGCACCTCGTCGTCGACCGGGAACACGGCCGCCACGTCCCACAACAACACCCCGAGGGCCTCGAGTTGGGAGTCGGAGAGCACCTCGGCGGCCTCGCTCGATTGGGTGACACGGTCGATGGAGGTGACCGCGCCGCCCACGAGCGTGAGCAGGACCTGCTCGGGCCACACGCCGGGCTCGGCGCTCACAACGTCCAGATCTCCGAGCTGGGATTCCACGAGCCAGCGAGGATCTTCCAGCGTGGGATGGCCGGTGAAGCCGACGATGTTCGCCTGTTCGTCCTCGCTCTGGGTGTTGACGAGGATCGCCATCGAGACGAGTCGGTGGTCGATGCCATACCAATCGCGCTCCTCGTACGCGCCGGAGAGCCACACGGACGCCCACACGCCCCGAAGCGCGTCGGACACGGTTCGCTCGTTGTCCTTGTCCGCATCGCAGAGGGAGGGGCCCTGCGTGTCGGCGTCCGTCTCGTCGGCGAGGCAGGCGCTGACCGATTCGTAGAGGCCGGCACCCGAGAACGAGAGCCCGTCTTCCGCATTGCTGCTCGACCTCAAGCGCACCATCGTCAGGTCGTCCCCCCAGGTGTCCTGGATGACCGCGGCGAGGGTGACGAGCTGCGCGGGGTCCACCGGGGCCTCGAGCATCGCCGCCCGCAATTCCGCGAGACGCTCGGCGCGGAACGCGGCGTCGCTGGTGAAGGTCGCGTCCACCAGCCAGCGATCGAGGGTGGCCTGGAACGTGAGGGTCTCGCCGTCCACATCCCAGGTGTTCGTCCTGACGAAGCTGTCGTACCAGGCGAACGGGACGACGAGCCCGTCGATCTGGTAGCCGGGATCGATGCGTTGGTAGAGCGTGGCGAGGTTTGCGCCCTTGGCCCCGTACCGGACGAGCGCGAGGTCACGTTCGGCCACGGTGTCGGTGGGAACGTCGAGCAGATCGAGGGGCTCCGTCACGGAGAGGTCGGCGGCGGGAATGGTGACGGGTTCGGGGCGCAGCTCCTCCCAGAACGCCTCGGCCTCCTCGGGCGTGGCCGCCCCGATCGACCAGCTCTCGACCCCGCACTCGAAGCGCACGAGCACGCCCTCCCAAGCGGCGAGCGCCGCGAAGGGGTCCTCGAGATAACAATTGGGAGTGCCGCGGGCGGCCGAGCGGACGTTGAGGTGGGAGAGGGTGCCCTGGCGCGAGCCGGTCACGATGCCGCTCACGATGCGCTCCACGTCGAACGGGGCCTCGTCCAGGACGAGGATGTCCTGGTAGCCGAAGCTGGCGGCGGCCGTCGCGGCGGCCAGCTCGGCCAGCGGCACCCGGCGCACCGTGCCGAAGCCGACGCCCTCGGTGTAGGCCTCGTAGGCGAGGTTGTCCTCGCCGCGGATGGCGAACGGCGCATCGACCCAGGTGGCGGCGGCCGCGCGTTGGTTGGACGAGTTGGGAGCGAACATGAGCGCCCCGAGCCGGAACCGGCCCTGGAGCTCGGTCCAGACGGTCAGCACCTCGTCGTAGGTGATGGTGGTGGAGGCGTCCGCGGGGTCATCCCACACGATGAAGCCGAAGCGGCGGGAGCCGTCGGCCTCGATGTATTCGGTGACATCGCCGCCGAAGTATCGGCGCACCGAGGGATCGATGATCATCGCCACGTACTGGCCCCACGTCAGCGCGGCGAAGGCGTCGGGGAAGGCCTCGCGCAGGAAGTCGTAGTGCAGGTAATAGCGGTTCGCGTTCACGAAGACCGTCGGGAGCACCTCGCCGCTCGAAACCGGCACGAGGTACTTGGTCGTGCGGTCCTGGTCGACCACGTCCGCCACGACGGCCACGCTCTCCCACTGTGCGCGATCCTCGATGCGGTGCAGGCACACGGTGCCACCGACCCGCTCGGACGCCTCGGCGCACGCCGTCTCGTCCAATTCCTCGGGAGGCGGGGGCGCCTCGCAGCCGGCGAGGAGCAGGACGAGGGCCAGGGCCACCACTACCGGCCCTTGCGACGCGCGAGGCTGACCGCGAGCAGCAGCCCGAGGAGGCCGCCGGTCGGCGCGCCGCGGGTGGCATTGAAGCAGCCGCCCGAGCGCTCGCGGACGATCTCGGGGGCGACACAGTCCGACGGCGACTCGCTCCACAGGCCCGCGATGTCCCGCTGGCGCGCCACGATGCACACCTCGTCCGGTGCCTCCGCCATCACGAGGGAGGGCGCGAAGAGCTGGATGGTGGTCGGCCCGTCGGCCGAGGTCCACTCGAGATCCTCCTCCCCCTCGATGGCGAAGGTGACGATCGAGGCGCCGTCCGCCGAGCCAGCGACCCCCACCTCGGCCTGGAGCGAGAGGAAGCCCGAAGTGGACCAGGTGGCGAGCGCGCTCTCGACCGTCGGCCCGCCGTCGAGCCCGACCGCGGCGCTCGACCCGGTGGTGAAGCCGATCTCCGTGAGCTCGCCGCCCCCGTCGGTCGGCTCGAACCGCAGGGTGTAGGTGGTGTTCGGCGCGAGGTCCGCGCCCGGATCCACCTCGATGAGCTGGCCGTCCGTGATGACATGGGTCACCGAGACGACGGTGGCGCCGGTGGCGGCGTCGATGAGGGTGCCCGTCCACGCGGCGGCGCCGCACGAGCCCTCGGTCACGAGGCCGGCCGGCAACGCGTCGACCGGGACATCGGTGGCGAGCGGCGCGGGCGAGGTGACCCAGACGCGCGTCTGCGCGCACGACTCGGGGGCCGCGGCGAGGTCGGCGCTGGGCTCGGCCGAGGCCGGTGACACCAACGCGACCAGGGAGGAGGTGACGAGGGCGAGCAACATGAGGGCCTCCGGGCAGGTGCTTCGGTGAAGTGTACCCCCGGGATGCGCTTGAGCCATCTCCGGGAGCAACCATCAAAGCAAGAACCGCGCCAACGGCCGGCGGCTCGGCGGGCCTACGCGAGCTCGAGGTGGATCGGCCACACGTAGGGGAGGTCACCCGGTATTCCCGGGAAAAGTGGGCCGTACCGCTCCGGGTCCTTCCTCACCAGCGCGGACTGGTGCGAGCGGTGCAGCGCGGGATCGCCGAACCAGGGAGGCAGGAGCAGGGGCCGCCTTCGATCCGGCGGCGCGAAGGCCGCGATCTTGGCGAGGCAGCTGTCGGCGTGCCCGCGGCGGGTCCATTCGCGCGTGATCTGGAGGCCGTAGAGCACCAACACGTCCTCGTAGCCGCGCCACATGGCGACGACCGGGTGGCTCTGCCACCCCCTGGACACCCCGGTGAGGGCGTTGAGGATCTGGAACACCTCGACGCGTTGCTTGCCCAGTCTCTTGTCGTCGAGCACCCGCGCGCTACGACGGAAGCTCGGGTAGGGCAGGAAGGTCTGCATCCCTCTCGGTGGGCACGCCGCGGAGCGCGGTCAAGCCGAGGGCCGAGCGTGCGGATCGGCCGCTCCGACCGGCCCCTCCGGATCAGCCGCGCGCGAGCCGGCGTTCGGCCGAGAGCACGGTATTCGCCATCAACATCGCGATGGTCATCGGGCCCACGCCGCCGGGCACCGGGGTGATCCACGCGGCGCGCAGGGCGGCGGGTGCGTACTCCACGTCGCCCACGAGCTTTCCGTCGGGCATGCGGTTGACACCTACGTCGAGCACCACGGCGCCCTCCTTGATCCACTCCCCCTTCACCATGCCGGGCACCCCCACCGCCGCGACGACGATGTCCGCCCGGCGCACGTGCGCCGCGAGGTCGCGCGTGCGGCTGTGCGCCACGGTCACCGTCGCGTCCGCGTGCTCGAGCAGCCGTGCGATGGGGCGCCCCACCAGGTCGGAGCGGCCGATCACGAGCGCGTCGGCGCCGCGCGGCGAGACGCCGGTGCGGGACAGGAGCTCCATGACGCCCGCGGGCGTGCACGAGACGAACCCCGGGCGCTTTTGGGAGAGCAGGCCCGCGCTCACGACGTGGAGCCCGTCGACATCCTTGTCGGGATCGATGGCGTCGAGCACCTTGAGGCGGTCGATGTGCTTGGGGACCGGGAACTGGACGAGGATGCCGTCCACCAACGGATCAGCGTTCAGGCGCGCGATCTCCGCGAGCAGATCGGCCTCGGAGAGCGACGCCGGGTGCGTGATCTGCTGGTGGGAGAGGCCGAGGCGCGTGGCCATCTTCGACTTGTGGCGCACGTACACGGCGCTCGCGGGATCGTCCCCGACGAGCACCACCGCGAGGCCCGGCGGCCGCGACAACGCCGCGATGCGCGGCGCGAGGGAGGCGACCACCTCGGCGGAGATCGCCTTCCCGTCCAGGATCCGCGCGCTCACTTTGCGGGCGCCGCCGGCGCGGGGGTGCTCGACCCGCTGGTCGAGCCCGAGGAGCTCGGCGCCGCGGGGGTGCTCTTGGCTCCCTCGGCGGAGCCGCCCCCGGAGGAGGAGGAGGAGGAGGCGCTGCTCGACGCGCCCTCCGAGCTCGACCCGCCGGACGAACCTTCCGCCGAGCCCCCGCTCTTCTTGAGGCCGTAGTGATCCTTGTACCAGCCGCCGCCCTTGAGCACGAAGCTGGTCATGCTGATGAGCTTCTTGACGTTCGCCGCCTTGCAGGACGGACAGTCCTTGATCGGGTCGTCAGAGAACTTCTGGATGGCCTCGAACTCGTGGCCACAGTCAGGGCAGCTGTACTCGTAGATGGGCATCGGAATCTCCCGTTGCGACCGGACGCGTTGCCAGCCTTCGGCGCGCAGGTAAACACCCAGCCCGGCGGCGGCAAGGGCAGACCACGCCGGCAGGCGACGCGGGCAGGCGGTCGCGAGCCGGAAACACATCCCGGGTTAGAGGCGCGCATGAACCTTCTGGACCGCCGGGTGGTGCTCGTCACCGGGAAGGGCGGAGTCGGCAAGACCACGGTGAGCGCGCTGATCGCGCTCCGCGCCGCGCGCGCGGGGAAGCGCGTCCTCCTCTGCGAGACCAGCGGCGCGATCCAGGTGCCCCCTCTGTTCCGGGTGGCGGGGCGCGGGTACGAGCCGGTGCAGGTGGCCCCGAACCTGCACACGCTCTCCATCACGTCCGAGGCCGCGATCGAGGACTACGTCGTGATGCAGCTGCGCTTCCGGCGGCTGTACAAGATGGTGTTCCGGAACCGTGTCGTCGGCCCCTTCATCGACGCGGTGCCCGGCCTCCACGATCTGATCCAGCTCGGAAAAGTGTTCGACCTCGAGCGCAGCCAGGTCGGCGGCCGAAGCGAGTGGGACCTCATCGTGGTCGACGCGCCCGCCACCGGCCACGGGCTGACCATGCTCGCCTCGCCCCGCGCGATGATGGACCTGACCGTGGCGGGCCCCTTTCACGAGAACGCAAAGGATGTCACCGCCTTGTACGAGGATCCCAAGCGAACCGCCCTGGTCCTCGTGAGCCTGCCCGAAGACATGCCGCTCAAGGAGACCGAGCAGCTCTACCACGGGCTCGGAAGGCTCCAGGAGGCCGTGCGCGGGCTGGTGCTCAACGAGGTCCACCCCGATCCGGTGCCGGATCCCCACCTCTACCTCCTCCATCGGGACGCGCTGCGGGAGGGCGCCGACGCCGCCGGGCGCGAGGCGATCCAGATCGCCGACGTGGGCCTGTTGCGGACCGGCCGGCAGGACGATGCTCGGCGCCGCCTCGCCGCCCTCGGCCCGCGGGTGATCGATCTGCCCTTCCTCTACCGGCGCGACCTCGGTCCCTCCGACCTCGCCTCGCTGCTCCCCGCGCTGGCGTCCCTCTGATGGCCGCCCCCGCGCGTGCGCGCGTCATCATCTGCTGTGGCTCCGGCGGCGTCGGAAAGACCACGACCTCCGCCGCGCTGGCCATCCGCCTTGCCCGCTCGGGCGCCCGCGTCGCCGTGCTCACGATCGACCCGGCGCGCCGCCTCGCGGACGCCTTGTCGGTCGGCGACATCGGAAACACCGCGTTCCCCGTTCCCGTGCCGGACCTCCCGCCCGGGGCGGCCCTCCACGCGATGATGCTCGACAGCAAGCGCACCTTCGACGACGTGGTGGAGCGCTTCGCCGGTGGCGCCGACGCGCGCGACCGTATCCTGCGCAACCACTACTACCGGTTCGTGTCGACCCGCCTCGCCGGCGCGCACGAGTACATGGCGATGGAGAAGCTGTACGAGCTCTCCTCCTCCGGTGACTACGACCTGGTCGTGCTCGACACCCCGCCCAGCCGGCACGCGCTCGATTTTCTCGCGGCCCCCGAAAAGATGGTCAACCTGATGGACGAGGGCGTGATGCGCTGGCTCGTCCTGCCCGCGTCCCGCGGCGGCTGGCGCATGATCGAGAAGGGCAGCGACATCCTGGCCAAGGTGCTCCGCACGATGCTCGGCGAGCGTACGATCACGGACATCGCCGAGTTCTTCTCGGCGTTCCAGTCGCTGTGGGAGGGGTTCCGCCAGCGCTCGCTCGACGTACGGGAGCTCTTGCGGAGCCCGGATACCCGCTTTCTGCTCGTCACGACGCCCGCCCCGGGTGCCCGCGCCGAGGCCCTCCACTTTCTCGAGGTCCTCCAGCGCTCACACATGCCGTTCGGCGGCTTCCTCATCAACCGGTGCGCCGTCGCCCCGATCCACGCCGGCCCGCCCCGCTTCGGTCCGGCGCCGGCGAACGTCCCGGAGCCCGGCTACGCCGCGATGATCGCGGCGCTGTCCGAAGGGCCGGATCGACGTCGCCGGCTGGTGGCCGCCCAGGAAGGCGCGATCGCCGAGCTTCGCGCCCACGCCCCCGGCGCCGCGCCGATCTGGCGCATCCCCGAGATGGACGAAGAAGTGCACGACCTCGCCGGGCTGGACCTGGTGGGCAAGTACCTGCCCGACGCCACCGCCCTCGCCGAGGTCCGCCCGTGATCCGCATCGCCGCCATCGCCGGGAGCTACCGCACCGGCTCCTACAACCGCACCCTCCTGGCCATCGGCGTCGCCGCGGCCGAGCGCCTGGGCGCCGAGGTCGACCTCATCGATCTCCGCTCGCTCGGCCTCCCGGTGTACGACGGGGACCTCGAGGCCGATCCCGGGCCGCCGGCGGGGGCGGTCGAGCTCAAGCGCCGCCTCGGCGCGGCCCAGGGGATCCTCATCGCGTCCCCGGAGTACAACGGATCGATTCCCGGTGGGCTGAAAAACGCGATCGACTGGGCTTCGCGCCCACCGGACGTGCCGTTCGGCGGGGCGGTGGCCGCGATCATGGGCGCTTCGCCCGGCGGCCTGGGCAGCGTGCGCGGGCTGGCGCATCTGCGCCAATGCCTCACGGCCATGGACACGTGGGTGATCCCCAGCCAGGTGACCATCCCGGCTGCCCACAAGGCCTTCGCGGCGGACGGCAGCCTCGTCGATTCTCGCGCTCACGCGCAGGTCGTGGCGCTGGTCGAGCGCCTGGTGGACGCCGCGGGGCGCCTTCGATGAGCCCCGTGGTCTCCCACCGCCTCGTTCCGTCGGTGGAAGATCCGCCGCGGGACGTGACGGAAGGAGTGGACCCCGGCGGCCGCGCGAGCATCGTCTGGTACATCTCGGGCCGCGGGGTATGCCGGCCGGCCGTCTACCACCTCGATGACCTCTCGGGGGTATGGGTACGCGGCACGGCGTGTGAGAGCGTGGTGGATGGTGGGGTGGTGGTGCAGCCCACCTTCGGAGGGCGGGTAGAGGTGCGATTGGTGCACTTGAAGTTCGACAGCACCGCCGCGGAAGATGGTGAAGACGCCCCTTGGACCGTGAATTTTCGCCTGCTCTAGCCGGCTCGACAGCGTCCCGATCGGCCTCTGGTGGCCCCCTGAACGGCGAGCCCGTCGCGCACGCGCGCGCGCCTCTTGACGGTCGTGCTCGACGTGAGTAGATGTGCCCCGTTCACTCCCTTTCGTTTGGCAGATTTGGCGAAAGGACTCAGGCGAACGAAAGCGAGTAATGACAATGGCATCGAAACTGTACGTCGGCAATCTCTCCTACAACACCACCGAAGACTCCCTCCGTGACGCGTTCTCCAGCGCCGGCCAGGTCGTGAAGGTCAGCATCATGCATGACCGCGACACCGGTCAGTCGCGCGGCTTCGCCTTCGTCGAGATGGCGTCGCAATCCGACGCCGAGGCGGCCATCAAGGCGCTGGACGGTCGCGAAGTCGACGGTCGCGCCCTCCGCGTGAACGAAGCGCGCGAGCGCACCGACCGTCCGGGCGGCGGCGGTGGCGGCGGCGGCTTCGGTGGTGGTGGTGGCGGCTTCGGTGGCGGCGGCGGCAGCCGCGGCGGCGGTGGCGGCGGGTTCGGTGGTGGCGGCGGCGGCCGTCCCAGCGGCGGCGGCGGCTACGGCGGCGGCGGCCGCGAGGGTGGCGGCGGGGGCGGCGGTCGTTCCGGCGGCGGC
>JAUXQH010000042.1 GCA_030685065.1 Pseudomonadota bacterium | reverse complement strand
GACCTCCCGCGCCAGGGGCGCCGGAGGGCGCGCGGCCCGGCCGCGCGGCTCCGCGCGCCCGGCGCAGCCGGGGAGCGCGAGCGGAGGCCGAAGGCCGACCCCGGAGGAGCCCCGCCCGCGTCCGCGCGGGGGCGCCCAGCGCTCGACCGGGAAGGCCTCGGAGCCGCGGCGCTACGCCTTCGACGCCCTCCACTCGCGCGCGTACCGCACCTCGATCGTCGGCACCGGGAGGGCCTCCTCGGGCAGGAGCGACCGCGCGAGCAGGTACCCCGCGGCGTGGCCGGTGGTGCTGATCCAGTTGGGGTGGCCGGGGTCCGTGTGCGCGAGGCAGAGCTCGAAATTGCCCTGGTCGTCCGTCTGGATCTGGGCGTGGTTGAGCGAGACGCGCCCCGTCGGTCCGAAATGCCGGGTGTAGTCGAGGCTCTCCATCCACGCATTGTACAGCGTGAAGCTGAAGTACCGCGCCTTCGGCAGGCGGCCGCGCACGAACATGACCTGGTCCTCGCCGAAGCGGTACCAACACAGCAGGTACGAGTTGTCGGGCGTGGGGAAGAACTGCTCGCCGTCGAGCGCCACGAAGCGGTTGAGCGCCATCTGCGACGCGAAGGTGTAGCCCTGGAGGGTGCGCTCGAACACGGTCGTGAGGTTGCGACGCGCGCGCTCGAGGCCCTTCGTCAGGTCTTGTGGCGTCAAGGGCCCGGGTGCGGCCGCACCCGAACGTTCCACGTGCAACGTCACCGGAGGCTGGGTGGCGCGGTCGGTGTAGTACTGGCGGATCATGACGGCGGTCTCGTCGCCGTCGCCCTTGAGCCACACGCCATCCGAGGCGGGGGGCTCGTCGCTGGTGATGCGGACGTCGAAGGTGCCGTCGGGTTGCACGAAAGCGTAGTCCTGCAGGCGGTTGCCCACCATGCCGCCGCGCTTGTAGAGCAGCATGCCGACGTATTGGGTGCCCGGCGGCACGGTGCCGGTGACCCGATACACGCGCCCCGGCCCGAGGCGGATGGGCGCGCGGAGGTAGTCGGCGTCGGGGTTGTCGGCGAACATCTTGCGGGTGGGCCCCTCCGAGTGGTGGAAGTGCGGGGCCTCCACGTCGCCCTCCTCCACGAACAGGTCGATGCTCGCCGACACCATGCGGAGCAGGAAGCGGCGGCCCTCGACGGCGTCGAGATCCGCGGGCACCTTGATGCGGGCCTCGAGCTCGCGCGCGGTGTCGAACAGCGCGTTCATCGCCATCGTGACCTGGGTGATGGGCGGCGGCGCGAGGGCGCCCAGATCGTAGCCGAGGTCGCGGGCGAGGGCGTGGGTCTCGGGGCTGACGCTCGCGGGGTCGAACCCGGTGAGCCACTTCGTCGCGAGCTCGGGATCGATCTTGCCGCGGCCGGCCATGTTCGGATCGCCGACGGCGCGGGCGCCGGGGGGGCCCTCCCGCATGCGGTCTCCCTCGTACGGATCGAGCACGGCGTCGTGGAAGGGCACGCCGAGCGTGGCGCAGACCCGCTCGAGCACCGGGCGCGGGTCCGCCACGAGCTCCTCGTAGCGGACGAGCACCTTGCGGTCGTCGGGGACGCCCGCGAGGAACCGCTGGAGGTTGCGGTTCGCGTGGTGCCAGATGCTGCGGGCCTCGGGCGCGTAGCCCTGGAGCATGACCTCGGCCATGGGCATGTTC
The DNA here is from genome assembly GCA_030685065.1 of Pseudomonadota bacterium. Classification (GTDB taxonomy): domain Bacteria; phylum Myxococcota_A; class UBA796; order UBA796; family SXON01; genus CAJBVW01. The sequence goes on along the minus strand of JAUXQH010000042.1, from coordinate 86,672 downwards.
TCGACGCTGCGGGTCACGCTGCCGGGGTGGCGGATGATCCAGATCCACCGGGCGTCGGGGTACCAGGTGGCGAGGCGCGTGAGCGCCTCGGGGGTCGCGACGAGGTGCGGGCACTTGTCGACGAGGATGCGCTCGGTGCCGTCGCCCCCCGGCGCGTCGTCGTGGAGGCGGTCGAAGAGGTACTGGTACACCTCGGGCACGGTCTTGTCGTCGAACGTCGCCTCGCGCTCCTTGGCGGCGTCGACATCGAGCCCGTCGAGCTCCATCAGGGCGCGGCGCAGGCCGCCCTTCTCCCAGAAGCGCTCGGCGAGGCGGGCCTTGCGCTCCTGCATCGTCGCGAACGGCGCGATGACCATCTCGGGCGGCGAGAAGAGCTGGGGGTGCCCGGCGAGCATGACGCGGAGGAGGGTGGTGCCGCTGCGAGGGGCGCCGATGACGAAGGCGACGGGCATGGGGGATCCGAAGAAGCGCGAGGGTACGGCGGGTGGGGGCAGGGCGGCAACCGCACGGCCGCATCGATCGGGGCGTCTCCCCCGCCGAGGACGGCGGGGCCGGCGTCTTCCAGGCGCGGCCTGCGGCCTTGGTCGGCGCGCGCTCCCAGGGCGGAGCGCGCGCCGGACCGGCCGCGAGGCGCGACCGCCTTCCAGCCACCTGACGCAGGCACCCCCACTTGTGGCAGGGCGACCCCGCAGGACAACCGGCCCTGCGTCCGCGCAGGGTGCGCACGGATCTCGCCGGGCGACGCGGCCACGGGTACTCTTGCCGGATGCTCCTGCTCGCGCACCCGACCGCGCTCGACGTGCTCGACGCCGCGAACCTCGCACGTCGGCGCCGCGCGTGATCGCGCTCTTCCTCATGGCCTGCACCGAGCGCGTGGATCCGCCTCGCGACGATGTGGACACCGCCGACGCCGACAGCGCCGACGCCCACGCCGACACCGCCGACACCGTCCACGCCGACACCGCCCACACCGACACCGCCCTCCCCGCCAGCCTCCTCGGCGCCCACACCTGGGCCGACACCCTCGACGCGGCCCCCGACCTCCGCATCTCCGCGTGCGGCACGACGCACGAGGGCCCCTTCCCGCTCGCGGCGGGTGCCGATCTGGACGGCGACGGCCTCGACGAGCTCGTGGTGGGCGTGCGCGGCGAGGACGCGGTGTACGACGGCGTGGGCGCGGTCTACTTCTTCCGCGGGGCCGACCTCGCGGCGGCGCCGTCGCTGGAGATGTCCGCGGCGTGGGCGCGGGTGATCCACGACGAGCCCGACGCCCACTTCGGCGGGCGCGTGCAGTGGGTGGGCGATCGCGACGGCGACGGCGTCGACGACCTGCTCGCGTGGACCGACGACTACACGTCGTTCGCGACCGCCTCACGCTGTTCGACGGCACGCGCCTCGCGAGCGGCGGCGACCTGACGATGTGTGACGCCGACCGGGTGATCGACCTCGGCGTAGAGGACCCCACGTTTGTCGACGACCTCGATGGGGACGACATCCCCGAGCTCTCGAGCTGGACCTCCAACGACGACGGCATCGCCTACCGCGTCCGGTCCGGCGCCCACCTCGGCGACGCCGCGCACCCCGACATCGCCACGTGGGTCTCCGACGTGCGGCTCGATCCGCTCGGCTGCGACCTCGACGGCGACGGGCGCGACGAGCTCTACCAGAGCTTTCGGTCGGTCACGACGTTCTACGCCGGCACCCTGGCGAGCACGGGCGACATCGCCGGCGGCCTCCTCGGCGCGGTCGAGGGTGAGGGTCCCCGCTGCATCCCTGACGTCGACGGCGACGGGCGCGTGGAGGTGTTCCAGCTCGTCGGCGGCGCGTTCACGCTGTTCCTTTCCTCCCAGCTCGACCCCGCGCGGGTGCTCGGCGCCGCGGACGCATGGGCCACGCTGACCGACACGTCCTACCCGAAGTGGGGGGGCTCTCTCTCCCCCGGCGATCTCGACGAGGACGGCGTCGCCGACACCGTCTTCTTGGCGTCCGAGCCGGTCGGGGACGTGACGCGCCCGGTGGCCGCGCTCTGCACGATCGACCCCGCGCGGCTCGCCACCGGCGGCCCCATCGACATCACCACCGCCACGTGCGGCGCGCCGTGGCTGCTGTACGGCGGCACCTTCCAGCTGGCCCACGCCATCGGCGATGACCGCGCCGACCTGATGGTCCTCTACCTGGACACCCTCGGCAACACCGTGTTCGCCGCCATCGAGGACGCGGGGATGGGCCGCCCCGTCACGATCGCGCGCCTCCGCGACGGCGACTACACCTCCGGCGGCTTCGGTCCCGACGTGCTCGGCACCGGCGCCCCGTCGCTCTGGGCCACCACGTCGCACGCCGAGGCGCGCGCCACGTTCGAGATGGTGTTCGCGCGGCTGCCGTGAGCGTGGCTCCCTGTAGCGGGCATAGGCCAGCTCGGGATCGTAGGGCTCGGCCGTGTTCCGGCTGGGTCAAATGACAAGTGATAAGGTCAGACCCCGCCCCAATATTCTCGGCGTTGGCCTGTCCCAGGTGATAAGTCGTAAGGTCAGACCCCCTCTCAGCGCAGCGCCGGCCACCCCGGCCCCGGCGGCGCAAACCAGAACCCCTGCATCAAGCCGCACCCCAGCCCGGCCAGCGCATCCCGCTCGGACGCCGTCTCGATGCCCTCCGCCACGACCTGCATGCCGAGCTGGTTCGAGAGCTCCGCCATCGAGCGGACCACGTGGTAGCGCGCGATGTCGTGGTCGACGCCGCGGATCAGGCTGATGTCGAGCTTCACCACCTCCGGCTCGAGGAGCACGAGGCTGGAGAGGCCCGCGTAGCCGGCGCCCAGGTCGTCAACCGCGATGCGGAAGCCGAGCCCGCGGAGGCGACGGGCGCAGAGCGCCACGTCCTCGACGTCGTCGAGCGAGGCGCGCTCCGTGATCTCGAGGACGACCCGGCCCGCGATGCGGGAGAGGGGCGCGCGGCGATCGTAGAGGTCGTCGTCGAGCAGGTCCGCGGCGTGCAGGTTGACGAAGAGGAGCGCGTCCCCCGGGAGCGTGGCCGCGGCCTCGGCGACGAGGGTGCGCATGCGTCGGCCGACGTCGACGACCCGGCCCAGGCGCTCCGCGGTCGCCAACACGGGCACCGGCCCGCTGAACCCGGGCTGCCGCGTACGCAGCAGCGCCTCGTAGGCGTAGACGGTGCCGGCCGGCCAGCGCACGATGGGCTGAAACGCGGGCCACATGCCCTCCAATGCGAGATCGAAGATGGCCTCGTGCCCCGTGTCCGTGGCGGGGGGGCCGCCGACGAGCTCGAACGCACGACGACGCGCGCGTGTGAGCGCCCCGAGTTGGGTGGCGCGACGCAGGCCCGCGCGGAGCTGCTCGGCGCCGAGCGGTTTCACGAGGTACTGCGCGGCCCCGTGCTCGACGGCGAGGATCGCCGAGTCCAGCTGCGGATCGCCGGTCATCAGCACGACGGGGAGCTCGGTGTCGAACGCGCGGATTGCGCGGAGGAACGCGATCCCGTCGATCCCTGGCATCTGGATGTCGGTCAACACCGCGTCGACCTCTCCCTGGGCGAGGATCAGCAGCGCATCTTCGGCCCGGGACGCCGTGGTCACGCGGAACCCCGCCGTGATGAGCGTGCGCCGCGCCGATGTCAGCATGGTAGGTTCGTCGTCGACGATCAAGACGTGTGGGTTGGTCTCTGACATGGCCGGCGGGACGATAGCGTAGGTACTCCGAGGACACAACCGAACGGGGGCCCGACGTGTGAGCCGTAGCGTCCGCACGCCGCGTTGACCGGGTGGTTTCGTCTGGTAGAGTCCCGGCCCCAAGGCGCGGAGCGAAGATGTCCGAGGACGAGCCCAAGAAGAAGAAGAAGTCTGTCACCAGGAAGGTCAGCGCGGCCACCGCGCTCGGGACCAAGTCGGGCCTCGCCGCGGGCCCCCTGGCCACGCCTCCCCGCATCGTGCAGCCGAAGATGACGCTGTCCGCACGTCAGCTCCTGCACGCGGTGTCCCAGAAGCTGGTCAGCAAGGATCAGGCGGGGCGCTTCGCGATCACCAACCCCGACGCAGCGCGGCGCGCGTTGGAGAACATCGGCGACTACAACTGGGCGGCCGCCCGGATGTCCGAGATGGAAGACGCCGTGGCCGAGCTGAACGCGTTCGACATCCCGATCATCCCCACCGGGTTCGTGATCTGACCCAGTGTCCGGCACCACCTTCACCCCTGCCGTCCGCCGCCTGTTCGCCAGCTATTTCGCGGCTGATCAGGTGGCTCACCTGCGGGTGGTCGCCCACGAGCACGACCACCAGTACGTGACGCGGGGTGGGGGTGTCACCTACGGTTGGATGGCCTACACCGTCGCGACCGGCTTGGGACTCCCGGAGCCGTTGGCCCGCGGGGCGGGGGAGCTGCTCGACGCGCTGGAGCCCGCGATCGATCTGGCGGACAACCTCGCGGACACCGACCTCGATCGGCGGCTCGGCCGCGATCCGGACGCGCGCTACCCCGGCGTCCCGAGAGAGGCGCTGCCCGCGCTCCCCGCGCTCATCGTCGGTGCCTGCGTGGCAGGCCTGCACGAGCGCTTCCCCGCGCCGAAGTGGCGCCCGGCGCACGCGGCGCGGCGCCTGTTGGGCGTGCTGGGCTGCATGACCCACGCGCAGGGACTGCCGCTCGACCACGCGGAGCGGAACGACGCTCTGAGCGGAGAGGCGGGTCTGCTCTGGTGCCTCCCGCTCTGGCTCCTGCCGGAGAGCCATCCGGCGGCCGGCCTCGCTCCAGCGCTGGAGCATTGGGCGCGACAGTTTGGTAGCACCATCCAATTGAGCATGGATGTGCTCGAAAATCCGAGCGAGCCGGCGCGTCGCGAGCGCCTGGATGCCGCGCGCGCCTCCGCCCGGGCGATCTGGCCCACGACCGCCCCGTTCCGCCCGCAGGACGCCCTCGCGGCCGACCGCCTCCTGGCGGGTCCCGCGTGAACCCGGACGCGCCGGACGTGTTCGACAACCCCTCGCGCTATCGGGTGGCCCTCGAGGGCTTCCGCCCCACGCCGATCCTCCAGATGCTCGCGTTGCACGCCCTGCTCGTGGGGTTGGCCGCGGCGCTGGGACATTGGTTGCCCGACACCGTCGCGCGGCAGGGTGGGCAATACGGGCCGGTGTTGGCGGCGTTGATCCTACAAGCGCCGCTCGTGGCGGTGTGCGGCCGGCTGTTCCTGTTGCGGGCACGCAGACCGTTCTGGGTGGCGCACGACGCGTTGAGCATCACCAATTTCTTGTGGCTCGGCCTCCTGGTGTGGGCGGCGCCGGGCTTCTACGGCGCGCTGATGGTCGGGCTCTTCGCGGTGTGGGCGTACCACGACGCCTGGATCGCGGACGGGAGGCGGGTCAAGGTCATCTACCTGTTGGCCGCCCCCGCGGTCGACCTCGCGCTGCTCGCCCTCGATCTGGCAGGCGGGCGGGGCCTCCTGTGGGCGTGGAGAGAGGAGCGGGGGGGCGTCCTCGCCTTCCTCGCGCTGGAGCTCGTCATCACCGCGCTGGTCCAGTGGCTCATCCGTTGGGTCGGGCGCGAGTCCGCGGAGAACGACCGGCGGCTCGTGGAGCAGGCGCGGCTCGGCCACGAGCTCGCGGTCATGCGGCGCGAGCGAGAGGTCGTCCAGGCGAGCTGTTCGTTGCTCACGACGGGGCTGGTGGCGTCCAAGTTCAGCCACGACCTCGCGACGCCCACGTCGGTCCTCCAGCTCGACGTCTCGGCCATCGAGGACGTCCTCGCGCGCCTCCCCCCGTCGGGCGAGCGGGAGGAGCTCCGGGAGATCGTCGCCGAGCTCGGGGACGTGGGGCGCAAGATCGCGGAGATGACCGGGGCGGTGGCGAAGGCGGTGCGGGAGCGCGAAACGGGCACCCTAATCGATCTCGCCCAGGTGTGCCACGGGGCGGAGCTGGAGATGCGCGCGGCGCTTCGGGCCCACGATCGCGAGCCGCCGTCGGTCGAGTTCGGCACCGTCGCCGGGAGCGTGTGGGTGACCGGCGCGCACGGCGGCACCCTGGCGAACCTGCTGACCAACAGCGCGCTCCACGCGCCAGGGCTCCTCATCGAGATCCGGGCGCGCCCCGTGGGCAGGTGGTTTCACGCGGTCTCCATCCGCGACCACGGCGTGGACGGCGCCGAGCGCGAGGAGACCCTCGAACGCGTGCGCTCCCTGCTCTCCCTGGGCGACGCCGCCGCGAACGTGCAGCGGGAGGGCGCCTACCGGAGCTACGGCGTCGCGCTGGTGCTCGCGAAGATCCACCTCCTCCGCTACAACGGCTGGCTCGCGGTGCGGCCCGCCCCGTCCGGGCCCGGCCTCATCTTCGACGTGCTGCTCCCCTCGGCGGACCCCACGACGATCCCGGAGGCCGAGAACCGGCCGGAGGAAGCCGCGGCGCAGGTGGCCTGAACGGGGGAGGATCCCCAAGAGTTTACGGCAGGAACGTGACCTCGACCTCGTACGTGACCGCGAACGACCCGTCGCTCTCCGCGTAGATCTCGCTGTAGCGGGCATAGGCCAGCTCGGGATCGTAGGGCTCGGCCATGTCGAACATCCACCACCCGGCGCGCTCGCCGCGGCTCATCTCCGCGTCGTCCGCGAACCACTCGTCGAGCACCGTGCCCGAGTCGGTGAAGACGAAGCTCACGTAGGCCTCGCCCGTGACACGGTCGTACCAGGGGAAGAACGACTCGAGCGAGGCGTGGTTGTCACACGTGGACTCCCGGGTGTACGCCCCGAAGAAGGTCACGCGCCCGCCGTCGCTCTCCACGTGGTCACCCGTGCCCGTGTAGGTGAGCGCGCAGTCCTCGAAGGCGTGGGTCGGAAACGTCCACGTCGCGACCATCTCGAGCTGGTAGGCGCCGAAGCCCGAGATGTCGGTGTCGGTATCGGTGTCCGTGTCCGAGTCCGTGTCCGTGTCCGTGTCCGTGTCCATGTCCGTGTCGGTGTCCGTGTCCGAGTCCGAATCCGAATCCGCGTCCGTGTCGGCGTCGCCCTCCGCCTCGTCGCAGTCCGGGCTCCCCTTGCAGCCGAGATCGTCGCAATCGAAGTAGCCGTTGCGGTCGTTGTCGGCGGCGTCGGCGCACTCGCCCGCGTCGTCCCCCTCGACTTCAACCGTGCAGCCGGCAACGAGGAGCAGCAGCATCATGGGGGCCTCCCGCCCAGAGTCTACCCCACCCGTACTCCCCGCCCGCCCCGATAGCGGGTAGTAGGCGCCCATGTCGGACCGGACCCTCGCCGCCCTCGATTGGGGCGTGCTCCTCGCCGCGCTCTCCCGCCACGCCCGCACCACGCGCGGCATGGAGCGCGCCGCCGTGCTCGGGCTCGCCGGCTCAGCGGCCGAAGCGCGGGAGCGGTACGCCGAGGTGGGCGAGGTGCGACAGATCGAGGAGGAGGGCGATCGCATCCCCGTCGGCGGCGTGGTCGATGTCGTGGAGGAGATCGATCGGGCCGCGCGCGGCTCCACGTTGGAGCCGGCCGAGCTGCGCGGGATCCTCACGTCTCTCCAGGCGCTCCAGGCGCTCCACCTGTGGGGGACCGAGAACATCCGCAGCGCCCCGCGCGTCGGCGCGATGGCCCGGAACATCACCATCGATCCCGCGCTGATCACCACGCTCTCCCTCGCGTTCGACGCGCTCGGAAACCTCTCCGAGCAGCGCTGGCCCGAGCTCGGGGTGATGCGCCGCCGCATCGACCACCTGCGCGACCGCATCCGCAGCACGCTCGACGAGATCGTGCGCGGTGACGATTGGGGCGACACCCTGATGGACCGCTTCTTCACCGAGCGCGACGGCCGCTTCGTGGTGCCGGTCAAGATGGGGGCGCGGCGCGGGCTCGGCATCATGCACGGCACGTCGCAGTCCGGAGAGACCGCCTGGGTCGAGCCCGCCGTGGTCGTCGAGATGCACAACGAGCTGCGCATGACCGAGGGCGAGCTGATGCGCGCCGAGCGGCGCATCCTCTCCGAGCTCACCCGCGCCGTCGCGGTGAAGCACCACGAGATCAACGTCGGCATCGAGCTCGCCACCACGATCGATCTCGCCTGCGCCCGCGCCGGCCTCGGCGCCGAGCTGCGCGGCACCATCCCCAAGGTCGGCACCGACGGCGTGATCCTCCTCTACGAGTCGCGCCACCCCGTGCTCGCGCTGAAGGGCGAGGTCGTGTCGAACAACCTGTCGCTCACGTCGGAGCACCCGGGCCTGGTGCTCACGGGGCCGAACGCCGGCGGCAAGACCGTCGCGCTCAAGACCCTCGGGCTGGCCGCGCTGCTCGTGCGCGCCGCGATCCCCGTGCCCGCGGAGCCCGGCAGCCGCGTCGACTTTTTCGACCCCATCCTCGCGGACGTGGGCGACGCGCAGTCGGTCGAGGGCGGGCTCTCCACGTTCTCGGCGCACGTGGGCGCCCTGCTCATCGCGATCAACGGCTCGAAGCCCGGCGCGCTCGTGCTCCTCGACGAGGTCGCCGTCGGCACCGACCCGGCGCAAGGCGCGGCCCTCGCCCGCGCGGTGCTCGAGGCCGTGGTCGACGCCGGCGCGCGCGTCGCGGTCACGACGCACTACCCGGAGCTCAAGGCGGTGACGGACCACCGCTTCGTCGTCGCCGCGGCCCAGTACGCGGATGGCAAGCCGACCTACAAGCTCGAGTTCGGTGTTCCCGGCCCCTCGTACGCGCTCGCGATGGCCCAGCGCCTCGGCCTGCCCGAGGGCATCCTCCTCCGCGCCCGCGAGCTGCTCGACGAGAGCGCCCGCGAGCTCGCCGACCGGCTGGAGCGGCTCACCGAGGAGCGCGCCGAGGTGCGCCGCCGCGGGGATGGGTTGTTGGCCATGGAGCGGCAGCTCGCCGACCGCGACCGCAAGCTCGCGGAGGCCGAGTCCCGCATCGTGCGCGAGAGCGAGAAGCGCGTCGCCGCCCTCACCGAGAAGACCGCCACGCGCCTGAAGCGGCGCGAGGAGGAGGTCCGCACGATGGTCGCCGCGCTGCAGGCCGGCGCCGATCTGAAGGCGGCGGGCACCGCGCTCTCCGACATCCGCGCGGCCCTCGCCGAGGTCAAGGCGCCGCTCGCGACGCCGGTGGCCCCGCCGCCACCCGCCGCGGAGATCGAGGTCGGCGATCGGGTGCGCGTGCGATCGATCGGGCAGGTGGGGAAGGTGCTCTCCGCGGGTGACCCGGTGGAGGTGCAGGTCGGCGCCGTGCGCGTGCGCGTGCCGCGCCACCAGATCGAGCTGCTCGGCGCGAAGGCCGCGCGCTCGGGGCCCACGGGCGTGACCGGCAAGGTGCTCATCGGCAAGGCGGATCCGGAGGACCGCGCGCGCGCCGAGCGGGATCGCGAGGAGCGCCGCCGCGAGAACCGGGCGCGCGAGGCGCTCGAGGACAAGGAGGACAGCGAGGAGCGCGAGGACTTCAGTCGCGGCTCCCGCGCTTCGGAGCCCAGCCGCGACGTCGCGACCGCGCGCCTGCGCACGAGCGCCAACACGGTCGACCTGCGCGGCCTGCGCGCGGAGGACGCGCTGGACATCGCCGAGCGCTACATGGACAAGCTCTCCGTCCAGCGGATGAGCCCCGTGTTCCTCCTCCACGGCCACGGCACCGGGGCGCTCAAGATCGCGGTGCGCGCGTGGCTCCCGCGCTGCCGCTACGCGAGCGGATGGCGCCCGGCGGACGCGGACGAGGGTGGAGACGCGTACACGGTGGTGGAGCTCAAGTAGGTCACGACGGTTGGCCGAAGATCAGGGCGCCCCGCCGCCGAGCCGGCGGCGGCCCCTTTCGGGCGCGCGGCAAAGCCGCTTGGTCGGCCCGTCCACCCCGAGCGGCGGCCGGGCCGGACCGGCCGGGCGGACCCGGCCGCCCTCCAGGCGCCTGGCGCAACCGCCGAGCCGGGCAGCGCGCCTACTCGGGCATCCGGATCCATGACGGCGTGCCGTCCCAGGGGCCGCTCTCGGGGGTCCATCCCACGTCGAGCGTGTCGCTGTTCCAGACCAGCGTGCCCGGCCACCAGTGCTCGCCGTCGTGTACCAGGTACATCCACTCGGGCGGACCGTATGCGTCGACGAAGCAGCCGAGGCCTGCCTCCAGGCCGAGGCCGTCCTGGCTCGCTCCGTCGTAGGGTGGCACCAGGTACAGGGGGGAGGCGAGCGAGTCGGCGTCGGGAACCCCGTCGTCGTCGTAATCCGAGAACGAAGTGGTGATCCCGCGCGGCCACGAGCAGTCGGCGTGGACGTCGAGGTGCTGGTCGTCGAACCGCCGGATACACGACGCGTCCCCGCCGAGCGCGGCATCGATCTCCGTGAACGTGTTGTTGGCGCAGGCCCCGTCGACACAGGCGGCGTCGGGGTCGATGCGATCGCCCGCTTCCATCGCCTCGCAGGGGGGCAGCGCGTCGAGCAGCTCGTCGACGGAGGAGCCCCCGCTGAAGGGGCCGGTCGTCTCGGCGAGGCAGATGCCGTCTGCGTTGGCGGCGTACCCCTCCATGCAGTCCGGCGGGGGCGCGCAGGCGAGCAGGACGATCATCGCGGCCACGCGAAAAAGATGATTTCGCCCTCTACATACAGGAGCATGACGTTTTTGTACCCCCACGACGCGCTGGTGACCTCGGAGACGCCGTCCTCCCACCGGAGAGTGATGCTCGGCTCTCCGAGCGCGTCGATCCAACACGAGAGCGGACTGGCGATGCCGAGCCCCTCCGTTGTGGTTCCGGTGTAGGCCCCGTCGGACTCGAGGGGCCACCCGGTCCGCACGTCCGGCTCCGGGACGTAGTCGTAGGGACCGTCGGCTTCCCCGATCGCGGGGAAGTAGCTCGAGAACCCGGCCGACCACTCGCACGGCGTGAACCAGTGGGGCCGGTCCGGGGTTCTCGTCGCGCTGCCGTCGCAGAGACCCTCCTCGCCGACTGCGCGGTTCATGTCTTCGTAGGAGTCACCGGCACAGGCTCCGTCGAGGCAGCGCTGTTCGAGATCGAGGCGCCCGTTTCCCTCCCCGAGGGTACAGGCGGGAAGGGCGGCGACCACCTCGTCGGCCGTCGGGCCAGACGCGGGGACGCCAGGCGCGTAGCAGAGGCCGTCGTCACGCCGAGTGGTGCCGTCGGGACAGGGGGAGCCTGGCGTACAGGCCGCGAGCAGGACGAGCATCCCGGGACAGTACACGATTCCCCGCCCCCCCGGCCTCACATCTCCCCGCCGGGCACGAGGTACGCGAACCCGTCGTACGACCCGACCTCGAGCGCGCCGATCAGCAGGTCGTCGCCCCCGAGCCCGTCGATGTCGCCCGCCCCCGCCAGGTCGCTCCCGAAGCTCGCGCTCCTGTCCCCGTTGATGAGGTGCACGGCGGCGTCCGCGAGCGTGGTGCCGGGGGCGAGCGGGCCGTACCAGGCGAACACCTCGCCCTCGGTGGTGTAGGAGGCGTGGGCGCTCGCCACCAGGTCGTCTGCGCCGTCGCCGTCCAGATCGCCGGGGACGGTCGCGCGGCTGCCGAGCCCGAAGTAGTCGCCGCTGCCGTGGATCGCCACCGCGGCATCCGCCGAGGTGCCGTCGGTGATCGGGCCCGCGAACACGTAGACCGAGCCGCTGTCCTCGCCGTCGGCGTCGGTCGAGGTCGTGGTGGCCATCAGGTCGCCGTAGCCGTCACCGGTCAGATCCCTTCCGGCGATCAGCGCGGTGCCGAAGCCGTCCCCCGCGGCGGCCCCGACCAGCAACATGTCGGCCCAGGCCTCCATGCCGTAGGTGCCGGTGGGCGGGGACGTGAAGATCCACACGGTGCCGGCGCCCGATCCTCCGTAGCTGTCGGAGGTGTCGGTGAAGGCGAGGTCGTCCACGCCGTCGCCGTCGAGATCGCCGACGGTGCCGGAGGTGCCCGCGCCGTCCTCCGTGAGGGTCATGACCGCGTCGGCGGTGGTGAGGTTGCCGCCCACGAACGGCCCCGCGATCAGCCACACCGAGCTCGAGTCCCAGCTCCCCATCACGAGATCGTCCACGCCGTCCCCGGTGGGATCCCCGACCATCACGAAGTCGGCGAGCCCGCCGTCTTCCTCGACGCCGAAGACGGAGAGCCACGCATCCGCCGTCGTCATGTCCTGTTCGAACGGTGCGCTCCACGCGTAGACGGCGCCCACGTCCTCGTCCCGGTCCTCGTCGTAGCCGGCCGCGGCCGCGATCAAGTCCGGCCAGCCGTCCTCGTCGAGGTCCATCCCGCCGAGGATCATGCCCCCGAGGTAGTCGCTCTCAGCGCCGCCCTCGAAGATCGAGTCGGCGGTCTCCGCGTCGATCACCTCGTCGAGCGGCCCCTGCACGACGTAGACGCGGCCCGCGTACTCGCCCGCGAAGGGCGCGGAGACGGCGAAGTCGTCGTTGCCGTCATCATCCACGTCGCCCATCGCGGTCATGGAGTACCGCTTCCCGAGGAAGCCGCTCTCGCCGCGCTCGCCCGCCACCCCCGCGGTCGCCGTGGCCGCGGTCAGCGTCCGCTCGTCGGTGTCGGTGTCGGTGTCGGTGTCGGTGTCCGAGTCGGTGTCCGTGTCCGAATCGGTGTCCGTGTCCGTGTCCGAGTCGGTGTCCGTGTCCGTGTCCGTGTCCGAGTCGGTGTCGGAGTCGGTGTCGGTGTCGGTGTCCGAGTCGGTGTCCGAGTCGGTGTCGGTGTCGGTGTCCGAGTCGGTGTCGGTGTCCGCGTCGGCCTCGACGTCAGTGTTCCGGGCGTCCCTGCCCCAACAGCCGAACAACCCCAGCAGCAGCATCATCACAGCCCACCTCCCGCCAATACGTACACCGCGCCCGCGTAGTCCCCACCGGCGTCTTCGAGGGGCGAGCCCACGAGCAGGTCCAGAAAACCGTCCTCGTCCATGTCCCCCACCGCGAGGGCGTCCCCCGCCCGGTCCTCGTAGGCCTCGCCCACGAGCTCGGCGACCGCGGCGGCCGTCGTGTCCGTGCCCGCCAGCGGGCCCGCGAAAATCCACACCCGCCCGGAGCCGCCGATGACGTCCGTCGCGCCCACCGCGAGGTCGTCCGCGCCGTCTCCGGTGAGGTCCGCCGCCTCGAGGGCCGCGCCGAACCAGGAGTACGAGTCCACGGCGTACCGCAGGGCGGTCGCGTCGGTCGCCGCGAAGGTGCCCGCCAGGGGGCCCGCGAACATCCGGACCGTCCCGCCCGCGTCCGCGCCGTAGTCCTCGTCGTCCGCGGCGACGAGGAGGTCCCCCCGCCCGTCGCCGTCGAGGTCCGCCACGGCGAGGTCGCTCGCGCGGATGTCGGTGTCGGTGCCCGGCGCCATGGTGGCGAGCGCATCGGCGGGGCCGAGGGCCCCGGAGGAGCCCCCGGCGAACACGAAGAGGGTGGCGCCGGCCGTCGTCGGCGTGGTGGCGGCGACCGCGATCTCGTCGGCGCCGTCGCCATCGAGGTCACCCAGCGCGAGGGCGGCGCCGAGGGCGGTCCCGTCGATGACCAGCCCGGGCGTGTCCGACGCGACCGGACCCAACCAGGCGGACACCTGGTCGTCGGCGCTCGAGGTGGCCGCGCCCAGGTCGCTGATGCCATCGCCGTCGATGTCCCCGGCGCGCAGCTCCTGGTCGGAGGTCGCGCCGTCGATGTCGAGCGACGCGGTGGCATCCGCGTCGGTCAAGCTCGCCCCGAGCGGCGGCGTGAAGAGCAGGATCTGGTCCGCGGCGTACACGGCGAGCTCGGGAGTCCCATCTCCGTCGAAGTCGCGCGCGAGCACCTTGCGGCCGAGCTGATCGTCGACCGCCGTGCCGCGGATCGTGGTGAGGGCCGTGGCGGCGGGCGTGCGGCCGGACACGGGCCCGGCGAGGACGTACGCCGCACCGGCGCGTGTGCCGCCGGTCGAGCTGCGGTATCCCCCGACGACGAGGTCCAGGTGCCCGTCCCCGTCGAGGTCGGCCACGTCCAGCGCGCGGTCCCACGCCAGGTAGTCCCCGGCGCCGCCCATCACCTTCGCGATCGCGACGGACGAGGAGAGGGTGGTCTCCCCCGCCAGGCCGCACTCCCCGGGCGAGCCGTCACAGTCGTCGTCCACGCCGTTCGTGCAGACCTCCTCGGCGCCCGGGTGCACCTCGGCGTCCGCGTCGTCGCAGTCGCCCGCCTCGGCCGCGTGGGCCGGCGGCGCATCACACGCGGCCATCGGAGCCGCGTCGTCGCCCCAGCCGTCGCCGTCGGCGTCTCCGTACCAGGGCCGGAAGGTCCCCGGGTCGGCGTCCGCGTCGGCGCCGTTCACCAGCCCGTCGCAGTCCTCGTCGACCTCCGCGTCGTCGCAGCGCTCCCCGGCCCCCGGAAACACGGCGGGATCGGCGTCGTCGCAGTCCGTCCCGTCGGCCACGTAGGGGGCGGGGGCGTCGCATCGAGGCGCGCCGTCGGTGGGGTCGCCGTGGCCGTCCCCGTCGGCGTCGCGGAACCACACCGGGGCGCCGACCAGATCGGGATCGAGGTCGTCCGCGAGGCGATCGCAGTCGTCGTCCCGGCCGTCGTTGCACACCTCGTCGGCGCCGGGGTTCGTGGCCGGGTCGTCGTCGTCGCAGTCCTCGCCCGCGGGCACCCCGTCCCCGTCCGCGTCGACGGGCGGCGTGTCGGTGTCCGCGTCGGTGTCCGTGTCGGTGTCGGAGTCGGAGTCGGTGTCCGTGTCGGTGTCCGTGTCGGTGTCCGTGTCCGTGTCCGTGTCGGTGTCGGTGTCGGTGTCGGAGTCGGAGTCGGAGTCGGAGTCGGAGTCGGCGTCCGTGTCCGCGTCCGCCTCGACCTCGGAGTCCCTCGCGTCCCGGCCCCAACAGCCGAACAACCCGAGCAGGAACAGCGTCACAGGCCCCCTCCGGAGAGCACGTAGACCGCCCCGGCGGTGGTGCCGGTGCCGGCGGCGCCGGGCGCGCTCACGACCAGGTCGTTCGCGCCGTCCCCGTCGAGATCCCCGGCGCCGACCACGTCCCGGCCGAAGGCGGAGTCCTCCGCGGCCCCGCGCAGGATGATCTCGGCGTCCTCCACGAGGCCCGCGCCGGTGAAGGGGCCCCCGAGGACGAACACGGCGCCCACGTCGCCCTCGGTCGAGGTGCCGACGGCGAGGTCCGGCAGGCCGTCCCCCGTCAGGTCGGCCACCACCGAGAGCACATCCCCGCGCGCGGCGCTCGAGGTCCCGCCGCACCGGCGCGCGTCCGCCGCCGACACCACGAGCGACGCGGCGAGCGGCCCGTGAAACACGAAGATGCACCCGCCGTTGCTCGCCTCGTCGTCGTCACCGTCCGCGCTCACCACGAGGTCGGCCAGCCCGTCGCCGTCGAGATCGCCGGCGTCCACGTCGGAGCCCAGCCGGTCGCTCGCGCGCGCGCCCCGCACCACGTGGTCGGCGTCCGTCGCGAGCGTCACGTCCCGGCGCGCGCCGCCGTCCATCACGAACACCCGGCCCGCGTCCGAGCCGTCGTCGGGGATGTACTGGCCGGGGATGACCACGTCGTCCTGCCCGTCGCCGTCGAAGTCGCCCGCGGCGAGGGCGTCGCCCACGTAGATGCTGGAGAAGGCGAGGTCGCTGTCATCGAGCCCCAGAGCGCCGGCCACCAGGGGCCCCTCGAACACGTGGATCGCCTCGCCCCCGGAGACGAGAAAATCCGTGAAGCCGTCCCCGTTGGTGTCCCCCGCCGCGACGGAGGCGCCGATGAACTGGGACTCCCAGTTCGCCACCACCCGGAAGTCGGCCGCGTCGGCGCGGGCGGCGGCCGCCACGGGCGAGAAGAACACGGAGGCCTCGCCGCCGTAGTCGTAGGTGCGGTCGATCCCCGCCGCGTAGGCGCCATCGGCGAGATCGTCGATGCCGTCTCCGTCGAGGTCGGCGTCGGCGAGCAGGGAGGAGCCGTACCAGCGGGCCGTCTCCCCGCCGTCGGGGTTCGCGTCCGCGTCGGCGTCGGTCAGGGTGCCGGCGATCGGGCCGAGAAACAGGAAGGCCTCCCCCGAGTACTCGGCCGAAGCGCTGGAGTTCCGCGCGCCGATCACGAGATCGAGCCGGCCGTCGCCGTCGTGGTCCCCTGGGCGCGCGAGCACGCCGAAGCCGACGTTGTTGGCGGTCCCGTCGACGCGGATCGCGTCATCGGGAACGGTCCCGTCTCCCCAGAGCCCGCAGCCGACCGCGGCGCCGTCGCAGTCATCGTCCACGCCGTTGTCGCACACCTCGTCCGCCCCCGGGTTCACGTCGGTGTCGAGGTCGTCACAGTCGTCCCCCCCGGCGACGAAGCCGGCGGGGACCTCGCACGCGGCGACGGCGAGGTCAGGGTCGCCGTGGCCATCGCCGTCCGCGTCGCGGTACCAGGCGTCGGCCCCGCTCGGATCGAGATCGGGATCCGCGTCGTCCACCAGCCCGTCGCAGTCCTCGTCCCCGCCGCCGCACGTCTCGGCGGCGCCCGGCGACACGGCGGCGTCGGTATCGTCGCAGTCGCCCCCGGCCTCGACCGTGCGGGAGGGCGCATCGCACCCGGCGGCCGCCACGCCGTACCCGTCCCGGTCCTCGTCCGCGAACCAGGTCGTCGGCCCGCCCACCGAGGCGTCCCCGTCGTCGCAGTCGAGATCGGAGGCCACGCCGTCTCCGTCCGCGTCGTCGCCCGGGAGGTCGGTGTCGTCGGTGTCGTCGGTGTCGTCGGTGTCGTCGGTGTCGTCGGTGTCGTCGGTGTCGTCGGTGTCGTCGGTGTCGTCGGTGTCGTCGGTGTCGTCCGTGTCGTCGGTGTCGTCCGTGTCGGTCGTGTCGTCGGTCTCGGAGGTGTCCGATTCCCTCGTGTCCCGACCCGCGCAGGCCAGCGTTCCCACGCCGAGCAGGCCGAGGAAGAGGATCGTGGAGAGGGGGCGGCCCTCGGGGCGGGAGGCGCCCCGGGGCGGAAGCTGGGCAGGGAGCATCGCCATGCTCTACCTTGATTTCGGGCGCCCGCCCCGCCCCCTTCACCCCCCGAGGGTGAAAGGAAACAGCTCACCCCCCCAGCGTGAAGTGAAACGAAGCGCCGGTCTCGACGGCGCCCTCGGCCCAGATCCGCCCCCCGTGGCGCTCCACGATCCTCCGCGCGATGGCGAGGCCGATGCCCGTGCCTTCGAACTCCCCGGGCGCGTGGAGCCGCGAGAAGGGGCGGAACAGCTGGTCGGCATACGCGGGGTCGAAGCCCGCTCCGTCGTCACTCAGTGTGTACACGACCTCCTGGCCCACCTCGGTGGCGCCGAAGCGGATCGTCGCCGCGGGGTGGCGGGCCGTGAACTTCCAGGCGTTTCCGACCAGGTTCTCGAGGAGGATGCGGAGGAGCCCGGGGTCGCCCTGGGCCTCCATGTGCTCGTCGATGAGGAACGTCGCCACCCGTTCGGGCGCCGCCAGGCGGAGATCCTCGGCGACGGCGCGTGCGAGGGCCGTCAGGTCGACGGGGACACGGGACATCTCGGTCGAGGCGACCCGCGCCAGCAGCATGAAGTCGGTCACGAGGATGGACAGGCGCCGGGCGGCGTCCCGGATCCGCTGCAGGTACCGCTCCCCGCGTTCGCCCAGCTGGTCGCCGCACTCGTCCGCGAGGAGCTGCGCGAAGGCTTCGATCGCGCGAATCGGCGCGCGGAGGTCGTGGGACACGGTGTAGCTGAAGGTCTCCATCTCGAGCATCGCCGCGCGAACCTCACGTGTGCGCGCCTCGATCAGCGCCTCCAGGTCCGGGTCGACTGGCGCGATGGCGTGGGCATGCTCGTCTCTACGGGGCCCCGCGCTCCCCTCCTTCGTCCGTTCGCGGACGAACGCCCCGGTCAGTGTCCCCGTCTCGTCCGGCACGGGGAAGAGGGTGACCTCGATCGGGAACTCGCTCCCGTCGGCGCGGAGCCCGACCAGCTCGTCATGCGCCGCCACCGCGAGCTCGTCGCACGCGCGGACGCGCGCCACCGCATCGACCAACAGGTCGCGCTGCCGAGCGGGCACGAGGCGGCCGACGAGCTCGATGCCGATCGTGTCGGCGCGCGCGCGACCGAACAGCACCTCGGCCGCCGCGCTGAATTCCACCACCCGCCCCGCCATGTCCGCCACGACGATCGCGTCCTTGGAGGCCCCCAGCACCGCGCGGGTCCGCGCCTCGCTCGCGCGCTGCGCGGCCTGGGCCGCCCGGCGGTCGCTGGCCTCCATCGCGAGCGCGATCAGGTCTGCGAGGGTGCCGACGAACTGCTGCTCGTCGGGCATCCACACGCGGAACTGGCCGACGTGCTCGAGACACAACACGCCCCGGACGTGCCCGCCCACGCGGATCGGCGCGTCGAGCATCGAGCGGATGCCGTGCGTCTGCACGCACTCGACCAGCTCGCGGGTGCGGGGATCCCGAAGGGCGTCCTCGGCGGGAACGGCGCGGCCGCCCTCCAAGGCGGCGAAGTAGCCCGGGTAGGTGGTGGCGGTGAGCACCGCCCCGCTGGAGTGGCGGCGGTGCTCCCGCTCGTACAGGTCGAGGCAGCTGAGCCGCGCGCCGTCATAGGCCCAGAAGCTCGCCCGGGACACATCCATCGCGTGCGCGGCGGCCTCCGTGATCAACCGGAGCGCGGGGTCGAGGTCTCCGATGTGGAGGGTCTCCTTCCCCGCGATGTCGAGCAGCGCCGCGTTCTGCCGCCGGAGCCGGGCGCCCTGGTGTGCCTCGGTCTCCTCGGCCAGCTTCCGGACCGTCACGTCGACCAGCACGCCGTACGTCCGCGCCCGCCGGCCGTGGGCGAACACCACGTTCATCACGTCCCGCACCCAGACGACGCGACCGTCCCCCGCCAGCATCCGGTACTCGATCGAGTACCCGGTGCCCCGCCGGACGTCGGCATGAAAGGTGCGTTCGGCCTCCTCGAGATCGTCGGGGTGGACGTGTTCGCGCCAGAAGTTCGGCTGGTCGATCCACTGGTGCGCGGGCAGGCCGAGCATGCGGGTTCCCTGCTCGCTCACGTAGGTGAAGTTGCCCGTCTGCCCGTCCCGCTCCCAGAGGACCGCGGGCACGTGGCGCACGATTCCGCGTTCCCGGCCGGGCGCGTGGCGCACGTGCTGTTTCCCGACGCCAGGCCGCATCTTCACCATAGACGCATCCTTCGCGAACGCCAGTAATTCGCCGGTACGCCGCGGGCCCCTCCTGAGTACCGGAGATGACGCCGACGGGGGCCCTACCGGATCGGCCCGAGCCCCATCCGACGGTGGTCGGCGAGCATGCAGCGATCCTGCACCACGTCGATGCCCGCGGCGATCAGCGCGGCGGCCACCGCGTCGTCGCGGATCCCCTGCTGAAACCACACCAGCGCGGGCGGAGGGTTCATCCCGAGCAGCTCCACGAGGTGCCCGGCGAGCGCCTCCGCGCGGCGGAACACGTCCACTACGTCGACGCGCTCGTGGAGATCCGCGAGGGAGGCGCGCACGGGCTCGCCCCACAACGTGCGACCGACGAGCGCGGGGTTCACGGGGAGGATGCGCGCGCCCACGCCGTGCAGGTAGTCCGGCACGTAGAACGCCGGCCGCGCGCGCTCGTGGTGCGCGCCGAGCACCGCGACGGTTCGCGCGCTCGTGAGCACGTCGCGGAGCTCGGCGGCGCTCGTGAGCTCTCGTGCCACCCGCGTCGTCACCGCTACTCCGGCCCCGCCACGTACAGCTCGGTGCCGAGCATCACGTCGGTCGCGCCCTTGATGATCTGGTCCGTGTAGAAGGCGTCGTTGTCGCCGACGATGCTGATCACCTGGGTCCACGTGCAGTTGAGCCAGATCATGTCGTCTCCGTCGGGCAGCAGCACCTCGATCGTGAACCCGCCGACGATGCCGTTGCTTTCGTCCGCCCAGCCCTCCTCGTAGATGACGCTGTGGCTGAGCACGGCCGGGCCGCGCTCGAGGTCGACCCACCGGTAGTTCCGGAGCATGGGGTAGGGCAGGACGATGCCGAACCCGCCGTTCTTCTCGATCTCGTCGTCCGCGAGCAGGGCCTCATGGTCGGCCCAGGCCGCGTCGCTCCCGTTCTGGATCGTGCGCTCCCACTTGTCGTAGCTGCTGTCCGCGAAGCTCTGGTCGGGCTCGGTCACCACGGCGGCGTACTGGTCGAGCGTGCCGCGAACGCGCCGGATCACGAGGCCGCCGGACATGTTGCCCAGCTCCAGGTTGGGGCTGAATTCGAGGGCCTCGACGTAGGATGTCGCCGGGGTCTCGACGGCATAGCCGGCCTCGGGAGACTGGATCTCCTCGTCGATCCAGGCGGCGAGGTATTCGGCCTCGCCGACGGCGTCGTCCGTGCCGAAGTCTCGGAGGAGCATCCAGACGAGCTCCTCCATCTCCGGAGGCGTGGCTTCGGGCGGGCTCGAACAGGCGACGAGGAGGGGTGCGAGCAGCATCACGCGCGGACGATACCACGGACCTGGGTACGAACGGTTAGCCGCCCACATGGCGAACGATCCCCATCGCGGGCCCGGCCACGACCACGCCGGCCACGACCACGGTGGCCACGACCACGCCAGCCACGGTCATGCCGATCATGGCCACGCCGATCACGGCCCCGCCCCCGCCGCATCCCCGACGGCATCCCCGGCCCCCGGCCCCGCCCCCGACCATGGGCATGGCCACGACCACGCGCACGGCCACCTGCGCACCCCCGGAAACGAGCGTCGCCTCGTCGCGATGTTCGTGCTCGTCGTGGGCTACATCTTCGTCGAGCTGTTCGGCGGCCTCTGGTCGGGCTCGCTGGCGCTCCTGGCCGACGCCGGCCACATGACCTCCGACGCCGCGGCGTTGGCCATCGCGCTGTTCGCCTTGCGGATGGCGCGCCGCGCCCCCACGGCGACGCGCACCTACGGCTTTCACCGCGCCGAGGTCCTCGCGGCCGTGCTCAACGGGGGCGCGCTCGTGGCCGTCGCGCTCGGCATCCTGTGGGAGGCCTGGCACCGCCTCGCCGAGCCCGCGCCCGTCGCGGGCCCGCTGATGATGGGGGTCGCCGCGGGTGGCCTCGTCGTCAACCTCCTGGGCTTGGCCGTGCTCGCGGGCGGGCGGCACCAGGACATGAACCTGCGCGGCGCCTGGCTCCACGTCCTGTCCGACGCCCTGGGCTCCGTCGGCGCGCTCGTGGCGGGGGCGCTCGTGTGGTGGAAAGGTTGGACCTGGGCCGATCCCGTCGCCTCCGCCGCCATCGCGCTCCTGGTGTTGCACGCGTCGTGGTCGCTGCTGAACGAGGCCCTCCACGTGCTGATGGAGGGCACCCCCCCCCACATCGACGTCGACCGCGTGCGCGCCGCGGTGTGCGAAACGCCGGGCGTCCACACCGTGCACGACCTCCACGTCTGGACCATCACGAGCGGCATGGTCGCGCTGAGCTGCCACGTCGTGGTCGACGGCACGGTCGAGCCGCACGCGCTCCTCGGCACGCTCGCCTCGACCCTGCGCGTCCGCTACGGCATCGGCCACACCACGATCCAGATCGAGCCGTTGGACTTCGTGGAGGAGGGGTTCCACCCCTGAGTGGTCTCCGGCGTCGCCTGGGCGCGCCCCCTCGCTCCGCTCGGGGTCGGGCTGCTGCGGGCGCGCCCTGCGGGCTTGGTCGGCCGGTCGAGGACGCCCGGCCGGACCGGCGCCCGGGGCGCCGCCCTCCGCATCCCTCGCGCGGGAAAGGAGGATGAAGCTCCCTCCCTGGCTCTCCCGCAACGTCCTCGTCCTCGGGCTCGTGAGCCTGCTCAACGACGCCGCGTCGGACATGATCGCGCCGCTCTTCCCGATCTTCTTCACCGTCACGCTCGGAGGCGCGCCCGCGCTGCTCGGGCTCGTCGAGGGCGCGGCGGACGCGTCCGCGAGCGTGCTCAAGCTCGTGTCGGGCCGCCTCGCGGACCGGTGGGGGCGGCGCCTGCCCCTGATGATCGGCGGCTACGGCCTCGCCGCGCTCGCCCGCCCGCTGCTCGCGCTCGCGACCGGCCCGTGGATGGTGCTCGTGCTCCGCGTGACCGACCGCGTCGGCAAGGGCCTCCGTACCACCCCCCGCGACGCGCTCCTCGCCACCGGCGCGCCGCCCGGCCGCCTCGGGTCCGTGTTCGGCTTCCACCGCGCGATGGACCACGCGGGCGCGGCGATCGGCGCCCTGCTCGCCTTCGTCGCGCTCTCCCTGGGCGTCGACGATCTCCGCACGCTGTTCCTGTGGAGCGCCGTCCCCTCGATCGTCGGCGTCGTGTTGCTCGCGCTGCTCGTCACGGAGGCGCCTGCCCCCGAGCGCGCGGCCCCCAGACCTGCATCCGACGTACCTGCATCCGTCTCCTCCGCGTCGGGCCTGCCGCCCCTCCCGTGGGCCACGCCGCTCCCGACCGGCCGGCTGCGCTGGTACCTCGTCGCCGTCGCCTTCTTCGGGCTCGGGCACGCGAGCGACGCCTTCCTCCTCCTCAAGGCGGGCGACGCGGGCGTCCCGACCGTCGCGCTCCCGCTCTTGTGGGTGGCGCTCCACGGCGTGAAGAGCCTCGCCTCCGCGGGCGCCGGGCCGCTCGCCGACCGGCTCGGGCGGCGCCGCGTCATCGCCGCGGGGTGGGGTGTCAGCGCCGCGATCTACGTCGGCTTCACCGCCGCCGGGTCCACCCCCGCCTACGCCGCGCTTTTTGTCGCCTACGGGCTGTACCACGGGCTCTCCGAGGGGGCCGAGAAGGCCGTCGCCGCGCAGCTCGCGGAGGAGTCGGGCACCGGCACCGCCCTGGGTTGGTACCACCTCGTCAGCGGGCTCGTCGCCTTGCCGGCGGGCCTGCTGTTCGGGACGTTGTGGACCGTGGCGGGGCCCGAGGCCGCCTTCGTCACCGGGGCTACGCTCGCCCTCCTGGCGTTGGGCCCATTGGCGGTGTCCGCGCGCACACCCGTACGCACGCCTGTTACATGAGCCGAGCTTCGAGGTCCCCATGCGCGCCTGGCTCCTGATCGCCGCCCTCTCCGCCACCACCCTGGCCAACGTCGGGTGTGTGTCGAACGCCAAGTACGCGAAGCTCCAGGACCGGGTCGACCGGCTCGATGCGCGGGCCGAAGCCCAGCTCAAGTCGTTCAAGGAGCTCCTGGAGGACTTCCGGCCCCTCATCGACCGCGGCCTGCTCAAGGTCGAGGTGGTCGATGGTCGCATCACGCTCGCCGTCGCATCCGACGTGTTGTTCGCATCGGGTTCGTCCGAGCTGTCCCCCGCCGGCAAGAAGGACCTCGCGGACATCACGCGCCTCCTCGCCAAGCGCGTGGGCGATCGTGACTTCCAGGTCGAGGGCCACACCGACAGCGAGCCCATCAGCAGCGCCGAGTACCCGAGCAACTGGCACCTCGGCGCCGCGCGGGCCATCGCGGTCACGCAGCACATGGTCGCCAACGGTTTTCCGGAGGACCACATCTCCGCCGCCACCTTCTCCGACAACGCGCCGGTAGCCTCCAACGGCTCGACCGGCGGCCGCGCGCAGAACCGTCGCATCGAGATCGTGCTGCTGCCCGTGCTCTCCGATCTGCCGGGGTACAAGCGCCTCATGGCCGAGCAGAACGGGCGGAGCCGCGGGCGGGGCAAGGGCAAGTAGCGTCGCCGACAGTCTCTCTCTCGAACCTGGACTAGTGAATGGCCGGAAGCAGCCTCCTCGCGCTCATCGACGACATCGCCACGATCCTGGACGACGTCGCGGTGCTCACCAAGGTGGCGACGCAGAAGACCGCGGGTGTGCTCGGCGATGACCTGGCGCTCAACGCCCAGCAGGTGTCGGGCGTCGATCCCGAGCGCGAGCTGCCGGTGGTGTGGGCCGTGGCGAAGGGATCGGCGATCAACAAGGCCATCCTGGTTCCCGTCGCGCTGGCCATCAGCTCGTTCGCGCCCTGGGGCGTCACGCCGCTCTTGATGGTGGGCGGCCTGTACCTCTGCTACGAGGGCGTCGAGAAGCTGGCGCACAAGGTCCTGCACGACCCCGCCGAGGACAAGGCCCATCACCAGGAGCTCATCGACGCCCTGGCGGACCCGAAGGTCGATCTGGTGGCGCTCGAGAAGGAGAAGATCAAGGGGGCGATCCGCACCGACTTCGTGTTGTCGGCCGAGATCATCGCGATCACGCTCGGGTCCGTCGCGACCAGCGCCTTTGTCACCCAGCTGACCGTGCTCCTCAGCATCTCGGCAATCATGACGGTGGGCGTGTACGGCCTGGTCGCGGGCATCGTGAAGATCGATGACCTGGGCCTGCACCTCACCCAGCAGCCCGGCCGCCTGCAGAAGGGGGTGGGCGCGGGGATCCTCAAGGCGGCGCCCTGGTTGATGAAGGGGCTGTCCGTCGCCGGCACCGCCGCGATGTTCCTCGTGGGCGGAGGCATCCTCACCCACGGCGTCCCCGCGGTGCATCACGGCATCGAGCACCTCGCCGAGCGAGCCAGCGCCGTGGCGGGCGTGGGTGCGATCCTCGGGGGCGCCACGCCCCACCTGGCGAACGGGATCGTGGGCATCCTGGCCGGGGCGGTCGCGCTGGCCGTCGTGATGGGCGGGAAGCGCGTCGTCCAGAGGGTGCGCGGGTAGGAGCGGCAGGACCTACGCCGCGCCCAGCGCCAGCCGCTTCCGCTCCGCGTTCAGCCGGATGGTCGACTCGAGGCGGCGCGGGTCGAGCGGCTTGGAGAGGTAGGCGTCCATTCCCGCCTCGAAGCAGCTCTCGTCATCGCCCTTCATCGCGCCGGCGGTGAGCGCGATGATCGGCAGGTATCCCCCATGGAGCGCCTCGTGACGGCGGATCTGCCGGGTGGCCTCGAGGCCGTCCATCTCGGGCATCTGCACGTCCATGAGGACGACGTCGATCTCCTGCGTGAGCGCGGCCCCCACCGCCTGCTTGCCGTTCTTCACCGGGATCACGCGGTGGCCCGCGCGTGCCAACAACCGGGAGGCCACCAGGGTGTTCACGGCGTTGTCCTCGGCCAGGAGCACGACGAGCGGGCGGGTCTGCCCGCCGGCCGCGTAGTCCGAGGGGCGGCTCGGAGGGGCGGGGATCGCCGGAGCGGCGACCTCCGGGAGCGGGAGCTGCAAGTGAAAACGGCTCCCGACGCCGAGCTCGCTCTCGACCCACAGGTGCCCGTCCATGATCTCGGCGAGCTTCCGCGAGATGGTGAGGCCGAGCCCGGTTCCGCCGAAGCGTCGCGTCGTCGACAGGTCCGCCTGTTGGAAGGACTCGAAGATCCGCTGTTGGGCGTCCGCGGGGATGCCGAGGCCGGTGTCCGCGACGACGATCCGCACCGCGCCCGGCCGGTCCACGTCCGCCCCGACGTGTACGGTCACCCGGCCGCGCGCCGTGAACTTGATCGCGTTTCCGGTGAGGTTCAGCAGGATCTGGCGCACGCGCACCGGATCCCCGGAGAACTGCTCCGGGAGCAGGGGATCGATCTCGAGCAGCACCGCCAGGCCCTTCCGATGGGCGCCGTAGGCGACCGTGTCGACCACCTCGCGGAGCACCTTCTGCAGGGAGAACGGGATCTGTTCGGTTCGGAGCTCCCCGGCCTCCACCTTGGTGAGGTCGAGGATGTCGTCGATGATGGTGAGCAGGTTCATGCCCGCCGTGCGCGCGCCCTCGACGTATTCCCGTTGCTCGGCGTCGAGGGGCGTCCCGAGCGCGAGGGAGGTCAGCCCGATGACCCCGTTCATGGGGGTACGGATCTCGTGGCTCATCTGTGGCAGGAATTGGGACTTCGCCTCGGAGGCGACCAGGGCCTGCTCCCGGGCACGGATCAGCTCCAGCTCGGCCTCCTT
This sequence comes from Pseudomonadota bacterium, assembly GCA_030685065.1. Lineage (GTDB taxonomy): Bacteria > Myxococcota_A > UBA796 > UBA796 > SXON01 > CAJBVW01. The sequence continues at coordinate 61,004 of JAUXQH010000042.1, read as the reverse complement.
GGCTTCGGTGATGTCCTGCGCGGTCCCCGCGATCGCGAACCGCCCGGTCCGCTCGTCGCGCGTCCGGGAGAAGATGAAGTGGAGCACCCGCTGCGCGCCGTCCGCCCGCGCGAGGCGAAGGTCGGCCTCGGCTCCGCCCCCGTCCCGCCAGACGTCGTTGAACAAGGTGAACAGCATGGGCCGGTCGTCCGCGTGCACCGGCGCCAGCGCTTCCTCGATCGTGTGCGGCGCCCCCTGGGGCATCTGCAGGATGTCGTAGAGCGCCGTGGACCAATGGAGCCGGCGGGTGGCCCCGTCGAACTCCCAGCTCCCGAGCCGCGCCAGGCGCTGGGCATCGTCGAGGCCCTCCCGGATGCGGACCAGCGCGGCCGAGGTCTCGTTCAGTTGGTCCACGACCGAGACGTTCACGCGGTGGTAGACGTAGGCCACGGCGAAGACCATCAGGGGCAGGACGAGGAGCTCCATCATGTCGACCGCCGCGGAGTCCGCCGTCTCCCGCGCCGGGAACGGGAACCCCGCCGCGGACAAGCCGAACAGCGCGGCGATCGCCACCATCCCGACGACGAGCCAGGTGGTGGCCGGCCGCGCTCCGCCCATGAGGAGCGTGGCGAGCACCACCGGGCCCACGTACACGAGCGCCCGCCAGTCCGTGCCGCCCTGGACCACGGACGAGGCGACGATGAGCGTGAGGAACACCGAGGCGGAGGCGTGGGCGCTCAACTCCAACGAGCGGGTCCGCAGGAGCAGCCAGGGGGCCGCCGCCATGATCGGAACGGTCGCGCCGATGAGGCTGGCGGTCAACCAGTCCCCGTCCGCGGCGTACGCGATCGCCTGAACCGTCGCGAGCACGATGTACACGACCGGGAGCACGACTCCCACCTTCGCCCGGATCCGGGTCGAGGGCGAGTGCAGCAGCTCCTTCGGGAGCCAACGGTCTAGCACGGAAGCCGGTTTTTCGGATCCAGGGGCGGCGGGGGCGGGATGGGCGGCCGGCATGCAGCTCCTCATCCGCCTGCAATCGGTTGGCGCCGGGGGAACTCAAGCGGATTGTGGGGGCCGCTCGCCCCCGTGATAGGGCCGCCCCGCAAACCCCGTGAGCTGGCCCATGAACTACAACGACGTCCTCCGGCGCCTGCGATTCCTGCTCGACCTCGATGACGCCCTCGTGATCGAGATGTTCGCGCGCGCCGGCGACACGGTCACGCCCGACGAGCTGACCGCGTTCCTCTTGAAGGACGGCCAGCCCGGCTTCGTCGCATTGCCGAGTGATCGGTTGGAGCGGTTTCTCGACACGCTGATCCTCGACCGGCGCGGCCCGAGAACCTCGCCGGATCGCGGGGACTCGTCCGCGTCGACCCCCACGCCGCTGACGCACAATGACGTCCTGAAGAAGCTCCGGATCGCGCTCGACCTCAAGGAGGAGGACGTGCTCGCCGCGATCGAGCAAGGCGACGGAACGGTGACCCGGCCCCACCTGAGGTGCCTGTTCCGCAACGCGGGCCACAAGCACTACCGGGAGTGCGACGACGAGCTGTTGCACGCCTTCCTGAACGGGCTCACGCGGAAGGCGCGCAAGCGGGACTGAGGGCCCGCCCCGCGGACAGCTCGAGGCGGCCCCTCCGGTGCGGCCCTCACTACCGGGCCGCCGAACGCCCCGCCCGCCTCTCCGCTGGGTGTCCATGTCCAAGGTCTTAGGCCAAGATCCCCAACGCTCCGGAGCACTCGTGCCCAACCGCCTCGCCAACGAGACCAGCCCGTACCTCCTCCAGCATGCCGACAACCCGGTGGAGTGGTTTCCCTGGGGCCCCGAGGCGCTCGCCCGCGCCAAGGCGGAGGACAAGCCCATCCTCTTGTCCATCGGGTACTCGGCCTGCCACTGGTGCCACGTGATGGCGCACGAGAGCTTCGAGGACGACCAGGTCGCCGGGCTGATGAACCACGGGTTCGTGAACGTCAAGGTCGACCGCGAGGAGCGCCCCGATCTGGACGAGCTCTACATGCGCGCGGTGCAGGCGTTCACCGGTGGCCACGGCGGCTGGCCGATGACCGTGTTCCTCACGCCCGAGGGCAAGCCCTTCTTCGGGGGCACCTACTTCCCGCCCACGCCTTCGCGCGGCATGCCGTCGTTCACGCAGGTGCTCGGGCACGTGCAGAACCTCTGGGGCACCGACCGCGAGAAGGTCGCGGACGTGACGGGCAAGGTCGGCGGCTACCTCTCCTCGGCCGCGAAGCTCCCGCGCGCGGAGGGCGCGCTGACGGACGACTGGCTGGACCGCCTCGCGGCGAGCCTCGACAAGGAGTTCGACGCGACGAACGCGGGCTTCGGCGGCGCGCCCAAGTTCCCGCCCCACGGCGGCATCGCCGTACTGCTCGCGCACTGGCGCCGCACCGGCAATGCGCGCTCGCTGAAGATGGCGACCGACACGCTCGACGCGATGGCCAAGGGCGGCATGTACGACCTGCTGGCCGGCGGCTTTGCCCGCTACAGCGTCGATCCCGCGTGGAAGGTGCCGCACTTCGAGAAGATGTTGTACGACAACGCGCAGCTGGTCCCGCTCTACACGGACGCGTGGAAGATCACGAAGGACCCCCTCTACAAGCGCGTCGTCACCGAGACCCTCGACTGGGTCCTGCGCGAGATGACCGCGCCCGAGGGCGGCTTCCGGTCCAGCCTCGACGCGGACAGCGAGGGGGAGGAGGGCAAGTTCTACGCGTGGACGCCCACGGAGCTGCGCAACGTGCTCGGCGTGCTCGACGGCATGCGCATCTCCGCGCTCCTCGGCGTCACGGACGCGGGCACCTTCGAGCATGGGACGTCCGTGCTGCGCATGGAAGTGCCCCGCGAGCGCCTCGACGCCGTCGCGCGCGAGGCCGTCGAGGCCGCCCTGCCGAAGCTGCTCGCGGCGCGCGAGAAGCGGGTGCACCCCGGTCGTGACGACAAGATCGTGACCGCGTGGAACGCCCTGATGATCTCGGCCTTCGCCCGCGCCGCGTCCACGTTCGACCAGCCCCATTGGCGCGGCGCCGCGTGCAAGGCCGCGCGGTTCCTGCTCGACAGCGTGCGGGTCGCCGGGCCGGGCAAGGACGCGCGCCTCCAGCGCACCTGGAAGGACGGCCGCGCCCACATCCCCGGCTTCGCGGACGATCACGCCTTCTTCGTAAACGCCCTGGTCGACGTGTTCGAGGCCACCTTCGACTTCGACTGGCTCGCCGAGGCCAACGCGATGGCCGACACGACGAATCGCCTGTTCTGGGACGACGCGGAGGGGGGCCTGTTCTACACCGGCAGCGACGCCGAGGTGCTCCTGACGCGGTCCAAGCACCTCCTGGGCGGCGCCGAACCCTCCGCCAACGGCGTGGCCGCCCTCGCGTTCGCGCGCCTCGACGAGCTCTCCGGCCGCGCCGACCTCGGCGAGAAGGCCGACACCATCCTCCGCGCCTACCAGGCGTTGGTGGATCGGGCCCCGCGGGCGCTCGGCACCGAGGCCATCGCGGCCGCCTGGCGCACCGGCGCCACCCAGCAGATCGGCATCGTCGGCGGCAAGGCGGAGGCCCTCATCGAGGCCGTGTACGCCCACTACCTGCCTTTTGCCGTGGTGGCGTGGCACGCGAACGACCAGACCCCGCCGCTCCTCCCCTGGCTGGAGGACAAGACCGCGATCGGAGGCGTCGCCACCGCGTACCTGTGCGAGGGGCGCGCCTGCCTCGCCCCCACGGCCGATCCCGCGGAGCTCGCGCTGCTGCTCGAGCAAGCCAATCGTCCCAAGCGGGAGGCCAGCGGCAAGATCCCCCTCCGCATCCGCGCCCCCGCGCTCCCGAGCGACCCGAGCGAGTGGCTCAACAGCCCGCCGCTCGCGCTCGAAGGGCTGCGCGGCAACGTGGTCGTGCTCCACTTCTGGACCTACTGCTGCATCAATTGCCTGCACGTGCTGCCCGAGCTGGCCGCGGTCGAAGCCGTGACCCAGGACGATCCGGTCGTCGTGATCGGTGTCCACTCGGCCAAGTTCGCCACGGAGCGCGAGCCCCGAGGCGTGGCCAAGGCGGTGCGCCGCAACCACGTGCACCACCCCGTCGTGACCGATCCCACGCACAGCGTGTGGGACGCCTACGCGATCCGCTCCTGGCCCACCGTCGTGATCCTCGACGCGGCGGGCCGCATCGCCTGGCAGAAGGCGGGCGAGGTCACGCACGAGGAGCTGATCCCGGTCATCCGCTCGCTCCTCGAGGAGGCACGCGCGGCCGGCATCCTCGCGGAGGGCCCGGCGTGGCGGCCCAGCGCCCCGGGCGCGCTCGGGCACGGGCTGTGTTTTCCCGGCAAGGTGCACCTGTTCCCCGACCTGATGGGGCAGGCCCACGGCCAGGACCCCTTCGGCCCCGACGCGCGCCTGTACGTCGCGGACACCGGCAATCACCGCATCGTCGAGCTCTCCCTCGCGCGCGGAAGTGACGGTTGGCCCACCGCGGCCCGCCTGCGCACCTTCGGCGGCAACGGCGCCAGCCTCATGGACGGCCCGGGTGACAGGGCCGCCTTCAGCTCCCCGCAGGGCCTCGCTCGCGCGGGAACCACGTTGTGGGTGGCGGACACCGAGAACCACGCCATCCGCCGGGTCGACCTCACGACGGGCGACGTGCAGACCGTCGCGGGCACCGGAAAGCTCGGCCGCGCCCAGGCTCCCGAGTCCCAGTCTCCCGACCCGCGGAAGCTCGCCCTCCGCTCCCCGTGGGACGTGGCCGTCTCCACCAACCCCGCCGGGGAGACCGAAGCCGTGTTCGTCGCCATGGCCGGCGCCCACCAGGTGTGGGTGTACCTCCCCGAGCGGAACCAACTCGGCCCGTTGTTCGGCAGCGGCGCCGAGGAACACGTGGACGGGAGCCCGGCCGAGGCCGCCCTCGCCCAACCGAGCGGGCTGTCCCTCGTCGGCCGGTACCTGTTCTTCGCCGACAGCGAGACCAGCAGCGTCCGCGTGTTCGATCTGAAGGAGCACCGCGTCGGCACCCTCGTCGGCCAGGGCCTCTTCGACTTCGGCGATCGGGACGGCGCCCCCGACAAGGCGCTCCTGCAGCACCCGCTCGCCGTCGCGGCGGCCGAGGGCCAACTCTACGTGGCCGACACCTACAACCACAAGCTCAAGTCTGTCGACCTGCGCGGCGGCGGGATCCACACCCTGTGCGGCGGCCCCTCCGAGCTGAACGAGCCCGGCGGCCTCACGGTCGCGGGGGACTACCTCATCGTCGCGGACACGAACAACCATCGGTTGCGCGTGGTGCACCGGGGTACGGGCGAGCTCCGCGATCTACCGATCGGCGCGTAGCCCTCCAAGTAGCCCTCCGAGCCCGGTCAGAACCCGGTCAGGCGCTCCGTGTAGCCGAACACGTGGCCGAGCTCGACGCCGAGCCGCCAGACCTCCGTCCCGTCGGCCTCCACCACCTGGACGAGCCCGGCGGTCGACCAGGTGACGAGGGTGCGGTCGTCTTCGAGGCGGTCCACATCGCCCAGCGCGTAGACGTACAGCGGGGGGGTGGCGCTGTAGCTCCACGCCTCGGTCGCGGTGTTGGCGGTCTCGTCCAGCGCGTACTCGACCACCCGGGACGACCCGGTGGACTCGCCCCCGTTGTCGAACACCAGCAGGCCGCCGTCGGGCAGGAGCTCGAACTGGTGTTGGTTCTCGGTGGGCGTGGCGCCGCCGACGTACCGGAAGTTGGGCTCGTCGGGCATCAGGCGCCAGAGGAGCTGCCGCGAGGCGCGATCCGATTTGAGGATCGTGTCGAGGTTGCGCAGCGAGATGTACCAGGCGTCCTCGGCCTCGTCGTAGTCGAGGGCGTTGGCGTGGGTCCAGGTGCCGTCGCTCTCGTCGATCTCGTACGCCGCGGGATCGAAGTAGTCGAACGCGCTCCACACCACGCTCCGGGTGCCGTCCGGCGCGTACTCGACGATGCGGTCACCGACGACGTTGTCCCGGAGATCCTTGGTGAGGCAGGCGAGGGTGCCGTCCGGGAGCTCCACGAAGTCGTGCGTCAGGTAGGGCACCTCGAGGATGGTCGGCTCGCCTCCGTCGAGGGGAACCCGCACCAGGTGGCCGTCGGGGCCGTAGTCCTGCGTGGCGACCTGCGTGTAGATCACCGATGCGCCGTCCCGCGAGAGGACCGCGCGGGTCACCAGGTAGCCCTCCTCGGCCTCGTGCCACCACACGTAGCGGCCCTGGCCGTCCACGATGGCCACCGCGTAGGTCGCGCCGGTGATCGGGAGGAGGAGGTAGCCGCCCAACGCCGCGGGATCGCCGGAGACCGACAAGATCGGGAGCGCGCTCGGGGCGGCCGCGGTGGTCCACACCTGGTCCAGGCCGCCCTCGCCGTCCCCCATCGGGCGCAGGTGCCAGGTGGTGGCCGCCGCGAGGCCGTGCACCACCGCCGAGTGGGCCGTGGTGGGGGCGGGCTCCGGCGCGGTGGAGCCGCCGTAGGCCGTGGTCTCGCCGAAGGCCACGAAACCGGTCGTGGCGGGGTCGGTCGTCCAGGTGACGGTCAGGATCGTGGGGACGTCGGGGTCCGCGGTGATCGTGAGGTCGGAGAAGGCGACCGTGGGGAGGGTGCTCGTGTCGCCCGCGGTGTCGGTGTCGCCTGTGCCGGTGTCGTCGGGGGCCCCGGTGTCCGAATCGGAGTCGGTCTTGGCCCCATCGGCGGGCGCGGTACACCCCAGGACGAGCGCGGAGACGCCGAAGAGGAGGACACGGCAACATGGCTGAAGAGACATGGTGCTCAACCCTCGCTCTCGTAGCGAAACCGACTGTTGGCGATCACGATTCGATCGCCCACTTTGAGCGGCCGCGCGGTCACGCTCTGCCCGTTCACGCTGAGCGGCACCCAGAACGAGCGCTTCCACACGCTGTGACACGTCCCGTCCCAACGGATCTCGGCCGCGGTCCCGAACACGTACCAGGCGGGGGTGTCCACCATCGCGCCCGCGCCGAACGTCAGGGTGCGATCCTCGGGGAACCAGAACCGGCGGCGGTCCCGCTCGCTCACGATGCGGCCGGTCTCCGACAGGGGCGGCTTCGCGGCGAACGCCTTGAGGGACTCCTTCGACATGACGAAGGTCTCGTCGACGCCCTGCACCACCGGCCCACCGGGTGTGTAGGGGGCCAGGTAGTCCACACAACGCCCGTCGAAGAAGCGATCGTCGCTACCATCGCCGAGAAACACGAGCGTGAAGCGGCCGAGCTTGATCACGTCCTTCGATTTGAGCGGCTGGCGGGTGGCGGGCACGGTGTTGACCAGCGTGCCGTTCTGACTCTCGAGGTCCTCCAGTACGGCGGCCCCGCCCCTGACGACGATTCGCGCGTGGCGACGGCTCACCGAGACGTTGGGGAGGATCAGGTTCGCCTCCTCGCCGCGTCCGATCACGGTTTCTCCGTCCGGGAGCCGGAACACGAGGTTGCGCTGCTGGTCGAACTGGACGAGGAGCTTCGGCATGGGACGCCGCGTAACCCACGCGGCGCCGGACGCGCGGAGCGCCGCCCTCGGTCAGAGGTCCGACCACCGCGGAGACGCCGAGAACGCGGCGTGGATCAGGCCGACGTGCGAGTAGGCCTGTGGGAAATTGCCCCACATGCGTCCGGTCGCCACCTCGTAGTCCTCGGACAACAACCCCAGCGGCGAGAGGGCAGCGCGCGCGCGGTCGAGCACATCCCGGGCCTCGTCGGCGCGCCCCGCCATCGCGAGCGCCTCGACGAGCCAGAACGTGCAGATGATGAAGCCCACGGTGGGCTTTCCGAACCCGTCGTCGTCGCGGTAGCGGTACATCCAGTCGCCCGTGGCGAGGTCGCGCCGCAGGGTGTCGATCGTGCCGTGGAGGCGGGGGTCGTTCTCCGGGAGCAGGCGCAGGCTCGACGCCTGGAGCAAGGCGGCGTCGATGTCCGCGCCCCCGAACGTGGCGACCAGGCTGCCGACGTTGGGGTTCCAGGCCCGCTCGATCAGCTCGTCCTTGATGCGGGTCGCGGCCTGGATGTAGGAATTCGCGATGTCGGGCAGGTGTCGCGCCGCGACCTTCGCCATGCGATCCGCCGCGGCCCAGCACATCAGCGACGAGAAGGTCTGCGGGCGAGGCTCCGTGCGGTGCTCCCAGATCCCCGCGTCCGGCGTGCCCGCCACCGCGATGGCGCGGTCGGTCAGCCGTCGGAGGAGCTGGAGCGCGTGGGGCGTCTGCTCCTGGCGGAAGCGTTGGTCGAGGAACACGGGCGCGAGCGCCAGCACCATCTCGCCGTAGATGTCGTTCTGCCGCTGCCGCGCCGCGCCGTTGCCGACCCGCACCGGGCCGTGGCCCTCGTAGCCCGGCCAGTGCGGGAGGATCTGCTCCTCCAGATCGCAGGTGCCGTCGACGCGGTAGAGCGGCGAGAGCTCGAGCGAGGGGTTTCCCCCCGCGATGTCGAGCAGGTACTCCACGAAGCGCTCGCGCTCCTCGAAGTGGCCGAGGCGCCGCAGCGCCGCGAGGACGTAGTAGGCGTCGCGCAGCCAGCAGTATCGATAGTCCCAGGTGCGGCCGCTCGCGTCCGGCGACTCCGGGATCGACGTCGTCATCGCCGCGACGATCGCCCCGGTGTCCTCGAAGCAGTGGAGCTTGAGCGTGAGGGCGGAGCGGATGACCTCGTTCTGGTACAGCGAGGGCATGTTGCAGTGCTTCACCCAGCCCTGCCAATAGCGAACGGTGTCACCGAGGGCGCTGGAGCACATGGACGCGAGCGGTTCGAGGACCGGCTTGCCCCACGAGAGCACCAGGTGCCGGCGGCCCGTGAGCGAGAAGCCGCGGCCGTCCATGTAGGAGAGGGGGATGTCCGTCGTGAGCCGAAGAGGCGCCGGATAGCCCAGATAGCGGACGTGCGTGCTTCCGTATCGCTTGTGCGGGCGCTCCTTCGACCAGCCCATGATGGGCTCGCACCACGCCCGGATGCGCGGCGTCCCTTCGAGCGGCTCGACGATGCGGACGATTTGCGTGGGACGATAGGGGCGGTCGTGGTGGAAATAGCGCGGCGCGAAGTCGATGACGCGAAACGTGCCGTCCGAGGTCTGGAACGTGGTCTCGAGCACGTTGGTGTTGGGCAGGTAGGCTTGCGTGCCCTTCTCTCCCGCCGTGGGTGTCACGCCAAAGCTGCCGCCGTGCTCCGCGTCCAGGAGCGACCCGAAGACCGGCTCCGAGTCGAACCGGGGGAGGCAGCACCAGGGGATCGTCCCGTCCCTCGCCACCAGGGCCGAGATCTGACAATTACCGATGAGCCCGAGATCCTCGATCGGGAGCGTTCCCGCCATCTCTCGCCTCCGGGGGCCATGGGGGCCCCACCTTTCATAAGGCTAAATGAGTGAGGTTGCAGGCTCGTTCCCGGCCGCAACGGTCGGTTGCGTTCGCCCTGTGCGCTCGATTCGGCGTGGTAGGCTCCGGCACCCCCGGATTCCGCGTGAACGATCTGTCCTCGAACCCCGCCTTCACCGCGTACGCGATCACGACGATCCTGCTCTGCTTCAACGTCCTGGCGCTCTGGGGCTACAGCGGCGGGGTGCGCGCCGGCACCAAGACCTGTGTCAATCCCGAGGATGCGCTGACCGTGTCCAAGGGCGCGGCCGTGCGCGAGGCCGATCCGGCGGCGGTCGCGCGCGTCATTCGCGCGTACAACAACGCCGCGGCGAACAACCTTCCTTTTCTTGCTATCGGCCTCGTCTACGTGCTGCTCGGCGCGTCCCCGACCATGGCCGCGGTCCTCTTCGGCAGCTTCACGGCCTTCCGGCTCATCCACTCGGTGGTCTACCTCCGGGAGATGCAGCCCTGGCGCACCGCGGCGTTTGCCCTCGGTGGCCTCGTCACGCTGGTGATGGGTGCGGACATGGTTCGCTTGTTGGTGATGTAGCCCCGATCACTCGGCCCACACCCCTCACTCCACCCGAAACGTCCGAAGCGCCACGTACCGCACCCCTTCGGGCGCCGGCCGGCTCTCGTAGAGGACCACGGACTCGGGCGAGAACGTCGTGACCTCTCCGAGGTCGCGCAGGGCATCCAGCACGCGGTCCACCCGGCCGTCCCTCACCCGGCCCACCGTCAGGTGCGGGATGAACGCGCGGCCCTCGGGCGCAAACCCGAGCCGAGAGAGGGCCCCCTCCATCGCGGAGACGACCGGCCCCAGCGCCGCCTCCGCCCCGATCCACAACACCTTGGGGTGGCGGGCATCGGGGAACACCCCCCCGCCGACCAGGCGCACGCGGGGCGGCGGCAGCCGGCGAACCCAGGGGGCCACCGCGTCCCCCACGGCCTCGATCCTCGCCTCCTCGACCTCGCCGAGGAAGCGGAGCGTCAGGTGAAGGTGGTTGCGGCGCGTCCATCCGATGGCCCGGCTGCCGCTCGGGAGGGCCCCGTTCCGGATCGGGGCCAGCGCCTCCGCCACCGCGTCCAGGGCGGGCTCGGGGAGGGGGATGGCGAAGAAGATGCGCATTGGCTCGGGGCGGACGGGGCTCGTGGCGGACGGCTCGTGGCGGACCAGGCGGCGGCGACGCGGCGTGACCGCGTTCCTCCAAATCCTAACCATGACGGGGGCGCCCGATGGGCGCATGTGCGCACCTCTCCCGATGGAGGAAGCCATGTCCACCCGACCCCCCGATCTCGGCCCCGCGGGAAGCGGCGAGCTCGACAACCCGGTCGCTCCGCCCGATCTCGGCCCCGCGGGAAGCGGCGAGCTCGACAACCCGGTCGTTCCGCCCGGGCTCGGCCCCGCGAGCTCCGGTACGCTCGAGAGCGCGCGCGGCGGCAAGATCCCGATCGCGCCCCCGCGGGAACCCCAGCCGCTGAACGAGCCGAGCGCGCCCCAGCCCGTCGCGGGCGGCAAGCCAGACCGGAAGTGACGATCCGAGGGCCGTCCGTCAACGGATCCTAAAACACTCAACCGCTCGAACGGCTGGCGGCTTGTGCTCCCGCCCGCGCATCATAGAGGGCCCCGCCCCCAGGAGAGGCCCCATGCTCGTCGCGCTCCTCACGCTCGCCGCGTGCAACGAATCGACGCTCGGCTCGTCCGACAAGCCGCCCACGGTCGAGATCATCACGCCGCTCGACAACGCCGCGTTCGATCCGACGGGCGCGGTCACGTTCTGCGCGCAGATCGACGACGAGGATCGGATCGACGAGCTCCAGATCCTCGTCCAGAGCAGCGTGGATGGGGTGCTGTGGGAGTCCGACGGCAGCACGCCCGAGACCTGCCCGGGCGGGAACCTCGGCCTCTCGCTCCCGCTCACGGGCACCACGCAGACGATCGGCGTCTCCGTGATCGACAGGAACGGCCAGGCCGCCGAGGCGCAGGTGCGCATCCTGCCCGCGGTCAACACGATCCCGTCGTGCGAGATCGACTCCCCCTCCGCGGGCGACACCTTCGAGACCGACGACGCCATCCCGTTCCTCGCCCACGCGTCCGACGGCGAGACGGACGCCGCCGACCTCGAGGCGGTCCTCGCGAGCGACATCGACGGCGTGTTGTGGACCGGCTCGCCCGCGTCGAGCGGCACCGTCACCACCAGCGCGCTGACCCTCACCGGCGGCAGCCACCTCCTCACGCTCACCGTGACCGACCCCCGCGGCGCGGTGGACGTGTGCGGGGTGACCATCGAGGTCGACCCGTGCCTCGACGCCGACGTGGACGATGTCACCACCTGTGATGGCGACTGTGACGACGGTGACCCCACGACCTACCCCGGCGGCGTCGAGGTGGCGGACGGCGCCGACAATGACTGCAACGGCTTGGTGGACGACCAGACGGAGCTGTCCGACGACGACGGCGACGGCTGGACCGAGCTTGACGGCGATTGTGACGACACGAACGCGGACATCGCTCCGGACGCGCGCGAGCTCTGGTATGACGGCGTCGACCAGGACTGTGACGGTACGGACGACGATCAGGACGCCGACGGGTTCGTGCTGGCCGATGACTGTGATGACACCAATCCCGCGGTGAACCCCCTCGCCATCGAGGCCTGGTACGACGGCGTCGACGACGACTGTGACGGAAACGATCAGGATCAGGATCTCGACGGGTACAACCTGGCGGATGACTGCAACGACCTGAACGCGGCGGTCAACCCCGGCGAGACCGAGGTGTGGTACGACAGCGTCGATCAGGACTGTGACGGCCGAGACGATGACCAGGACGCGGACGGTTTTCTCCGCGCGGACGATTGCGTCGACACGGACGCCGCGGTCAACCCGGGCACGCCCGAGATCTGGTACGACGGCACCGACCAGGACTGTGACGGAAACGACACCGACCAGGACGGGGACGGCCTCGCCTACACGGCGGACTGTGACGATACGGACGCCCTGGTGAACTCCGGCGAGGAGGAGATCTGGTACGACGACATCGACCAGAATTGCGACGGCAACGACGACGACCAGGACGGTGACACCTTCCTCGTGGATGTCGATTGCGACGACACCGTCGCGAGCATCTACCCGGGCGCCCCGGAGGTCTGGTACGACGGCGTCGACCAGGACTGCGCCGGCGGGAACGACCAGGACCAGGACGGGGACGGCACGGAGCTCGCCGCCGATTGTGACGACACCGACGCCGGGCGCTCTCCCACCGCCGCCGAGGTCTGGTACGACGGCGTCGATCAGGACTGTGACGGCAACGACACCGACCAGGACCTGGACGGATACCCCTACACGGTGGACTGTGACGACACGGATGCCACGGCCTACCCCCGCGCGACCGAGGTCTGGTACAACGGCGTCGACGAGGATTGTGACGGCTTCGACGACGATCAGGACGCCGACGGCTACGGCATCGCGGACGACTGCGACGACCTCGAGCCCAACATCAACCCCGGCGAGCCGGAGACCTGGTACGACGGCGTCGATGACGATTGTGACGGCAACGACGACGATCAGGACGGGGACGGTTGGACGTTGGAAGACGACTGTGATGACACCAACGTGCTCGTGTATGGCGGCGCCCTGGAGTTCCGTGACGGCGTCGACAACGACTGTGACGGGAAGTGCGACGAGGGCGTGATGGCCGCCGGCGAGCTGGTGATCACCGAGATCATGAAGGACCCCACCGGCACGGTCCTCGATACGAGCGGCGAGTGGTTCGAGGTGTACAACGCCTCGACGACGCTCATCACGATGTGCGGCTGGACCGTCGCGGATGACGACGGCGAGACGTTCGACATGATCACCGACCTGGAGGTCCTGCCCGGACGCTACGCGACGTTCGTGCGCAGCGGCACGACCTCGGCCAACGGCGGCATCGTGGCCGACTACGTGTACGGCGGCAGCCTCCAGATGGGCAACAGCGGCGACGAGGTCGTGCTCTCGAACGACGGCGTCGAGATCGACCGGGTGGCCTACACCACCTCGTTCCCCAACCTCGCGGGGTACAGCCTCACGCTCGATCCGGCGACGCTCGACGCAACGTCGAACGACACGGCGGGGAATTGGTGCACCGCCACCACCTCGTACTTCGCCGGCAACTACGGGACGCCCGGCGCCCCCAACGACGCCTGTCCGTAGGGAGCCATGCGTACCTACGATGTCGTGATCGTCGGCGGCGGCCCCGCCGGCATCAGCACCGCCCTGCACCTCCACGCGCTCGACCCGGCCCTGGCCGAGCGCACGCTGGTGCTCGAGCGCGAGCACTACCCGCGCGAGAAATATTGCGCGGGCGGGATCGGTGGCCGCGCGAAGAAGGCGCTCGCCCGCATCGGCGTCACCGTCGACGTTCCCGCGGTGCCCGTCAGCGCGGTCGCGATGCGCACCCAGGGCACCACCCTCCGGGTGTCGGAGCCCGACTTCGGCCAGGTCGTGCGCCGCATCGAGTTCGACCACGCGCTCGCTCGCACCGCGACCGCGCGGGGGATCACCGTGCGCGAGGGCGCCGCCGTGCGCGAGGTGGTCGCGACGGCCGACGGCGTGCGGATCGTCCTCTCCGACGGCGAGGTCGTGTTGGCGCGCGTGGTGGTCGGGGCAGACGGCGTCGGCGGCGTGGTCCGCCGCTGCCTCGGCCTGCCCGGGGGCCGGCTCCGGGCCCAGGTGATCGAGTGCGACACGGAGATCGTCGCGAGCGATCTAGCGCGCGACACCCTGCTGTTCGACTGGAGCGACCGCACCCTGCACGGCTACGGCTGGGACTTCCCCACGCTGGTGAAGGGAGAGCCGCGGATGTGCCGCGGGGTGTACGTCATCCGCACGATGGGCCCGGACAACGTGAAGGAGCGGCTCCGCGCCTACCTGGGGGCGCGTGGCCTGCGAATCGAGGATTACACGCTCAAGCCGTTCGGCGAGCGCGGCTTCGATTCCGCCGATCCCATCAGCAAGCCGCGGGCCCTCCTCGTCGGTGAGGCCGCGGGCATCGACATCGCCACGGGCGAGGGCATCGCGCAGGCGATCGACTACGGGGAGCTCGCGGCGAGGCGCTTGTCCCGCGCGTTCCGCAGCGGTGACTTCACGTTCGCCGATTGGAAACGAAACGTGCTCACGTCGAGGTTCGGTCGGAGCCTCTTCGCGCGCCTCGTGATGTACCGGGCCTACTACCCCAACCGGCCGCGCACCGAGCAGATCCTGGTGGACAACCCCGCCTTCCTGCAGCTCTTCGCGCAGGACTTCGCCGGCAACCGCCTCCGCACGCGCACGCTGCTGCGCGCGGCCGCCGCCACCTCGCCGCGGGATGTGCCGTGGCTCGCGGAGCTGGTGCGGGACACGGCGCGCGGGCGCGGCGAAGCGCCCCGAGAAGCCTGACTACCTGGGCCCCTTCGATTGGGACGCCACCCGCTCGTCGAACGCGTCGAGCAGGTCGGGCAGGGTATTCGAGAGCCCATACCGCAACACCACGTTGGGGATCTTCCCGGTCTCCGCCCACCATTGGTAGTTGATGATCGCGCCGCCGGAGGGCGTCGGGGTGACCTCCCACCACCCCGTGCTCGTCCGCTCCCAATCGATGTCGGGTGAGACGAGGTGGGAGATCTGGGCGAGGTAGGGCGTCGGGTCGGTCATCCGCCAGCAGGTACGAAAGCGGTCCCCGACCATGCCGCTGGTCGAGGTCACGACGATTTGCCGCTTCACGTGCACGCTGTTCGCGAGAAACCCGATGTCGAACCGCAGGTACATGTGCTCGGCGTCGATGTTCTCCACCAGCTCGTAGCCGAAGCGCTTCGGCATCCACTCGTCCTGCGTGTCCGCCGCGAGCAGCACCGTGCGCCACACGTCCGGGGAGTGCGTGCTCTCGAGCGAGAAGCGGCCACCTACCATGGACTTGCCAGAGTAGGTGCCGGTGCCGGTCGCGACGCCATGCCGATCGTCGACCGGTGGCGGCGCCTCGATCGTCAAGAAGAGGGGGTCATCACACACGCCCGCGTGGGCGGGGGTGACAACCCCCAGCAGGCCGACGACCAGAGGGGCGACGAGGAGGGCGGCCGGCATCGCGGGGCGCTTGATCAGTTGGTAGCGATCGTGGCGGTGAATTGTTTCGTGGCGGCGACCGCGGCGATGAGCTTGTCCGTGTTCGCCTTCTTCTCGTCGAACGCCACTTCGGCAACGCCGGTCGTCGCGTCGACCGTGGCGCCCTTCACGCCTTCGACGCCGATGAGGGCGGTCTTCACCTTCTCGGCGCAGGCACCGCAGTGCATGCCGGCGACGGTGAGCTTCACGTGCTTGCCCTCGGCCGGGAGCGGCGCGGCGGCGGCCGTGGAGGTGGGCATGTCGCAGTGCCCCTTGGTCTCGGCGCCGGCGCCGGCAGCGGCGTGCTCACCGGGACAGGCGAAGGCGGCGCCGGAGGCGGCGAGGGACAAAACGAGGACAGCGAGAAGGCGCATGAGGGCTCCTGGTACCGCTTCGGACTAGCTCGGAACGAGGCACTTCACAAGCCACCGCTGGGTCGACCGGCCGGAGGGGAGCGCCGCCCGATCAGTCGGTGAGCGCGCGGTATCGGCTCCGGAAGTAGATCAACGGCTCCCCGTCACGTGTGGTCAAACCTTCGACCCGCCCGAGGAAGAGGGTGTGGTCGCCGCCCTCGACCGCGTTGAACATCGCGCACTCGACCCAGGCGAGCGCGCCGGGCACCACCGGCAGGCCCCGCTCCGTTCGCGTGAGCTCGACGGTCTGCCCGGGCTGCCGCCAGCCCGCGTAGTAGTTGGAGATGTCCACCTGGCCGGCCGCGAGCACGCTCACGGCGAAGCGCTCGGCGCGCGCGATCGCGTCGTGGCACGCCGCCCGCTTGTCGATCGAGACGAGAATGAGCGGCGGCGCGATCGAGACCGAGATGAAGGCGCTGACGGTGATGCCGTACACCTCGGCGCCCTGCTCGACGGTGACCACGGTGACCCCGCTGGCGAAGCGGGACATGGCATCCTTGAAGTCTTTGGGCTCGACGGGCATGGCGGGGCTTACTGCGGGCGCACGGGCCGAGCAAGCGAGGGCCGGACGGACCGGAATACGAGACGCGGGATGCACCCCACCAGCCCGACCCGGGGCCGAACCGCACCCGGCCGCCTCACCGCGCTCGACGCGTGGGTGTGTCATGCCGAGCGCGCCCTGCTCCTCCGCTCGGACGGGCCCTGGCTGTCCGCCCCCTTTGTCGACGTGGGCCTCGGGGATCTCCCCTGGACCACGCTCGAGAGCGCGGCCGCGCTCCGGATGGTGCGCGCGGATCTCGAGGTCCTCGGCATCGACCTCGACGCCGCGCGCGTCGCCGCCGCCGCGCGGTACGCGGATGCCCGCACGCACTTTTGCCAGGGAGGCTTCGACCTGCCGTCGCCGGTGCGCCTCGCGCGCGTCCTCAACGTGCTCCGGCAGTACCCGCCGGCCGAGCTGCCCGAGATCCACCGTCGCCTGGGCGTCGCGATCCTCCCCGGCGGATTGGTCCTCGAGGGCACGTCCGACGCGCGCGGGGGCGTGCTCGTGGCCCACCTCCTCCGCCGCGGTCCGGAGGGGCTGGCCCGCGAAGGCCTGCTCTTCCACACCGACTTCTCCTCGGGCTTCGCCCCGCTGCTGTTCCGCGACCGCCTCCCGCGCGACCTGCGTCGCGTCGCGCCCGGCACCCCCCTCCACACGTTCTTCGCCGCGTGGACCGCCGCGTGGTCCGAGGCGCGCGTGACGCACGACACCCCCCACGCGCTGTTCACCGCGTCGATCGCTGGCCTCGCCGCGCGCGTGGAGGGCCTCGATCCCGACCCCTGGCTGACGCGCGGCGGGTACCTCGTGTGGCGGCCGCCCGGCGGGGTGCCCGCTACTCACACCCCGTGAGGGCGAGCGCGTTGTTGAGCTCCACACACTCCACCACCCGCTCGCCGCCCCGCCCGTCATCGTCGACGACCACGCGCATGCCCTCCACGAGGGACTCGACCGGCACGGAGAAGCGGAGCGGTTCGGACACGCCCCCGCCCACGACCACGGCGGTGGTCCATTGGGTCTCCACCACGGTGTCCCCGGCGTAGAGCGTGACCGGGACGTCGCTGCGGAGCCCGGCCAGGCCCTGGTTGCCGACCCCCACGTTCACCACCCAGGTGCCGGTTTCGCACTCGATGGCGCACACTTCCGCGAGCGGCACCGCGTCCGGGGAGTCGCTGCCCTGAACCGGATCGACCACCCCGCTCCGGAACGTGTTCCAGGTCGGCCAATTCGGCACCGGGGAGGCCGGCACCGACAGGTCGTCGTCGATGTTTGTGATCGAGTAGGCGTGTTGGTTCCAGACCGCGCGGTTGGCCGGCCAATTGCCGTCCGCGGAGCCGAGGACGTACAGCCCGAACGCCGCGGAGTCCGAGTGGGTGCCGCCGTTGGGCACCACGATCTCGGCGCGCCCGTCCCCATCGACATCGACCACGACCGGGAGCTCGTGGAGGGTGCGCGAGCTGTGGGTGTCGTCCATCAGCCGCACGGCTCCGGTGGCGCCATCCAGCAACCAGAGCGCCAGCTCGTCCGCGTACACGACCTCCAGCACGCCGTCCCCGTCGAAGTCGTAGAAGGAGGCGCCGGTGGTCGACGAGGAGCTGTCGGAGATCGGCATGCTCCACATCGGCGTGCCGTCCGCCTCGAAGGCCGAGTAGGCCTCCGCGGAGGCGACCCCGATCTCCGGGAGGCCGTCCCCATCGAGGTCGCCGAGGGTGGGTGGGCCGCCGATGCCCTCGCTGCCGAGGCTCCAGGTGGATTGGATGACACACGCGCCGTCGAACACGCGCACGGTGCCGTTCGAGACCACCACCACCTCGCCCGCGCCGTCCCCGTCGAGGTCGGCCACGGCGGGGAACCCGTCGCTCTCGCCCGTGTCGCAGACCACGCTCCCGTCCGCCGCGTAGATTGTCGACCCGGTCACGACCTCCTGGGTGCCGTTCCCGTCGAGGTCGGACGCGAGGCTCATCCACCCGGCCTCGGCAAACCCGTCCACCCGCCCGGCGCCGAGCGCGCCCGAGAACCGGATGGCGCCGGTCGCCCCGTCGAACACGTTCGCGCCGACGATGACCTCGACCGTACCGTCCCCTTCGAGGTCGGCGAGGGCGGGCGCGTGGCCACCACAAGCGAGGGCGGGCTCCTCCGCCAGCCAGACCAACGAGCCGTCCGCCGCGTAGGCGGCCGCGCGGCAGGGGCCCGCCTCCGGGGGCGGCGCCGGGGGTGGCGGTCCTGGGGGGGCGCCGTCCGGAACGCCGGGCCTCACCACGATCCCGGTGTCGTCCTCTCCGGGCTCCCCGGGCTCAGCGGTGTCGCTGCCGCCCTCCCCCGGGGGGCCCGGTACGACGCTGGCGACGACCACGATCTCGGCCCGGCCGTCCCCGTCGATGTCGCCCAGCGCGGCGTTGCTGTAGCGGTAGGGGAACACCTGGAAGTCGCCCCAGAGCAGCACCGAGATGGAGCGGACGAGCGTGCCGTCCCTCCCGTCGACGATCCGGAGGACGCCATGGGCGTTCACCGCGTCCGCGCCGCCGTCATCCGTCACGACCACGACGCTGGGCGGATCGAAGGCATCCACGTCCCCGTCCCCGTCTCCGTCGAGGAGCGGGCCGACCACGGGGGTCATGAGCACGTGCGCGTATTCGGGGGCGTCGTTCAGGCTCGAGAGCTCCCACTCCACCACCGCGTCGAGCGTGCCGAAAACGGGCACCGAACGGCAGGACTCGTCGGTGGCGACGGTCTCGAGCAGGTCGGGCACCGCGGGACAATCGGGCCCGGTGTCGAGCAGCCGATCGGTCTCGATGTCGGTGGTGGCGCCCGTGTCCGTGCCGGCGCGATCCTTCATGCCGTGCAACCGATAGTCGCTGCACCCGGGGAGCAGCCCCACCGCGACGAGGAAGTAGGGGAGGGAACGCTTCACCTCGGTGACGGTATCACCGCGCGGCCTCGAGCTCTACCTTCGTCCGCGAAGCCGGCCGACGAGACGTGCCAGCGGACCTGCGCTCACGTCGGGAACGCGCACCGGAGCCTCGCCCCGCAGCACCGACTCGGCGAAGGCGAGCAGCGCGGGCCCGTCGAAGTCACCGGCGAGGTACCCGTCGGCCCGCCACGTTTCGCACACCTGCTGCACGGTGCGCGGGGGGCGGCCGTGAACGTAGACGGCCACGTGCTCGATGGGGCGGACATCGGTGCGGAGCGTGCGGCACGCGCGGAGCGCCCCGTCGGCGGCGCCGTGGCCCAGCGAGAGCAACACCAGCTCGGGGCGATGTCCCCGTGCCGCCCGTAGCGGATCCTCTCCCGTCGGGAGCGGGATCACGTCGAACCGCCCGGCGAGCGCGGCGACGGCGCGCAGGCGGTCGCTCGGGTGGTCGTCCACGACGAGCACGCGGGGCCTGGGGGGGCGGGGTTCCACGAGGCCCGCAGCATAGCGCGCGCTTGCCCCCGGCCGTATCCCTCCCGCCGGCGATGGCTCCGGCGGGGGGATCCTGATACCGTGCCAGGGCGGAACCCCCAGGAGTGTTGATGGCGACCGAAAGTAGTGACCGGCTGAACCAGATCTCTGTCGAGCTCGCCGGCATCCTCGAGGCCCGGATCCAGGAGCTCATGGTGGCCATGAAGGGGGCCGAGCAGGCCACCCGGCAGGTGGTCTCCTCCGAGATGGAGATCAGCCGCTACCGGCAGCTCGAAGAGAGCCTCACCGCCGAGATCACGGAGCTCCGCGTCGAGATGGAGGCGCTCGGCGCCCGCGTGGACGAGGTGCGCACCCAGCACACCGGGCTCCTCGGCGAGCGGGACCGCCTCCGCGACCAGGTCGAGCGCACCGAGCGCGAAGTGCGCGAGGCCGACGCCCAGATCGAGGACCAGCGCGGGCGGATGCGCCACCTCGAAGAGGAGAGCGAGGCCCTCCGCCGCGAAAATACCGATCTGAAGGGCAAACTTCGCACGCTCGAGGAGAACGTCGGGCGGATGCGCAAGCTGCGGGAGGAGCTGATGCTGAGCATGAGCGGCCTCTCCCAGCAGATGCAGGCGCTCAACATCGGCGCCAAGGAGTAGCGGGAGATGCCGGGTGAACGCCCTCCCGCGGATTCGGCCCGCGATGGTACCCCGGATGGCACGCTCGAGGCCGCCCGCGCGCTGCTCGCCACGCTCGCGGCGGGGCGCGCGGCGCTGTTGCAGCTGGCCTCCGCCCACCTCCCGTTCGACCGCCTGCTCGCCCTTCACCGCGCTTCGGCGGCCGACTCCTCACACGAGGACGTCGCCGGGGCCATGCTCGATCGCCGGCTCGCGCTCCACTTGCGCGCCCTTCGCGCCGGCACCGCCGACCGCGCGTCGCAGCCCCTGCCCACCTCTGCGGCCGCTCCCCGGCGCCGCGCGGCGCCGGCTGCCGCGCCTCCGCCGCCCCGTCCCCTCCCGTCGAGCCCCCGTCGAGGCCCCGATCGGATCGCTCGTTCCTTGCGGTTCGACACCCCGATCCTGGATGTCAGCGCGCCCCGACTCGATGCGCACCCCGCCCCTCGGGGCGATTCCGTGGTCGACGCGCTCAGGGACCTCGCGCAGGCCGCCGCCCGCACGACACCGATCGTGGTCGAGCCCCCTCGCGCTCCGGCCCCGCGCTTCGAGCCCCGGCGCCGCGCGGAGCCCGCGGTCGCGCCGGTGATCCTGGCCTCGGCCAGCGTGGCCCCGGTCATCCCCGCTCCCCCGGAGCGCTTCGACCCCGCCGAGGCCACCTTCGTGACCTCCGAGGACCCGGACGACGCCGTCCCGGAAGCCCTGGCGGACGTCCCCGTCGAAGTCCCGGCCGAAGTCCCAGCCGAAGTCCCCGCCGCGGTCCCCGACCAGAGCCACGCGGAGGTCCTCGATCTCTGCACCAGCGACTTCACGCCGATCGACGCTCCCGAGCCGCTTCCTTCCCTGGCCGAGCTGCTCGAGGCCGCTCCGGAGCCCGAGCCCGACCCGACGGTGATCGCGTCGCTCACGATCGCGCCCGCTCCGCTGGCCGCGTCCGAGCTGTCCGACTGGGCCGCCGGGGCCCTCGGGGCTGCGCCCAGCGTCGTGAAGCCCGCGCCGGCCCGCCCGCCTCGACAGGGCGCGGGCGTGCGGTCGGTCGCCGCGGTCCCCGCCGAGCCCTCCGATGGCCCCGTCCCGGGGCGCGACTCCGAGGCCCCCCACGAGCACAGCGTGCTCGACTTCGGCGCCCCCCAGGAGGCCGCGGCGCGCGCGCCCACGCCGCCGGTCTCCGAGGCGCGGTCCCACCCCGAGGCGCCGCCCCTCCTCGAGACGCCGCCTGTCCCCGAGACGCCGCGAGGCCGCTACGACGAGGCGACCATCAACGGCAAGGCCGCGGATCGCGCCGCGTTGCCGGCCCTCGGCGAGCAACGAGCGGGCAGCGCGCCCGCCCGCGTCGACCTGCGCGCGGGGCCCGCGGGCTCGCCGCGGCTCGCCCAGTCGGAAGAAGACGAGGTCGATCTTCCGGCCGATGACGAGCCCGAAGCCGAGGGAGGCTCCGCCGGGGACTCTCACGGTGACGACGCTCGCCTGGGCGAGTCCGACCTGGGCAACCTCTCGGTCTCGTTCGAGAGCAACGCTCCGGCGCGGACTCAGCGCACCGCGCCTCGCCTCACGGATGACGACACCGGAAACCGCACGAATCCGGGCGCCGCGCTCGCTCCGCCCCCCCGCGAGAGCGTGGTGCCGGACGAGAAGCACATCCAGAAGCTCATCCTCGACGCGAACACGCTCGCGCGCCGGGGCGAGTTCCAGAAGGCCATCCAGAGCTACACGGATGCCCTGGACATGCGCCACACCCTGACCGAGGCGCACATCGGCCGCGGCCGCTGCTACCTGGAGCTGGGCGACTACTCGAGCGCCATGAGCGACTTCGCGCGCGCCGAAGACCACGCGCCGGATCGGCCCGAGTCGCACGTCGCGATGGGGGACCTGTACTTTGCCCGCAAGGAGTACAAGCGCGCCATCGAGTTCTACGACCAGGCGGTCGAGATCGACGGCAGCCACGCCATGGCGCGCTGCCGCCGGGGCATCTCCCATTACTACCGGAAGAACTACCGGCAGGCGCACCAGGATCTCCAGCGCGCCCTCGCGCTCGATCCCGAGATCCCGAACATCCGCAAATATGTTCAGATGGCACAGAAGAAGCTCGACCGGGGAGAGTAGCGAATGCGCGGAGCACACGGCCTGGTAGTGCTCCTCGCGGGATGCAGCGACTACGAGGTGAAGCCCCACGTCGCCGAACCGGCGGGCGACAGCGGCGTGCTCCCCGAGGAGTGCCCCGAGCCCTCCGACCCATGGGCCGTACCGACGGACGCCGCCTGCCTCGTCGATCCGCCGGTGGGCAGCTTCAGCCCCGTGGTGGAGTGGCAATGGAACGCCAACCCCACCTACCCCGACTACGACGACATCATGTCGACCCCCTCCGTCGGCAACCTCACCGACGACAACGCGGACGGCCTGATCGACGACAACGACATCCCCGACATCGTGTTCACCAGCTTCGCGTATGGGGGCTACACGACAGCCGGCACGCTCACGGCCATCAGCGGGGACGGCTCCGGCACCCACTGGTCCGTCTACGATCCCGGCGGCTACCACGTCTATGCGAGCGGTGGGGTCGCCATCGGGGACATCGACGCGGACGGGCTCCCCGAAGTGTGTACCGCGGGGACCGAGGCGGCGGTCGTTTGTGTCAACGCCGACGGGTCGCTCAAATGGGTGGGTGGCACCGAGATCTACGGCTACGGCTCGCCGGCCTTCGCGGACGTCGATGGGGACGGCCAGGCCGAGGTCGTCTACGGCCGGCAGCTGCTCGACACCGACGGAACCCTGCTGTGGACCGGCACGGGGGGCGCGGGGTGGTGGTTGTCCTTCGCCGTCGACCTCGACGGGGATGGCCGCATGGAGATCGTGGCCGGCAACACGGTCTACCGCGGAAACGGCGTGCTGCTGTGGACCGACGCCACCGGTGACGGCCCGGGCGCCGTGGGTGACTTCGACCTCGACGGCACCCCCGAGGTCGTCCACACCTCGGCCGGCACCGTGGTCGTCACCAACCTGGACGGCACCGTGCGGTGGTAGGCCGCCCACCCCGGCGGCGGAAACGGCGGGCCGCCCACCGTGGCGGACTTCGACAATGATGGGCTCCCGGAGATCGGCGTGGCCGGCGCGGCGGCCTACTCCGTCTTCGACTCCGATGGCACCGTGCTCTGGAGCATGCCGGTCTCCGACTATTCGTCGACCGTGACCGGAAGCTCGGTGTTCGACTTCGAGGGGGACGGCGCGGCGGACGTGGTGTATGCGGACGAGCTCACCTTGTGGGTGTACGACGGCGCCACCGGCGCGGTGAAGCTGCAGGACGACGGCCACGCGAGCGGCACCCTCTACGAGTATCCCCTCATCGTCGACGTCGACAATGACGGTTCGACCGAGATCGTCCTGCCGTCGAACAACTACGCCTACACCGGGTACAACGGCATCACGGTCATCGGTGACGCGACCAACTCCTGGCGCCCGTCACGGCCCGTCTGGAACCAATTCGCGTACCACATCACCAACGTGGAGGATGATGGGAGCATCCCGGTGAACGAGGAGCCCAACTGGGAGCGCTGGAACAACTTCCGTGCCGGCGGGACGTTGTACGGCCTCTCGACCGATCTCGCCGACCTCGCGCCCGGCGCCCCCCTGATCTGCGAGGCCCGCTGCGACGAGGGGGTGGTAGAGGTGATCGTGCCCGTCGAGAACACGGGCCTCGCCGACACGCCCGACTTCAACATCGGTGTGTACCAGGGCACCACCCTCGTCACCGGCGTCACCTTGTCGCTCCCCGCGGGCGCGGCGCGCCACACCGGCCCCTTCGAGCTCACCGAGGTCCAGTGGGACCGCGGCATGGTCGTCCGCGTGGATGATGACCGCGTGGTCGAGGAATGCGACGAAACCGACAACTCGATCGACCTCGGCCGGTGGCCGTGCGAGTGATCTGAAGCTCGGCGTTCCCCGCCCGCGATTTTGCCCCTACCTTCGATGGAAGGGGAACATCGATGCGCTTGTTGGTTGTGGGGTCGATGACCCTGCTCTTGGCGTGCGTTGACACACCGGCGGGCCCGGGCGTGGACACATCCGGGCTCGGGTCGCCCGGTGGAGGCGATGGGGTGCCCGCGGGGGGCGATGAGGTGCCCGCCGGGGACGACGAGGCATCGCCCGATTACGCCGCGGTCTTCGGCACGGACACGATCCACCACATCGCGCTGAGCATGGACAAGGCCGAGCACGCCGCGATGTTGGACGAGATGGAGGTGCTCATCGGAACGCCGTTCGGCGGCGGCGGGCCGCCCTCGGAGGAGGCCTGGGAGCCGTTGGAGACATCGCCCGCGTGGTATCCCGCGCACGTGGTGGTCGACGACCAGGCTTGGGAGGGCGTGGGGATTCGCCTCAAGGGGAACTCCAGCCTCCGCGCGGCCTGGCACGCCGGCATTCGAAAGCTGCCCTTCCGGCTCGACTTCGATCAGCTGGTGAGCGAGGGCGTGGGCGCCGAGGACCAGCGCCTGTACGGCTTCGAGGAGCTCTCGTTCGCGAACGGATTCCGGGATGAGACGCTGATGCGCGACGTGCTCGCGAGCGCCATCCTCGAGGATCGCGGCGTCCCGGCCGCCCGCGCGGCGTATTGGTGGGTGACGCTCGACGCGGGCGCGGGCCCCGAGCCGCTCGGCCTCTACGTGGCGATGGAGCTCCCCGACGACACGATGGTGGAGCGGGTGTGGGGCGAGAGGGAGGGGCCGCTCTACAAGCCCGACGGTCCGTGCGCGAACCTCACCTGCTACGACCCGGCGAGCTTCGAAGGAAAGCGAGGTGACACCGATGGGGCCGACATCGAGCGGCTCATCACGGCCCTGCTCGCGAGCCGCGACGACGCGCCGGCCTGGCGCGAGGGGCTCGAGGCCACGTTGGATGTGGACGGGTTCCTGCGATGGTTGGCCGTCAACAGCGCGCTGCAAAACTGGGATGTGTACGGGGTCATCGCGCACAACTACTACCTGTACGGGGCGGCGGCGGACGGCGGACGGTTCACGTGGATCCCTTGGGACCACAACGAGGCGCTGGCGGACTGGCCGGCAGCCAACGAGGACCCCCTCCTGTCCCAGATCGACGAGGGGTGGCCGCTCATCCGGCTGCTGCTCGACGACCCGGTGTATCTCGAGCGGTACGAGCTCTTCCTGCTCGAGGCGCTCGAGGGGGCCTACGCCGAGGAGCCCTTCGAAGCCCGGGTCCACGCGCTCGCCGAGCTGCTGCGGCCCGTGCTCTATGGCGGCGAAGGCGAGCCCGCGGATTCGACCTTCCTCGGCAGCGAGGAGGAATTCGACGCCGCGGTGGAGAGCGGCCTGATCGGGTTCGCGGACGAGCGGCGGGCGGAGGTGAGGGCGGCCGTGGGGCTTTGAGGGCGGCCGCGGGGCCGTGAGGGCGGGGCGCCCCTACTCCGCGTACATCGTCACGTCGGTCGCGGCGGCCTGCGCCATCTGGAGGGTGGCGCTCAGATCGGGGTGCCGCACGCACACGAACCCGTCGCTCACGAGCGTCTGGAGCCAGTCGCGCCGCTGCGCGCCGGGGCGGAGCAGCTGCTCGGCCACCACGTGGGCGCCGTACTTCGCGAGGTAGCGCTCGAGGCCCTCGATGCGCTGGATGCGGCCCTGGCCGCGCGCGCGCTTGAAGATGATGGCGACGTTGTTCTTGCGCCGGGTGTCGCCCTCGAAGGACTTCCAACACACCGCGCGCGCCCACTCCCGGTAGAGATCGATGTCCCCGGTCCAATTCATCTGGTCGACGAGGTGGCCGCCCGCCGAGCGCGCGCCGATCTCCCCGAACACGACCTCTCCGTTGGCCTTCTTGTACCACTCCATGTGGGTGAACCCTGTCCCCATGTTCAGGGCGCGCAACACCCCCAAGCCGAGCTCGATGCCGGGCTTGTACGCGGGCGCCCACATGTCGCGGATGGTGACCACGATGGGGCTGATCCACTCGTTGGAGCGCGCCTGGAGGGGGCGCGGATGGTACTGGGCGATGTTGGCGTAGGCCGGTTTGCCGTCGATACACACGGTGTCGAAGGTGAACTCCTCGCCGTCCACGAACTCCTCGACGCTCACCTCGGGCACGTGGGCCGTGCGGGCCAGCGCCACCTCGAGCTCCTTCGCGTCGTCCACCCGAAAGGTGTCCGCGCTGCCGGCGCCGGCGATGGGCTTGAGGATGAGCGGAAAGCCGAAGCGCTCGGCGGCCGCCCACACTTCTTCGCGGGTGTTCGCGCGGGTGTGGTGGGGCACCCGCAGGCCGGCGGCCTCGACCCGCTGCTTCATCAGCTCCTTGTCGCGAAAGGCGCGCGCGGTGTCGAGCGTCATGCCGGGGACGCCGAGCCGCTCCCGCAGCCACGCCGCGAGCTCGACGAAGGGCTCCCACAGGCACTCCACGCGGTCGAAGCGGACGCCCGTGGCGCGCACGGCGGTGAGCACGGCCTCGGGGTTCTGCAGCGGAACCTGGAGGTAGCCCGCAAGGTGGGACTTGACCTTGGGGGACAGGCCGTCGCGCGGGGTGTCACCGATGCCCACCACGTCCGCGCCCACCTCGGCGAGGCCGCGGGTGAAGTCCTGCATCTCGAGGGGGTAGTTGGGCGAGAGGAAAAGGACCTTCACGACCGCCGCTCCCGACGGGCGCCGAGGAGCCCCACGAGCGCGAGGGCCAAGAGGGCCGTACCACCGGGGGCGCCGGTGCTGGCGCAACCGCAGGCGGCGGGGGTCTCCTCGGTCTCGCCGTCATCCTTGCAACAGTCGATGATGTCGCCCGTGTCTTCCCCGCCGGTGTCGGTGGGCTCGCCCCACGTGGGCGCGGTGGAATTGCCGAGGGTGGTGTCGAGGTCGGCGAGGTAGCCCACGTCCTCCTCCCAATCGGCCTCCCACGTCTGCCGCACCTGGTCGATCGTGGCGATCTCCGCCTCTCCGAACGTGTCCTCGGAGAGGACCAGCACCAGGAATGCCATCCGGAAGTTCTTGGGGCTGTTCTCGACGGACGGCACCCGCGCGCCCTCGGCGGCGATGATGTCATCGACGGTGAAGGTGACGGGCGTCGCGGTGAGCGTCACGTTGCGGCCGCCGCTGAACCGGTCGAGGAACTCGGGCGTGGTGGCCGCCTCGGTGCCCTCCGCGTCGGCCTGGTCGACGAGGAGGAGGGTCTGCACGCCTACGTCCTCGGGGCCGACCAGCCCCATGAGGTACAGGTCGAGGTCACTGTAGGTGGAGACGCTGGTGTTCTCGGTGGACCACGTCCCGTCCGCATTGTCGGACCAGGTGTTGCCCTCCATCGGAGAGTTGGGCGTGTTCAGGTAGTAGGACCAGTGCGCCGTGTCACGGCCGAGCAGGGCGTTCTGATCGAGGCCCTCCTTCTCGATGTTCACGAACGAGCCCCACCGGTGCATGAACTCCTGG
Organism: Pseudomonadota bacterium; assembly: GCA_030685065.1. GTDB lineage: Bacteria > Myxococcota_A > UBA796 > UBA796 > SXON01 > CAJBVW01. The sequence goes on along the minus strand of JAUXQH010000042.1, from coordinate 33,134 downwards.
CCGAACACGTAGCGGCCAACGTCCGGGCTCTCGGTCCACAGCCCGTAGTAGTTCATGAAGATGAAGCCATCGAGCTGGTTGGAGGAGAGATCGAACTCCTCTCCGGCGAACATGCTGTCATAGCCGATGCCGTACACGTCGTTCGCGATGGGCGAGTAGAACGCGGCGAAGAAGCCGAAGTCCTTCACCAGCAGCACGGTGAGGTACTGATAATCGTCGTCGAACTTCTTGTAGAAGGCGGTCTCGAGGGATCCGAGCATCCAAGCCAGGGGGTCCCCCCCTTGGGAGAGCGCCTCGGCGAACCACTCTCCGTCCGCGTCGTGGAGGATGGCGAGGTCGCCCGACTTGTACACGTCGAGGTAGCGCGCGCCCGACCCGGCGAGGGCGACGGGCTCCCGGCGCTCTCCCTGCGTCGCAAAGGCCTCGAAGAGCTGCTCGGCCTCCACCGGGGGCGCGGCGAGGGCGGACCAAAACGGAGCGGAGAGCAACAGAACGAGCAAGGGGGGCCTCACGATCCGCACGACTCTAACCGATCCGACGCCGCGCGTACCAGACCCCGGGGGCGCGGGCGCGACTGCGGGAAACGGTAGCCCCGCGGCCGATCCGACGATAAGCGCCGACGTGATGCGTACCGTCCTCTTCGTCGCCCCCTTCCTGCTCGACGCCACCCTCAAGTTCGTCCAGGCCGCCGCCAGCGTGCCGGGCGTGCGCCTCGTCGTCCTCACCCAGGACGACGCCCGGAAGGTGCCCCCCGGCGCGTTCCACTGGCAGGTCAGCGACGCCACGCGTACGGACGTGATCGTGGATGCCGCGCGCCAGGTGATGGCGCGTACGGGCGGCGCCCACTGCATCCTGGGCATCCTCGAGAACATCCAGGACCAGCTCGCCGAGGCGCGGGTCGTGCTCGGCCTCCCCGGCATCACCCCGGACGTGGCGCGCCGCTTCCGGGACAAGGGGGTGATGAAGTCGGCGCTCCGGGCGGCGGGCCTCCCGACGGCGCGGCACGCCCGCCTCCAGAGCGCGCAGGACGCGTGGCGCTTCATCGAGCAGGTGGGGTACCCGATCGTGGTCAAGCCGCCGGACGGCGCGGGCTGCCGCGCTACCTACCAGATCAACTCCCCGGACGATCTGCACGGCGCCCTCGCGGAGCTGCGGCCATCGGCGGATCGGGAGGCGCTCGCGGAGGAGTTCATCCAGGGCGAGGAGCACTCGTTCGACACGATCACGATCGACGGGCGGCCGGTGTTCCACAACATCGGGCGCTACCTGCCCGGCCCGCTCGACGTGATGCGGAACGATTGGGTGCAGTGGTGTGTGTACCTGCCGCGCGAGATCGGCCCCGAGTTCGACGCGATCCGGAAGATCGGGTTCGAGGCCAACCGCGCGCTCGGGCTCGGCACTGCCTTCACCCACATGGAGTGGTTCCGGCGGCCCGACGGCTCGCCGGTGATCTCCGAGGTAGGCGCGCGCCCCCCGGGCGCCCAATTCACGTCGCTCATGTCCTGGGCGCACGACCGCAGCATGTACGCGGCGTGGGCGCACGCGATGATCGACGGGCGCGTGCACGGCTCGTTCGACCGCAAGTACAGCGCCGGCGTGGCGTTTCTTCGCGGCGAGGGCCAGGGCCGGGTGTCCCGCGTCGACAACCTCGAAGAGGCCCAGCGCAAGATCGGGCACCTCGTGGTCGAGGCGAAGCTCCCCATCGTCGGGCGCCCCCGCGCCTCCGGCTACGAGGGCGAGGGCTACGTCATCGTGCGCCACCCGGACACCCGCGTCGTGACCGACGCCCTCGAGACGCTGATCCAGACCGTTCGCGTCCACTACGCCTAGCCCAGAAGCTGCCTAGAGCTTCCTCCCTCCGTCCACGCCCTGGAGCGCCCGATGCACGTCCTGTTCATGGCCCCCAATTTCCCCGCCAATCAGCGGCAGTTCGTCCGCGCGCTCCACGCCGTCGGGGCCCAGGTCACCGGCATCGGCGACGTGCCGCCCGACCACCTCGACCCCGAGCTGAAGAGCTGGCTGCACGGCTACGAGCACATCCCCTCGCTCTCGGACGAGGGCGCGCTCGCCAACGCGGTTCGACGCGTGCAGAAGCGGGAGTGGGTCGACCGCCTGGAGTGCACGGTCGAGGCCATCATGCTCACGACGGCGCGCGTGCGCGAGGCGACAAACATCCCGGGCCTCTCGGTCGAGAAGGTGCTGCTCTGCCGCGACAAGTTCATCATGAAGCAGTACCTCCGCGAGCGGGGGGTGCCGTGCGCACGGAACGCCGCGGTCGACACCGCGGAGGACGCCCGGCGGTTCGTGCGGTCCGTCGGCTATCCGGTGGTCGTGAAGCCCCGCGATGGGGCGGGCGCGGCGGGCACGTTCAAGGTCGATGACGACGCGGGCCTGGAGGAGGCGCTGACCGCCAACGGGCTCGGCCAGGCGCGGCGCTTCATCACCATCGAGGAGTTCGTGAGCGGGCACGAGGGCTTCTACGACACGCTCACCTGCAACGGTGAGGTCGTGTTCGAGGCCGTGTCGCATTATTATCCCAACGTTCTCGACGCGATGCGCAACCGTTGGATCAGCCCGTACATCGTCACCACCAACCGCATCGACGCGGCCGGCTACGACGAGCTCAAGGCCATGGGTCGCAAGGTGGTCCGCGAGCTCGGGATCGGCACCGCGCCGACGCACATGGAGTGGTTCTTCGGGCCCAAGGGCCTCACCTTCAGCGAGATCGGCGCGCGCCCCCCCGGCGTCCGCTTCTGGGATCTGTACTGCTGGGCGAACGACATCGATCTGTACGTCGAGTGGGCCCGGGCCCTCACGCTCGGCCACGCGCGCCCGCGCCCGACGCGCAACTACAGCGCCGGCCTCATCAGCCTGCGCCCCTCCCAGAACGGGCGCATCACCGGCTATTCCGGCCTCGACGTGGTCCAGGAGCGGTACGGCCGCTGGCTCGGCGAGGTGCACCTGCCCGCGATCGGTCAGCGCACCGCCGACGTGGGCGCCGGGTACATGGGGCACGGCTGGATGCACGTCCGCCATCCCGACTACGACGAGTGCAGGCGGATGCTCGATTTCATCGGGGAGACGGTCAAGATCTGGGCTTCCTGAGCCGCGGAGCGCCTTCGCGGGGAGCAGGGTGCCCCGCCCAGAACCGCAGCCAGGGCCCCCGCCGGTTCCCCCCTGAGGGGCCCCCCTCACGGCCGCCTTGCCGGCGGCCTCCGGGGGCGGGCTGCGTCGGCTCCGGCCCTTGCCGGGCCGGGCGCTGCGAGTCTCGCGCACGCCGACTCCGCGAGCCCTTCGGGCTCCACCGGCGGACCCGGCTGCAAGGGCGGGCCACCCCGCTCCTGCACCGTCGTGACCGTCGGACCGTGGGCGCCCGGATTTGTCCGTATCCCCACGGCCCGGATTTACGCTAAATCGCCGCCCAGCGGATCTTGTAGATCCCGCTCTCCGCTTCCGTGGTGCCGCGGTTGTTGCACTCCTGCTGACCGTCATCCGCGTAGTACTCCTCGACCACGAGCTTGATGACACGACCGTCCTCCAGCTGGAGGAGGATGGGCGTGCCGGTCGTCTCGACGCAGCTGGAGTACGACCACCACGCGCCCATGGCCACCTGGGGGCTGCCGGGGAGGCCGGACGAGTCGTTGATGATCGTGCAGTCCTCCGTGTAGTACTCGTCCTCGAGGTAGCTGATGCCGTCGGGGACCTCGGTGAGGTCGGCGTACTCGAACCCGATCATCGCGGCCGCGCCGACGCAGGAGGGGCCGCTGTCTCCGCTGTTCACGCGCACGATGAAGCGGCGGAGCGCGAGGTGCCAGGTCATGTCCTCGAGGGCGGTCTCGTCGTCGATGTCCACGCGCTCGGCGCCGTCCTCCCCGAAGCGCACGTACACCCAGGCGTTGTTGGCCGCCTGGTTGTAGCCACCGGCGCTCGCGTCGATCGCCGTGACAAAGTCGCTCCCGTCGGTCACCGTCGTGACCTCACCCTCGCTCACCTTGTCGTCGTGCAGAGAGAGATCGAGGATCATCTCGTCCACGCAGGTGGGCGGCTCGGGCTCGCTGCACACCGCTACGAGCGGGTCGGTGTCCTCACCGGGGCCGGTGTCATCCTTGGGGCCAGCCGTGCAACCGAGGATCAGGAGGGCGGGGAGAAAGCGCATGCATACCTCACGGGCGCCCGATATCCTCGCGTCGATGCTGCTCGCAACGGTCCTCTCCTTGACGTTCCTCCCGATCGTGGTTCCGACGGCCTCCGCCGGCGGGCCGCTCACCCTGCCCGCGGGGGCGCACCTCCGCTTCGATCCCGACGCGCCGCCCGTGCTCGTGGGCGTGTCCGGCGGGTACCCCGTCTACCGTTTCGAGGGCCCGGCGGGCGCGCCCGGCGTCGAGCTGCGCTCGCGCGCGGCGGTGGTGGTCACCGTGGCAGACGGGTTCGTGCCGCCCGAGGGCGCCGAGTGGCTCGGCGGGCCGTCGTGGCTCGTCCCCGCCGCGGATCCCATCGCGACCGCGGCGCTGCTCGCCGCCACGCCTGGCTTCGACCACGTTTTTCCCGACGTGCTGCTGCCACAGGGCCCGTCCGGCGCGGAGGACGCCGGCCTCTCGTTCGATGACCCGAGCTACGGCGGGCAGTGGTACCTCGAGGCCCTCGAGATGGAGCGCCTGTTCGCCTTGTCGACCGGCGGCGCGGAGACCCGCGTGGCGGTCCTCGACTCGGGCATCGACATCGATCACGCCGACCTCGCGGCGGCCGTGCTCGAGCCGTACGACGCCTGGGCCGATGACGGCGATCCGCGCCCCGAGCCCGGCGAGTATTGTTCGGACAGCACCACCGCGATTTGTGACGAGCACGGCACCGCGGTGAGCGGCATCATCGCGGCGCGCGCCAACAACGCCGCCGGCATCGTCGGGATGTGCTCCAGCTGCACCCTCATCCCCATCAAGCTGCTCGGGGAGAGCGGCGGCACGCCCCTCTCTGCAGACGTGCGGGCGTTCGAGCACGCCATCGCGATGGACGTGGCGGTCATCAACAATTCCTGGGGGTTCACCGAGAGCATCCCGGTGCCCGAAACGCTGGCGGCCGTGATCCATCGCGCCGCGACCGAGCCGCGCGGGGGGCTCGGCGCGTTGGTGGTGTTCGCCGCGGGAAACGACGACCGCGTCATCGACCGGGGCGAGCTCCAGGAGCTCGACGACGTATTGTGTGTCTCCGCGAGTGACAGCTACGGATACCCGACCAACTACACCAACACCGGCCCGGCGGTGGATGTGGCGGCCCCGAGCGCCACGGTGACCATCGCTCCGGGCAACGAGGTGACCACCACGTTTGGTGGCACGAGCGCCGCGGCGCCGGTGGCGAGCGGCCTCGCGGCGTGGGCCGCCGCGCAGGACCCGACGCTCTCGGCCCAGGAGCTCGCGGATCTGTTGGTGCTGACCGCGGTCCCGTCCCCCTACATGCCGGTCGACGAGTCGGGGCGCAACGACACCTACGGGTGGGGCGGCATCTCCGCCGTCGGCGTCATGGATGCGCTGTACCCCGCGGACGATCCGCTTCCCATCGAGGAGGAACAGCCCGCTGCGTGCGGATGCGTCTCCACTCGATCTCCTTCCCCCTGGTGGGCCCTCGGCCTCCTCCTCCTCGTCCGGAGGCGCTCGTGAGCCCCCTGTTCCTCGCCACCCTCCTGCTCCCCTCCGCGGCCCACGCCCAGCGCCCCACCGAGGGCGGGCTCTTCAGCTTCGACGACACCGACGTCGTGACCTCGGCCGACAGCCCCGGCGGCACGGTGCGGGTGTGGTACAGCGTCGATGGGCCCAACCTCGTCAAGCAAGGCGACGACGACGCGAACGGGGTGCCCGACTACGTCGAGGAGGTCGGGACCACCGCGGAGGATGTCCTGGCCGCCTACGCCGACAACGGCTTCCGGGCGCCGCTCTCCGACGGGGGCCGCGGCGGGAGCGACGCGATGGACGTGTACCTCGTCGATTTTGGTGGCAACGCCGATGGCAACTACTCGGCAGAAGTGTGCTCCGCGAGCCCCAGCCAATGCTCCGGCTTCTTCATCATGGAGAACGATTTCTCCGGGTACGGCTACGCGAACCTCTCGACCGCCATCCGGGTCCTCACCTCCCACGAGCTCTTCCACGCCGTCCAGGCCGCCTACAACGCCGACATCGAGGTGTGGTTCAGCGAGGGAACGGCGGTGTGGGCCGAGGATCTCTACGACGCCGAGAACAACGACTTTCTCGCCTTCTGCGACGCCTACCTCGAGGACACGGGGCGCTCCCTGAACGAGCCCCCCGCCGGACCCGTGCCGGTGTTCGCGTACGCCACCGCGCTGTGGTGGTGGTACCTCTCCGATGCCTACGGCGACGACGTGATCAACGAGCTCCTCGAGGCCTCGGAGACCGGGGATGACCTGCTCGCCGACATGGCCGACATCGAGGCCGCGCGCGGCGGGTCGCTCGCGATCGACTTCAGTACGTTCGCCCGCTGGAACATCGCCACGGGACGCTTTTCGGGCCCGGCGGACAGCTATCCCTACGCCTCCCGCATCGGGCCCCCGGTGGCCGAGGCGAGCGGCGCGGCCATCGTCGACGACAATCGCTACTACCCCCTGGCCACCACGTACTACACGCTCGAGCACGGAGGGGGCGAGGTCTGGTTCGCGACCGAGGCCGACGCGCCCGAGCTGGCGTTCAGCCTGCACGGCACCACCGCCGACGGCGACATCACGGAGGCCATCGAGACCTTCGCGGGCGCCGCGACCCCCCGGTTGTTGGGCGACCTCCCCGCCGGCGACTATTGGCTCGTCGGCAGCAACCCGACGTTGGCCGAAGACTCGACCAAGGTGCTCATGTGCCTGGGGAGCGCGGAGGACGTGACCGCGTGCGCGGGCGCGGACACCGGCGGGGAGGAGACAGGGGACACTCCGGAGACGCCGGAGGGGTGTGGGTGCAACGGCGCGGGCGCGGAGCCCGGGGCGATCTGGGCCGTGGGGCTCGCGGGGATGGCGCTCCTGACCGGGCGGCGTCGCGCCTACTTGGGCGATGCGCGGTAGATCAGGCTGGCGGTGCCGTCCCGCAAGGACTGGCTGCCGCTGCGCGTCCCGTCCGGCCGATCGACGACCCAGCTCCCGTCGAGCAGCGCCGTGAGCGTGCCCTCGAGGGACGCCGAAGCCACGTCCCACAGGCGGATGCGGCCATCGGTGCCCGCGGTGACGAGGGTGGCGCCGTCCGGCGTCACGGCCTCGGCCGTGGTGGGGGAGAGACCGGCGGCGAGCGCACGCACGATCGCGACGGCGGCGGGGTTCCCGCGCTGGCCCGCGGTGGGCGGCTCCTCCCGCGAGAGGGGAGACGAGCGCGACGGCACCACCGCGCCCGTCGCGGGATCGAGCACCCAGGCTGTCGCGCCGTCCCCGCCGCCGAACGCGACGCCCAGCCGCTCCCCGGCGGGGCCGAGATCCAGGTCCGGCAGCTCGCCCGCGGGGAGCCGCCAGCGTCGCAACGCGCGCCCCACGCCGCCGTCCCACGTCCGCAGCACACCACCGTCCCCGAGCGCGGCGAACCGCCAGCCGTCGGCGCTCGCGGCGAGGCGCCGCACCGCATCGCCGAACGCGTTGACGGCCAGCTTCTCGATCGCGGTCGACGCCTCCCACGCGCGCACGGTGCCATCCTCGCTGCCGGTCACGAGGCGGTTGCCCCCGGCGGCCACCACGAGCGTGGTGATGCGCGCGGCGTGGCCCCAGTAGAGCGCGTCCTGCTCGCCCGTGACGAGGTTCCAGCGGCGCGCCATCGCGTCTCCGTGGGCGCTGTAGAGCCACCGCCCGTCACGCGAGACGGCGAGGGCGCTGATGTCCGTGCTCGGGAGCACCGGTCCTGCGCCGAGGCCGGCCTGCGGTGCCTCGGCCGACAGGCGCCACTCGAAGAGGCGCGGGAAGCCGGTCGCGTCCCGCGCGAGGACCAGCTCGTTCGCGGCGTCGAACGCGAGGGAGGCCACGGGGTGCGCGGGCCCGCGCCCGAGCTGCCGCGCGTCGGCGCCGAGGCTCGCGACGACCGCGTTCCGCGCCAGATCCCAGATGCGGACCAGCCCGGTCGGATACGCGACGGCGAGCCACGCGCCGTCGGGGGAGAAGGCGGCCGCGCGGCCGGGCTCCGCACCCTCTACCCTCAAGAGCGGCCCCACCTGTCGCAACGTTGCGGCGCTCAGCCGCGCGATGCCACCCTCCTGCACGACGGCCACGATCTCGCCCCCCGCGCTCACCGCCACCGGACGAAAGCCGGCGGTCGGAAGGGAGAGCCGAACCGGGGAGGTGGCGTAGGTGTCGAGCCAGGCCTCGAGCCCCGACGCGTCGTCGAGGCGGACGAAGCGGGAGAGGGCGCGTGACTCATCCCCTCGGATCGGGCCTTCGCCGGGGACCCCCCGACGCTCGCGCGCGGTGCCCGTGGCGATGTCCCACCCGACCACCTCGCGGGGGCCGCCGAAGGTCCAGAGCACGGCGCCGTCTTCGCTGAAGCGCGCCCAGTCTCCCGACTCGGTCGGGGGGCCCGGCAGGTTGCGCAGCATCTCCCCGCTCTCGACCTCGTACACCTCGATCGAGCGGTCGGCGTAGAGCACGGCGACCCGATCGCCGCTGTCGTCGAACACGCAGCGGACGGCGGGCTCCCCCGTCGCCGGGAGCTCCCGCAGGAGCCGCCCGGAGCGATCGTTCCAGACGGAGACGCGGTCGCCGTCAGCCGTCACGGAGAAGCGGCCATCCGCGGAGGTGGCGAACGGAAGGCCGCGGGGCACGGAGCGCAGCGCCTCCGCCCCGATCGCCACGCGCCGCACGGCGCCCAGCGTGTCGACCCACCGGAGCCCGCCCGTGGACAGCGCGGCGTCGACCGCGGGCGCCGAGAGCGCCAGCACGGTGCCGACCTCGCGCCGGATGAGATCGATCCCGCGCGAGGACACCGCGAGGACGCCCGCGCCGTCGGCCGTGAAGGCGAGGCGCGCGGGGAGGGTGTCGACCACGGCGGTCCAGGGCTCGGTCACGTCGTCCGGGAGCGCGGCGAGCACGGTCACCGCGGCGCCCTCTGGACTCGCGATACGGGCGCTCCGTTGGCCGGGGCTATCGAGCGCGGCGCGCGGGCCGGCAGTGGCCAGGAAGCGCCCGTCGGCCGAGAACGCGAGCGCGCTGACGCCCCCGGCGTGGATGCCCCACTGCCCGATCGGCACGCCCTTCCGCACGTCGAGGATGCGCACGCCGCCGTCGCTCGTACCGACGGCCACGCGGTCGGCGTGGAGCGGATCGAGCGCCACCGCGGTCGCGCTGGTCACGCCGGGCACCGCCCGCATGCGCTCGAGCGTGCCGACGTACACCTTGCCCTCGACCGTCACGATCCCGACGCGGTCGACCAGGAGCGCGGCCGCGCGTGGCCCGGCGAGCACCACCCGCCCGAGGAGCGCGCCCGTGCCGGTGTCCCAGAGCTGCAGGGCGTCCCGGACGACGGCCCCCACGCGCGCGCCGTCGGGCGAGAACACGAAGGGAGCGCTGGCGTCGGCAGAGCCCGCGAGCGGGACGGCCTGGCCCAGGAGGTCGACGATCGCGAGGGTTTCGGGCGTGGCGGGGGCCGTCCCATCGGGGGCTGGCACTGGCGCGGGCCGGTCGTGGCCTCGCTCCAGCGAGCCGACCGGGGGCTCCGCGCGCCGCACCAGCATCCGCGCGCCGTCCGGCGCGATCGCCACCGTGCCCGCGACGGTCTGCTCCGCCGCGACCGTCGTGAGCGCGGGGAGCACCACGTCGTCTTCGAGCGAGCGGTGGCGGGGCGGCTCGTCGTTCGGGAGGACGCGGGGGATCTGGCGCTCGCCGGGGCGGCTCCACATCCGCGACGCGCCCGCGCCGCTCTCGGCGACGATGCTGGTCGCGCCGGGGCCGTTGCCCGCGAGGAGGCGCTCGCCGATGGCGTCGAAGCGGGTGCGCGTCGGGCCGGGGCCGGCGGGCGCCGTCTCGCGGAACACGAGCTCGCCCACGCGGAAGTCCCACACTTCGAGCGTCACGACGCGGGCCGCGCCCTCGCCGGTGAACGTGGCCGCGGCGACCTGGGTGCCGTCCGGCGAGAAGTCCACGTCGATCACCTGGCCCGCGGCGAACTGGAGCTTCTCCTTGGATTGCCACGTCTTCGTGTTCCACAGCTCCACGCGCCCGCCCGCGCGGCCGACCGCCATCCGGTCGCTCATGGGATCGAACGCGGCCGCGAACGCCGCCGCGCCGCGGATGCCGCGCACCAGGCGACCCGAGCGCGTGTCCACCACGGCCACCCCGTTGGTCCCCGTGCTCGCCGCGACGAGCTGGCTGCTCGCGTGCATGCGGAGGTGCACGATGGGCCCGAGGTCCGGGTTGCGCGTCCATCGGCGCGCGCCCGTGCGCGGGTTGCGGCCCTCGAGCTTCCCGTCGGCATAGCCGTACACGATCGTGTCCCGATCCACGAGCGCCATCGCCGAGATCGCCCGGCCCGAGGCCGAGAGCAGCGCCTGGCTCGCGGTGTCCCACACGCACGCCCGGCCGTTCGCGAAGAGGGCGGCCACCCCGACGCCATCGCGCCCCGGGCTCACGTCGACCGGGGCCGTGCCCTCGCTCTGCGGGCACGCGAGCCGCGAGCGCGGCTGGCCCCGAACGTCGAGCACCGCGAGGCCCTCCGGGTCGGCCCCGAGGATCCGCCCCCCATCGTGGTTGTAGCCGAACACCTGCCGCGACAGGTCGCGAAGCGCCAGGGTGGGGGCCACCTCCTGGCCCTCGATGAGCGTGAACGGGCTCACGACGGCGACGGTCGCCACGGGGGCCATGGGCGCGCCGGTGGGGGTCGGCTCCGGGGGCGCGCTCGGCGCCGCCGGCGCTCCGAACGCCACATTGGTCACGATGAGGAGCCCGCCCGCCCCGATCCACCACCTGCGCACGTGCCGCTCCGCCGAAGGCGCGCAAGGTAGCACCGATGCGGCGAAGACGAGGGAGGACTGTGAGCGTCCGGTGGCGGGCGGGCGGCCCGGCGCCCGAGGCGAGCGCCGTCGGTCCCCTCTGGGCGCGCGCTTCGCGCTTGGTTGCCGCGGCGCCGCCTCACGGCGTCGCGGCGCCGAACCGGCCGGCGCCGCCGGCCGCCCGCCGGGCACCTGCCGCGGGCGGGAGCCATGACCGGGTCGGCGTTAGACATTGCACGAGACGGGGCGTGCGTATGTGTCGCAACATCAAGATGCTCTTCAACTTCGAGCCACCCGCCACGGACGACGAGATCAGCGCCGCCGCGCTGCAGTATGTACGGAAGGTGTCGGGCACGACCCAACCCTCCAAGGCCAACCAGGAGGCCTTTGCCCGCGCGGTCGAGGAGATCGCCGAGATCACCCGCGGGCTGGTGCGCGAGCAGCTCATCACCATCGGTGCGCCGCGCACGCGAGAAGAGGAGGCGGCGCGCGCGAAGGAGCGCGGCCAACGCCGGGAGGAGCAGATGCGCAGCCGGATCCTCGGGGGGGCGGAATAGATGGGGGCGTGGGGCCTGCGTCCGTGCGGGGAGGATGAGGCACCATCCCGTGCGAACGGCCGCCACTGACGTCCGTGGGGGGAGGATGAGGCACCATCCCGTGCGAACGGCCGCCACTGACGTCCGTACGGCGAAGATGAGGCACCATCCTGCGCGGACGGCCGGCAAGGGCGTCCGTCCGCGCCCGTAGGCGGTCCGCTTGTCGACCGGGAGGCTTGCTTCAGCCGCGCAGTCGGGACGGAGAGATCGCTCCACCGCCCCCCGCGCCTCCCACCCCGCTCGCGGCACCCGCGCGAGGGCGCCGGAGGGCGCACGGACGCGCGAGCGTTCGTGCGGTTCGGCACCCGGCGGCGCGCCGCCGCCGTGCCAACCGAGCGCGGAGCGCGTGCCCGCAGGAGACCGGCCCCCGCGTCCGCGCGGGGGACGCGCCCAGGCCTGGGCCCCTCACCTCCCCATGCGCCAGATCACCAGGCCGATGCCGACGATCGCCAGCGGCATCTCCGGCCGGAACGCCACGGTGATGCCGGCGGCGCCGAGCAACACGAACAAGCCGTTGTTCATCGCGTGCATGATCACCGGCACCACCAGCGAGCCGGTGCGCGCGCGCGCGAGGCCGAACAGGAGCCCGAGGATGGCGGTCGGGAGGATGCGGAAGAGGGAGAAGTGGAACAGGCCGAACGCGACGGCGGTGACGAGCGCCGCGAGCCACGGGCGCATGGAGCGGGCGAGCAGGCCCTGGATGGCGCCGCGGAACAACATCTCCTCGCACAGCGCCGGCGCCACCGAAACGAGGAGGAGCAGGACCGGCAGGGGCAGATCGGGAGGGACGATGCCGTTGAGCAGCTTGAGGATGTCCGCCGACATCGGGAGGAACGTGGCCTGGGCCTCGGCCACGCAGAGGCCGACGAGGGGGCACAGCGCCCCCGCGACGACGCCCCACGCGAGATCGGGGAGGCGCGGAAGGCGCAGGGCCAGCGTGTCCCGCACGGCGAGGCCGTAGAAGGCGGGCGCGCCGAGGCCGAGGGGCAGGAACAGCGCGAACTGGGTGAACGCGATGCCGAGCGCGAAGTCGGCCTTCTGGGCGGGCGCGGCGAGGAACCAGAAAAGGCACAGGCCGAGCACGAAAACGGCGAGGGCGTCGGGGGCGAAGTTGCCCCGGAGGCGGCGGTGGGTGCCGCCGCGGTCCCCGAGCAGCACCTCTTCCTGGCTCAACCAGCGCGTGGTCAGCGTGAGCGCGGCCGCCGCGTACCCCGTGCTCGCGACGAGGCACAGCAGCAAGGACCCGGGGTTGGCCGTGCCGAGGAGCACCTCCTTGAGCGCCACCGACAGGTTGGTGATGGGGATGAGCGCGACGAAGGGAGTGAGCGTGGCGTCGGGAAGCAGCGCGACGGCGGCGAGGCCGGTCGGCACGACCAACGCCGGGAAGGCGTAGACCTGGCCCGATTTGAAGTCGCTCACGCGCGCGGCGGCGGCGGTCAGGATGGCCGCGAGGGTGGCCGCCAACGGCAGGAACAACACGAGCGAGACGAGGTAGGCCCGCACGGGGAGCGCGGTGCCGCCGGTCATCGCGGCGCCGATCGGAGTGAGCGACGTGATGTAGAGCGAGGTCAGCGACACGAACGCGGCGCCGAGCACGAGGATCAACACGACGAGGAACTTGGCGACGGCGATGTCGCGGCGGTTCGCGGCGGTGGTGAGGAGGGTCTCGATGGTGCGGCGTTCGCGCTCGCCGGTGACGACGTCGAGCGCGGTGTAGATGCCGCCGCTCGCGACCAGCATCATCAGGAGCGCGGGGAGGTAGCTCGCGGCGCGTCGGAGGGTACGGTCGGCGTCGGAGACGGTGTCGGCGGCCTCGACGACCACGGTGAGGGCGGGGTCCACCGCCCCGGCCGCGCGGAAGGTGGCGCCGCGCTCGGCCTCGCCGGCGGCCTTCGCGAGGGCCTCGGCGCGCTTGCGGGCGGTCATCCCGTTGCGGGTGCCCGCGTCGTACTGGATCTCGGCCTCGAACGGCTCGCCCGGAGGGGAGAGGTGGAGCGTGGCGTCGGGCAGGGGGGCGCCGGCAACCGCGGGAGCGCCGGCCGACACGAGCCGCGTGTGGTCCTTGACATAGGGGGCGAGGCGCGCGAGGTCGCCGTCGACAGCAGCGTCCGGCCCGTTCGCGGCGCCAGCGACGGCGCCACCCACGTCCCGCCGCTCGACGGCCAGCACGACCTCGACCGCGTCCGCGCTCGTCGACGCGCTCTTCTCCAGCCGCGCGAGGGCGAGCCCGACCATCGGGAAAAGCAGGCCCTGCCCCAGCACGAGCACCGCCACCGTCACCCGGTCCCGAAGGTGGTGACGGAGCTCGCCGGTGACGAGGGCGCGGATCAGGACGCGGCCCGGATGAGCGTGAGGAAGGCGTCGGGGAAGCTCGCGACGCCGGCGCTGGCCTCGACCTCGGGGAGGGTTCCGTTCGCGAGCACGCGCCCGCGGTGGATGATCACCGCCCGGTTGCACAGGCGCTCGACCTCGCTCAGGATGTGCGTGGAGTAGACGACGCAGCGCCCGTGGTCACGCGCGTCGGTCAGAAAACGCATGAGCTCTTCGGTGACGAGCACGTCGAGCCCGGCCGTGGGCTCGTCGAGCACGAGCACCGGCGGGTCGTGCACGAGCGCCCTCGCGATGTTCACCTTCTGCTTCATGCCCGTGGACAGGCGTTCGCAGGGCACCTCGGCGAAGCGCCCGATGTCGAACTGCTCGAGCAGCGCGTTCACGCGCGCCCGCACGTCCACCACGCCCTGGAGGCGCCCGATGTACGTCAGCATCTCGCGTGCGGTGAGCCGCCCGTACAGGCCGGTGTTGGCCGAGAGGTAGCCGATCGAGCGCCGCACGCCGACGGGATCCTGACGGATGTCGTGCCCGCACACCGTGGCCGTGCCCGTGTCGGGCGAGACCAACGTCGCGAGCATGCGCATCGTGGTCGTCTTGCCGGCGCCGTTGGGGCCGAGCAGCGCGACGATCTCGCCGCGCGCGGCCGCGAAGGACACGTCGTTCACGGCGGCGACCGCGGTCCCGTCGGGACCGGGAAAAGACTTGCCGAGGCCCTGGACCGAGATCATCGAGCCTCTTTTTTGGTGGAAGCCGGTGCGTGGCTGCCGACGCGCCAGCCCTCGCCCGACGCGACGCGCGCCGCGAGCAGCACCGGGATGATGGCGAGCAGCAGGTTCTCGGCGATGGCGATGGAGGCCCAGGGCCAGATCTCGCGCCCCGCGATCCACTCCCGCATCACGAGCACGAGGTTGGAGACCGGGATGAGCCCCATGCCGAGCTCGGGCCCGAACCCCTGGAGCGCGCCCACCGCGCTCGCCCCCATCCCGACGATGAGAAAGAGGCTCGCGATGTTCTGCGCCTGCTTGAAGTCCCGCGCGCGGATGACCGCGAGCATCTCCCAGGCGTTCAGCACGAGCGCCGCGAGGACCGCGCAGCCGAGCACGCCCAACCACACGCCGGGGGTGAGCCCGATGGCGAAGGAGGGGTCGACATCGAGGAGCTGGAGCAGCTGCCACAACGACAGGAGGAACGCGCCGAGGTTGACGATGGTGGCCACGATCACGATGGTGAACACGCAGGCGAGCTTCCCTGCGAACACGACGGCGGGGGACGTGGCGCAGACGAGGGTCGTCTCGAGCGTGCCGCGCTCGCGCTCCCCCACGGCGGCCTCGACCGCGGGGTAGAAGCCCGCGATCATCCCGTTGAGGACCAGGACGAACGGCACCATCATGGAGAGCGACCACGCGACGAGCGCGGACTTGTCGTCCTCCTGGACGGTCACCTTCACGTCGGCGTGCTCGGGCGCGAGGCCCGCCGTGACCGCGTTCGCGGCGACGCGGGCGGTCCGGACGCCGGCCAGCGCCTCCTCGACGCGGGTGTGGGCGCGGCTCGAGATCGGCTCGTCGGAGCGCCAGGTGGTGTGCACCTGGAGGCCCCCGTCGTGGGTGGTGATGCGCACCACGGCGGCGACCGTGCCGTCGGCCAGCGCGGCGTCCGCATCCGTGACCGCGACCACCTCGAGCGCCTCGGCGGCGGTCAGGGCGGCGACCACGTCCGCGGGCACGTCGGCCCGGGGAGCGCCGGCGCCGGGAGCCTCGGCGGGCGCCCCCACCACCGCGATCGGCGCGCGTTCGCCCTCGAGCTGACCGGTCTGGTACTCGGTCCAGAGGTTCGCGGCCCAGACCAGGGAGGGGTACAGCAGCAGCGGGTAGAGCACGGAGAGGAGAAACGCGTTGGGATCGCGGAGCGTCTCGCGGAGCTCCTTGAGGAACACGGCGACGATCGCGTGCAGGCTCGACGGGCGCGATCGGACGATCAAGCGGGCAGGTCCTCGGCGGAGGTTGCGGTGCGGCGGCGAGCCATCCGCAGCCGTAACGTGGTGATGTGGGCGGGCGTGCGCTCGTTCCCGCACGTTAATGACGGCCGATGCTCTCTCTCGGCGAAGACGCCGAACGCCTCTACCTCTGGAAGCCCGCGGGCATCCCCGTGTTCCCCCCGCACGCGGACCCCGAGGGGGACTGCCTGCTCGCACGCATGCTCGCCGAGTGGCCGTCGCGCGCGGGGGGCTGGCCGGCCGGCTTCGAGGGCGGGATCGCCCATCGGCTCGACACCGCGACCTCCGGGCTCGTCGTGGCCGCGCGTACGCACGAGGGCCTCGCGCCCTTCCGGGCCGCGTTCGGGACCGGCGCCCTCCGGAAGTTCTACCTGTTCCGATCCGACGCCGCCGAGTCGCCCGCGGGGCCGCCGTTCCACGAGCAGGTCCGCAGCGAGCCCATCGCGCACCACCCCAGCCGGAAGGACCGCATGGTGACCCGCCGCGGGCCGCGCACCACCCACCGCGGCAAGTGGTACGACGCGTGGACACGCTTCACCGACCGGGGCGGGGGCTGGTGGGAGGCGGAGATCCGAACGGGCGTGATGCATCAGATCCGCGTGCACGCGGCGGCGGCGGGCATCCCGCTCACGGGGGATGCGCTGTACGGCGGCGCGCCTGGGCACTTCGTGCTCCACCACACGTGCATGATCGGGTCCGGTTGGGCCTCGCCCGTGGCGCCGCTCCCCGACGATCTGCCGGCCGACCTGCCCGCGCCGCCCCAAGGAGGCCCCGATGTCCTGGTTCGACCGTAATCGCGGAGACGAGCCCGCCGAAGAGGCCTGGGCGCGCCTCGGGGCCGTCGTGGACCAGTCGCAGGTGGCCGCCGCCATGCACACCGCCTCGGGCCTCGCGGGCCTGCGCCGCTACGTGCTGCGCTTCGAGGCGCGCGGGGCGCGGGTGCGCGTGACCGGCCTCGAGTCCGAGGCGCTCCCGCGCGGCGGGGGGCCCCCCGATCCGTCGGCGTTCGCGGCCAAGGTGGGGGCCGTGGAGTCCTCGCTCGCGACCCTGCTCAAGCGGTTCCCGCGTCCGTTCACGTTCGAGCGCGGCGCCATCGGCGTCCTGCGCGGGGGGGACGCGGAGATCGGCCTGGCCTTCCGCTTCGACGAGGACGCGGACGCCTACACGCTCGCCGAGCTGCCCATCCCCACCGGCGAGCCGAACCCCATCGAGGATCCGCGCTACGTCAAGGCGCTGCTCGCGTGGGAGGGTCGCATCGCGCCCGTGCGCGCCCGGTGGCTCCTGGCGGGCCGCGAGGACGCGTGGACGCTGAACGGTGCACGCCTCACGATCACCGGCCCCGCCGGCAACCGCGTGCTCGGCGCCGATCCGATCGCGCTCTACTGGCCCCAGGGCAACCGGTTCGAATGGCTCGTGGAGACCCCCGTGGGCGAGGAGCCCCCCTTCGTCGAGCCCGTGCTGACCACCGCGATGAGCGGCGCGATGGAGCTCGCCGTGTTCGCCGCCGTCCGGATGAAGCGGGTGGGCGTGTTTCAGGCCGAGATCGGGAGCGAGAAGGGCGAGATCCTGTTCGTGGCGCTCCGGGAGTAGGGGAGCAGGGAGGCGGGGATCGGGGCCGCGCCGCGGCCGTGGCCTGGCTCTCCGACGCTCCGTGCGCGTCCGTCGTCCGGATCTGTCACGGAGTCTGTAGCAGGGTCCGTGGGTGTATCGATAGGCGTATGGGTAGCGGGCGGTGTCTGGGTGCCGCGTCCCCTGTCGGTGGTGTCCGGCTCGGGTAACAATCCGGCGCGTTGGGGCCGTCGGGCCGCGCGATCGCTATCCGTTTCCGTTCTGGCGGGTACGTACTCGGTGACACCCCGGAACAAGCATGTCCCTCCTCGCGACCCTCGCCTTCGCGTTCTCCCTCGCCAGCAGCCCGGCCAACGCCGGCGTGGTGGTGAGCGTCTGGTCACCCGGCGTCGTCGTGTTCGACCCGTACCAGCCCTCCTACGTTCCCGCGCCCCGCCCCGACTACATCTGGATCTCCGGCGGGTATGACGAGTACGGATATTACATCCCCGGGTATTGGCAGCCCGTCGCGCCCAACCCCGGCTACGTGTGGGCCGCGGGCTACTGGTCCGGTCGAGTCTACTACGAAGGGTACTGGCGGCCCCAGTCGCAGCCGGGCCGCGCGTGGATCGATGGCTACTACGTCAGCGGCCGGTACGTGAGGCCTCGGTGGGTCGGTGAGCACGAGGCCGCTCGCGCCCGCGCCGCGGCCCACGAGCACGTGCGCCGCAACCAGCCGCCGCGCGAGCACGCCTCGCCGGAGCACCGGTCTGACGCGCAGCCGGCCACCCACGCCGAGCCCAGCCGCCGCGACCCCTCCGCCTCCCGCCGCGAGTCTCCCCCCCCGCGCAGCGACTCTCCCGCCCCGTCGAAGGCGAAGAAGGCCAAGAAGGAGAAGAAGGAGAAGAAGAAGTAGGGGAGGGCCTGTCGGCAGGTGCGCCAAGGCGGAGCCGCGGCGCCCGGGATCAGGCGGCGATCGCCTCGTCCCGCGCGACCCGCCTCGCGGCGCGCCGCGGCAGCTCATCCGGGTGAAGGAACGCCGGATAGAGCGCCAACATCGCGTAGGGAAAGATCCCGAGCGACATGGTCGCCGCGATCCCGAGGTGGAGGCCAACCCCGATCACCATCCACCACTTGTGCAGCTCCAACCGGTTGAACAGCGCGCGCATCCTGCCGGGGCGCGTGCGCGTGTCGCGGAACCACCAGGTGAAAAAGATGGCGCCCGCCCCGAGCTCGAACACCATCGTGGCCGCCGAGGCGATCTGGGTGAGCGGGAACACCTGCTCGAGCCAGCCGAAGCGGAACGCGGCGATCGAGGGATCCTGCAGGATGAGGTAGATGGCGCCGTAGTCGCCGAGGGGCCACCACGTCACGGAGGTCTTCTGGATGCCGGCCGCGAAGTACATCACGAGGATCTGCAGCACGAGCAGGTAGCGCGGCCAGGCGAGCACGGCGTCGCTCGGGCCCAGGAGGCGCATCAGGGGCCGCCCGAGGATCCCGCCGCGGAACAGCCACGCGTCGACCGACCAGGCGCGACCGCACCCGGAGAACGCGAGGAGCAGGAGCACGTTGCGGAGCATCAGATCGATCCCGCGGTCCCCGAGGGGGAGCACCTGCGCCAACTGTGACGACACGAGCATGGTCACCACCGCCGCGACGGGCGTGAGGAACCCGGCCGCGAGGCAGATCAGCGCGCCGACCATCACGGCGAAGGTCGCGACGGCCGTGGCCTCGGTGGGCGGCAGCCACTGGTACATCTCGGGCACCGGCTTGCGCGACAGCACGTCGCCCAGGCCGCCGACCTCGGGCATTCCCCACAGGGTGGTGATCAGATCGAGGCGCCACACCGTCGCGAAGTCCCACAGCAGGACCACCGCCACGGCGATCCGCACCAGGGCCATCACGTGCGGGGCCTCCCGCCGCGCCCAGAGGCCCACCCACCAGGCCCACCAGGAGGCCAACATCGCGCCCGTGCGCGCGATCATCGGGTCACGACGCGCTGGAACTTGGGGAGGCGCTCGGGGTCCGGCGTCACGTTCGGCATCGTGGAGTGGCTGCGCACGAAGCCGACGCGCGCCTCCGCCGCGTCCGGGAACTCGACGAGGGCTTGCTTTCCGGCCCAGGCGACGAAGTTGTCGTAGGAGGCTCCGGGCTTGCGCGTGTTGCCGTCGTACACACCTCGGACGCGACGGTATACGAGGTGGGAGCGGTGCCACGCGGCGTCCGGATCGAGCGCGGCGTAGACCGTGCGCCACTCGCCCTCGGGCCCCGCACCGCTCGCGGAGCGCACCTCGATCACGAGCTGGTGCGGGTAGCTGTCGGGGTAGGTGAAGAGCCCCCAGCCCTGGCCGGTGCCGGTCACGCGGAACCAGCCCTTGAAGGGGCCGACCAGCGTGCCGCGGAGCTCCGCGAAGAACTTGCCGACGGCGTAGGTGTGCTCCGTGAGCTCGGGGCGGGTGAGCGTGAGCCCCACGCTGCCCAGGATCCCCACCCAACGGTCGAGCTCCTCGATGGCGATGGCGGTCTCGAAGTGCGAGCGCTTGACCGACTTCGGCATGGGCGAGGCGGCGAGCCCGTTCACCACCAGCACGAGCGCGATGACCACCGCGCGGACGTGGTCACGTACGCGGAACGACGGACGCTCAGCCATGCGTGTAAGCCACCGACAGGATCGTCACCTCGCGACGGCCCTTGGGGGTGTCGAACTCGACGGTGTCCCCTGTATTTTTCGCGAGGAGCGCGCGGCCGAGCGGCGAGACGTAGGAGATGTGGCGCCGCTCGGTGTCGACCTCATCCTCGCCGAGGATGGTCCAGGTCTGGGTGGCCCCCTCCTCGTCCTCGAAGGTCACGGTCGCGCCGAACCGCACGGTGTCACCGGTGAAGGCCGAGGAGTCGACCACCTCGATCCCGTCGAGGCGTTTCCCGAGGTATCCGAGGCGCCGATCGATCTCGCGGAGGCGCTGCTTTCCGTAGCGATACTCGGCGTTGTCCGAGCGATCGCCGAGGCTCGCGGCGTAGGTGACCTCGGCGCAGATGCGGGGGCGCTCCGTCCTCATGAGCCAGGTGTACTCCCCGACGATCTTCTGGTGCCCCTCGGGGCTGATGTAGGACGGCATACTCTCTTCTATCCGCCCGGAGCCCCGAAGATGATGCGCCTGTTGCCGTTCCTGCTCGCCTCGCTGATCGCGTGCGCCGCCCCCGTGGACGATGGATCGTGCGCCGAGTGGCCGGCCGATGCCACACCCGCTGACGGCGTGGTGGACGAGACCTGCGGCTGGTTCACGCTCCCGGTGGGCGACCATCTGTACGCCAACGTCTACATCGTAGAGCCCGAGTCCCCGTGCGACGTGGTCCTCGGCCCGGGGCTCGTGCTCAACTCGTCGCCGATCTACAGCGCGATGTCGAACGACGCCCCGAAGTGGACGGTCGACGTGGTGGCGGAAGCTCCCGGCGAGGCCCTCCTGGTCGACGTGGCGTGCGAGGACGGCACGCGGTGGCAGGCGCGCGTGGACGTGGAGTAGCGTCCGTCCGGAGCGCGCCGCGGGGGGCGGCCGCCTTGCCCCGGTCAGGGGAGCGTGTGAAGCACGGGGTTCGGAGGTTTCCTTGCTCCTGTCCATCGCCCTCGCCCTCGTCCTGGGCTGTCAGGAGGGAACGACCGCTCCCTCGACCGTCGTCCTCGCTCGCAACGAGGGGATCATCGTCTCCGCTCCCGGCTACCGTGCCCGCGTCGAGACGGCGTGGAAAGAGGCCGAGACCGTCACCCTCTCCAAGGACGCCGTCGCGCTGATCCAGAAGGTGAACGCGGCGGTCTATGCCGACGCGCCCGACAAGATCCGTGGGCTCGACCCGAAGACCGAGATGAAGGACATCCGCACCGACGCGGCGCTCGTGGAGCTGCTGCTGGGGACCGACGAGAAGGCCGCGGCGGACGCGATCCGCGCCACCGGCGCCCGGGTGATGATCGTGCACTCGGCGCTCCGCCCCTCGATGGATCGCTCCAAGAACGTGATGTCGCGGCTCTACAACCACGACGGCCTCGACCGGTTCCAGCTCGCCCGCGTCGAGGAAGGCGCGCTGGTCTACCTCGTGGTGGACGCGCCGCTGCAGTTCTCCCCCGAGCTCGCCCGCCAGGCGACCGAGTGGCTCCGCGCCACCCTCGAGGGCAAGAAGCCCGCGCCGTTCCCCCCGGTAAAACCCGAGCGGAGCAACTGGACCCTCGTCGCGAGCCTGCGCGGCCGCGGGCAGGAGCTCGCGTTCTCGCTCGCCGAGGGGCCCACGCTCGACAAGGCTCTCCTCGAGATCGCGAACGATCTGGAGACGATGCACCGGCGCAACAAGGAGCCGCTCGGCTTCCCCCCGCTCGCCTACCACATGCCCGGGATCGCGATCGAGCTCCACCGTGTGACCGAGCGCGCGCCCGTCGTCCCGCGCGAGGAGGGTGCGCTGGAGGATCTGTTCGAGATGGGCATCGACGGCGCCATCCTGCTCGACCGCGTGGGGGACAAGAAGCAGAGCGGCGTGTGGCCCGGCGCGGTCTCGACCACGCGCGGCATCACCAAGGCCGACAGCTTCCTTCGCGGCATCGCGAAGGACTTCAAGTGGGACAGCCTGCGCCCCTGGCGCGAGTCGGAGACCGAGCTCGAGATCATCCGCACCGTGCACTACCTCGAGGTGCCCGGGAAGGCGGTGGTGCCGATGTACCGCGGCACGCCGCCGGTCCCGATGGAGTTCGTCAACCAGACGACCGTCCGCGAGTCCATCCTGCTCGCGGGCGAGTGGTACCTGACCAACTTGAACGCCGAGGGCGAGGTCACCTACAAGTTCTGGCCCGAGGAGAACCGCTACTCGAACGAGTACAACCACGTGCGCCACACCCTGGCCACCTGGAACCTGTGGCAGGCGTACACCCTCGATCCCCGCCCCGAATTCCTCGAAGGCGCGATTCGCGCCCAGAATTGGACCTTGCGTTGGTTGGGTGAGAAGGACGGCATGGCGTTCATGACCCACGCCGGCCAGACCAAGCTCGGCAGCGTGGTCGTGGCGTTGCTCGGCATGATCGAGGTGGCCAAGGCCACCGGCGATCACAGCAACGACGAGCTGATGCGCAAGTTCGGCAAGTTCGTCATGTTCATGCAGGCCGACTCCGGCACCTTCCGCGGGTATTGGAACCCGAAGACGGGCGAGTTTCCCGCCCAGGTGAACGACATCGTGCCCGGCGAGGCCGCGCTCTCGCTGGTGTATCTGTACGAATACTTCAACGACCCGCAGTACCTCGAGCCGCTGCCCAAGTTCTTCGAATACTACAAGCCCTGGTACAAGGTGCGCGCCGACAGGAAGTCCGAGGGCGGCCCCTGGCCGGCCTATACCTACGACAACGCGACGCGGCTCGAGCTCGTCCAATTCGGCCCGTGGACCGTCATGGCCGCCGCGGCCTACACCCGCGTGAAGCCCGAGGCCAAGGACATCGCCGCGTTCGGCCTCGAGGTCGGCCGGTGGATGATCGACACCTACGAGTACACCGAGGACAACGCGCCGTTCCCCGACTACGTCGGCGGCTACTACAAGTTCGCGGGGGAGCTGCCCGCGATGCAGGCGTTCTGCTACGCGGAGGGCACCGCCGCCGCGTACGACATGGCGCTGCGCATGGATCCGGCCCAGGCGCCCTACTTCGAGAAGCACACGCGCGAGGCCGTGCGGATGGGGTTCCAGATGCAACACGACGGCGTGGACAGCGTCTACTACTCCCGCCCGCTCGAGATCATGGGCGGCATCAAGTACGCGCTCAACGAGCCCAAGGTGCGCATCGACTACGTGCACCACGGCCTCTCGGCGATGTACCAGTGGCTCATGGCCTCGAAGAACGACCCCAACCTGCCCGCGATCGCGAAGGCGGAGCCCGATGACGCCATGAAGGCGTTCCTCAAGCTCCAGGACATGCCCTCTTTCCGCGATCAGGACCTGCCCGCGTGGCGCATGGGCGATGGTCTCGCGTATCCGGGCCAGGTGCGGCGTACGTCCGTGGCCCCGACCACCCTCGATCCCGTCGCGGCGGCCGCGGCGGCGCGGGGCAAGGCGCAGGCGACGATCAGCGAGGATGACGGGGCGGAGTAGGGGCCCGGTCCGCTACGGCGCCTGTAGATCGAGGAGGGGGAGGATCGCCGCGCGTTCGACCGGCGCGAGCGCCTCCGCGCGGGTGCGGACGGCGGCGAAATCGGGCTGCGTGGTCGGCGCGGACTCGATGGTCGAGCGTTCGAGGGTCAGGCCGGGGCCGTTGCCCGGGTCGGGCCCCCGTGTGTAGAGCGTGGAGTCGGAGAGCACCGTCGGCATCCAGAGGCTCGGCGGTGTCTGCGGGTTGTTGCCGGGGGCGACCAGCACCTCGGGCGTGTCCGCGACGATGGTGGAGCGGCGGAACGTGACCCCGTCCGGTGGCCAGTTGGTCACGAGGAGGTCCTTCGTGCCGGCCGGCAGGAACAGGACGCTGTCCTCGACCGTGATCGTGTCCGCGATGCCGACGAAGAACGGGGGCCGATCGGTGTCGGCGACGAGCGTGCGGGTGATCGCGACGGTTCCGCCGGGCGCGACCATCCGGATGGCCGGCCACGCGCCGCGCGCACCGAGGAGCGACACGTCGGAGAGGTGGATGGCGCCGCCGTTTCCGGTCTCGAGGCTCGCCACGAAGTCGAACGGGGTCACGCCGTGGCTGGTGGTCTGGTAGGTGCCGCGCTGGTCGAGGAAGGCGACGTTGTGGAGGGAGATGGAGTGGGTGGCGCGGAGGGTGAGGGCGTCGGAGAACGACCAGATCAGCTCTCCGAAACGGAGGTCGCGAACCTCTACACTTGCGACCCCGCGGACTTCGATCGGCTCGCGCAAGACCGTCCCCGCCCCGGTCCCACGCACGATGAGGTGGACTGCGGGCAAGTTCCCCAATTCGATTGGATAGGCCACCTCACCTGCGGGCAGCACGAGCTCGACGATCGAAGGCTCCATCCCGCGCGATTCGATTTGTTGGATCGCCTCGAATCGTTGGCTCTCGCTCGTCACGGTGTAGGTCGATCGAGGGAGGTTCGTTGGTAGGGCTGGCGCCACGATGGGGGCCTGGGCAGGCGGGGGCGCGGTTGGCATTGGCGTAGCTCGCTGGCAACTGAGGAGGAGGAGGAACAGGCTGGTCAACGCCGGCTCGCAACGTCGAGCTTCGTGAAGAGCGTGAGGAAGCGCTCCAGCGGAAGTTGAAAGCTTCCTTCGTCCACACCGTCATCCGGCCCGTCTCCGTTCTTGTCGGGCTCGTTGCCGCGATGCGGGTTTCGGACGGTCACGTCCGATCGTGTGCCGTCGATCTCCCCCAGCCGCTTGGGGAGGTCGGTTGCGCCTATTGACAGCTCGGCGCCCGCACCATCACGGAGCGTGGCGCCGAGGACGGCGTAGGCATGGTCCGCGTAGATCGAGCGCGGTCCGCCTTCGTTCGTCACCCCTGCGTTCATGAGGACCATGGCCAGGTCACGCGCCTTTCCGAGGTCGCCGCTGGTCTCCTGCGGGACCGCATCTACGAGCGCACGCGCCTGCCGGATCAAGGCGGGGAGCGCCTCAGCGCCTACCTGCCGCGCGATGTCGGCCGTCGCCAGCGTTGTGTCGCACGTCGCGCGCAGCTCCGGCCGCATGTCATGCGGGCTTTCGATCACACGGCGGAGCAATAGGAACAATCGATTGGGGAGGTCGTCCGATCCCGCGCTCGCGCTCATCATCGTTTTGCCTCCCCCGGCTTTCGTCATGCCCAGGAGGGCGAGCATTCTGTCCAAGTTATTGCCGATGAGCGTGGATGAAGTTCCGCCCTTGATTTTCAATTGCCCATCCGCCACCCCCTCCCCATACAAAACCCGCATCGTCGCCGACCCCCAGCCCCCCTCCGTGTTGTCGTAGCCCGAGCCGCCGCCCTTCTCCTCCGTCGCAAACTTCGGATGCCCGCCGTACTGCCCGTACATCTCCGAGTAGCGGGCGTAGGCCTTCTCGATCAGCGGCACCCACATGGCGGCCTCGTGGATGGTTTGCCGTATGATCACGAGCTCCCCCTCGTCCCCCTTTGCGTTCACCTCGGCGTACCACGCGGCGGACACCGGCTCCTTCGCCACGCGGAACCCGGATCCCTGGAGGGTGCCTGCGTTCTTCGCGTCCCTTGCGAGCGTCGTGTTGATCGCGACGGGCACCGGCACCCACGTCTTGGCCTGCTCGTCGTAGCGGTGGAACATCACCACCGCCACGCCCCCCTGTACGGAGATCATCCCCTCGATGTGTGCCGGGTCCTGGCTCGCCACGGACAGCAGGTCTGCGAGGAGGTAGCAGCTCCCGAGGCCGCCCTGCTGCACGTCCTCCACGTGAGGGCTGCCGCCGATGAACAGGGGGTCGAGGGCGAACTCTTCGTAGCTGAACGGCTTGGCGAGCGAGCCGTATCGCTTCGTCACCCGCTGCGAGCCGGGCGCGACCGCGTCCGCCGAGTGGAGCTGCACCAGCTCGTCCTCGCTCGACGGGCGCAACGCGCAGACCGGGCGGGCCTCCGTGGCGACCACGCGGGCTTGCACGTCCAAGGTGCCCTGCTCGGGTGCCTCCGACTCGGGGCCGTCGAACCCACCCGTCCCGATGTCGATCCGTTCGGGCTCGGACAGGGGATTTCCCGCCGTGTCCACGCGGTCGAGCGGGTCCCGCGTCGCGAACCACTCGGACGCGTGCGCGTTCCCGCGCGGCTGGCCCTCCTTCCGTCCCATCGTGGAAGTGTCGGCGCGCTCTGCATCTTGCAAGAGGACGCTCGGCGTTCGCTGTTGCTGCTGCACGCTCGGCTCCGGCGAGCCTGGATGCTACCGAATTCGCGGAGGGGACGTCTACGGGGGGCTCGATCTTGTTGGACGCGATCGGCTACGACCTGCGCCAGGAGCAGCACGATCGCGTGGGGGCGGCCATCAGTCGCGACGTGTTCGACATCCCCCCGACGTGTGGCGCGCGTCGCGCCCCCGTCGTGCCCAGGGGCGGCCACTACTCGCGACGTCCTCGACATCCCCCCGACTTACGGCCGCGTCGCGGCCCCGGCCGCGCCCGGGGGCGGCCACTACTCGGGACGTCCTCGACATCCTCCCGACTTGCGGCCGCGTCGCGGCCCCCGTCGCGCCCGGGGGCGGCCACTACTCGCGACGTCCTCGACATCCTCCCGACTTGCGGCCGCGTCGCGGCCCCGGCCTCGGCCCAGAGCCCAAGGCCCCCCGCGCCCGGCCGACCGGAGCGCGCCGGGCGCCGCGCCCGGCGGTCCCGCCCGCCTCGGGCGGGACCGAGGCCATCGGCCGAGCGCGGAGGGGGGCCGTAGGCGCCCAGACTCCCTCGACACGTCAGCCCGGCACCAGCTCCACGCTCACCGGGCCGTGCCCCGGCGCGAGCTCGATGCGCGCTGGCAGGTAGCCGTCGAGGTCCAGGCGGTAGCGCTCGCCGATGATCCCGACACAGAGCTCCAACGGGGTGACTCCCATCTCGAGGTCACTCGCGGAGCCGGGCTGCCACGACGTCCAAACCGTGGCACCCACGGGTTGGGAGGTGACGCGGATGCGGGTGCACGTGGCCTGGGGCATCACCACGGTTGGCTCCGGCGGGACGATTGCGGGCGCGACCGCGGGGGGTGGCGCCTTGGCGGGCTGACAGGCGAGCAGCAGCACCAGGAGAGACAATCAGGCCCCCAACCACCGCTGCTCCAACCAATCCAGCGAGACCGGCGCCTCGCGCAGCGCGCGGTCGATGGCGCGAATGCCCGGATCGATCGTGCCACGCCCGTAGGCGCGCCCGTAGAGCACCCAGTTGGAGACTTCGTAGTGGTGCAGGAGCGCCGCGAACCGGTGGGTGGCGAAGCGGCCGAGGGCCTCGACGCCGGCGTCCACGCCGTCACACGTGACCAGGGTGGTGGCGGCGTCGAAGAGCAGCTGGCGCAGCTCCTCGAAGGCCCGCTCGGGATCGTCCGCGACGGTGCGCAGGAGGGCCTCGAAGCCCGTCGCGGACAGGCCCGCGTCGGCGGCGACGGCCGCCATGGCGGGCACCTGGGTGGCCAGGAAGGAGCTGCTGTTCTTTCCGGAGGGCTTGACGTGCCCGAGCGTGCGGCCCACGAGGTACAGGTCGAACGCGCTCGCGATGGACTCGCCGAGGAAGAGCGCATCGGAGGTCATCTGGGAGGTCATCGGCGCCCCGGCGCCCCCGAGGGCCTTCCGCGCCGCGTGGTGCCAGGCGGCATGCGTGACGACGTCGGCGTCGATCGAGGTGTCCTCCAACACATCGCTCGGCTCAGCGGCGTTCCAGAACGTCAGGTTGAGGAACAGCACGCGTTGCCAGCTCGCGCCCTTCTCGGCGATGCGGAATTGGAAGCGGTCGTCGAGCAGGAGCTGCTTGAGCGTGCCGTACAGGGCGATGTGGCGGAAGGAGCGCTCGTCGCGAATGGTGAGTTGGTCGAGCGTGACACTCTGGAGGATGGGCATGACCTACGGCCCGCACGGCTCGAGAAATCCCGCGACGTTCCCGACCAAGGCCGCCTGATCGCCCTCGGCGCGCCAGGTGTCACCCCAGCCGCTGAACGCGCGATCGAAGACGATGCGTTGCCCATCGTCGCGGTAGGCAAGGGCGGTGGAGCCCGCGATCGTGGCGGCCACCTGCACGGCCGCGTCGGTCACGGTGAGCTCCGAAACCGACGTGAAGCCGGGAAGTTCGGTGATCCCGGCGAGCAAGACAGGATCGGCGTTTCGGACGGTGAGGGGTGCGCCGTCGGCGCCCTCGCTGGCCGCGCCGTCGAACTCGACACCGTAGAGCTCGGCCACGAGGTTGACATCGTCCCCGTAGGAGTCCGTGCCATCCGTGGGGCCCGCGGCGAGGAGCAGGCCACCCCCGGCGTCCACGAAGTCACGCACCACGCGCACCTCGGTGAAGTCGAGCGCGGTGCCGAAGTCCTTGTCGGTGGCCATGATCCAGAGCTGGCTGTACCCGCTCGCGACGGCCTCGGTGAGCAGGCCGTCCTCCGCGCGCTCCCACACGTCGACCTCCCAGGCCGCGAGCGTCGGTTCGGCGGTGAGCCCGGCGAACAGCCCCAACGCCCGGCCAGCGCCGCTCGTGCCCTCGGTCGAGTACACGAGGATGCGACCGCACACCGCGGGGGCGGTGTCCTCGGTGTCGGTGTCCTCGGTGTCGGTGTCGGTGTCGGTCCCGCTGTCGGTGTCGGTGTCCGTGTCGGTCTGGGTGTCCGTGTCGGTGTCGACCGGGAGCCCCGTGTCCGGTCCGGTGTCGGTCGTCTTTTCGTAGACGAGGTGGTACCCGCCGCATCCGGCGAGGAGGAGGGGGAGCGAGAGGATGGGCATCGCCGCCAGTGTATCCCCGAGGCTCGATGGTGCGCGGGCGAGAACGTCGCCAGCGCCCATCTCGACCCGATCTACGCCAGCGCCGCCCGCACCAGCTCCTGCACGAGCGCCGGGTTGGCGGCCCCACGCGTCGCCTTCATGACCTCTCCCACGAAGAAGCCGAGGAGCCCGCCCCGCCCACCGCGGTAGGCCGCGAGCTGGCCGGGGTTGCGCGCGATCACGTCCCGCACCACGGCCTCGATGGCGCCGCGGTCCGACACCTGGCGCAGGCCCTTCGCCTCGATGATCGCGTCGGGCTCTCCGCCTTCGGCGAGGAGGACCGCGAGCACGTCCTTGGCGGCGCGGCCGGTGATCGTGCCGTCCTCCACGCGCACCACGAGCCTGCCGAGGGCCGCGGGCGACTTCACGCCGCCGCGGGCGTCCTTCGGGAGCTCGTTGAGGAGGAACGAGGCGAGCGCCGGAGCGTGCGCGCCGGCGGCGTCGGAGGCGTCGTCGAAGAGCACGGCCAGGGCCTCGTCCGCCGAGAGGAGCGCGGCGTCATCCTCCGCCACGCCGAGCGCGCCCATCCACCGCTCGGCGCGGGCTGCCTGCGCCGGGGTGAGGGGCTCGACCACGCGCTTGTGCGGGGCCTTCTGCGGGGCCTTCTGCGGGGCCTCGGGCGACGACCCCGCCCCGCCCTTGGGCGTGGCCGGCGTGGCCGCCGCCTTTGCCTTGGGAGCCTCCTTGGCCCACGAGTCCTTGAGGCCCACCACGCGGTTGAGCACCACGGTGCCCGCCGTGGAGTCGATGGGATCGGTGTAGAAGTAGCCGACCCGCTCGAGCTGGAGGTGGGCGCCGCCGCCGAGCGCGAGCAGGCCGGGCTCGGCGAGGGCGGTCACCGTCGTGAGCGAGCGGGGGTTGAGGTGCGTGAGGAAGTCCTCGTCGCCGGCGTCGGGCTTCTCGTGGGAGAAGAGCCGATCGTAGAGCCGCACGGTGACGGGGCGCGCATCGGTCGCGGACACCCAGTGGATCGTCCCGGGGACCTTGCGCCCGTCGGGAATGTTGCCGCCGCGAGTCGCGGGATCGTGCGTGCAGCGCACCGCCACGATGGCGCCGGCGGCGTCCTTGTCGACGCCGACACACTTCACGACGTAGCCGTAGCGCAGCCGCACCTCGCGGCCCGGCGCGAGCCGGTGCCACTTGGGAGGAGGCTCCTCCGCGAAATCGGCGCGGTCGATCCAGAGCTCCCGCGAGAAGGTCACGGGGCGTGACCCCTCCTTCGGCACGTCGTGCGGCCAATGCGGCGCGTCCAGCGTGTCCGTCGCGGCGCCGCCGGGCGCGATCCAATCCTCCACGATGACCTTGAGCGGATCCAACACCGCCATCCAGCGCGGGGCCCGCGTGTTCAGGTCGTCGCGGATGGTGATGTCCAGGACCTCGATGTCCACCAGCGAATTGGCCTTCGCCACGCCGATCCGCTCGCAGAACTCGCGGATGGCCTCGGGCGTGACGCCGCGGCGGCGCAAGCCGGCCAGCGTCGGCATGCGGGGATCATCCCATCCGGCCACGTGCCCCTCCTTGACGAGCCGCAACAGCTTGCGCTTGCTCATCACGGTGTGGCTCAGGAACAGCCGGGCGAACTCGATCTGCTTCACGACGAACGCGCCGGTTTCACGCAACACCCAATCGTAGATGTCACGGTTGTTCTCGAACTCGAGCGTACAGATCGAGTGGGTGATGCGCTCGACCGAGTCCTCGATGGGGTGTGCGTAGTCGTACATCGGGTAGATGCACCACGCGTCCCCCGTGCGGTGGTGATGCTCGTGGCGGATGCGGTACAGCAGCGGGTCCCGCAGCTTGAGGTTCGCGGCGGTCATGTCGCCCTTGGCGCGCAGGACCTTGGCGCCGTCGGGAAACTCCCCCGCGCGCATGCGGCGTAGAAGGTCGAGGTTCTCGTCCGGGGAGCGGTCGCGGTAGGGGCTCGCGCGGCCCGGCTCGTAGGCGGTGCCGCGGTACTCGCGGATCTCGGCCTCGTTCAGGTCGTCCACGTAGGCCTTGCCTTCGACGACCAGCTTCTCGGCGAGCCGGTACATCTCTCCGAAATAGTCGGAGGCGAAGTACACACCGGCGGGCTCGAACCCGAGCCAACGCACGTCGGCCTCGATCGCCTCGACGTACTCGACCTCTTCCTTCGCGGGGTTGGTGTCGTCGAAGCGGAGGTTGCAGGCGCCGCCGAACTCACGCGCGAGGCCGAAGTTCAGGCAGATCGACTTCGCGTGGCCGATGTGCAGGTAGCCGTTGGGCTCGGGCGGAAAACGCGTCGTGACGTGATCGTGCACGCCCGTTTTGAGGTGCTCGCGGATCAGCGCGCGGAGGAAGTTGTTCGCCTCGGGCGCGGCGGCGGGGGGCGTGGCGGCGGGGGTCATGGCGGCGGGGGTATCCACGGCGGCTCCGGGCGAAAGGGCGCAGCCTATCCCGCCGTGCTCGCGCGGTCCCGGCGGAGTTAGCCCCCGCGCGCGGGCACCGCTCCGGTCATCGTGACACACGGTGGACGACGGGCCGAGGCCGTGTGCGTAGGGTGCATGCTTCCAGGGGTCGCACAGTGCCGCTCGAAGACTCCCCCGCGAACGAGGTGGCCCCGGACACGCCGGGGCTCGACCCCCACGAGCTGCTCAAGGTGCTCCTCAGGGTCAGACAGGGGGACTTCGCCGCCCGCATGCCGCTCGATCTGGTCGGGATCCCGGGGAAGATCGCCGACACACTCAACGAGGTCGTCTACCTCGATCAGCTCTTGCTCGGCGAGGTCCGTCGCTTGCGTCGGGAGGTGGGGCGCGAGGGGCGCACCCACCAGCGCGCCAGCCTGCCGGGGGCGGACGGCGGCTGGCGCGAGTGTGTGTCGTTCCTCAACGAGCTCCTGGGAGACGTGACACGTCCGTCCACCGAGATGTCACGCGTGGTCGCCGCGGTCTCGAAGGGTGACCTCACCGAGACGATGGCGCTCGAAGTGGAGGGAGAGCCGCTCCGGGGCGACTACTTGACATCGGCGCGCGCCCTCAACGCGATGGTGGCCCAGCTCGCGGGGTTCGCGTCGGAGGTCACCCGCGTCGCGCGGGAGGTGGGGCTCGAGGGCAAGCTGGGCGGCCAGGCCGAGGTGGTCGGCGTATCCGGTGCCTGGAAGGAGCTCACCGACAGCGTCAACAGCATGGCGCTGAACCTGACCGCCCAGGTCCGGAACATCTCGGAGGTGACCGTGGCGGTCGCCAACGGCGACCTCTCCTAGAAGATCACCGTGGACGTGCTGGGCGAGCTGCTCCAACTCAAGGATGCCATCAACATGATGGTGGATCAGCTGCGGGTGTTCGCGGCCGAGGTGACCCGGGTCGCCCGGGAGGTGGGCACCGAGGGCCGCCTGGGCGGCCAGGCGGTGGTGCTCGGCGGCTCCGGCACGTGGAAGGACCTGACCGACAGCGTGAATTGGATGGCGGCCAACCTCACGGGCCAGGTTCGCAACATCGCGGAGGTGAGCAAGGCCATCGCCAACGGCGACTTCACCCGCAAGATCACGGTCGACGTCCAGGGGGAGATGCTCGAGCTGAAGAACACCATCAACACGATGGTGGATCAGCTCCGCGCCGTGTCGTCGGAGGTGACACGCGTCGCGAGGGAGGTGGGGACGGACGGGAAGCTCGGGGGCCAGGCGGAGGTGCCCGCCGTCGCCGGCACCTGGAAGGATCTGACCGAAAGTGTCAACGCGATGGCCTCGAACCTCACCGCCCAGGTCCGCAACATCGCGGACGTGACGACGGCGGTGGCCGGCGGCGATCTGACGCGAAAGATCACCGTCGACGTGAAGGGGGAGCTGCTCGAGCTGAAAAACACGATCAACACGATGGTCGATCAGCTCGGTTCGTTCGCGTCCGAGGTGACACGTGTCGCCCGGGAGGTCGGCACCGAGGGCAAGCTGGGCGGCCAGGCCCTGGTGCAGGGGGTGGGTGGCACCTGGAAGGGGCTCACGGACAACGTGAACTTCATGGCCTCCAACCTGACGGGGCAGGTGCGCAACATCGCGGAGGTCACCACCGCCGTGGCCGCCGGGGACCTCACCAAGAAGATCACCGTCGACGCCCAGGGCGAGATCCTCGAGCTCAAGCGCACCATCAACACGATGGTCGATCAGCTCGGCTCCTTCGCCTCCGAGGTGACACGCGTCGCGCGGGAGGTCGGCACCGAGGGGCAGCTCGGTGGGCAGGCGGTGGTCGAGGGGGTGGCCGGCACCTGGAAGGACCTGACGGTCAGCGTGAACCAGATGGCATCCAACCTCACGGGGCAGGTGCGCAACATCGCCGACGTCGCGACCGCCATCGCGAGTGGAGACCTCAC
>JAUXQH010000018.1 GCA_030685065.1 Pseudomonadota bacterium | reverse complement strand
GATTCGGCCATGCGCGTACTTTAACTCCACTTGCGACTACTGTCTCTTGGGGACGGGTGGCGCGGCGCAAGCTGCGCGGCACGAGGCGGCGTGGCTACCCCTACCTGTAGCTGTCACTGTAGCCAACCGGATAGGCATATCTCGCGCCGTATGCGTTCGACCCCGAGCCTCCCGCCGAGTTCGAGGAGGCCGGGGAGCTCGGCGAGCTCGGGGACGCCGCGACGCTGGACGACCCGCCTCTCCGACTCGCGGAGGCGGTGTGTCGTTGGATCCGGGAGACGGCCGCGCAGAACATGCCAGGGCGTGCCGAGTGCCGGTTCCGGGTGTTCGTGTGGCGCCCCAAAGGCGAACAGATCCTCTTTTCAGCGCGTTTCGGTTGCATGGATCCGACGTTCGACCCAGACGCTCCTGTCGCGCCATCGGTTCCTGCCTCCACCGCGCTCCCGACCTCGTCGTTTCCCGCGCCTACGGTCACGGCCTCTCCCGCACACCCCTCGCTCGACTCGCTCCCGGAGGCCAAGGTCTGGGGCGCGCTCGGGGGCGGCTACACGCACCTCATCGAGCTGCTTCAGAAATCCTACGCCCACCTCGCCACCCTCCAGAACACCACCATCTCGAACCAGAACACGCAGATCCTGCGGCTCCAGCGGGTGCTCGAGGAGCTGATGGGCGAGGTGGTCAAGATGCGCGTCGGTGTGGCGGAGGCGGACACGACCCGCCGCGAGGACGCGGACGCGAGCCGCATGCGCGAGGAGCTCGGCAAGCAGTTCATTTCGGAGCTGGGGACCTTCGGCCGCGTCTTCGCCTCCGCCAAGTTCGGCATGGCGCCCGAGCTGATGGAGCTCGCCGAGATCGTCAACGCGTCGCCCGAGCTGTTGGACGCGATGAAGAACCCGGAGGTCCGCAAGATGCTTCGGGACGAGAAGACGCGGAAGGAGCTCGCCGAGCTGCTGATGATGGCCGCTCGCTCCGCCGCGCCCCCGAACGCATCGCCGCAGGACCAGACCGCCGCGGCCTGACCCGCTCCCCCCACCGTCAACCCCCAGGAGGCTCCCATGTCGGAGACCCGTGCTACCCGTCTGCCCCGCATCCGCACCGAGAAGAGGCCCGAGTGGGCCGACGTGATCGACCGCTTCTACGCCGACAGCTTCGACGCCCGTACCAAGGAGGCCCTCCTCGAATCCGCCGAGGCCTTCGCCGAGATGGAGCCCGAGGAGCAGGCCTTCCACCAGGCGCACCTTACGTTCCGCCAGGTCCAGGCGCTGGCGGACATCCACGCCACGCTCAAGGGCATCCAGGCCGCGCTGGGCGGGCTCGACCCGAAGGCGCTCACCGCCCTGCGGCACCTCCCCGGCATCCGCAAGGCGCTGGTCGTCATCGCCAAGGGGCAGGACGAGATGCTCGACGTGCTCGAGGTCGCCGCCCGTGGTCGCGAGAGCGACGACGATGCCGACGAGGACCCTGTCGACGACGGAGACGAGGACGACGGCGCCGAAGACGAGGACACCGACCTCGAGGAGGCCATGGAGGTCGAGGATGAGGACCCCGGGAACGGGGACGCCCTGGTGCCCGAGGTGCTCCCTGCCAGCGCGCGGCGCCCCCCCGCGGACGCGACGGAGGGCGCGTGAACCCGGCGCTCCGTGAGGACCGCTCGGCGCTCCGTGTCAACCTCACCGCGCCCACCACGGCCGTGCGGCTCGGGCCATTCTCCTTCGACGGGCTCAAGGCCCTCGTCGGCATGGACTTGGCCGAGGCCCTCGCCCCGCTCATGATCGGCGCGCGGTACCAGCGAACGGGCGCCGCCGGCCCGGTGGACGTGTACCCGCTCGCCATCCCGGACGGCGAGGGGCTCTCCATCCCCGTGAAGCTGATGGGCGAGATCGGCTTCTACAACCAGCACGGCGCGCTCGTGCTCATCGTGCCGCCCGCAGCCGTCGACGTGCTCCGGGCCCAGCTCGCCACAGAGCTCGCCACCGGCGAAGCGCTCGGGCCGCGGTTCACCTCGGGTGCGAGCGGCGGGACGGTGGCCGAGTTCGCCGTGCGGCTCCGGCCGGGGATGCGGAAGGCCGTGCCGTTGGGGCGGTTTGGGGAGATCGGGGTGGAGGCGGCGTAGCGGAGGGCCTTCGTGGATCGTCGGCCGCAGATGCCGACGAGAAGCGGGCGGATGCGCCCGGCGCCGTCTGCTGCCGAGGCAGACCTGGGGGACCTCGGCGGACCTATGATCTGTACCTCGTCTGCCACCGTTTCCACGGGAACCTCCTTCACTTTGGCCGGGAGGAGGACTTGGTAGACCTCATACTGCTGACTACACGAAAGTAGCCTCTTCCCCTACGTCACCAGCAGTCCACTCAGCAGGAAAAGGCTCGTGTTCTATAGGAGTGGCCGAAAGAGGTCCGACAGGTACGACAGCGCCGAATATCATACATTCGGGCTACGCTATCACGGCAGACACCCCCATGAAACCAGGTCCGCCCAGGTCTGCCAGGTCCTGCGCCGTTGCGAGCGGATCTCTGACGGCCCGTTGCGGAGTTCTTAGTCTACGAAGTAGAGCTTTCCGTCGATCGGCCACACGTGCAGTCGAGACACCCATGCTCCGCGCACGTCCCACACGACCGCGCGACCTGCTTCCGCAGCGCGTCCCGTGCCCGGAACACGCGCACCGCCGCGTTGTTCGCGGTGATGCCCGCCTCCTCGGCGAACTGCTTCACCGGCACGCCGTCGACCTCGATGCGCTTGAGCGCCTGTGCGAACTCGGGCTTCAGCGTGTCGGCGAGCCGCGCGACGCACTGACACACCGCGCGCGTGAGCTCGACGTCGGGCTCCTCGGATTCCACCTCCTCGGCGAAGGCGGCGAGCGCGCGGGACCGCGCCCCGTTGCGGCGGTAGTAGTCGACCACCGCGTTGCGGAGCGCCCGGTAGAACCAGGCCACCGCGGCCTCCTCGTTTCGGAGCGTCCCCGCCCGCTCCAGCCCCTTCGTGAAGGCGGCCTGCAGGATGTCCTCGGCCACCGCGCGGTCCCCGACGCGGCGCTCGAGGAACGTGAGGAAAGCGCGGTGGTTCTCGACGAGGACCGCGGCGGCCCGCGCGTCGACGGGCGCGGCGACTTCTTCGTCCACTGCCGCGGATGCAGGAGAGGAGGTGCACATGCGAACCCCGCTATCCCTTGGCCGCGGTGACCACGAGGGTCCCGTGGATCATGTTCATGCCCCAGTGAAACTGGTACGTCCCGGGCGCCAGGACCGGGAGGTCGATGGCAACCGCGCCGTTGGTCGGCAGCTCCTTGCGGATGCCGAGCTCGGGGAACACGACCTCGCGGGTGCAGCCCGTGTACGCGGTGCGCGTGAACACGAGGCGTACGCGCTCCCCGGCGGTGACCTCGATGCGGTCGGGCTTGTAGGCGCCCTGGACCTGCACCGCGATCTCCCGCGGCGGCGGCTCGGCGTGGGCTTCGGGGAGGAGCAGGTCGGCCGCCAGGGGGACGGCCGCAACGGGCACCGCACCGGAGACGATCAGGGCAAGGAGGGGCAACAGGTAGCGAATCATGGAGGACTCCGAGAGCAGGAGGCGCCCCAGGGGGCGCCCGAATTGGTTTCAGGCGCGACCGAAGCGGCGGAGCCGGAGCGAGTTCAGGAGGACGGACACACTCGAGAGCGACATCGCCGCGCTCGCGAGGACGGGCGAGAGCAACCACCCGGTCCAGATGTAGAGCGCACCCGCGGCAACCGGGATGCCGACGATGTTGTAGACGAACGCCCAGAACAGGTTCTGGCGGATGGTGCCGAGCGTGGCCCGGGCGAGGTGGAGCGCGCGGGGCAGCGCCGTGATGCCGCCCCGGAGCAGGGCGATGTCGGCGGCGGCCACGGCGATGTCCGTGCCGGTGCCGATCGCCACGCCCACGTGCGCACCAGCCAGCGCGGGGGCGTCGTTGATGCCGTCCCCGACCATGGCGACGATCCGGCCGCGGGCCCGCTCCTCGGCGACCACGCGGGCCTTGTCCTCGGGCCGCACCTCCGCGATCACCCGCTCGATGCCGAGCTCCGCGGCGATGGCGCGCGCGGTCCCGAGGCGGTCGCCCGTGAGCATGGCGACCTCGATGCCCTGCCGGCGGAGCTCCGCGATGGCCTCCTTCGCCCCGGCGGCGGGCCGATCCGCTACGGCGACGATCGCAACGGGCACGCCGTTGACGGCGACGAAGGCGGGCGTGTGGCCCCGGTCGGCGAGCGCGGCGGCGACCGGTTCGAGCGCGGAGGCGTCGATCTCCACCTTCTCCAGCCAGGCGCGCGTGCCGATCCTCACCACGCGCAGGCCGACCCGCCCCGAGACTCCCGCACCGGCCTCGACCAGGAAGTCGGCGGCGGGGCGCACCCCCGCGCCGCGCTCCCTCGCCCCCTCGACGATGGCCCGGGCGACGGGGTGCTCGCTCGCGGCCTCGACGGACGCGACCAGCGAGAGGAGCTCACGCTCGTCCATGCCGCCATGGATCACCACCTCGGTGAGCACCGGCCTGCCCGTCGTGAGCGTCCCCGTCTTGTCGAGCAGCACCGTGTCGACACGACTGGCGGCTTCGAGGGCCGCGCCGCCCTTCACGAGGATGCCGAGCTCGGCCCCGCGCCCGGTCCCTACGGCCACCGCGGCCGGCGTCGCGAGCCCAAGGGCGCACGGGCACGCGATGACGAGGACGGCGACGAACCGCTCGACCGCGGTGGCGATGCCCGTGGCGGAGGGGTCGAGCGCGGCCCACACCAGGAACGTGAGGGTCGCAATCCCGATCACGACGGGCACGAAGATCGCGCTGACCGTGTCCGCGAGGCGCGCGATGGGCGCCCGCGAGCCCTGGGCCTGCTCCACCGCCTCCACGATGCGCGCGAGGGCGGTCTCGCCGCCGGTGCGGGTCACGCGCATCACGAGAGCGCCGGCCTGGTTGAGCGTGCCGCCGTACACGGCGTCTCCGGGCCGCTTGTCGACCGGGAGGCTCTCGCCCGTGAGCATCGACTCATCGACCGCGGACGTGCCTTCGGCCACCTCGCCATCGGTGGGGAGCCGCTCGCCGGGCCGCACGCGGAGCAGGTCCCCGTGGGCCAGCGCCTCGACCGCGACCTCCTCCTCGACCTCGTCTTCGTCGGCCCCGCGGAGTCGCCGCGCGATTGGCGGTACGAGCGAGACGAGCCCGCGCACCGCGTCCGAGAGCCGCTTCCGGGCCCGCGTCTCCATCCACTTCCCGAGCAACACGAAGGTCACGATGGCGGCGGCGGCCTCGTAGTAGACGTGGGGCACCATGCCGTGCTCGGCGTGCGGGAAGAGGCCCGGCGCGACCGTCGCCACGAACGAGTACGCCCACGCCGCGAGGACGCCCACGCTCACGAGGGTGTTCATGTCCGCGGTCCGGTGCCGCGCGGCCGCCCAAGCGAGGCGCAGGAAGCGCCTACCGGGCCCGAACACCACGGGCGTCGCGAGCGTGAACTGGAGCCACGTCCCCAACGTCCCGCCCGTGCCCGGGATGGCGCCGTGGGACATCGCGATCACGAGCAGCGGCACCGTGAGTCCGGCGGCGAACGCGAGTCCGCGACGGATCGACCGGTCCTCGGCGGCCTCGGCCTCCTCCATCGCCCGCGCGGTGTCGGCGGCTGAGGGGCGCCCGGGGCCACTCCTGCGTGCCTTCCGGTCCTGCTGCTCTTGGGGCAGGGGGGCCGAGCCCCCCCGCAACGCCCCCCCGACGCGGTTGTCTGCCCCGTCGCCCAGCAGGGCCTCCGCACCCGCCACGTCGTACCCGGCGTTCCGCACCGCCTGGACGAGCTCGGCGCCCGTCGCCCGGCTGGGGTCCATGGTCACCGTCGCGCGGTTCGTCGCGAGGTTGACGGTGACCGCTGAAACACCGGGCACGCCCCCGAGGGCTTTTTCGACGCGGCGCACGCATGCGGCGCACGTCATCCCGAGGATGCCCAGGTCCAGCACCTCGGGGGAGGCCTCATCGGCCGGAGGCTCTTCCCGGTGTGCCCCCGGCACCGCGTACCCCGCGTCCTCGACCGCGTGGACCAGCCGTCCGTACGCCACGATGCCGTCCGAGAAGCGGACGGTCGCTCGCTGTGTCGCGTAGTTGAC
Source organism: Pseudomonadota bacterium (assembly GCA_030685065.1). GTDB lineage: Bacteria > Myxococcota_A > UBA796 > UBA796 > SXON01 > CAJBVW01. The sequence continues at coordinate 7,567 of JAUXQH010000018.1, read as the reverse complement.
CTGGGCGTCCGTGACGCCCGGGACGCGCTTCAACGCCGTCTCGACGCGCCGGACGCAGCTCGCGCACGTCATGCCCTGGATTGGAAGCTCGCAGACGTCGCCCTCGCTCGTCTCGGAGAGGGGCCGCGCCGTGTTCGTGTTCATCTGACCTCCGCGGACGCCGTGACGGCGCCCGTTCACCCTGCTGACGCGGCCCCCCGAGTTTCATTACCGGCGCTCGGAGGTCCAGCGCGCGAGGGACGCCGACGGGTCGGCCAGCACCTCCGCGGGCACGGCCGCACCCGCCGCGACGAGCGCGCGTGCCGTCGGCACGTCCCGGGCGCGATCGAGGGCGAAGGCCGCCGTGACACGGCCCCCGCGCGCGTAGAACGCGACGAAGCGGCGCTCGTCCGCGCTGCCTCGCAGGACGACGTCCTCTTCCCCGACGAGCTCGCCGACGAACTGCAGCCGGTGCCCGTACTGGCTGGAGCTGCCCCCGGGGCTCGGTGTCGACGCGCCAGTCGTCCCACGAGGAGGCCGGGAAGACCGCGGGCTCGTCCGGGAGCGTGTCCTCGGTGAGCCACTCCTTGGAGAGCGGCGGCCGCTCGTAGGGCAACCGCGGCTCCTCGCCGACGAGGAGGATGTACCCGTCGAGGCCCGTGGAGCGGGCGGCCTCCACAGCGCGGGCGGCAGCGAGTCCGCACCCACGATCACGATGCGTTCGCTCGGCATGTCGTCCCCCGAAGGGCGGACGGGCGGGGGCAGGCCCATTGCCCGAGCGAGCCCCCGCCCGCGAGTGGGTCAGGAGGCCGGGGTGGCGGGGTAGCCGGCCTCGGCCAGGGCCTCGACGAGCTGGCGGATCGGCGCCGCGTCGGCGTCGTGCCGGACGCGGACCCTTCGCTCCGAGAAGCGCACGTCGACTTTCTCGACGCCGTCCACCTCCAGGAGAGCCTTCTTCACGTGGGAGACGCACGAGTGGCAGGTCATCCCCTCGACGGCGAGGAGGGTGTCGGTCTGGGAGGGCATGGGGTGCTCCGTGGGCGGGGCCGGGTTTCGATGGCCCCTGCACCTCTGCTGACGCGCTCCCGGGTGCGGCATTACTGCCGTAGGGCACCGAGCGAGCAGCCGCTCCGCACCGTTGACCCTCCGTTCACGACGGCTCCGTGCGCTCCACCCCGTTCAGGTCGTGCCGGAAGGTCGAGATGGCCTCGTAGACTACGCGGCGGATGCGGTTCACGCCGCCGAGCGGCCGGTGCTCCGGCAGCGCGTGCCACGGCGTGAACGAGAGGTCCTCGCAGAAGGGCGCGGGCGCGAGCTCTTGGATCGGGAGGACGAGGCGCGCCACCTTCACGAACGGCGCCTCCGCCTCCGGCCACTCCGTCCGCGGGTCCTCCACGCTCATGGCGTCGCTCGTGCGCACCTGAAGGAGGAAGTCGAAGCACGCGTTTGCCGTCCGCAGCGTCGTCGCGAGCGCGTCGTGCAGGTAGTCCGGCGACGGATGGTCGGGGATCGTGCTCGTCCCGGGCTCGCACGGGCGCACCGAGTACTTCGCCGCCCTCCGGCCGGGCCCGATGCCGTGCTGGAACGGCACGGTCGACCAGTACCGGACCTCCAGCGGGGACGCGATCCGCAGGCTGGACATCGCGCTCACGATGCCCAGCCCCTTCCAGCCGAGCGCGAGCGGCGCGGCGAGCTTCATGAGCGGGTTGCGGCTCGCCCCGCGCTCGATGAGCCGCGCGTACTTCACCGGGTCGGCGTTGAAAAAGACCGGGTGGCTGATGAGGAGGAAGTCCTGCGTGCGCGCGTCCCGCTCGGTCGAGAGGAGCTTCTCGCCGGGGACATCCAGGAGCTTGATGGCCACGCCGCGCACGTCGCCTCGGGCGTCGGGGCGGTCAGGCTTCGTGCTCCCGTTCGAGAAGCGCACCCACGCCGGGTAGCGCGCGCCCGGCGTGAACACCCCGGCCGCGAGCCCCGGGTCGAGCGCGGCGTCCACCTGGAGCTCGGCGCGCGCGCACCCATGCGCCTTCGCGTGCACGTCGCGCCGCGCGGGCCGATCCTCCGGAGGGTAGCGGCGCTCGATCTCGCGCTCGAGCGCCTCCGCGATCCGCGTGGCGAGGGCGGCCTCTCCGGGCCAGGCCACCTCGCCGAGCTCCGCGTCGATCGCCAGCGGGGCCTCGTCCGGTGTCCGCGGCGCGGCTGGCGCCGCCGGGCGCGGGGCCAGGGCGAGGAGCGCGAGGAGACCGAGGCCGAGGGCGGTTCGCATGCACCAGAGGTTGCACACCCCGCGGTCTGGGCCAAAGGGAGAGGAGGAAGAGCGGCCGCGGTGGAAGAGGGCGGCAGACCGCGCGAGGTGCGAGTCGCCGCGCGCACGGAGGCGCCCGATCAGGCGATCCCGTCCGCCTTCATCCGCGCCTCGTCCGCCCGTCCCGCAACCGTCCCCGCCGGATGGCGGTACCACCCGTCGGGGTCCTCGGCCGGGTTCTCGCGCACCTTCATCAGGGTGAACATGCCACCCATGTCGATGGAACCAAACGGGCCCGGCGTGCCACGCATCGGCAGCGAGTTGGCAGGGAAGTCCATCTCCATCTCGGTCATGCTGCCCATCCCGTCGGTCCCCATCGTCATGTACTCCGGCATCACGCCGCTCATCCGGTGGTCCACCCGGCCCATGTCCGCGCCGACCAGCGCCTCGGTGTGGCCCATCTGCGTCATGACGTGGTGCGTCATGTGGCAGTGCATCGCCCAGTCACCGGGCTCGTCGGCCACGAACTCGATCACGCGCGTGCTCCCGACGGGCAATGGCGCAGAAAGTCATCGACGACCAGACCAAGGAGATCGACGCGCTCCAGCGCTGGTTGAAGGACCCCAAGCAGGTCCAGTAGGCCCTCGAGGGCCGCTGCCCGTCGGGGGCCTCGGTCACGGGGCGGGTGGAAGACGGGGTGGCCCGCGCCTTGCTAAGGGTGTCTGCGGACCCGCCGCGAACGGCCGGTTCGTGACCCGCCCCGTCACACCGAGGCCCCCATGCTCCTGCCGCTCCTCGCCCTCCTCCTCCCCGCCTGCACGGGCAACAAGAGCTTGGACAGCCCCGCGGACTCTGCCGGCGAAGACGACACCGGCGAGCTTGTGCCCCTCCCCACGGAGCGCTGCGGCTACACCCCCGCCGCCGACCTCGACCCCTCCGACGACGTGGTGGTGGTCGACCTCACCCAGGCCCCCTTCGAGTGGGATCCCGGCACGGGCACGATGCTGACGGACGGCCTCGCCTACAACGGCGAGATCCCGGGGCCCGTCCTCGAGCTCGACCTGGGCCAGACGCTGCGCGCCGAGTTCACGAACGGGCTGGAATACGACTCCACGATCCACTGGCACGGCTTCCGCGCGCCGGACGCGATGGACGGGGCCGTGCGCATGATCGACATGGTGCCCGCCGGCGGCTCGTTCACCTACGAGATTCCCATGGTGGACGCCGGCTTCTACTGGTACCACCCCCACATGGCAACGGAGCAGGACCTCGAGCGCGGGCTCTACGGCCGCATCATCGTGCACCACCCGGACGAGCCCCGGGTCGACTGCGACCTCCCCGTGGTGCTCGACGACATCCTCCTCGACGAGGACACGATGCAGATCGCCCCGAAGGACACCGAGCACATGCAGCTCATGGGCCGCCTCGGGAACCTGATCCTGGCGAACGGTCGCTCGGACCGTCGGATCGAGGTGAAGGCCGGCGAAACGATGCTGCTCCGGCTCGTGAACGCCGCGAACGCGCGGCACTTCGATCTCACCCTCGAAGGCCAGCAGATGCGGGTCGTGGCGACCGACGGCGGCTGGCTCGGCGAGGAGGTGCCCGTGGACCACCTCGTGGTCTCGCCGGGCGAGCGGTACATCGTGGCGGTCGATTGGGTCGGCGCCCCGGGCGACGAGCTGCGGCTGATGAGCGCCCGCTTCCAGCTCCACGCTGAAGACGCCCACATGGTCGAGTACGACCCGATGGGCGAGGGCGAGAACCCCGTGATGACCTTCGTGATCGGCGACGAGGCGGGCACGCCCACGCCCATGACGCTCCCCTCGGACGACCTCCCGTCCTTCACCGGCGAGGAGCCCCTGGTGCACACCTGGGTGCTCGACGAGGACATGGAGAACGGCATCGTCACCGTCGATGGGTTCTCGTACCCGGACGTGCCTGAAGTGCTGGCGTCGGCGGACGTCGCCGCGACGTTCGTGGTCCAGAACGACTCCGAGATGCACCACCCGTTCCACATCCACGGCAACCGCTTCCAGGTGCTCGACGTCGACGGGATCCCGCCTGCATTGTCGGGTTGGAAGGACACCTTCGACATCCCGCCCTACGCCTCGGTCACCCTGGCGAGCGAGATGGACAACCCGGGGGACTGGATGTACCACTGCCACATCCTCGAGCACGCGGAGCTCGGCATGGCCGGCATGTTGACGGTGGGGGACGGGATGGACGACGGGATGTGACACCGGAGGTCACATGCCGACCGCCAGGGTCACACCCGCTCGGTCGTGAGTGAGCGACAAGCTCGACGACAGTTCGACGCGGCACGTGTCGTGCATAGGTCCCACTCGTTCCCCGGAGATCCGAATGACCGTCCGTCCTGCTCTGGTCCTGCTCCTTCCCCTCGCGCTGGCGGCCTGCGCCGCCCGCACCCCGGGCGCGAAGCCGCACGACATGGGCGAGGCCCAGCACGAGGCCGAGGCCGGCACGCACGAGCAGGCGGCGACGACTCACGCCGAGCAGTACGACCCCAACGCGCCGCTGGAGAAGGACCTCTGCGGCGCCGGGAAGGGCCGGCGCCCGTGTTGGACGAACCCCACGGAGGCTCATCTTCGCGAGTCCGAGCAGCATCGGCGGATGGCCGCCGACCATCGCGCGGCTTCCGAGGCCCTGCGTGAGGCGGAGGCGAGCGCCTGCGTGGGTCTCGACCCCGCCGACGTCGACCTGAGCCCCTTCGAGCAGTACAGCGCGGACATCGCCAGCGTCGAGCCGCTCGTCGTGCACCGCGGCGGGAAGACGCCCGAGCACCGGATCGTGGGCGCGACGGTCACCGTGCGGGCCGTGGAGGGCCTCACGGCCGAGTGGCTCCAGCGCGTGGTGGACTGTCACGTCGCGCGGAACGCGTCGGTCGGGCATGACATGCCCGAGATGCCGAGCTGTCCGCTGGTGCCGAAGGGCGCCACCGCGACCGTGTCCTCCACGGGAACGGGGTTCGCGGTCGCCATCCGTTCGGACGACTCCGCCGCCGCTGAGGACATCCTCGCGCGGGCGAAGCGGCTCGCGCCCGCAGCCCCCTGAGGCGGCAGCGCGAGCGTAGACTCTCCGGCGAGGTGCTCGATGATCCTCTTCCTCCTCGCGTGCGGCACTGGCAAGGTCGTGCTCGGAGACGACACGAATGACGGCGGCGCCGTGGACACCTCGGGCGAGGCAGACGCGGACACCGACACCGACACCGACACCGACACCGACGCCGACACCGACACCGACACCGACACCGACACGGACACCGACGCCGACACCGTCGGCGCCGTGCCTGTGGTCGAGATCTGGCACCCGAGCGACGGCGAGACCCGGGCGGCCGGAAGCGAGATTCCGTGGATCGGGAACGGCCTCGACCCCGAGGACGGGACGCTCGCGGCGGGCAGCCTGGTCTGGTCCAGCAGCCTCGACGGCGTGTTCGGGACCGGGGATCGCTTCGAAGCGCCCTTGTCCGTCGGGTCCCACGTCGTCACCTTGACGGGTACCGACGGAGACGGGAACGCCGCGGCGGCCACGATCACCCTCCAGATCGAGTAGCGGGAACGGGGCACCCGCGGCGCGGTGCGGAGGCGGGGGGGGGCCTCGGAGGGGCGCCGGTGGCTCCCGTGCCCGTGCACGACCGCGTCCTACAGCTCCACGCGCCGAAGCCGCAGCGAGTTCGCGATCACGGACACCGAGCTTAGGCTCATCGCCGCGCTGGCGATCATGGGCGAGAGCAGCCAGCCGAAGATCGGGAAGAGCAACCCCGCCGCGATCGGTACGCCGAGCGCGTTGTAGCCGAACGCGAACACGAGGTTCTGGCGGATGCCGCGCATGGTCGCGCGGGACAGGCGGCGTGCGCGGACGATGCCACGCAAATCGCCCTTCACCAGGGTGACACCTGCGCTCTCCATCGCAACGTCGGTGCCCGTCCCCATCGCGATGCCGACGTGCGCGGAGGCGAGCGCCGGGGCGTCGTTGATGCCGTCTCCCGCCATGGCGACGATGCGTCCGGCGGCCTTCAATCGCTCGATCACCGCGGCCTTCTGCTCGGGGAGGACCTCGGCTTCGAACTCATCGATGCCCAGCCTTCCCGCGACGGCCGCGGCGGTCGTGCGGCTGTCGCCGGTGAGCATGACGATGTGGAGGCCCTCCGCGCGGAGCATTCGGATGGTGTCGGGCGTGGACTCCTTGATCGGGTCCGTGACGGCGACGACGCCGGCGGGCTGGCCGTCGATGGCGGCCAGCATGGCAATCTGGCCCTCGGCGCGAAGCGCCTCGGCGCGTGCGACGAGCGCGCTGGCGTCGATCCCGCGCTCCTCCATCAGGCGCGCGTTGCCGACCAATACGGTGCGTCCCTCCACCTGGCCCTCGACGCCGCGCCCGGTGAGCGACTTGAATCCCTGCGTCGGCGCCAAGCTGATCCCGCGCGCCTCGGCACCCTTCACGATCGCGGTGGCGAGCGGGTGTTCGCTGCCGCGCTCGACGCTGGCGACCAGGCGGAGGAGAGTGTCCACGTCCACGGGGGGGTGGGGGGCGTTGCGGGGGGCCTGCCCCCCGCCCCATGACACAACCTCCACTGAACCAAGCGTGGGCCGCCCCACCGTGAGCGGGCCGGTCTTGGCGATGACGAGCGTGTCGACCTTCTCCAGCGTCTCCAGCGCCTCGGCGTCCCGGATGAGCACCCCCGCGGTGGCGCCACGCCCGGTGCCGACCATGATGGCCATCGGCGTCGCGAGGCCGAGCGCGCACGGACACGCGATGATGAGCACTGCCACCGCATTGAGGAGCGCATAAGAGAACCGCGGCTCTGGGCCGACGGCGGCCCAGACGATGAACGTCGCGAGCGCGATGACCATGACCGAGGGCACGAACCAGGCGGACACGGTGTCCGCGAGCCGCTGGATCGGCGCGCGGGTGCGTTGGGCCTCGCCGACCATGCGGACGATCTGGGCGAGGAGGGTGTCGCGGCCGACGCGCTCGGCGCGCATGAGGAAGCCGCCGGCGGTGTTCAGTGTGGCTCCGATGACCTTGTCGCCTGTACCCTTTGACACGGGCAGCGGCTCGCCGGTGACCAGCGACTCGTCGACATGGCTCTCGCCCTCGAGCACGGTGCCGTCGACGGGGACCTTCTCGCCGGGGCGCACGCGGAGCTTGTCGCCGGCCTGGACCTGCTCGACGGGCACGTCCTCCTCACGCCCGTCGTCGCGGACGATGCGGGCGCTCGGCGGGGCCAGCGAGAGGAGCTTCGTGATGGCGTCGCTCGTCAGGCTACGTGCGCGGAGCTCCAACACCTGCCCGACGAGCACGAGCGTGGTGATGACCGCGGCGGCC
>JAUXQH010000089.1 GCA_030685065.1 Pseudomonadota bacterium | reverse complement strand
CGCGATCGCCGCGGGCATGCGACTGATCACAAGCGAGGACGCATCCGGATGGATTCGCCACTGTGGGTACACCGGTCATGCCACCTGAGCACGGCAATCAGGAGGGCCGCTACGCCAACGGGAGCGCCTCGTCCGGGCCCTTCCGCCAGTCCTCCATGCCGGCCCGGATCGCCCCGGCCAGCACCGGGAGGGCCGCCGGATCCCGCCACTTCGCGGCCCGCGCGGCGGCGATGGCGCCGAACGTCGCGAGGAACCGGGGAAACGCCCGCCGGCCGCGGTGCTTGAGCACGAAGTACGCGGTGTTGCGGAAGCGCCAGGTTTCGCCGCGCAGCGCGTCCTCGACACGCACGCCGCCCGAGGGCGCCGAGAGGTGCACCAGCTCGCAGGTGGGGTCGTAGATGAGGGTCCAGCCGGCCGCGCGCACCCGGTAGGAGAAGTCGGTGTCCTCGAGCAGGGCGGTGCCCGTGTAGCGGCGGTCGAAGCCGCCCACCTGGTCGATGGCCGCGCGGCGGAAGCTCATGTTCGCGCCCTTGCAGCTCTCGATCGTGCGCCGCTCGGTGCCCCACATGTTCGTGATGGTCCGCCCGCCCGCCGAGAGGTGCGCGGAGGTGTCCTTCGCGTTGGGCCGCACGCTGCGCTCGACGATCCGCCCGGTCACGCCACCCACGCCAGGGTCCGCGTAGGCCCGCACGTGCGCGTCGAGGAAGGTGTCGTCCAGCAGGATCACGTCGTCATCGAGGAACAGCACGATGCGGCCCCCCGCGCGCGCCAGGCCCTCGTTGCGCGCGTTCGGGAGCCCCTTCACCGAGAGGTGCAGGTAGTGCACCCGAGGATCGGCGAGCTGGGCCACCAGGACCTCGTTGGCGGCGCGCTGATCGGGATCGGACTGGTCGACCAGCCACAGATCGAAGTCGGGGAAGCGCTGGGCGAGCACCTGCCGCACGCTGTCGTGAAAGAGGCGGCCCCGGTTGAGGGTGGGGATGATGACCGACAGCTCAGGCACGCCCGCGCTCCTCTCCGCCACGCGGGCGCTGCTCTCCGGCACGGAGGGCCTCCTCGTAGAGCGCCCACAGGCGGTCGACGCTCTTGCTCCAGGTGAACCGCATCTCGACCATGCGCCGGCCAGACGCGCGGACGGGCCCGAGGTCCTCGCGCATGCCCCGCGCGACGGCGGCGCGCAGGGCGTCCACATCCTCCGCCGGCACGAGCAGGCCGTTGCGCTCATGGCAGACGTAGTCGTCCCGCGCGGCCTCGACCGCGTCGCTCACGATCGCGAGCGCGCCGCTGTACATGCCCTCGAAGACCACGCCGCCGACGGTCTCGCCGCGCGACGGGAGGCACACGATCTCCGCCTCGCGAAACAACGCCACCAGCTCCGGGCGGGAGACGGGGCCGAACACCACGCGGTCCCCGAGTGGCGCGGCGAGCGCACGCACCTCCGCCGCGAACTCGGGCTCGTTGACCGCGCCGGGGATGACGAGGCGCCAGCCCGGCGTGCCCGCGAACAGCGGGGCCATCGCGCGGACGAGCAGGTCGGGCCCCTTCTGGCGGGACAGCCGCGACGGCGCGAGGACGATGCGGTCCGCCCCCAACCCCAGCCGCGCCCGGATGGCAGCCCGTGCCTCCCTCGTGACGCCGTCGAACTCCGCGGGGTCGACCGCCATCCCGATGTGGGTACGAACGTTCCCGAGCCCCAGCCGCTCGGAGAGAGCCCTGCCGGCCGCGGGCGAGTCCGCGATCACCAGGCTGGCGCGCGCGAGCGCCCGCCGGGTCAAGTGGCGCCAGTAGGCCGACCGGACGCGCTTGTTCAGCCCGCCCTCCCCCGCGAGGATCTCCTCCAGGAACGCGGCGGTGACGTAGTTCTGGACCACCAGGGGCGTGCCGGTCAGCCGCGCGCGCGCGGTCAGCGCGCCCAGATGAAGCGAGGGGTAGCCCATGCACACGAGCAGGTCGGCCTCGGCCACCACATCGCGGAGCAGGCCCGGCGTGACCGCGTTCGCCTCGAACGGGTTGTTGAACGGCAGCGCGAACGAGCCGTGCCGGTGCACGGTCACGCCGCCCTCGACCGTCGTGCCCGCGGCGGTGCGCTCGGCGAGGTTGAGGTTGGTGTACGTCGTGGTGTGGACGTGCACGTCATGCCCGCGACGCGCGAGCTCCTCGGCCTGGTGCTGGAGGATCACCTCTCCCCCGCCCACGCAGGGGGGGTAGAAGTAGCTGAAGGTCCGAATCTTCACGCCAGCCCGGGGTCGCGGACCTCCTAACGCATCGCGTGGAGCCGCCTTCCGCGAGCAGCAGGATGGGGCCGAGCAACCCCATCGCGAGGTAGACGCCCGCGCTCTGGTGGAGCCCCACGAGCACGAGCGGCCCGCGCAGCGCGTCCGGGCCGACCCAAGGAAACCCGCACCAGAGGAGGCCCACGACGCCTCCCTGAATCGCGAGCATCATCGCGAGGCACGCGCCCTGGAGCCGCAAGGACCGCCGGTAATGGACGGCAAGCTCCGGATCGCGCGTCCACGCGGCCGCAAAGCTCCACGCCAGGGTGGAGCCGACGCCAGGAACAGCCAAGGCGCCGAGATAGATGACGAGGGCGCACACGACGGGAGCCCGCCGCGACGGAAGGGAGGGAGGACGACCTGGGCGCGGCATGCGCTACCTCCCCGCGAAAACGTGAATAGAAGGGACCGAACTGGAGAAATCATGAATACCGGCCGCCGAATCGCCGACGCCCAACTGACCCTCGCGCGTTCTCGCCGGCCGTCGGTCCCGCTGCTGGACAGGCTCCTCGTCGCCACCACGCCCGCGGAGATCGCCGCCACGGTGGCGTCGGCCCGGCCCTACATCCTCGACGACATCTTCGAGGACGTAGGGGAGCACGCCGGCGGGGGCGGCCCCACTCCGGCCCAGCTCCGCGCGACGCACGCCACCGAGCTCGGTCTCTCCCCGAGCGATCTGGCCTACCGCGCCCTTCACCCGGGCCTCGACGTCGGCATCTACGCGTGCTCCCACTCGATGGGCATCCCCTCCATCGCGGGTCCCGCCGCCGTGATGGACCAGCTCGCGCAGCTCGAACGCTCCGGCATCGGCGTCTGGGACGACGGCACCTGGCCCGCCGTGATGGACCAGTTCCGCGAGCGCGTCTCCCAGCTGGTCGGGGGTACCCTCGCGGAGGGTGACGTGACCTGGTTCCCCAACGTGTCCGACGCGCTCTCGTCGGTGCTCGAGGGCTTCAACGGCGGCACGCTGGTCTACACCAGCGGCCACTTCACGACCGGCCACTACGTGCACCACCAATGGGCCCAGAACACGGGAGGCAAGCTGCGGGAGGTGCCGTTGGACGCGGACGGCTCGATCCCCACCGCCCGCCTCATCGACGCGATCACCCCGGACACGAAGGTGCTGTCGATCTCGCACGCCCTCTTCGAGTCCGGCTGGCTCCAGGACCTCCCCGCGCTGGCGGCGGCCCTCCGCGAGAAGGCGCCCGATGCCCTCCTGCTGCTCGACGCCTACCAGACCGCCGGCAGCGTGCCGATCGAGGCCGCCGCGCTGGGGGACCACGTCGCCGTGACGGCCGGCGGGCACAAGCAGCTCCGCTCGTCCGCGGGCGCCGCCTTCCTCTACCTGCCCCGCCGCTGGCTCCGCACGTTGACGCCGAAGCGCACCGGCTGGTGGAACCACGCGGACCCGTTCGCCTTCGAGAAGGGCGCGGTGCGCCGCGCCACCGATGGCGCGCGTTTCCGCACGGGAACCCCCACGCTGGCCGGTATGGCCATGCTCCTCGGGGAGCTCGCGGCGCTGGCCTCCTCCACCGACGGCTCGCTCCACGACGCCGTGGGGCGCTCGCGTCGGGTCACGTCGGCGCTGGTAGGCCGCGCGATCGAGCGGGCCCAGGGGCGTGGACTCGAGGTGCGCGGGCGCTTCAGCCCCGAGCGCCGCGCCGCCTTCGTGTGCCTCGTCCTCTCCGACGGTGCGCGGCTCAACGAGGAGCTCGCACGCCAGGGCATCCGCGTCGACTTCCGGCCGCTCGTACCCGGCAGCCAGGACGGGCTCGTGCGCATCGGGACGAACAGCGCGGGCTTCCCCTACGAGATCGACGCGGTGATCGACGCTATCGCCGAGCATCGTCCCGCCCAAGGCTCCCGGACGGCGTAGCGGCGGGGGGGTTCACCGCGGCCCGCGCGTCCACGGCCAGCCGGCGAGACGCGAGGAGGCCCGCGAGCCATGCGGGATCGACGCCCGCGCGCGCGTCTTCACCCGACTCCGTCCGCACGAGCACCCCGGCGCCCGGTTCGAGCAGCACGACCGCGGCGCGCCCGTCGGGCAGCGCGGTCACGCCGAGCGGCTCGCGATCGGAGCGGTCCCACCGGCCGGCGATGCGCCCATCCCCGGCGTCGTCCACCACCCACCAGCAGGCGACGGCAGCGTCGCGAGCGAGGACGTGCGCGGCTCCGTCGGGCGTGAGGGCCGTGCCCCAGGGCGCGGCGGAGACGATCGGCGGCGGACAGGGGGCGCCGGAAGCGGACGAGACGAGCGCGGCGAAGGCGAACATGGGCGGGGCTCCTGGGGATCCCCGCCGCCGTCTGCAAGCCCGAGGCCTACGGAAGAACCTCGCACATCGTCGTCCCGGCGGCCCGACCGCCGTCGGCGCTGACGGAGGTCGGCGCGACCTCCGTCAGGCCCGGCGGGTCAAGTGCGCTGGAAGAAATCTTCCTCGCTGTTGTCGAAGCCGGCGGCCGTCGGGACCTCGGCCGCGCTGTGCCCGTTGGGCTCCTTGACCAGGTCGGCGGAGGTGGTCTGGTGGATGCGGGGCTCGGAGCGGACCGGGCGCGGGGTGGCGCGGATCGGCTCGGCGGGGCTGCTGGTCGGAGCCGGCGCGGCCGGTTGCTCCTCGCGGGCCTCCGGGGCGGCCACGACCGGCGCCGCGGTCACGACGGGCTCCGCCGCGTCCTCCACCACCACCTCCTCGTCCTCGGCGTGGGGCGCCGCCGAAGCGTCCGCCGCGCTGGCCGCCGCCGCGCTCGTGGCCGCTGCCCCGCCGTCGGGAGCCACGGGCGTGAGGACCCACTCGGACTCCAGCACCCGGATGGCGCTGAACGCCGCGACGGCCTCGAGGCCCACCTCCGTCGTCAGCTTGCGCGCGGCCTGGTAGCCGGTGATCGTGACGGTGGGGGCCCCGCAGGTGGGGCAGCTGCGGCTCTGAATGGCGAAGGTGAACGCCGCGGGGACGCGGTGCCCGTAGAGGCAACGATGATCCATGAATTCCTCAGTCGACCGAAAGGTTGCCGTTGACGTTGACGTACCCGGACTCGGCGCCATCGAGCGCGATCGACTCGATCCCGAGCGTGAAGCCGGAGATCGCGGGGATCGGAATCTCGCCGAGGCCCTCCGTGAGCGACGGGAGGAGCATGGGCACCAGCGCGCCCAGCAGCGCTTCGGCGTCCCCGCTCGCCTCGGTGCCCGCGCTGGGCACCACCACGTCGAACCAGATCGTGGTCTCGCCGAGCGACGGCAGCAAGGTGCCCTCCGCGCTCACGTCCAGATCGAGCTCGACGACGATGGACGCGTACACCTGGAACACGACGTTTCCGTCCTCCGGGGCCCCGTCGAACAGGGTCATCGCGAGGTCCCCGATCTGGAGGTCGAGCAGCCCGCCGCCGGTCCCGGGCACCAACACCGGGGGCAACATCGCCTCGGTCTGGATGGAGAGGCTCGAGAACGGGAGGAACGTCGACAGGGAGCCCAGATCGAGGCCGAGCTCCTGCTCACCCAGGGTGCGGTCGAGCAGGCCCCCACCCCAGAACGCGTAGAGCGCCTGGTTCATGAAGTCGAGCGAGAGCGACAGCTGCATGTCGGGGGTGCCCGACGCGTACAGCGGGAGCGAGTAGTCGCCGGACAGGCTGCCGGGGCCCTCGGTGCCGTGGTTCCACATGCTGGTCGTGAACGTGGTGCCGAGGCCGAGGGTCATGCCCAGGTCGTCCACGCTGCAATACGACGGCTCCGCGTCGAAGGAGTAGACGCCGCCTTCGATCTCGAGGTCCGTCGCGATCTCGAGGCTCCCGACCGCGTCGGCCATGAGGGAGGGCACCTCGTCGGCGATGACGCCCTCTACGGCGTCCTCCATGGCGGACTGGATGAGCCCCGAGAGGTCGAGCCCGAAGAAGCCCATCACGTCGTAGATCCACGAGTCCCAGTCGAACGTGAAGCCATCGCTCGTCACGTCGACGGCGAGGACGTTCACGCCGAGGACGCCGTCGATGACGTAGGGCTGCAGATCCATGTCGATCGTGATGGAGTTGGCGTAGATCTGGCCGCTGCCGCTGTAGCCGATGCCGATCACATCCCCGTCCGCCGCCCAGTCGATCGACGGGGAGTAGACCGTGAACGTCCCGTTGATCCAGCCACCGGCGTCCGGGTCGAGCTCGAGGTCCGTGCCGCCCAGGTAGGGGTTCGTGACGTACAGCGCGATCGAGTACCAGGTGATGCAGATCTCGTCGAAGAGCAGATCGATGCAGCTCTCGGACTCGGTGGAGAACGCGGGGCTCGGCAGCGCCCCGGACAGATCCGTGCCGTTGATGAGGCCCTCGCCGAGGGCCTCCAACGTATCGAAGCCGCCCTGGTTGATGCGCGCCGCGACGCCCTCCCCCACGGCGTTCCCGTAGGGCAGGAACGCGCCCGCCAGGACCGCGCGGGTGTCGGTGGTGGCGTTGCCGTCCCCGTCGAGGGCCTCCGACTCGAGGATGTTCAGGCCGAAGACGTTCTCCACCGAGGTGGAGAAGCTGCCGTCGGACTCGACCGCGACCTCCTCCCCGCCCACGGTGAGCGAGGTGACGCCGGTGTAGTTGTCCGTGACCGTGCCGGAGACGTTGGTGGCGGCGTCCGTCGAGAAGGTGCCGCGCTCGGGGGTGTCGATGTCGAGGGTCGGCCCGGTCGAGTCGATGAGGAGGGGGCCCACGTAGTCCTCGAGATCGAGGTAGCGCGCCCACACGACGAAGTAGCCCTCGGACAGGAACGTGACGTTGTGTCCGGAGAGCGAGGTGGCGCCGACGCTCTCGACGGACAGGTCCCAGTCGATGTCGACCGGATTTCCGTACACGTCGTAGGCCACGGCGGTCGCGGAGGTGGTCTCGTAGATCTCGAGATTCACGTCGGAGAGGGTGAGGTCGAGCTCGACGGGTTCGGCCGCAACCACGCGCAACATCTCGACATCCACCACGTCGTCGAGCGACGCGGTGAGCGTGTAGAGAGCCGGCACGGTGGAGACGACGTTCGGGGCCACCACCGCGAGATCGGCGGAGTCGGAGCTCACGACGGCGCCGTCGAGGGGGTTGCCGAAGGCGTCGAACGCGGTGACCGTGAAGCCGAGGGGCTCGCCGGCGACGGCCTGGTTCGCGTCGAGCGCGAGGTCGAGCAGCGCCGCGGGGCCCGCCGCCACGTCCAACAAGACCTCGGCCTGGTAGGCGTTCTCGAACACGTCCCCGACAGCGGTGAGCGTATGCCACCCGGCGACGAACGCCGTGAGGGTCGTCTCGTCCTGGGTGAGCGCGGGCTCGAGATCCGACGAGATGTACACGTCGACCTGGAGCGGATCGCCGTTGGGCGTGACGAGGCTCGCCGACCACTCGACGGGCTGGCCCACGACGGCCGGGCCGTTCACGGAGAACGTGAAGGACGGGCCGGTCTCTGCCTCGTCGACAGGAGTGCGCCGACAGCCGGCGATGACCAGGAGAACGATCCAGGGCAGGCGCACGGACACCTCTACCTGGTGAGTGTGCCCGACGGGGCGCCCGTTGTAAACGACAAGTCCGGCTTACTCACCGGAGCGTAGCGCCAGATCCGCGTCAATCGCCATCGCCGACCTTGCCTCGCCCCCGCTTCACGTGAGCGCGGATGCGCTTGCCCTCGTGGCGGCGCTCCTGCGAGCCGCGCGTGGGCCGGGTGGCGCGGCGAGGCGGCGGGGGGGGCCGGCGGAGCACGGTGAGCCGCTCGCGGAGGCGGTCGAGGGCCACGCCGATGTTCTGGGTGCGGCTGCGGCGCTCGGAGGCCTGCACCAGGATGCCGGTCGGGCGATGGGTGAGACGCACCCCCGTCTCCGTCTTGTTGCGGTGCTGGCCGCCGGGGCCCGAGCCGCGAAAGGCCTCCATGTCACAGTCCGCGAGCAGGGTGTCGTCATCCTCCGGAACCAGGGGGGGAACCCGAGGGGGGACCAGCGTGCTCATGCCGACACCCGTGTCGGGAGCGGAGGGAGCTCGCGCGGGTCCTTCCCGAGCGCCTCGAGCTGCGCGGAGATCCACGCGTGGACGACCTCGAGCCCGATCGGGCCCGGCGCGAGCTGAGGGAGCGGGTCAAAAGCCACGGGCACGAACGCGTCCGCCTTCGCACCCAGCTTTTCTCGCGCGTCGGCGAGGTAGCGGTCCTTGTCGCGCGGGCGCAGCACGTCGATCTTGTTGACGAGCGCGAGTACGGGCTTTCCTGTCGCGACGCAGCGCCGGTAGTCGGCGAGCTCACGTGCCTGCACGCCGCCCTCGGCGTTGACGATGTACAGGTACAGATCGATGTGGTCGAGGACCTGGCGCGCTTCCTCCGTCACCTGTTCCATGACGTCGCCGAGGCCCGGCGTGTTCACGATGAACAGCGCGGTCGCGCCGGGGAGGCGCTGGATCGCGACCTCTTTCGTGGAGCCGGCGATGGGGGAGATGTTGCCGGTGTCGATGCCGAAGAGGGCGCGGATCCCGGCGTCCTTGCCTGTCGACGGGCTCCCGACCACGCCGATCGTGACGCGGTGGAGCACACGCTGCCGGATCCGCGCCACCTCGAGCATCACCGCGCCGACGTACTCGGGCGAGGGGCGCATGTTGCGCCACGCCAGGTACGGGAAGACGATCGGGAGGAACGGACGTAGCAGGCAGCCGACCGGGTGGATCAGCAGCGCGCCGAAGGCCATCCAGCCGATGGGGTTGAGCAGGACCTGGTTCACGCCGGTCAACGCGTAGTCGAACGAGCGGCCGAGGCGTTCGCGTGCGAGCCCGACCGCTTCGGTGGCGGCCTCGGGCGGAGCGTCCCCGAGCCCGAGCTCGGTCCACACCTTCGTCCGCTCCTCGAGCGTGGCGGCGTCCCATCGGGCGCTGAACCAGGAGTGGGCGAGCGCGAGCTCTGTCTGCTCGGTGTCGCCGACCGGCAGCCCGCGGGCCTTCGCGGCGTTCTCCACGATGTCCTCGTAGGGGAGCCCCTCCCCCTTCCGCAGGAAGATGTTCCCGAGCCCGTGGCTCCCCACGCGGCGCACCTGCATGGCGAGGATGCGCGAGAGATCGCCGAGGCCGAGGCCGTCGGGGTTGACGCGCAGGAGGTGGGCGAGGGGGAGAAGCTCGGCGCGATGGGCGCGGTGGAGCATCCGCTCGAGCGGCTCGTTCACGTCTGCCCGTTCCCCGTGGGATCGCGGTCGTCCCGGCGGCGCTTGTAGTCCCACGCCGCCGCGTCGAACACGGCGCGGAGCGCGTCACCGTCGAGCTTTCGGTCGGACTGGAAGAAGTGAACGGCCGCCCGGCCGACGCCGAACGTGGTCCCACCGGCCACCATGGCCGAGAGCCCGAGGATCGCGGCCTCGGCGATCTGGCCGCCCGGGATCCACCCGGCCGCCTTGAGCGCGCTCACGCCCCAACGCACGAACCCCCGCATGCTGCCGGAGAGCACCTCGCCGATGATGAACAGCGCCACGTCGCGGTCGACCGGCACGTCGAAGACCTCGGCGATGTCGCGGATGAGCTTCACCTGGAGGGCGGTCACCCCGGCCAGATCGGCCCCGGGGATCGGCACCGCGCCGGCCACCGAGGCGTGGCGCGCGGCGACCTTGATGATGGGCTCGCACGCGGCCGCCTTGTTGCGGAGGTGCTTCGCGAACAGCAGCTCCTTCCCCGAGGCGTGGAGGTGGTGATGGATCCACCCGATCACGTCCGCCACGCCGATGGGCTCCTCCGAGAGCTGGGGGAGCGGGTCGAAGGCGCAGACCGCCGCGTCCTTGGGGTCCACCCCGAGCTGGCGCAGGGTGGCGGCCACGAATTCTTCACGCTCATGGGGGCGGATCAGGTCGATCTTGTTGATGCAGACGAGAACGGGGCGGCCACGGGTGCGCACGAGGTCGAGATCGCGCTTCTCGTCGATGGTGGCGCCACCTTCGGCGTTGACGACGTACACCACGATGTCGAGCGTATCGAGCGCGCGCCGCCCCAGATCGTCCACCTCGGGGCGGATGTCGCCGAAGCCCGGCGCGTTCACCAGCAGGACCTGACCCTCGGGGTCCAGCGGGGCTACGCGCATCCGCACGGTCGAGCCGGGAATGGGGCTGATATCTCCGAAATCGACCCCGAAGAGGGTGCGGATCGCCGAGTCCTTTCCGGACGAGGCGGACCCGAGAAACGCGACCGTGAGGTGCTGGGACAGGGCCTCGCGGATCGCGAGCTCGCTCTGCTCCCAGGCGCCCAGCCCGTGCGAGCGCACCAACGCACGCATGTCCTCCGTGGGTGGCGCTCCGGGTGGCTTCTGCGGCGTGTCTGGCACGGTCCCTCCTCGCCCCACCTAACCGCCATGACGACGGGGCCAAGCCCACACGTACGAACAGGCGCCACGCCGCCCGCCGTCCCTACCCGATCTTCACCGCCAACTGCTCAAACCCGCTACCACTCGGCCCCGGCCATCACGCTGCGCACCACCGCGCGGAGCTCGTGGAGGCGAAAGGGCTTGGCGAGCACGGCGCGCGCCCCGGCGGCGATGGCCGAGCGCGCCAAGCCGTCAGGCGCCGCGCCGGTCGCCACGAGCGTGCGCAGGGCGGGCCAGCGATGCCCGACCTCCTGGAGGACCTCCAGGCCGTTCCGGTTCGGCATGCGCAGGTCGAGCACGAGCAGATCCACGTCGCCGCGCAGCGCCGCCAACTTCTCCAGCGCCTGCTCGCCGTCGGAGACCTGGATGACCTCCTCGAACAGCCCCTCGAGCGCCACGCTCATCAGGTTCCGCAGCGGCCCGTTGTCGTCCGCAACGAGCACGCGGCGCCAGCTCACGGCGCCCTCGGCGCTCCGCGCCGGCTTGAGGCCCGGCACCACCTCGGCCATCGGTGCGCGGACGCAGATGGCCATCCGACCGTCCGCCTCGTCTTCGACCTCGAGCAGCACACCTGCGCCGTAGGCACGCGCCAGGAGCTCGTTCACCATCGGCCCGGTCACGGCGCCGTCCGGCACGAGCCACCGGAGCGCCGCCCGCTCCGAGGACGTGGGGGTGTAGCGGATCCGCAGCAGGCCCTCGTCGTAGTCTTCGAGGGCCTCGATCTGCACGTGCGAGCCTTCGGCGACGCCGTCGAGCGAGCGGAGCGCCAGGTGGATGCACGCCCGGACGAGGCCGTCGGGCGAACACGCCACCCAGGGGCCGAGCTCCGGGGTGACCACCTCGACCCGCGGCCCCACGTCGCCCGCGGCCCGCGTGAGGAGCTCCGCGAGGTCACGCGCGACACGCCCCATGTCCGCCGGCCCCACGCCGCTCCCCGAGGTCGACAGCGCGAGCATGGTGCGCCCGAGGTTGCCGAGCTTCCCGGCGATGCCGATGACGCGATCGATGGCGGCGCCGGCGGACGCCGGATCGTCCGAGAGCATGGCCTGGTCGCACACGGCCACGATCTCGGCGGCGAGGTTGTTGAGCTGGTGCGCGTGATCGCCGCTCACCCGGGACAGGAGCCCGACCGAGAGGTCGAGGCTGCGGAGCCGCTCCATCTCCCGCGCCCGCGTCGTGTCGTGGACGATGGTCACGAAATGGGTGGTGCGCCCCTCCCCGTCGCGGATCGCCGACACCGCCTGGTGCACGGGCACATCCACGCCGTCGGATCGGCGGAGCAGGCTCGCGCCGCTGTACGTGCCCGCCGCGTAGAGGCTGCGCCAGTAGCTCGACACCTCGCGCTCGGTCACGCTCGGACTGCGGTGCAGGCGCGCGGGCCGCCCGATGACCTCGTGTCGCTCGTAGCCGATGAGCCGGGCGAACGACTCGTCACACCAGACGACGATGCCGTCAGGATCGCTGATCACCCAGGCGTCGGTCTGCCGGGCGGTGTGCGCGACGAGGAGCTGGCCCAGCTCGGCCTCGTCCTGGAGCGGCGAGACACGGGCGAGGCGCAGCAGCGCGGCGCTGCCTCCCCCCGACACGTGCGCATCGAACGTGACGCGCTCGCGACCGCGCCCGACCCCGAAGCGCACGACGCCGCCGCGACGCCCGATGGCGGCGCGCACGTCCGTACGCCGCTCGAGCAGGCGCACCAGGTCGATGACCGGGGGCTCCAGGCCCTGCAGGAGGGCGGCCAGAGCTTCCGAGCGCCGAAGGATCTGGCCCTGGTCGTCGACCTCGAGCCAGAGCGAGTTCACTACGCCTCCGCGACCGGCGGCGTGTAGCTCCCGATCACCACGCGGGCCGGGCGGATCAGACGCTTGCCGATGCGGTAGCCGGCGGAGAAGACGGACTGGATGACGTTCTCCTCTTCCGGCGCGCCGACAGGCTGCGTCGCGATCGCCTCGTGCAGGGCGGGATCGAACGGTGCACCCGCCCCCGGCACTTCCTCGAGGCCGAGCTTGTGGAGGGCGCTCATGAACTGCTGGTAGACCAT
>JAUXQH010000001.1 GCA_030685065.1 Pseudomonadota bacterium | reverse complement strand
TGCAGGCGCAGGTGGACGCGGTGGTGCGAGAGTCCAACGCGGTCGTCGTCGTGTCGCCGGAGGGCTCGCCCTTCGCCGACGCCGCGCGGGCAGAGCTCACGGCCGAGGGCTACACCGTCGCGATCGCGGCGGGCGCTCCCGAGGCCATTCGCCTGGCTCACAGCCTCCACGCGGGCGCGTTCGTCGCGGCCGCCGAGGGCCACGACCTCGAAGCGGCGCTGCGGGCGGAAGGGACCATTCCCGTGGTCCGGATGGAGCCGGTGAGCCCCCAGGGCGACACCTCCGCGCTCCCCGCGCTGCTCGGCGCGCTGCGGAAGGTGCTTCGGCGCCGGCCCGAGGCGCCCGCCGCCGTCACCGGGCGCCTCTCGGACCTTCCGCTCGTGGATCTGCTCCAGACCCTGATGCACGGCGGGCGCACGGCGCGGATCGTGATCGTCGGGACCGCCGACCTCGGCGCGGTTCAGGTCCGCGACGGGCGGATCGTCGCCGCGACGCACGGCGCGCGAGCCGGCGAACCGGCGCTGCAGACCCTGGTGGCGGGGCGCGAGGGGCGCTTCGAGGTGCGGTTCGAGGACGCGGGCGTCACCAACCTCGCGGGGACGAGCGAGTTCCTGCTGCTCGAGGCGCTGCGGCGGCGCGACGAAGTGCGGGGATAGCGGCGCGAGCGCGCCAGCAGGGGGCGGAACTTCCGGATAGGGGGTGGCCCTCGGAGGTCTGCGATGGGCTCGAAGCTGACGAACTTCCTCTCGTGGAAGCCGCTCGACGTGGGGAGCCCCGCCACGCCGCTCTCCCTCACCGCGGATGACGGGACCTGGATCAAGCTCAACGACTTCAAGGGCCACCTCAACGTCCTGCTCGTCTTTTTCCGCGGGACCACCGATTCCACCACGGACGCCTGGCTCCGCTCGATCGACGCGGCCCGTCCCGCCTTCGAGGGCCTGGACACCGCTGTGTTCGGCGTGAACACCGCCCGGACGGACGAACTGCGGGCGTACCGGGCCCGGATCGGGACCGAGTTCTTCCTCCTCTACGACCCGCTCGCCCTGGCGGCCCGAGGCTTCCGCGCGTCCGGACGGATCCGGCCGTTCTGCAAGGACACGGCCGTGCTCATCGGGAAGGACGGCCGGATTCTCCTCTCCGAGCGAGGCCACGTCGACGTGGCGAGGTTGGTGGAGACCGCGGCAAAGGCCGAAGGCAAGCCCGCCCCCGTCGTGGCCCCTCCTCCTGCGGCGGCGGCGGCCGGCCCCGCGCTCCGCACGCCGGGGAGGCCCTCGGCCGCCGTTCTGGACGTCGATTCGAGCCAGGCGCTCGCGCTCCTCGGCGAGGTCGACTCTCCCTACCTGCTGGTCGACGTGCGGACGAAGGGCGAGTTCGAAGGGGATCGTTCCCCCCTCGCGCGCCACATCCCGGTCGACGAGCTCCCGCACCGGTACGCCGAGCTGGGCCAGACGAACCACCTCATCTTCGTCTGTCAGGGCGGGGGGCGTAGCGCGGCGGCTGGCGAGTTCATGACGAGCGTGGGCTCGTCGCAAATTTACAACGTGGTGGGCGGCATGTCGCAGTGGACCGGCCCGCGCGAACGGGGCGCTCGGCCCTCGTCGGGTTAGGCTCGAACGTCGACGCTGCCCTTGCCCACCCCGGGCGCGGCTTGCTACCCTCCGCACCTTCTCTTGGAGCCGGCCCTGGCACTGCCCTTGCCCGTCTGTCCTTTCTGTAAGGGCGCCGTTCCGGCCGACACGCTTCGCTTCGGCGGAAACTGTCCGCATTGCATGTTGGAAATTCCAGGAGAGGAGGCCCCTACCGATCCGGGGATCCACGCGCGCGAGCGCAAGGATCAGGAGGACAAGGCCAAGCTCGCGAAGAAGCAACGCAAGAACCGCGTGTTGGGCGCGCTGGGCCTCGTCGTGCTGTTCGGGCTCAGCGGCACCGGCGTCTGGGCCTACCAGACCCAGCAGCAAGCCCTCACCTACGAGATGGACGACTACTACGCCACGCCCCTCTCGGAGCTGCAAACGGCCTCCGCGCCGGCGGTTCCGGGGTCGGCCGCGGCTGGGATTCCTGGCGCGGTTGCGGGCGTCAAGAACCCGGGAACCAACGGGCTCCGGCCCAACGGCCGAAAGAACCCCGAGCTCGCGCCGATCGGTTCGGGCAACCCAGGTGCCGGGTCGGGGCCGGCCCGGCCGAACTACCAGGCGGGCGCGGACGCCGCGGCCCCCGCGATCAACTCGGCGAGCGGCGGCGCTACCGGAGATCTCGGGGTGGGCCAGATCAAGGTCGGCTTCGTCGGAAGCGACAAGGTGCTCACCGACAACGACGAGATCTTCGCCATGGCGAAGGCGGTCATCAACGCCTCGAGCCCCCAGCTCCAGGGCTGCTACAACCAGCGGCTCAAGGCGGTCGAGGGGCTCAAGGGCGCTTGGGAGGTGTCGTTCACCATCGGGAAGAACGGCGTCGCCAAGAGCGTATCGGTGACCGGCGTGAACGGTTCGGACCGCGAGCTCGAGTCCTGCATGGATCGCCAGGTCTCCGGCTGGAAGTTCCAGAAGATCGTGAAGGACCAGCCCGTCAAGAAGACCTACCGCTTCGGCGCCGGCAGCTGGTGATCCCGCGAGGCCAGACTATGGCCGCGGCATCGCTACGCGCGCAGGCGCTTTCGGAGCAGCAGCGCGTCACACCCGTCGGTGTAGTACTTGGGTCGGCATCCGACCGCGCGGTAGTCGAACGCTTCGTACAGGCCGATGGCGGCCTCGTTGTCGCGGCGGACCTCGAGCCACGAATTATCGGCCGAGATCGCGCGCGCTTCCAGCGCGGTGAGGACCTGACGCCCGAGCCCTAGCCGTCGCGCGGCGGGATCTACCGCAACCTGCAGGATGTGAAGCTCGTCCAGAACTGCCCACCCGATCGCGAAGGCGGCGGTTCGGCCCGCGGCGCGGATGACCAGGAAGATGCCCCCCGGGCGCGAGAGCTCGTCCTGGAGCATGTTCCGGGTCCACGGATCCTCCGCGAAGCACGTATTCTCGAGCGCCACGACCCCGTCCAGGTCCGCTGCGGTGGCCTCCTGGCACGGCTCGGTCATCGGGTGCTCCGAACGGTGGCGCGCGCGCGCAGGTCGGCCATCCAGGCCTGGTAGACGCCGGCGGTGAGCTCGTCCCGGTCGAGCACGGCAGCGGCCTGGCCGGCGTTGCGCGCGACATATCGCTCGACCACCAACCTGCTGTACAGAAACCCGAGGAGCCGCTGATCGTCGAGGCCCCAGCGCGCCAGGAACGCGACGTGGTCCTCGGGATGGGGCCACCCCGCACGGAAGCGCTCCCCGCGCGCGCGGACCTCGGCGGGCTGTGGCTTGTAGATCTCGATGTCCCCCGCGAGTTCGCGGAGGATCGCGAAGTCGACCAGCCGCTGCTCCAGCGGGTAGCCTTCATCTTCGAGGGGAGCGAGCGGGCTCGCGTCGCGGTGGTCGAAGTCGGCCTCGAACGCCACGTCGGATCGCGTCACGATGCGTTCGCCGACCACGTGCAGGATGCCGTCCACCACTTCGGCGGAGGCGATCGCGGCCAGACACAACCAGACCATGGGCCCGAATAACCCTTGGCCGGGGTCGTCGCGGGTAGCGGGGACGCCGTCATCCGTTAGATGGCGGGCCTGTTCCGATGATCGAAGCTGTCTCCCTCACCAAGGCCTATGGCCCTCGCCTCGCCCTGAACGACGTCTCGTTCACGGTCGGTAGGGGCGAAATCGTCGGATTTCTCGGGCCGAACGGCGCCGGAAAGACGACGACCATGCGGATCCTCACCGGGTTCCTCCCGGCGACCGGTGGGGATGCTCGCGTCGCAGGCTTCGACGTGTTCGAGTCGCCGATGGAGGTCAAGCGCCGCGTCGGGTACCTCCCCGAGTCGCCGCCGCTCTACCCGGAGCTGACGGTGGGGGACTACCTCGGCTTCATCGCCGAGCTTCGGGGCTTCACCGGGCGTGCCCGGCACCAGCGGACCGGCGGCGTGATGGAGCGCGTCGGGCTCGCCGGATGGGAGCGCCGCATCCTCGGCTCCCTGTCGAAGGGCTACCGCCAGCGCGTCGGGCTCGCCCAGGCGCTGCTGCACGATCCCCCCGTGCTCATCCTCGACGAGCCCACCAGCGGCCTCGATCCCGCCCAGCTCGTCGGCATCCGTGACCTGGTCCGCTCCCTCGCGGGCACCCACACGGTGATCCTCTCCACCCACATCCTCTCCGAGGTCGAGGCGCTCTGTCCGCGCGCCCTCGTCATCGCCAAGGGCAAGCTCGTGGCCCAGGGCTCCATCGCGGAGCTCCGCGCGATGGCGCCGGGCGGGGAGTGGTACCTCGCCGAGGTCGAGGGGATCGACGGGCCGCGGCTCGGCTCGCTCCCCGAGATCGACCTGGTCGAGCCCCTCGGGCAGGACGGCCCGTGGCGGTCCTTCCGCGTCAATGCCAAGCTGGATCCGCGCGTGGCCATCGCGGAGCTGGCCCGCGCCGTGGGTGGCCGCGTGCGGACGCTCGAGCATCGCCTCCCCACGCTCGAAGAGGCCTTCGTCGGCATCGTGGGGCGCGAGTGAAGGGGGTGCTGACGCTCTGGAAAAAGGAGCTCCGAATCTACTTCGTGAGCCCGCTCGCCTACGTCTTCCTCTCGGCGTTCCTCTTCCTGGCGGGGCTGTTCTTCTACCTGGGCGTGACGCTCACCGGCGAGGCCTCGTTGCGCGTCCTCATCGGCAACCTCGCGATCACCCAGCTCTTCGTGCTCCCGATGCTCACCATGCGGCACTTCGCGGAGGAGCGTCGCCTCGGCACGCTCGAGCTCCTGATGACCGCCCCGATCTCGCTCGGATCCATCGTGATCGGCAAGTGGCTGGCGTCGCTCACGCTCTGCTTGTTGATGTTCCTGGGAACCCTCGTTTTTCCGCTGGTGCTCGCGTACTACGGGGATCCGGACTGGGGCGTCATCTTCACGAGCTACCTCGGGCTCGTCGGGGTCGCGGCGGCGTTCTGCGCGGCGGGGATCTTCGCCTCCTCGCTTACCGATGATCAGGTCGCCGCCGGCCTCATCGGCATCGTGATCCTGCTGCCGTTCTGGCTCGTCGGGCGGGCGGAGGCGCTGCTCCCCGAGGAGTGGGCCGATGCCGTCCGGCCGCTCTCCGTGCTCGTGCACCTCGACTCGTTCAATCGGGGCGTCCTCGACAGCGCCGACATCTTCTATTTCCTGGCGTTCACGGGTGTGTTCCTTTTCCTGACCTTCCGCTCCGTGGAGTCGCGCCGGTGGCGATGAACCGCACCCTGCAGCGCCGCCTCGCGGTGGGCTCCAACGCCACGATCGTGACCTTCCTCGTGGTGGCCGCGGTGGTGGTCGTGTACCTGCTGGTGGACCGTTTCCGGATCCGCGTGGATCTGTCCGCGGATCAAGGCAGCGTCCTCGCGGCGGACACGGTGAACAAGCTCGACCTGCTCGATCACGACGCGCAGGCCGTGACCGTGACCGCGTTTTCGGCGCAACGGGGCAAGAAGGAGGCCTACTTCAAGGACCGCCAGCTCCAGGATCTCCTCGAGGAGATGGACTACAACTCGGCCGTCGTCGAGACGAAGTTCATCGACTTCGACAAGGAGCGGCTGACCGCCGAGAAGCTCGGGGTGACCGACTACGGCACCGTGGTGGTGCAGCGCGGCGCTCGTCGGGTGGACCTCCAGGATCGCGACCTGTTCCGCCGCTCCGGCAAGGGGGACGACCGCAAGATCGAGTTCCTGGGCGAGGCCGCGATCAACCGCGCCTTCTCCCAGCTGATGTCCGACAGCCGCCGCGTCGTCTACGCGCTGGTCGGCCACGGCGAGCTCGACCCCGAGGGGCGCGATCCCGACGGGCTGGCCGATCTGAAGGCCATGCTCGACCAGGAGAACTACGAGCTCAAGAAGCTCGACTTCGTCCGCGATCGCGAGGAGGCCGCACCGCGCGTCCCGGATGACGCCGCTGCCGTCGTCATCGCGCGTCCGCGCGTCGCCATCCCCTTGCTCGAAGAGGATCTGCTGCTGGCCTACCTCGCCACCGGCGGGTCGCTCCTCTTCGCCGTCGAGCCCGGCTCGTTCGTCCCGGGGCTCCTCGGTCGGCTCGGCGTGGTGGTGCCCGAGGGCATCGTCCTGGACAAGCTGCTGGTCTTCCCGTACCCGGATCGGCCGGTGCCCCGGTACAAGGCCCACCCGATCACGAAGGACCTGTCGGATCAGGCGCTGGTCACCGTGGTTTCGCGCGCCGCGCCGCTCCAGCCCGCGGTGCCGCCCCGCGAGGGGATCCGCGTGTCGACGCTCCTCGAGACCTCGCGTGACGGCTGGATCGAGCGCGGGGGCGCGTTCGACGGCGGCGCCGCGAAGTTCGAGGCCGACATCGACGGCGCGGGGCCGGCCGCGATGGCCCTCGCGCTGGAGCTCGGGCCCGATTCGGGCATGGTGAAGCGTGGCCGCGCCCGCGTGGTGGTCCTCGGCGATGCCGACGCCATCGGCAACGGGCTCCTCTCCGAGGGCCCTGGCAACGCGAGCTTCGCGATCAACACGTTCCGCTGGCTCGTGGGGGACGAGGGGCGCCTGTCCGTGGTCGGCCGCCCGAGCATGGTGCGCCGCCTCGCGCTCTCCGCGGAGGACCTGGGCAAGGTCCGTTGGCTCGTGCTCTCGATGGGGCCGCTCCTCGCGGTGCTGCTCGGGGCCGGAGTCTGGGCGGCGAGGCGCGGTCGATGAGCGGGCACCATCGCAAGGGGAGTGCATGAAGGCGTTCCGCGGCACCCTGTTCGCGCTGGTGGCGCTCGTCGCGCTCCTCGGGGCGTGGTGGATGGTGCGTCCCGTCGAGCTGACCCCCGCCGAGCGGAAGGCCGCCCTCAAGGGCATCGAGAAGCCCATCTTCGTCTTCGAGAAGGCCAACCTCGTCAAGGTCGAGGTGACCCGGCCGGAGGGGGTCATCGTGCTCGTCGAGCGCGCGGACGGCTGGTGGCTCGAGACCGAGGAGCTCCGCGCGAGCCGCTCGATGGTGAACCGCGTGAAGCACCAGCTCCACGATCTCGTGGCGCGCGCCACGGTGGTCGACGGCCCGGCGGACGAAGCGTTGTACGGCCTCGGCTCCAGCACGATCCACGTGAAGCTCACGTTCAGGGACGGCTCCACCGAGCAGTTCGACGCCGGCGATCCGAACCCCTCCGGTGTCAGCTTCTACGTCCGCAAGACTGGGGACACCGCCGTCTACACCGTGAAGAAGAGCGCGGTCGACTACTACAGCCTGTCCCTCGCCGAGTTCCGCGAGCGGCGCTTCGCCTCGTTCGACAGCAAGGACGTCGATGCCCTCTCGGCCGATCTTCCGGAGGGAAGGCGCCTGGCGTTCCAGCGCACCGGCGAGCGCAGCTGGGACATGCTCGAGCCCAAGCGGTTCGCGGCGAACGACAGCGAGATCCGCGGCCTGATGGGCCGGGTCTCCGCGCTCAAGGCGATCCAGTTCGTCACCGACGACGATACGGATCTCGCCAGGTACGGGCTGGACAAGCCCCGGGCGCGGGTCACCATCCGTTTCTCCGGCCGGGATCCGCTGACGCTGCTCCTCGGCGCGGCGACGGGAGAGAAGGACGGCGAGTACGTGCTGGCCTACGTCAAGCTGGCGGAGGAGCCGACGGTGTACGCGGCGCGGGACGGCCTGCTGGACGACTACCTCGCCGATCCCGAGACCTTCCGACTGACGCGCTTCGCCCGGATGGACCCGAACACGCTCGCGTCCCTCGTGACGACCTTCTCGGGCGACGATCGGGATCCCGACCTGACGGGCACCGTCACCGTGACGATGGAAGCCGACAAGTGGTTCTGGGACACGGGCGTGCCGGTCCCGGGCAGCACTCCCAAGCGCCTGGCCACTCGCGTCGCAAACGTGCAGGCGGACGAGTTCGTGGCCGAGGTCGCGTCGGATGGGGAGTACGGCTTCGACAAGCCGCTGGCCACGATCGTGATGAACGATCGGGGTGGAGAGGCCCGCACGATCGTCGTCGGCCAGCATGCCGCCCCCACGGTCGACCCCGAAGGCCACGAGCGCGACCGGTTCTACGCCCGTGCCCTCGAGTTCCCCGAGGTCTACATCATCGACAGCG
Organism: Pseudomonadota bacterium; assembly: GCA_030685065.1. Taxonomy (GTDB): domain Bacteria; phylum Myxococcota_A; class UBA796; order UBA796; family SXON01; genus CAJBVW01. The sequence goes on along the minus strand of JAUXQH010000001.1, from coordinate 231,118 downwards.
GCCTGGTCGACGTCGTGAAGGACCTGATGCGGGAGCACCGCCGCAAGGCGACGGGTGACGAGGAGAAGATCGAGCGCAGGGAGCGCATCGAGACCGAGCAGGGCGGCCTCCCCGGCGCGCCGGGTGCTGGGCCCGCGCCATCGCCGAAGGGCGGAGCCCGCCCGCCCGCCGCAGGGGCCCCCGAATGAGGTGGCGTCGCCGCGTTTTCGTGGCCGCGGCCCTGGTCGTCGCCGCGTGCACTGGGGCCGAGCCGTCCGCTACGGCGCCCGTCGGCGGCGTGACGCTCGCGTATGCGGGCAACCTCGACGGCGAGATCGAGCCATGTGGTTGACCACGCCACCCTCTGGGCGGTCTGTCCAGGCGAAACACAGTGATCGAGGGGCTCCGCGCGGAGGGGCCGGTCGTCGTGGTCGACGCCGGAAACCTGTTCGCGGGCAAGGCCGTGATCCGCGCAGAGGAGCGGGATCAGCAGGTCGCCAAGGCGCGGCTGCTGGCCCAGGCCTACGCGCTCGCGGGAGTAGACGCCATGCTCCCGGGTGCGGGCGATCTCGCGCTGGGACTCCCGACCGTGCGTGAGCTCGCGACGGCGCACACGCTGCCCTACGTGGCCGCGAACCTGGAATGTGGCGGCGAACGTCCGTTCCCGGCCTATCTCCACTTCGAGCGTGGCGGGCAGTCGTTCACCGTCGTCGGCGTCATGGGCAACTCCCAGAAGGAGCCCACCTGCCATGTCACGGAGCCGGCGGCCGCCGTCCGCGCCGCGCTGGAGGCCGCGCCGGCCGACGTCGTCATCGTCCTGTCGGGTCAGAAGCTCCAGGAGGACGAGGCGCTCGCGGCCGCCTTCCCCAGCGTCTCGCTCGTCGTCAACGGGCAGGAACGTCAACAGCTCGAGCAGCCGCGCGCGCTCGCGAATGGCGGGCTCCTCCTCTCCGCGGGCTCCCGCGGAAAGCAGCTGGGCGTGATGGCGTTCACGCTCACCCCCGGCGCCACCGTTTGGCGTGACGGGCAGGTGCTCGCGCGGCTCGCCGAGCAACGGGACAGCTACAGGACGCGCGTGGCCGAACTGAAGAAGCGGCAGGCCGACGCGACGGACGACGCCTCGCGCGCCCGCCTCGGCAAGCAGGTGTCGTTCTTCGACGGGAAGCTGGTGGACCTCGAGGCCTCCCTGAAGGCGGCCGCGGACGAGTCGGGGCCCGCGCACCGCGCGACCAACCGCCTGGTCGATCTCGGCGCGGAGCTCGCCGATCACCCAGCGACCGCCACGCTCGTAGCGGCGGCCAAGGCGTTGATCGAGGCCGCCGAGCCCGTCGTGACCGAGTCCGCGATCGCGGCCGGGCCGTTCGCGGGGTCGAGCGCGTGCACCGGGTGCCACGCGGACCAGGCGAAGCAGTGGGGTGGCACCGCCCACGCGTCCGCCTGGGCCACCCTGGTGAAGACCAACAACGAGCGCGACCGCGCCTGCTTCTCCTGCCATGTCACCGGGGCGCTGCACCCGGACGGCCCGAAGGACCCCGGCGCCGTGGCGGGACTCGAGTCCGTCGGGTGCGAGGCGTGTCACGGCCCCGGCAAGGCCCACGTCGCCAATCCGCCCACGGTCGAGATGATCGCCAAGCCCGCAGCCGAGCTGTGCGCCGGGTGTCACGACGGTAAACAGGATGGTGGGCGTTTCGACCCGGCGTCCTATCTCCCGCAGGTGGTGCATTGAGCTCGCGGAACCCCGTCACCGCCCCGCTCGTTCGCCGCGCGGGCTCCTGGGTCGCCCTCTGTTTCGCCTGGAGCTGGGGCGTCGCCGCCGTCGTGTATGCCGCGGGCATCCCCGTCGATGGGTACTGGAGCCTCGTCCTCGCGATTCCGTTCCTCGTCGGGCCCCTCCTCGCCTCGCTCGTCTGGAAGCGGCTCGTCGTGCGGGAGCCCATCGCGAGCATCGACACCGCCCTCCGATTCGACGGGATCATGATCCTCTCCTGGTTCGCGCCCGTCGCGATCGTCTGGGCGTCGGCGCTGGTCGCTCACCTGTTCGGATGGGGCACCCTCGATCTGACGGGGGGGCCGATCGTCGAGCGGGTCCTGGAGCTCCGCGGAGAGGACGCGGCGGCCAAGGTGCAGGAGGGGCTCGCCGCGTCGCGGGTGCCGTATGCCCTCCTCGCCTCCTTCCAGGCGCTGATCGTCGGCTTGTTCTTCTACACGCCGCTCGCGTTCGCCGAGGAGATCGGCTGGCGCGGCGTGCTGCTCCGCGAGCTTCGACCGCTCGGTTTCTGGCCCGCGGCGCTGGGGATCGGCCTCACCTGGGGCCTCTGGCACGTGCCGCTCGTGCTGCTCCTCGGGTACTTCCCGGACGCGCCGGTGCAGGGCACGCTGGTGCTCGTGGGGGCCTCGATCCCCCTCGGGGCGCTGCTGGCCTGGGTGCGCGAGGCCGGCGGCACGGTGTGGGCCGCGGCCCTGGCGCACGGGGTGCTGACGGCGTTGGGGGGCTTCCACGAGCTGGTCTTGAGCGGCGGCGTGCCGCAGGTGGTGGGGGTCACGGGCGTCGCGGGCGGCATCGTGCTCCTGGCGCTCGCGCTGACCCTCTTCGCCCGGTTTCCCGCCGGGCCGTCCTCGCCCGGACCCGCGTTGGCCGCCTGATGCGTGTGCTCGGCATCGAGACCTCCTGCGACGAAACGGCGGCCGCGCTGGTGGGCCCCGAGGGGGTGCTCTCGGACGTGGTCTACGGGCAGGCGATCCATGCCGCGTACGGGGGCGTCGTGCCCGAGCTCGCGAGCCGCGCCCACGTCGAGCAGATCGCACCCGTGGTCCGCGCCGCCCTCGAACGCGCCGGCGTCGAGCGGCCCGATGCCGTGGCCGCCACCGCCGGCCCGGGCCTCATCGGCGCGGTGCTCGTGGGGTTGTCCTTCGGGCGCGCTGCGGCGCTCGGCTGGGGCGTCCCCTTCATGCCGGTCAACCACCTCGAGGGCCACCTGCTGGCCCCCCTTCTCGACGTGCCCGCTCCCGCGTTTCCTTTCCTGGGGCTCGTCGTGAGCGGTGGGCACACGACGCTCTACCTCGCGGAGAGCGTGGGCGTGTACCAGACCCTCGCCGAGACCGTCGACGACGCCGTCGGCGAGGCCTTCGACAAGGTCGCCCGCATGTTGGGGCTCGGGTATCCGGGCGGCCCGCTCGTCGACGCCCTCGCCGCCGAGGGAGATCCGTCCGCGGTCCCTCTCCCTCGCGCCCGGGTGGGAGACCTCGACATGAGCTTCTCCGGCCTCAAGACCGCGGTTCGCACGCGCCTCGAGCGCTTTCCCGGCACCCCCCACGCGGACCTCGCCGCGAGCTTCCAGGAAGCGGTGTCGGACGTGCTCATCGACCGGATCCAGCGCGCCTCCGTCCGGACGGGCGTCGAGCGCATCGCGATCGGCGGCGGGGCGGCGGCAAACAGCCGCATCCGGGCCCGCGTCGCCGCCTGTGGGCTCCAGGCCTTCCTCCCGCCTCGCGCACGGTGCACCGACAATGGCGCGATGATCGCCAACGTCGGGCGCTTGCGCCTCCTCGCCGAGCTCCCGCCCGGTCCCTCCAGCGCGCGTCCACGATGGGCGGTCGGCACCCCATGATTCATCCCGCTACCCGCCTCCGCGAGCTCGAGACCCGCGCCCGTCGCCGCTTCGGCCAGAATTTCCTCGTCTCCGACGAGGCCGTCGACCGAATCGTCTACGCCGCCGCCCTCAAGCCCGGCGACCACGCGCTCGAGATCGGCCCCGGCCTCGGCGTCCTCACCGAGCGGATGCGCGCGACCGGCGCGGACGTCCACTGCATCGAGATCGACCGTGACCTCGCCGCCGCCCTCCGCGAGCTCTGGCCCGATCTCCAGCTCGTCGAAGCCGACGCCATGCACGTGGACCTCGACGCGGTGTGCCCCGGCTCGGGGTGGAAGGTCATCGCGAACCTGCCCTACAACGTCGCGACGCCCCTGCTGTTGCGGCTGCTGAACCGGCCCGACGTGTTCTCGACCATGGTGCTCATGTTCCAGCGGGAGGTGGGCGATCGCCTCCAGGCGGGGCCGAGCCACTCGTCGCGCGGCTCCCTGTCCGTGCAGGTGCAGGTCCGCGCGAAGGTGCGCCCGGTCCTCACCCTCCCCCCAGGCGCGTTCTTCCCGGCCCCGAAAGTGCACTCGGTCGTCCTCGGCTTCGAGTTGTTGCCCGAGCCCGACTTCGGCGGTGTGACGCCGCGCGTGTTCGACCGCGTCGTGCGGCTCGGGTTCAAGCACCGTCGCAAGACCCTTCTGAACTCCCTCGGCAGCGCGATGATGCGTCCGGACGCCCAGGCCGCGTGCGACGCCGCCGGAATCGATCCGCGTCGGCGCGCGGAGACGTTGGACCTTCCCGAGTGGCGGCGCCTCGCGGCCGCGATCGACTCCGCCTCCGGGGCGAGGCTCGACGAGTCCGTTGTCGACGAACCGGCGGATGACCAGCCCGATACCGTGGAAAGCGAAGCGTAAGCCGAAGAGAAGTCGGGGCTCGCGGTCACCTTCTGTCGGAAGCTCGGCGCTTCGTGCTTGGCATCGGCGTCCACCCGCGCTATTCGCCCCCTGGGAAGGGAAGCGAGCGCCCATGCGGATCACCTCCTGCGGCATCACCGACGTCGGTGTGAAGCGCACGAACAATGAAGACAACTATCTCATCAACGACGAGCTCAACCTCTTCGTGGTGTGTGACGGCATGGGCGGCCATGCCGGCGGTGAGTTCGCAAGTGCGATCGCCGTGAATACGGTAGAAGAGGTGCTGTCGGACCTCGAAACCTCGCCCGAGATCGAAGCGGCGAGGGAAGAGGGCGCGGTCGAGGTGATGCGCGAGCGCCTGCGCTACGCCATCCGGCTCGCCGGCAAGCGCATCTTCGAGAAGGCCAACGCCGAGCCCGAATACCGGGGCATGGGCACGACCTGCCTCGTCCTCCTCGTGGATGGCTCGAACGCCTTCGTCGCCCACGTCGGGGATTCGCGCGGCTACATCGTGCGCGAGGGGCGGATCGAGCAGCTCACCGAGGATCACTCCCTGGTGAACGAGCGCATCCGCGCGGGGCTGCTGACGCCCGAACAGGCGCGCCATCACAAGCTGAAGAACATCATCACGCGGTCGCTGGGCTACACGGAGGATGTCGAGATCGACATCCAGGTGCGTGCCCTCCGGCGTGGAGATCGGTTCCTCCTCTGTAGTGACGGCCTGTCCAACCTCGTCGAGCCCGCCGAGCTCGGAGAGGCCGTTCGCTCCATGAACCCGCAGGAGGCCGCGAGGCACCTGGTGCAGCTCGCGTGCGCCCGCGGGGGAGACGACAACATCACGGCGGTGATCACCCGTGTCGACGAGCTCGCGTAAGCCGGGCAGGCCCGCCTCACCCGAGGCATCCGACGCCCGTTACACGGTCATGCTCGTGCCGGAGGGCGGCCGGGGCGAGGTCTGGCAGGCCAGCGTGCCGTTGCGACGCGTGCGGCTGGTGCTCGCGGTCGCAGCGACCCTCCTCGTCGTGCTGGTGGTCCTCGCGGGCATCCAGGCCGCGACGTTGCCGCGGGTCGTGGCGCATGATCAGCTGGTCGGCGAGAATCTCGCCCTCAAGGCCCGGCTCGACCAGGTGGACCGTCGGATCGCCGATCTCGCGCCGCTGGTGGAGCGCGTTCGGAGCTATGACGATCAGCTCCGCGCGATCGAGGCCCGCGAGGCGCTCCCGGGCTTCGGCCCCCTCGACGCCGGCGAGGTGGCCGAGCGGCAGGCGTGGATCGACGGGGTGATCCCAGGCGAGGGCACCGGAGGCGCGGAGCAGCTCCCGGGAGAGGTCGAGGCCCATCTCGCCGCGCTCGAGGACGACATCCGGGCCCTGACCCCGGGGCTGGGCGATTACGAGGAGCTCCTCGCGCGCTTCGACGGCCTTCGGTCCGCGCTTCCTCAGCTCTGGCCGGTCGACGGCGTGCTCACCTCCCCGTTCGGGTACCGCCACTCGCCGTTCGGCCGGCGGTGGAAGATGCACACGGGGCTCGACCTGGGCGCCCCCTATGGCTCCTCGATCTACGCCACGGCGGATGGCCTCGTCACCTTCGCCGACTGGGACTCCGGGCACGGGCGAACCGTCGTGGTGGACCACGGCTACGATGTGACCACACGTTACTGTCACGCCTCGCGTTTCACCGTGGCTGAGGGCGATCTCGTCGTTGCGGGGGACGTGATCGCCTTGGTGGGGAGCACGGGGATGAGCACCGGGCCCCATCTGCACTACGAGCTGTTGATCGACGGAGAAAAGGTCGATCCACTTGAGTATCTCCCGTAGCGGGTCCGCCGGGGCGCGCTTCGACCGGTGGGTGAACCCGATCACGCACCGCTGTGGGATTGAGGTTATGCGCGCGGGTTCGTGGAGCACCACCGATGATGGGACTCGATACCGTCTTCAAGCGCGTTTTTGGCACGCGCGCCGACCGGCTCATCCGGAAGATGGGACCCGACGTGGCCAGGATCAACACCCTCGAGAAGGGCCTTCGTGCGCTGACCGATGAAGAGCTGCGCGGAAAAACCGCAGAATTCCGTCAGAAGCTCGATAATGGCGCCTCCGTCGAGGACCTGTTGCACGAGTCGTTCGCGACGGTTCGTGAAGCGGGGCGCCGCGTCATGGAGATGCGGCACTTCGATGTCCAGCTCATCGGCGGCATGGTCCTCCACCGCGGCATGGTCGCCGAGATGAAGACCGGCGAGGGCAAGACCCTCGTCGCGACGCTGCCGGTCTACCTCAACGCGCTCTCGGGCAAGGGCACGCACGTCGTCACCGTCAACGACTACCTGGCCAGTCGCGACGCCGAGTGGATGGGGCGCATCTACGGCTTCCTCGGGCTCTCCGTGGGGACCATCCTCTCGAACGAGCGCTCCGACGGCATCAAGCGCGCCGCGTACGCCGCCGACATCACCTACGGCACGAACAACGAGTTCGGCTTCGACTACCTCCGCGACAACATGAAGTTCCGCGCGGAGGACTACGTCCAGCGCGGCCACCACTTCGCGATTGTCGACGAGGTGGACTCGATCCTCATCGACGAGGCCCGCACACCGCTGATCATCAGCGGCCCGACCGACATGCTGGTCGACAAGTACAACATCATCGACGGCATCATCCCGCTGCTCCAGAAGGAGATCGACTTCACCGTCGACGAAAAGCAGCGCGCGGTGAGCCTGACGGACGAGGGGATGGACAAGGTCGAGGCTCGTCTGGGCGTCGACAACCTCTACGATCCCCACAACATGGAGATCCTCCACCACGTCAACCAGGCGCTCAAGGCCCACTTCCTGTTCAAGCGCGACAAGGACTACGTCGTCCAGGACAGCAAGGTCGTCATCGTCGACGAGCACACCGGCCGGCTGATGTCGGGCCGGCGCTGGTCGGACGGGCTGCACCAGGCAATCGAGGCGAAGGAGCGGGTGAAGGTCGAGGCCGAGAGCCAGACCTACGCGACGATCACCTTCCAGAACTACTTCCGCATGTACGGCAAGCTCGCGGGCATGACCGGCACCGCGGAGACCGAGGCGGAGGAGTTCGGCAACATCTACAAGCTCGAGGTGATGCCGATCCCCACCAACCAGACGGTGAAGCGGCTCGACCATCACGACATCGTCTACAAGACGCAGGCGGAGAAGTTCCGCAAGGTGATGGAGGAGCTCGAGGAGTGCTACGCGAAGCGGCAGCCCGTGCTCGTCGGCACCACGAGCGTCGAGAAGTCCGAGCTCGTCGCGCGCCTGCTCCTCAAGAAGGGCATCCCGCACGAGGTCCTGAACGCGAAGAACCATGCCCGTGAGGCCGAGATCGTGGCGCAGGCGGGCCGTCTCGGCGCCATCACGATCTCGACCAACATGGCGGGTCGCGGCACGGACATCAAGCTCGGCGGGGATCCGGAGGGGCTCGCCCGGCTGGAGGTCGGCCACGACGTTTCCCCGGACGAATGGGCGGCCGTCGTCTCCCGCTACCGCGCGCAGGTGGATGACGAGCGCGCCAAGGTCATGGCGGCCGGCGGGCTCCACATCCTCGGCACCGAGCGCCACGAATCGCGGCGCATCGACAACCAGCTGCGCGGACGCGCGGGGCGTCAGGGCGATCCGGGCTCCTCGCGGTTCTACCTCTCTCTCGAGGACGACCTGCTGCGCATCTTCGGCAGCGACAAGATCATCGTCTGGATGGAGCGCATGGGCCTCAAGGACGACGAGCCGATCGAGCACCGCTGGATCACGTCCTCCATCGAGGGCGCCCAGAAGAAGGTCGAGGGCCACAACTTCAACATCCGCAAGAACCTCCTCGAGTACGACGACGTGATGAACCTTCAGCGCAAGGCGGTCTACGACCTCCGGCGCCGGGCGCTCACGGGCGAAAACGTGCGCCAGATGATGCTGGAGAGCATCAACGCGCTGGTCGACGACTTCATGGACGAGCACATCGGTGACTCGAGCTCGGACGCGTGGAAAACGGAGCCGTTCCTGCGCCGGATCGACGAGGTCTTCGCCGTCCGTTGGCCGGAGACCCCCGACCAGGTCAAGGAGCTCTCGCGGGCGGAGATCAAGCAGCGCCTCACGGCGGACGCGATCGCCGCCTACGAGGCCAAGGAGAAGGAGATCGGCGAGGAGGGCATGCGCCAGCTCGAGCGGATGTTGCTCCTCCAGTTCGCCGACCAGTTCTGGAAGGACCACCTCCTGGCGATGGACCGCCTCCGGGACGGCATCAGCCTCCGCGGCTACGGGCAGCGCAACCCGCTGCTCGAGTACAAGAAAGAAGCGTTCCAGATGTTCCAGCTCATGAACTCGCTTCGTGACGAGTCCGTCGTGAGCCGGCTCCTGCGCATCCAGATGCAGGTCGCGGAGACCGCGGCGAGCGCGCCGAGCAAGGCGATGGCGAAGCGGGTCGCGTCCGGGGCGCTGGACGAGCAGCTGGAGCAGGACCAGGCTCCCGTGCTGCCCGCGTTCGAGCCCATCCCGATGATGCTCCCGCCGCAGGCCAATTTCGAGCCGCCGGCCAAGGGCGCGGAGACCCGCCTGTTCGCGATGGAGCACGGGATTCGCCGCAACGAGCCGTGCCCGTGCGGCAGCGGCTTGAAGTTCAAGAAGTGCTGCTACGAGGAACCCCTCGAGGACACCTCGCCCTCCACCAGCTAGCGCTAGGCGCAGCGGTTGCCATCAACGCGCCGTCGCGTTAGATGGCCGTGCCTTCGGGGACCTCCCCGAAGAGATCCACGCCGGATCAAAGGCTCGCGACCCCCGGTGCCCCTGTGTGCAACTCCGTTGCAGATGAGGGTCGGGTCGCTTCCTCCGGCGGTCGCAACAACCACACCCGCGGGCCTCCCCGCAACGAGTCCAATCCCATGGCAAATGTCTCTCTTCGTGAGCTCCTCGAGGCCGGCGTACACTTCGGTCACCAGACCCGCCGCTGGAATCCCCGCATGCGCCCGTACATCTACGGGCAGAAGAACGGGGTTCACATCATCGACATCCAGCAGACCGCACGCGCCCTCGTCGAGGCGTCCCGGTACATCACGTCGATCGTGAGCCGCGGTCAGCCCGTGCTGTTCGTCGGCACCAAGCGCGCCGCGCGCGACATCATCTCCGAGGAGGCGCGCCGCTCCCAGATGTTCTTCGTCAACGACCGCTGGTTGGGTGGCACGCTCACCAACTTCCAGACCGTCAAGAAGTCCATCGAGCGCCTCAACTCGCTCACGAAGGCGCGCACCGAGGGCAAGTTCGAGCAGCTCACCAAGAAGGAAGCGCTCACGCTGACCCGCGAGATCGAGAAGATGGAGAAGTCCCTCGGTGGCATCAAGGACATGCGCTCCCTCCCCGGCGCGCTGTTCGTGATCGACCCCAAGAAGGAGCACATCGCCATCCTCGAGGCCGGCAAGCTCGGCATCCCGGTCGTGGCGCTCTGCGACACCAACTGCGATCCCGACGGCATCGACTACGTGATCCCCGGCAACGACGACGCGATCAAGTCCATCCGCCTCTTCACCGCCGCCATCGCGGACGCCGCGGCGGAAGGCGTGCAGGCCGGCCGCACCGACGCGTCCCCCATCATCCAGGGCGATGACGGGCGCGGCGTCGAGGTGTACCGCCGCACGGTGAGCGAGGAGCATGCCCCGGCTCCCGTTCCCGCCCCCATCGAGGAGCCCGGCGCCTCGTAGGCCCGGCCCCCTGTAGAACCTGGAGGATTCATGGCGTCCCTGTCCGAACAAATCAAGGATCTGCGCGAGCGCACCGGCGCCGGCATCCTCGACTGCAAGAAGGCCCTCGGCGAGTCGGGTGGCGACATCGAGAAGTCGATCGACTGGCTCCGCGCGAAGGGCTTGTCGTCCGCCGCAAAGAAGTCCGGTCGCATCGCGAGCGAAGGTCTGGTCGAGGCGTACATTCACGCCGGCGGCAAGATCGGCGTCATCGTCGAGCTGAACTGTGAGACCGACTTCGTCGCGTTGAACGAAAAGTTCAAGAACCTCGCGCGTGACGTGGCGATGCACATCGCCGCGGCCGCACCCGAGTACCTCTCGCGCGACGAGGTGCCCGCCGATGCCTATGAAAAGGAGAAGGCGGTCCAGCTCGAGAAGACGATGTCCGAGGGCAAGCCCCAGGCCATCGCCGCCAAGATCGTCGAAGGCCGCATGAGCAAGTGGTACGAGGATGTCTGCCTCCTCGACCAGAAGTACGTGAAGGACGACTCCAAGACGATCGACCAGCTCGTCAAGGAAGTCGTCTCGACCATCGGCGAGAACATCAAGATCCGCCGGTTCGTACGCTACGTCATGGGCGAGGGTCTCGAGCGGAAGTCGGATGACTTCGCTGCCGAGGTCGCCGCTCAGGCGGGTCTGAAGTAACGGAGGGACCTTAGTACCGGAGGAACCGTGGCCGCACCCGTCTACCGCCGAATTCTGTTGAAGCTTTCGGGGGAGATGCTCGCCGGGGATGACCCGCATCTCAACGGGGGGGGCGGCATCCAGCAGGCCGTCCTCGCCCGCTATGCGGACGAGATCATCGAGGTCCACAAGCTCGGTGTCCAAATCGGCATCGTCATCGGCGGCGGGAACATCTTTCGGGGTGTCCCCGCCTCCGAGGGCGGCATGGACCGCGCGCACGCCGACTACATGGGCATGCTCGCGACCTGCATCAACGCGCTCGCGCTCCAAGATGCGCTCGAGCAAAAAGGGTGCTTCACCCGGGTGATGTCGGCGGTCCGCATCGACGAGGTGTGTGAGCCCTACATCCGGCGCCGCGCCATGGCCCACCTCAACAAGGGGCGTGTCGTGATCTTTGCCGCTGGTACGGGGAACCCCTACTTCAGCACCGACACCGCCGCGGCGCTTCGTGCGGCCGAGATTCATGCGGACGTGATCCTCAAGGCCACCAAGGTGGACGGGGTCTACGACAAGGATCCCAAGAAGTTCGCAGACGCCGTGCGCTACGAGTCCATCACGCACATCGAGGCGTTGAAGCTCGGCCTCAAGGTGATGGACGCGACGGCGATCAGCCTGTGCATGGAGAACCGCATCCCGCTCATCGTGTTCGACTTCGCGCGCCCCGGCAACGTGCGGCGGGTCGTCACGGGCGAAGCGGTGGGCACGCACGTACACTCTCCCCAGCCCTGACCGGAGGCCGCCGCGATGTCTGTTGAAGAGTACCTTTCGAGTCTTTCTGACGACATGGACAAGGTGATCGACGCCCTGAAGCGCGAGCTGCTCAGCGTCCGCACCGGGCGAGCGATGCCGAGCCTGATCGAGAACCTCCCGATCCACATCGAGGCCTACGGGTCGACGATGCCGCTCAAGCAATGCGGCAACATCACGGCTCCGGACGCCCGGCTCCTCATCGTCAATCCCTGGGACAAGTCGACGCTCCGCGACATCGAGCGCGCGATCGCCACCGCGGGGCTGGGCTTCAATCCCGCGAACGATGGGCAGATCATCCGCATCCCCATCCCGCCCCTCACCGGTGAGCGTCGTCAGGCGCTGGTGAAGGTCGTGAAGAAGGCCGCGGAGGAAGCGAAGGTGCGCGTGCGGGGCGTTCGTCGTGAATACAACGAGCTCCTCAAGCAGGCCTCCGACGACAAGGAGATCACCGAGGACGAGCTGAAGCGCGCGACGGAGAAGGTGCAGCAGGCCACCGACGCGCACGTGAAGAAGGTGGACGACGTGTCCGCCGCCAAGGAGAAAGAGGTCCTGGAGGTTTGAGCAGCGTCCCTCGCCCCCCGGTTCCCGGCCACCCGGTTCCGCGCCACCTTGCCATCATCATGGATGGCAACGGTCGTTGGGCGCAGGCTCGGGGTTTGCCGCGCCTCGCGGGGCACGAGGCGGGGGCGGAGAGCGTGCGCGAGATCACGCGCGCGTGTCGGGCGCTCGGGGTCGAGGCGCTCACCCTCTACAGCTTCTCCACCGAAAACTGGCGCCGCCCGGCGGATGAGGTGTCTGGCCTGATGGGGCTGCTCGGCCGGTTCCTCGTCGAGGAGCGGCGCGAGATCCTCGAGAATGGCATTCGTCTCAACGCGATCGGCCAGCTGGACCGCTTGCCGGTGCCCGTACGAGTGGCCCTCAAGGAGCTGTCGCTGGCTTCCCGGCACAATCGCGACATGACCCTCACCTTGGCGCTCTCCTACGGCGGACGGGCCGAGATCGTGGAGGCCGCGCGGTCCTTGGCGAAGAAGGCGGCGGCCGGCCGCCTTCGCCCCGACGCGATCGACGAGGCCTCCTTCGCCGCGGAGCTCGGCACCGCCGGGTTGCCCGACCCCGATCTGCTGATCCGCACCTCGGGCGAAATGCGGCTCTCGAACTTCCTTCTCTGGCAGCTCGCGTACGCCGAGATCTACGTCACCGAGACCGCCTGGCCCGACTTCCGGCGCCCGCAGCTCGAGGAGGCCTTCGCCTCGTTCGGCAAGCGCGAGCGTCGCTTCGGTCAGACCAGCGCCCAGGTTCGGAGCTGATGGGAACGCGATTGCTCGCCGGGCTCGCCGGGCTCGCGGTCGTCGTTCCGATCCTCGTCTGGGGCGGGCCCACGGGGGTGTGGTGGCTGATGCTGCCGTTCCTCCTCGTCGCGCTCGACGAGTACGTGCGGATGGCTGCTCCGGAGCTGCCGCTCCTCGAGCGGATCGTCTACCTGCTCGCCGGTCTCGCCGTCGTCACCGCCGCGGTGCATGCGACCGCGTATCTCCCCACCGTCCTCGCTCTCCTGTTCATGGCGTTCATCACCCTCCCCATGTTCGCGCGCGAAAACGTCGAGGTCGCGGCACGCCAGGCGCAGCGCTTGGGGTTCGGGCTGGTGTACGTCCCGATCCTGATGGCCCCGCTCGCGCTCATCCGGATGGAGGAGGACGGCCTCGCGCTCATCCTCTTCCTGCTCGCGTCGACCTGGCTCGGGGACACCGGCGCCTACTTCGCCGGCCGCGCGTTCGGAAAAACTCCGTTGTTTCCGCGTGTCTCCCCCAAGAAGACCCGCGAGGGCGTGCTGGGCGGGCTGCTGTTGGCCGTCACGGGCGCGGCGATCTTCAAGGGCGCCTTCGGGGTGGGGCTCGGCCTGTCCTGGCCAGTGGTGCTCGTGCTCGCGGCGGTGCTCGACGTGGCCGGCGTCGTGGGGGACCTCGTGGAGTCGATGTTCAAGCGCGCGTTCGGAGTGAAGGACAGCGGGACGATCATGCCCGGCCACGGCGGTATCCTGGATCGCATCGATTCCCTGTTGTTCACCGGCCCGCTGCTCTGGGCTGTACTTCAGATGCGCCCGCTGCTCGCACCGTGAATACTGATTCGTGATGTTCGGTGTCGCCACCTCACTCGCCGCCCTGCTGCTCATCGCGGCGCTCATCACGATTCACGAGTTCGGACACTTCATCGTCGCCAAGGCGTGTGGGGTCCGCGTAAAGGTCTTCAGCGTCGGGATCGGCGGTCGACTGTTCGGGGTGAAGTGGGGCGATACCGACTACCGGATCTCCTGGTTTCCGTTCGGCGGATACGTCCGGATGGCCGGAGCGGACCCCTTCATGGAGGGGGGGGGCGATGACGACGATCCCCGGGCCCAGGGCGCCTTCATGGCCCAACCCGCCTGGAAGCGGCTGTTGATCGTGTTCGCGGGCCCGGCCATGAACCTCGCGCTCCCGTTCGTCGTGTTCACCGCGCTGAAGATGGCGGGGGAGCCGCAGCCGCGCGCGGACGTGGGGACGGTGTACGCCGAGGGCGGGGCCGCCGCGGCGGGGGTGCTGCCCGACGATCACATCGTGTCGGTCGAGGGCACGGAGACCCTCACCTGGGCGGACGTGAGCGAGGCGTTCGCGTCCAGCACGGACGCCGCCCTCGATCTCATCGTCGATCGCGGGGGACAGCGCATCCCCCTCACGATCCCGGTCGAGGCAGGCGACTACGGCGACGCCCGCGATCCCTACGACTTCGGCCTCACGAGCCTGGCGCCCGACACCACGGTGGCGGTGGACGATCCGGCCTCTCCCGCCGGGCGAGCGGGCCTCGCCACGGGCGACACGCTCGTGTCGGTGGGCGGCGCGCCGGTGCGGACCTGGAACGAGGTGCGGCGGCTCTTCCTCGCGGCTCAGGACCCCGAGGTGCGGGTCGATGTGCGCCGCGCCGGCACCGAGGCCGAAGCCGGCGTCACCGCGCTCACGCTTCGCCGGGATCCCACGTGGGTGCCCACGCCGACCGAGGTTGACGACGACCTCTGGCAGGCCTGGGGCCTCGCGAGCGGAATGGTGTCGGTAGGCGAGTTCGCGAAGGACGGCTCCGCCGCCTCGGACGCGGGCGTGAAGGAAGGCGACCGTCTCATCGCCATCGACGATCAGCCCATCCACGTCTGGCGCGACGTCGTGCTCGCCGTCGCCGCGTCCGCGAGCGGGAAGGGGAGCGAACAGACGACCCGCGAGATGATCGTCACCGTGCGCCGCGCCGGCGTGGTGAGCGAGATCCGCGTCACGCCGAAGGTCGTGGAAGATACGGACGAGCTCGGTCGGTATCGGTGGCGTCCGCTGCTCGGGATCGGCAGCGGCGGCGGAACGGTGATTCCCCCGCTCGTCGCCCGGCCCTACGCGTTCCCCGATGCGCTCGCCCGCGCCACGGACGAGGTCGTGCTCGTCTCCGGGTTCATCGTGGAGCAGCTCGGGAAGCTCACGACGGGCGAAGCCGCCCCCCAGGAGAGCCTCGGGGGCCCCGTCGAGATCTTCCGCCAGACCCGCGCCGCGGCGGAGCGCGGCATCTTCGATTGGGCGCGCCAGCTCGGGCTCTTCTCGATCAGCCTCGGCATCATCAACCTCTTGCCGATCCCCGTGTTGGACGGTGGGCAAATCGTGATGTACCTGGCCGAGTGGGTGCGGGGCCGCCCGCTCCCGCTCATCCTCAGGGAGCGCGCGCAACAGGCGGGCATCATCTTCCTGGTGTTGCTGATGTTGTTCGTCCTGGTGTTCGACATCCACCGCGCCGCGGTAGGCTGACACACCGATGCGAATCCTGCTCGTGGACACGGCCGGCCCGGTGGTCGGCGTCGCCGCGTTCGACGGGACGGAGGCCCGATACGTCGCGTCCGCGCGCGTGGCCGCGGGCACGGAGGTGTGGCTCGCGGAGCACCTCGCCGCCGCACTCGCCGCGCTCCCCGGCCTCGATCGCGTGGCGGTCACCGTCGGCCCCGGGGCGTTCACGGGCATCCGGGTCGGCGTCGCCGCCGCGCTGGGGTTGGCCTTTTCTCGCGGCGTAGAAGTCGCGCCGATCTCGTCCCTCGGTCTCCGCGCCACGCTCGCGCCGGGAGAGCCGCGCGTGTTGGCGCTCCTCGACGCGCGGAAGGGGCGAGTCTACGGAGGGTGGTTCGACACCCGCGGCCCGGTGCCCGTCGCGATCGGGGAGGAGCAGGACGTGACGGTCGAGGTCGCGGCGCAGGGGGAGCTGGGGGTCGCGGTCGGGGAGGGGGCCTCCGCATTTGCCGATGCGGTGCTCGCCGCAGGCCATCGCCTGCACGTCGCGCGTGCCGACTCTCCCGTCGGGAGCGGCGTGAGTCTGTGTCGTTCGGCGGCAGGGTGCTCGCCAGAAACCGTGAGTCTTCGCTATCTTCGTGAGCCCGACGCCCGGCCGTCTGTCGGGCTCCTACCTGTTTGACAGTTCCAAACGCGCTTCGATATGCTCCCCGTGCAACCTTAGACGAGAGGTCTCATGGAAGCCACGGAACTCGAAGCCATCAACCAGCTGACCGCCTCCCACGACGAGCTTCGCCATTTGTTCGGCAAGCATCAGGACTTCGAGAGGTCGCTCCAGCGTCTCGAGCGCATCCGATACCCCTCCGAGGCCGAGCGCCGCGAGATCAATCGGGTCAAGCGGCTCAAGCTCCGTGGGAAGGATCGCATCCAATCGATCCTCGCGACCCACCGCGAGGCGTAGTTTCGGCGCCGCTGCCCTGCTCCCTCCGGGATAAGCCCGCGGCATGAGCAGATCGGCATTGGAAGTTGCGGTGGTGGGCGCCACCGGGTCGGCGGGGGCGCAGGTCCTCGCCGCGCTGGACGCCTCGGACATCGTGATCGCATCGTTGAAGGCGTACGGCTCGGCGGCACGGTCGCCCCGGGTCGACACCGTCTCGTTTCGGGGCGAGAACGTGGGGGTCGAGCCGGTCTCCGCGCTTGCGAGCGCAGAGCCGGATCTCGTGATCCTCTGCGTTCCACCCGCCGTGGCCGGCAAGCTCGCGCCTGGACTCGTGCAGCGCGGCGTGCTGGTGATCGACGTGGGCAACGCGACGGTCGGGGTGCTGGACGCTCCGCTCGTGCTCCCGGGGCTCACGCCCTCCCTGCCCGAAGCCGTCACCCGGGCGGGCGCGGTTCGCTCGCCCTCCTCCGTCGGCGCGCTTCTCGCCTCGCTGATCGGGCCGCTCGTCCCGATCGGGCTCACGGGCGTGAGCGGGGTGGTGTCTCTGTCGGCCAGCGGTCGCGGTCGCCGCGGGATGGAGGAGCTCGCGCAGCAGGTCGTCGCGACGCTGAACAACCAGGACCCGCCGCGTCGGGCATTCGTGGACGGGCTCGCGTTCGACACCCTGCCCGAAGACACCGCCATGGACGAATGGAGCGGCCCGGAGCAGCTCGCGGCCGCCGAGGTCGAGGCCCTCACGGGGCTGTCGGCCACGAAGGTGGGGGTGCAGGTCGCCACGCAGCCGCTGTTCGCGGGCATGAGCGCCGGTCTTCACCTCCGCGGCGTCACCGTCGAGGCCGTCGAGGATGCCTGGCGGGGGGCCGAAGGCCTGGTGCTCGTCTCCCGCCCGGCCCGGCTCCGCCCGCGCGCCACCATCGGCAAGCCGGGCGTGTGGTGGGGCCGCCTGCGCGCGGACCCGGGGGGGGACGGCGTGTTCGTGTGGGCCGTCACCGATGACCTGCACGCGGCCGGGCTCGCCGGTGCGCGAATCGCATCCTGGCTCGCCGCCGCCGGCCTCCTGGGTGTCGCGTGATCCTGCTGCTCGTCACGGCGGGCCTCGTGACCCCGGCGCTCGCCGCCCCCGATCGGCTTGCGAGCACGTTCGAGGTGGGCACAACCGTCACGGATATCGTCGTGAGCCCCGACGGTGCTTGGATCGGCTGGAACGAGGCCGGGGGCGGCAAGTTCTGGGTGATGGACGCCGGCACGTTCGAGACGACCATCGTCTCGGTCTGCTCCGGGGCGCGCGGCGCGGCCGCATCCGGGGACATGTCGCTCTTGGGCGTCAGCTTCTACACGGGCTGCGAGGACGGAACGGTCGCCGTCGTCGAGATCACCCCCGCGGGGCTCATCTCGTCGCGGGCGGAGCCATTGACCCTCGGTGACGGCGCGGTCGAGGCCGTCGAGACGGACGGCGACAACGTCTACGCCGTCTTGCAGGACCCCGCTCTCGGCCCCGTGGTCGCGGGAGTCGCCGTGGTGGACGGGACGTCCCTCGACGGCTTCCCGGTCGAGCTCGCCAACGAGACCATCGAGGACACCGTCCTGATGGATGACATCCTCGTCGTGGCGCACGGCACGGACGACGTGTCGAAGGTCCTGGTCTCCAGCGGCGAGCTGGTCACGCCGCAGAGCAAGCTCGGCGGTCGCTCCCTCGTCGACGCGTTCCCCTACGACAACGGCGAGGCCGTCTACCTCGCGGATTCGAACGGGGGCCTGGTCCGCTTCCAGAGCAGCAGCAACGACTACACCTCGTCCTTGACCAACGTGGCCGACGCCATCACCGCCGTCGGCATCCTGCCGGGCGAGGAGTGGATGGTGTTGGGAGCAGGCGCGGATGACGCGCTGCTCTACTCGTTCAGCTCGCTGCCAGGCAAGGCGCTCGGCACCATCGCCGGCGCCGTCAACCTCAACGAGCTGGTGACGATCGAGGGCTACGCCTTCGGGACCACCACCGACGGCACGGTGCGGGCCCTGAGCGATCGCCCGTGGGTCAGCGTGTCGTCGCTCACGCCACAAGAGGGCGTCGACGGTGAGGAGGTGAGCATCACCTTCGCGTCGGACGTGGCGGGGGACTACGAGGTGCTCTTGAACGGCACCTCGGCGGCCACCGGCGACGAGCTCGCGGACCCCGGCTTTGTCGAGGCCGACACGCCGACCACCGTCTCGTTCACCATCGACTCCTCGGCCGTCGAGTACGCCGAGGGGGCCAACACGATCTGGGTCTTCGTGAAGGACTCGGCCGGGCTCGTCGGCCGCGGCGCGGGCACGCTCTCGATCGACAATCCGCCGAACGCCGTCACCCTCGACGAGGCCGGCGTGCAGTGGGGCAACGAGTCGATCGTGGTGTCCTTCACGGCGTTGGAAGCCACGGACATCGCGTCGTATTCGATCTATTTCGACGTCGAGCCGTTCACCGCGGCCGACTACCCCACTGGTGGGCCGCCGCTCAGCGGTGACGACGCAGTCACGTCACCAATCGTCGTCCGCGACGTTGTTCCCCCGGCAGAGGTTAGCCAGTCCATCTACCCGCTCACCAACGGCACGACCTACTACGTCGCCGTCCGCGCCATCGATGAGAGCGGCCTCGAGGGTCCCATGTCCGCCATCCTTTCCGCCACGCCCCAAGAGACCCTCTCCATCACCCAGCGCGCTGGGGAGGAGGGGGGATATTTCCCGCCGCTCTGCGGTTTCGAGGGGGGAGGCGCCGGCGCCGCCGCGATCGTCCTCGCGAGCGCCGCGGTCGCCCGCCGCCGCCGCCGGTTCGTCGGGAGCGCCATCGGGAGCGCCGCTGTGCTCGCGCTCGTGTTGGAGGCGCCCGAGGCTCGGGCCGCCGATGACGACGAAGGGCCCCGCACCATGAACGTTCAGGTCCGGTTGGGGCCGACCACCGTGGTGGATTCCTACGTGCAGAGCGTCTTCGGCGACAAGACCAACGTGATCTTGTGGTTCGAGTACGGATACGCGTCCCGCTTCATCGACGCCAACCTCGGGGTCGGCTTCTACCAGGCGAACGGCTTCCTGCAGACCGCCACCGGGGAGTCGAGCGGCGAGGCCGACAAGTTCACGATGGTGCCGCTCACGCTGACGCTCACCGGCCGCCTCGACTTCTTCGACGAGCAGCCGATCGTGCCGTTCGGGCGCGTCGGGCTCGACTACTGGATGTTCGAGGAGAACTGGTACGTGGTCGATCCGGACACGACGGATCACATCCAGACCGGCGGAAAGTACGGCTGGCACTTCGGCGGCGGGCTGCTCGTCCTGCTCGATGTGTTCGATCGCCGCGCCGCGAGCCGCCTCGAGGCCATCAGCGGGATCAACGACACCTTCCTCGTGGCCGAATACCGGAACACGCGGCTTGTGCACGGTGACAACCAGCTCAACCTGTCGTCCTCCGAGGTCACGTTCGGGCTGAAGTTCGACTTCTGAGCGAGGTCCCTCTGCACGAGCCCGTCGCGCCCGGCGCTGTCCCCGCTGCTGTCCCCGACGCCGCCCGCACCACGTGGCGCCTCGTCATCGAGTACGATGGTCGAGCCTTCTCGGGCTTCCAACGCCAGGCGGGGCCGCGCACCGTCCAGGAGACCCTCGAGGACGCGCTCTCCCGCTTCTTCGGCGGAGAGAGGATCATCGTGCACGGCTCGGGCCGCACGGATGCGGGTGTGCACGCGCTCGGGCAGGTGGTGAGCTTCCGGGCGAGCACGCCCCGCGACCCGTTCAAGGTGCGGATGGCGCTGAACACGATGCTCCCGTCCGACGTGGCGTGCATCGAGGCGGCCGTGGCCCCGGACCGCTTCCACGCGCGCATCTCCGCGCGGGGCAAGACCTATCGGTACGTCGTGCTCGGGCGCCCCGATCGATCGCCCTTTCACGTGGGGCGGGTCTGGCACCTCCGCGAGGCGGTGGACTGGGAGCTGGTCAGCGCGGCGCTGGATCTGCTCCGCGGTACCCACGACTTCACGGCGTTTCGAGCGTCGTCCTGCAACAACCCGAAGCCGGTGCGGACGATCGATCGTGCCGAGCACCTCGTGCGCGGCGCGGAGCATCACCTCGAGTTCGAGGGACGCGGCTTCCTGCGCTACCAGGTGCGCATCATGGTCGGCACCGCGATCGAGGTCGGCCTCGGCAGGCGAACGCTCGACAACGTGCGCGAGGCGCTCGCAACGGGGCGGCGCGACCTCGCCGGACGCACTGCGCCGCCGGATGGCCTCTACCTCGTCGAGGTTCGGTATCCGGCGGACGGGCTGCCATTTCGTGGGCAGCAGCTCGAGGCGGAGAGCGTCGATGCATCGGGAGATGCATCTGGCGAGGCATCGGGCCCCGATGAGTCGGAGCCCGACGACCTGGACTAGCCGCTCGGCTAGTCCTCTTCCTCGACCTCGGCGCTCTCGCCCAGATCCTCGTCCTCGTCCTCGATCTCGTCGGCCTCGTCGGCGTCCGCGTCCTCGGACTCCACCTCTTCGTCCTCGGCCTCGAAGTCTTCGCGCGCAGCGCCCTTCGTCATGCCGCCCTTGCCCTTGAAGCGGGCGAGGATGGCCTCACGCGGATCGGGGTTCGGGTTCTCGCGCTGGTCCGCGCCACACTTCGGGCAGAGCGGCTCAGGGCGGTTCAAATCATAAAACTTCAGGCCGCATTGGAAGCACTGGAAGCGCTTGCCAAGCTTGCTCTTGTCCTGCATGGGTCTCCGGAGACGCGAGCCGCCCTCTTTACTTACCCCCTGGGGCGCGTCAACCCTGACGAGGTCCAGAGCGTGGGATATCCTCGCGTCGCTTCGCTGGAGACACGTCGATGCGCCTCGTCCCGTTCGTGCAGTTGGCCTTCCTCGCGGCGTGCAGTGGGGGAGATCCCGCGGCGGACGAGGCCACCCACGACGTGAGGGTGGATCACAACGGGGAGGCTGACCTCGTCGAGTCGATCGTCCCGCGCTCCTGCTTCACCAACGGTCGGCTCGCGACCGCGTGGCAGGATGATCGCGAGGGCGTGCCCGGGATCTGGTTCAACGCCAGCCTCGACTCCGGCGCTACCTGGATGACCGGTGATGTCCCGCTCGACATCGGTGAGGTGGGCGCGTTCGCGCCCGACATCGCCTGCTCGGGGGACACGATCTACGTCGTCTGGGAGGACGAGCGGGACGGGGATCTCCTCTATCGGAACATCTACCTGAACGTGTCGTCCGACGGCGGGCGGACCTGGCGAGAGGAGGACGTTCGCCTGGACGGCGACATCGAGGGCGTGGCCATGAGCCTCGGGCCGCGGGTCGTGGCCGTGGGAGATTCGGCGTACGTCGCGTGGTTCGACAATCGCGACGGCGCGTACGACATCTACGTCCAGGCCACCCGCGATGGCGGCGCGACCTGGCTCGAGGCGCCCTCGCGGGTCGACACGGACGACGCGGGGGCGTCGTACAGCGCGTGGCCGCGGCTCGCCGCGGACGATGACGGGCGGGTGGTCGTCACCTGGGAGGACAGCCGTGCGGGCGCGTCGGACATCTACGCAAACGTCTCGACGGACGGCGGATCGAGCTTCGCGGAGGCCGACGCGCGGCTCGACGGCGGAGCCGAAGGGGAGGCGAGCAACAGCTTCCTCCCGTCGCTCGCGATGGCGGGCAGCCACGCCTACGTGGTCTGGCACGACGAGCGGAACGGCGAAAATCGGGACGTGTACGTGAACGCCTCGTCGGACGGCGGGGCCACCTGGCAGGAGGACCCGCGCCGGGTGGACAGTGACGCGGCGGGCCAGAGCGACGCCATCAACCCGGTCGTGGCGGCCGTGGGGGACCGCGTGCACATCGCCTGGCAGGACGACCGATCCGGCGGGTACGACATCTACACCCGCTACTCGAAGGACGGGGGGACGGAGTGGGCGGGCGAAGAGGTCCGGATGGATCGCGACGCCGGCGGTGAATCGCAGAGCTTCGAGCCCACGCTGCTCCTGCAGGGGGACAGCGTGCTCGTCGGCTGGGAGGACCGCCGCGCCGACGCCGGGGAGGTCGGGTTCAACGACCTGTACTACAACTACTCGCAGGACGGCGGGGACACCTGGAACCTCGAGGATCTACGCATCAACTCGAACGAGCCGGGGAGCGGCTACGCGTTCGATCTCGGACTCGCGCTGGCGGACGGGGAGATCATCGCGCTGTGGGCGGATGGCCGTTTCGGTTCGAGCGACATCTTCTGTGCCAACCGGGCCCTCGGAGAAGAGAGTCGGTACGTGGCGCCCGCGGAGCCCGAGGAGGAGTGATCGCGGCCCTGCTCGCGCTCGTCGCCTGCGAGGCGGGCCCGGCGATCGACCCGCGTCCCGGCCTCGTCGCGCGGCTGGCCGCCGCCGCGGTGGGGCCGACGCCCCCCTCGGCCACGAT
The DNA here is from genome assembly GCA_030685065.1 of Pseudomonadota bacterium. GTDB lineage: Bacteria > Myxococcota_A > UBA796 > UBA796 > SXON01 > CAJBVW01. The sequence continues at coordinate 208,367 of JAUXQH010000001.1, read as the reverse complement.
CGAGGAGCAGGTCCTGCTCGGGCACCTGGCGGCCGCCTGTGCCGGCGCGAAGCTCCGCGCGGCCAAGATCGGGGAGGACGAGGACTGGAGATCCCTGCTGCTCGTGACGGCGCGATCCCATCCGATGGCTTGCGCGACCGAGGACGAGGCCGACGCTTTGGCGGCCTGGGCCGCTCCGAACGAGGCGTGGCGCGGCGTGCGCGCGGAGTGGATCGGGGCGCGCGGGGATCAGGAGCGCGCGCTCGCGGCGCTCGGTCCCGTCGGGAACGACGCGTCGCGACTCCGCCTCGCGCTCGGCCGCGGAGACGGCGACGCCGCGCGCTTCGCAGCCGAAGGGGCGCTCGTCGACGATCCGCGGGACGTGCTCGCCTGCCGGATCGTGGGCCTGGCGGCGCTCGCGGAGGGCGACGCTGCCTGGACGATCGAGACCGCCGCGTGCGGGGGGCTCGGCGCGCGCGCCCCCGAGCTGGTGCGGATGCGCGCCGACGCGCTGGACCTCGCTGGCGAGCATGCCGCTGCCGAGGCCGCGTACGCGAGCATCGGCGCCGACGTCCATCGCGCCGCGCTGATCTACCAGGAGGGGCCTACCCCCGAGCGCCTCGCCGAGGCCAACCGCCTCCTCGCCGTGGGGGCCGCCGGCCGGCCGCCGCCGGCCGCGCTGCACGCGGTGTGGATGGCCCTGATTCACGGCGGCACCCCCTCCCTCGTGGGCCTCGACTCAAGCCTGCCCGCCACCCTGGCCCGGGCCATGGTGCAGGGCGACGACGCGGCCCTCGCCGCCCTGGAGGATGCGCCGGGCGCACCCGCCGCGGTGGTGCGCGCGCGCCTCCACGCGGCCCGGGGGGACCGCGCGCGGACAGAGGCCGCGCTCCTCGAGGCGCTCGCCGCGGCGCCCGCGGAAGAGCCCGTACATCGTGCGCGCGTGGGGCTGCTCCTCCGCGTGAAGGGGGACGTCGCGTCCGCCCTCGCGGACTGGGCGGCGCAGGATCCGGATCACGTGGCGGCCGTCGGCCGTCGCGGGAGCCGGGATGTTCCCTGGCTGGCGCTCGTCCCCGACACATGGGCGGACCTCGCCGAGCGGCACCCCGATCCGCGGATGCGATCGGACGCCCCCGCCGGTGCCGATTCGATCGGGGCACGGATCCGGGCCGCACGCGCATTATCTGCCTCAGGCTCGGACCCGAGGGGCCATACGGACGCGCTCGCGTCGTTGATGTCGGACGTTCCAGGGCTTGACGGGCTGGTCCGGGAACGCTACCAATCCGGCCCTTCGCCGCCCAACGTCCCGGATCGTGATCCTTGACGTCCGGGCAGCCACCGGATAAGCGCCGCCGGTTCCGACCCTGCCCCTCCTTGCAGAGGGGCGCACCCTACGGATTTCCCATGATCGAGCATCACAGCTGGACCACCCACTCGACGAAGGCCTCCGAGCTCGCGCCCGAGTGGTTCATCGTCGACGCAGAGGGGCTGACCCTCGGCCGCCTCGCCACGCGCATCTCCCGGGTGTTGCAGGGCAAGCACAAGGCTTCCTACACGGCACACGTCGACGCAGGTGACTTCGTCGTCGTCGTCAACTGCGAGAAGGTGGTGCTCACGGGCCGCAAGCTCGATCAGAAGAAGTACCACGCCTACTCCGGGTACAAGGGTGGCCTGCGCTCCGTCACGGCGCGCCGCCAGCTCGAGACCCACCCCGAGCGCGTCCTCACCGCGGCCGTCCAGGGCATGGTCCCCGGCACGCGCCTCGGCCGCGTCATGCTCGGCAAGCTCAAGGTCTACGCCGGCCCGACGCACCCCCACGTCGCCCAGCTGCCCCGTCCCTTCCCCGACCACATCTGAGTACCCATGCGCAACGCACCCGTTCAGTACTACGCGACCGGTCGCCGCAAGACCGCCGCTGCTCGCGTCTTCCTTCGCCCCGGCACCGGCGCGATCAAGGTCAACGCTCGTGACATCGAAGTGTACTTCGAGCGCGCCACTGCGAAGATGATCGTGCGCCAGCCGGCGCTGCTCATCGGCGCACCCGACCGGTACGACGTGTTCGTGACCGTGGCGGGCGGTGGCAAGTCCGGCCAGGCCGAAGCGATTCGCATGGGCATCGCCCGCGCGCTTTGCGTCGCCAACCCGACCGACCGCACCGAGCTCAAGCGCGCTGGCTTCCTCCGCCGCGATGACCGCATGGTCGAGCGCAAGAAGTACGGCCGCCCCGGCGCCCGCAAGCGCTTCCAGTTCAGCAAGCGCTGATTCGGACGCACTCGTCAGCCCCGCACGGCTTGTCCGTGCGGGCCCCCCTGATGGGTCGCTGTCGTGTGCCTGGAGTACACGATGGTCCTCGCGGTCATTCCCGCCCGTTACGCGAGCGCCCGCCTGCCCGGCAAGGCGCTCGCCGACCTCGGCGGAACGCCCATGGTGGTGCGGGTGTGGAACCGTGTCCGTCGGGCCGAAGGCATCGACCGGGTGCTCGTCGCCACGGATGATGCGCGGATAGCAGAGATTGTTCGGGCCCATGGCGGAGAGGCGGTGATGACCGGCCCGTGCGTCAGTGGCACCGATCGTGTGGCGGAGGCCGCGAGAAATCGCGGCGCCCGCGTCGTCGTGAACGTGCAGGGGGATGAGCCCTTCGTCGACCCGACGGACATCACTCGCGTGGGCGCAGCGGTGAGCGACGGGACCCCCATCGCCACGGCCGCGGCGCCGCTCACGGAGGGGGTCGAGGATCCCGCCCGGGTGAAGGTGGTGTGTGATGAGGCCGGGCGGGCCCTGTATTTCTCGCGCCACCCGATCCCGCACGGAGGACCGTGGCGCCTGCACGTGGGCATCTACGCGTTCACGGCCGCCGCCCTCGAGGCCGTTGCCGGGCTCCCGCCATCGCCGCTCGAGCGGGCCGAGCGTTTGGAGCAGCTCCGCTGGTTGGAAGCGGGCTATCGCATCCGGGTCGTTCCCGTCCCCGAGGGCCCCCTCTCGGTCGACACGCCGGAGGACCTGATACGGGCCCGCGCCCGGCTCGAGCGCCGTTCGTAGCGTCGGGCGACATCAGGACGTCGGTTCGGGCTGCCAACGTGGCTCGTACGGGCTAGATGGTCGCGTGCTGCTCCCGCCGTAGCCCTGCCGTATGAGGATGCTCACGGCCGGGTCGTCCCTCGGGGGCGCGCCCTACCGGCACGTCCCCTGGCCCCGAGGAGTCCGCCCATGAAGACCAAGTACCTGTTCGTGACGGGCGGAGTGCTCTCCTCGCTCGGCAAGGGCCTCTCCGCCGCGGCGATCGGCGCGTTGATGGAGGCGCGGGGCTTCCGGGTCGCCAACGTCAAGATGGACCCCTACATCAACGTCGACCCCGGGACGATGAGCCCCTACCAGCACGGTGAGGTCTTCGTCACCGAGGACGGCGCCGAAACAGATCTGGACCTGGGCCACTACGAGCGCTTCGTCGCCCGGCCCACGAGCCAGAAGAACAGCTTCACGACGGGCCGGATCTACCGGAACGTCATCGAGCGCGAGCGTCGCGGCGAATACCTCGGGCGCACCGTCCAGGTCATTCCGCACATCACGGACGAGATCAAGCGCCTCATCCTCGAGGCGGTCTCCGAGGTCGACATCGCCATCATCGAGATCGGCGGCACGGTGGGCGACATCGAGTCGCTTCCGTTCCTCGAGGCCAACCGGCAGATGCGCGCGGACGTGGGGCCCGAGAACGTGCTCTACATCCACGTCACGCTGGTGCCCTACATCAAGGCCGCCGGCGAGATGAAGACGAAGCCGACGCAGCACTCCGTGAAGGAGCTGCTCTCGATCGGGATCCAGCCCGACATCCTCATCTGCCGCAGCGAGAAGGAGATCCCGAGGGATCTCCGTCAGAAGATCGCGAGCTTCTGCAACGTGGGCGTCAACGACGTGATCAGCGCGCCCGACGTGGAGAACATCTACAAGCTCCCGCTCGTGTTCCACGACCAGGGCCTCGACGATCGCCTCCTCCAGCGCCTGAACGCCTGGGCGATGAAGCCCCACCTCGAGAAGTGGGTGGACTACTGCGAGCGCGCCACGAGCCCGCGCAACACGGTCCGCGTCGCCATCGTCGGCAAGTACGTCCACCTCACCGACACCTACAAGAGCCTGAACGAGGCCCTCGCGCACGGGGGCATCGCCAACGACGCGAAGATCGAGCTCCGCTACGTCGACTCGGAGGAGATCGACGCGAGCCGGGTGGCCGGCCTCCTCGGCGGGGTCGACGCCGTGCTCATCCCGGGTGGGTTCGGGAGCCGCGGGATCGAGGGGAAGATCCTCGCCGTACGGCACGCTCGCGAAAATGGCATCCCCTTCTTCGGCATCTGTCTCGGGCTCCAGCTCGCGGTCGTGGAGTTCCTCCGCGATGTCGGCGGCATCCCGGACGCCCACTCCGCCGAGTTCGTCCCGCAGGCGGCCAACCCGGTCGTGCACATGATGGACGACCAGCGCCGCGTGGTCGACCTCGGGGGGACCATGCGCCTCGGCACCTACCCCTGCGTGCTCCGAGCGGGGTCGAAGGCGCGGCAGGTGTACGGCGCCGACGAGATCCAGGAGCGCCACCGTCACCGGTACGAGGTCAACCCGGCCTACCACGCGCGCCTCGAGGAGGCGGGCATGTTGATCTCGGGCACCTCGCCGGACGGGAAGCTCGTCGAGATGATCGAGATCCCGACCCATCCGTACTTTTTGGCGTGCCAGTTCCACCCCGAGTTCAAGAGCCGGCCCCTCGCGCCGCACCCCCTGTTCACGGGGTTCATCCGCGCGGCGCTCGAGCGCCAGCTCCGCGTCGGGCGCGACGGCTCGCTCGCGGGGCAGTCGGCCACCGCGTGAGCGCCACGGCAGCCTTCGCGGCTTGCCTGTTGCTCGTCGGCGCGTGCGCGCCCCCAGAGGTCGATCCGCCCCTCCCCCAGCCCCTCCCCAGTGCGGCCACCGCCTCGGGAGTCGAGGTCAGCGGAGACGGCTGGAGCGCCGCCGCGGCCACGCTCCGGTTCGGCGCGGGGTTCGCTCAGGCCACCGAGCCCGCCGTGGTTCGACCGTCCGACGGCAAGCCCCCGCTCGAGATCGTGGCCGAGCGCTCCGAGTGGGACCTCAAGGCGCGCACGGCGCGGTTCGTGGGCGCGGTGCACGTGCGGCGCGGCGACGTGGTGATGCGCTGTGACGCCCTCGACGTGCTCTACGCCGACGCCGAGCGCATCGACCGCGTCATCGCCACCGGGAGCGTCGAAGTGCGGCGTGGCGAGCGGCTGGCCACGTCCGCCTCGGCCGAGCTGGAGGGCGCGACGGGGAAGGTCGCCCTCACCGGGGAGCCTCGCCTGTCGGAGGGGCCGAACACGCTGGCCGGACACACGATCGTGCTCTGGCTCGATGACGAGCGCGCCACGTGCGAGGGGGTCTCGGGGGCGCCCTGCCGGCTGTTGGTCGAGGGATCGGCGCTCCAGTGACGGCGGTTACCCTCGGCCTCGTCGCTCGGGGGCTGTGCAAGGCCTACGGCCGGCGAAGCGTCGTGAGCGCGGTGTCGCTTGAGGTCCCCCCCGGCTGCGTGCATGGGCTGCTCGGCCCCAACGGCGCGGGGAAGACGACGCTGTTTCGCATGCTCGCGGGGGTCGAGCGGCCCGACGCAGGCACGGTTTCGTTGGACGCGCGTCCGCTCGACGGGCTCCCGCTCCACCGTCGGGCCCGGTTGGGCCTCGGATATCTCCCGCAGGAGGACACGCTCTTCCGTGACCTCGACGTGCGCGGCAACGTGGCGCTCGCCGTCGCGATGGCGACCGGGGCGCCCGACCCCGACGAGCTCCTCGCGCGCGTCGGGATCGGCCACCTCGCCACGCGGCGGGTGGACGGCTTGTCGGGCGGGGAGCGCCGCCGCCTCGAGATCGCGCGCCTCCTGGCGCTGGGGCCGCGCCTGCTCCTGCTCGACGAGCCCTTTGCCGGCATCGACCCGGTGGCCGTCGGAGGCCTCCAGGCGCTCCTCCGCGCCCTCGCGTCCTCGGGCCTCGCCGTGCTCGTGACGGATCATGCCGTTCGCGAAACCCTCGCGATCTGTGACCGCGCCACGCTGCTCGATGGAGGGACAGTGCAGGTAGAAGGCACACCATCGGTCATCGGGGGCGATGCTCGGGCGAGGGCGCGGTACCTGGGGCCCGACTTCGTGCTGCCCGCGCCTTTGCCAAGCGGTCGCAACACCGATACGATGCCGGAGTAGTCGAACGAAAAAGCTGCTTCGTCGGGCCGAACGCCCGGCCAGGCGTTCGTGGAGGTTCAAGTAATCGATGGGTCTGGAGATCAAGCAGCACCTGCGGCTCCAGCAACAGCTCGCGATCACGCCCCAGCTACAGCAAGCGATCAAGCTCCTCCAGCTGAATCACCTGGAGCTGGTCGAGCAGGTCCAGCAAGAAATGTTGGACAACCCGACGCTCGAAGAGGTGCCCAACACCGCAGAGGACACCACGAGCGACGCCGAGCGGGCCTTGGAGACCCAAGCGGCCGAGGCCAGCCGGGACGTCGACGAGCAGAACAACGGCCAGGGCGACGATATCGACTGGAACAAGTACATGGAGAACCAGGGTTCCGACCAGGGCCCGCCGCGTGGCGCGAGCGGACTGGAGGAGCTCCCCCCCATCGAGACGAACCTCGTAGGCCGCGAGTCCCTGGCGGAGCACCTCGAATGGCAGCTCCAGATGCAGAGCTGCACGGATGGGGAGCGCGCCGCGGCGATGCTCATCATCCGGAACCTCGACGATCGGGGGTGGCTCTCGGTCGAGCTCACCGACCTGGTCGAGGGTCAGGACGTCGATCTGGAGGACTTCGAGGGCGCGCTCGACATCGTGCAGCACCTCGATCCGCTCGGATGCGGCGCGCGGAACCTCGAGGAGTGCCTGCTCGTCCAGGTCGGCATCATCTACCCGGACGACCCCACGTTCGTGGTCTTGATCCGGAACCACCTCCCAGACTTCGAGAAGCGGAACTACGCGGCCATCGTCAAGGCGCTCCAGATCGACATGGAGGACGTGGGCGAGTACCACCGGATGCTGAAGGTCCTCGAGCCCTGGCCGGGTCGGGACTACACCGCCGCGGAGCCACAGTACATCTCCCCCGATGTCCACGTGTTCCGGCTCGGGGACGAGTGGCAGGTCCTCCAGAACGAAGACGGGCTCCCAAAGCTCCGGATCAGCAGGCACTACAAGCAGATCCTCCAGGGCAAGGACTCGACGCGCGCCGAGCGCGACTACATCAAGGAGCGCCTCAACAGCGCGGACTTCTTGATCAAGTCCATCTACAAGCGTCAGAATACGATCGGACGCGTGATGCGCTGCATCCTCAAGCGTCAGGCGGACTTCTTCGAGCACGGCCCGGAGCAGCTCCGGCCGATGGTCCTCCGCGACGTAGCGGACGAGCTCGGGGTGCACGAGTCGACCGTCTCCCGGGTCACTTCGAACAAGTATGTTCAGTGCCCGCAGGGCATCTTCGAGCTCAAGTTTTTCTTCAACAACGGCGTGAATGCCGTTCATGGGGAGCAGGTCGCGGCCGAGTCGGTGAAGCGGCGCATCAAGAAGTTGATCGCCGCCGAGGATGCCTCCAACCCGCTCTCGGATGACGCGGTGGTCCGCGTCCTTCAGAAGGAGAACATCGACATCGCCCGCCGTACGGTCGCGAAATACCGCGAGGCCATGGGGATTCTCCCGTCCTCGAAACGTCGCAATGTGTGTTGAGCAGGGAGGAATGGCAGATGGATTTGGAGTTCACCTTCCGCAACGTCGAGCCCACCGAGGCGATCAAGGCCTGGGCCAACAAGCGCTTCCAGAAGGTCACCAAGCACCTCAAGGACCCGTCCTCGGCCCACATCGAGCTCTCGGTCGACAAGCACCGGCACCGGGCCGAGCTCACGGTGCACAGTCACGGTGAGATCCTGCGCGCCAGCGACGAGACGGACGACCTCTACACCACCCTCGACCAGGTGATGCAGAAGCTCGAGGCCGCCGCGCAGAAGCAGAAAGAGCGCAGCACCGTCACGCGCTGATCCCGTCAGCTACGCGTGGGGAGGGCGGAGGGAGAGCCCGTTCCGTCGGCATCTGATGCCACCGGTCTTGACGCGACCGGTCAACACCGACATACTCCTCGCGCCGTTTATGCCCCGCCCTTAGGCGGGGCGCTTGCTTAAGAGGAATCCAAAGTCCATGGCCCTGAAGAACTACCTTTTCACGTCCGAGTCCGTCTCCGAGGGCCACCCGGACAAGATGTGCGACCAGATCTCGGACGCCGTGCTGGACGCGTACCTCGCCGCCTACCCGCGCTCGCGCGTGGCCTGCGAGACGGCCACCAAGACCGGCTTCGTGATGCTGGCCGGTGAGATCACCGCGCCCGAGAACCTGAAGGTAGACTACCCGAAGATCGTCCGGCGCGTGGTCAACAGCATCGGCTTCAACCACACGGACACCGGGTTCGACGGGAACACCTGCGGGGTGCTCGTCGCGATCGAGGAGCAGTCTCCGCACATCTCCCAGGGCGTGACCGAGGGCGAGGGGCAGTACAAGGAGCAGGGCGCTGGCGACCAGGGGATGATGTTCGGGTACGCCATCAATGAGACGCCCGAGCTCATGCCGGCCACGATCCAGTACTCCCACCAGCTCATGTACGAGCTGGCCCAGCTCCGCAAGACCAACCCCGCCTGGTCGTGGGTCCGTCCGGACAGCAAGTCCCAGGTCACCATCGAGTACCGGGACGGCAAGATCGCCCGTATCGACGCGGTGGTGATCTCGACCCAGCACGCGCCCCGCGACCAGGGCGACATCCGCGAGCAGATCATCGACGGGCTCATCAAGAACGTGCTGCCCGCGCACCTGCTCGACGAGAACACCCACTACTTCGTGAACCCGACGGGCAAGTTCGAGATCGGCGGCCCGATGGGCGACTCCGGCCTCACCGGTCGCAAGATCATCGTGGACACCTACGGCGGCCACGGCGCGCACGGTGGCGGGGCCTTCTCCGGCAAGGACCCCTCCAAGGTCGACCGCTCGGCTGCCTACGTCGGCCGCTACATCGCGAAGAACCTCGTGGCTTCCGGCGCGTGTGACCGCGCGCTCGTGCAGCTCGCCTACGCGATCGGCGTCGCGGACCCCGTGTCCGTGAACGTGGAGACCTTCGGTACCGCCCACGCGGACGAGGACCAGATCAATGCGTGCATCCGGGAGATCTTCCCGGTCAAGCCCGCGCAGTTGATCAAGCACCTCGATCTGCTCCGCCCGATCTACCAGAAGACCGCGGCGTACGGCCACTTCGGCCGGAACGACCCCGACTTCACCTGGGAGCGCACGGACCTCACCGAAGCGCTGCAGACCTACCTGAAGCTCTGATTCAGCGGGCCGCCACCGGGGCTCGGCTTCCAAGCAAATTGGGAGCCGGGCCTCGTTTCGTTTTTGGCGGAGAGCCCTCGGCGAAAAAACGAAAGGCCGCCTCTCGGCGGCCCTCGATCCGACCTGGAGGGCTAGCCCCCGCCGTCGCCACCGGTCGCCTGCGGCGACCTGAGCAGGTTCGCGACCGTGAACTCACCGTTCATCCGCGCGATGCTGGTGAGCGGGATCCCCTTCGGGCACGCCTCGGCGCACTCGCCATGCCAGGTGCAGTGACCGAAGTCCTCCTTGTCCATCGCGAGCACCATGCTGGTGGCCCGCTCGTAGCGTTCGGGCACGCCCTGGGGGAGCAGGTTCAGGTGCGCGACCTTGGCGCTCGTGAACAGCATCGCGGAGGCGTTCGGGCAGGCCGCGACGCAGGCGCCGCACTGGATGCAGGCGGCGTTGTCGAACGATTGGTCCGCCAGGGTCTTGGGGACCGCCGTGGTGTTCGCCTCGGGCGCATTGCCCGTGTTGATGCTGATGTAGCCACCGGCCTGAACGATGCGATCCATCGCGACGCGATCGACGACGAGGTCCTTCAGGACAGGGAACGCGGAGGCGCGCCAGGGCTCCAGGTACAGCTCGTCGCCCTCCTTGAAGGAGCGCATGTGCAGCTGGCAAACGGTGGTTCGCGACATCGGGCCGTGCGGGCGCCCGTTGATCATGAAGCCGCAGCTCCCGCAGATGCCCTCGCGGCAGTCGTGCTCGAACGCAACGGGGTCCTGGCCCTGGCCGGCGAGGCGCTCGTTGAGCACGTCGAGCATCTCGAGGAACGACATGTGCTCGCTCACGTCGCTCATGGCGTACTTGACGAACGCGCCGGCGGCCGTGCGCTCCTTCTGGCGCCAGACATGAAGGGTGAGGTTCACTTGTAGCTCCTCGTCACCGGCTTGACGTAGTTGAACACGAGCGGCTCTTTGTGGAGCGTGGGCGCCGAGCCGACGCCGTTGAACTGCCACGCCGCGACGTATTGGAAGTTGGCGTCATCCCGGCGCGCCTCTCCGTCGTCCTGGAACTCTTCGCGGAAGTGGCCGCCGCAGCTCTCCTCCCGGTCGCGCGCATCCACGCACATGAGCTCCGCGAACTCGAGGAAGTCAGCGACGCGGCCGGCCTTCTCGAGCGACTGGTTGAGCTCGGCGCCGGTGCCGGGGACCGTGAGGTTCTCCCAGAACTCGGCTCGGATGGCGGGGATCCGGGTCAGGGCTTCCTGCAGGCCGTCGCGCGTGCGGGCCATGCCGCACTTGTCCCACATCAGGTCGCCGAGCTCGCGGTGGAAGCTGTCCGCCGTGCGCTTGCCCTTGATCGAGAAGAGCTTGTCGTTCTTCACCTTCACGGCGGCCTCCGCGTCGAGGAAGGCGCTCCGAAGGTCGGCGCTGTTCGCGTCCGCTCCGCCGGGCTTCACGCCCGCGAGGTAGTTCGGCAGGGTCGCGGGGAGGACGAAGTAGCCATCCGCGAGGCCCTGCATGAGCGCGCTGGCGCCCAGGCGATTGGCGCCGTGGTCGCTGAAGTTGGCCTCGCCGAGCACGAACAGCCCGGGGACGTTGCTCATCAGGTTGTAGTCGACCCAGAGGCCGCCCATCGTGTAGTGCGGCGCGGGGTACATCCGCATCGGGATCTGGTACGGGTCCTCGCCGGTGATGCGGTCGTACATCTCGAACAGATTTCCGTACTTCTCCGATACGTTCGCCTTGCCGAGGCGCTTGATGGCGTCGGCAAAGTCGAGGTACACGCCGCGCCGCTTCCCGCCCACGAGGGGGCCGACGCCGCGCCCTTCGTCGCACACCTGCTTGGACGCCCGGCTCGCGATGTCGCGCGGGGACAGGTTGCCGAAGCTCGGGTACTTGCGCTCGAGGAAGTAGTCGCGCGCTTCCTCCGGGATGTCCCGGGGGTTCTTGGTGACGTCCGCCGGGTTCTTCGGGACCCAGACCCGCCCGTCGTTTCGGAGCGACTCGCTCATCAGCGTGAGCTTCGACTGGTAGTCCCCCGACTGCGGGATGCACGTGGGGTGGATTTGCGTGAAGCAGGGATTGGCGAAAAGCGCGCCTTGCTTGTGCGCCCGCCAGGTAGACGTGACGTTGCAACCCTTCGCGTTCGTCGAGAGGAAGAACGCGTTGGAGTAGCCGCCGGTGGCGAGGCAAACGGCGTCGGCGGCGAAGCTCGTGACCGCACCCGAGGTGAGATCACGGGCGATGATGCCTCGGGCCCGGCCCTCGACCGTGACCAGCTCGAGCATCTCGTGGCGGGTGAACATCTTCACGCGGCCCGCGGCGATCTGGCGCTCGAGCGCCTGGTAGGCGCCGAGGAGGAGCTGCTGCCCGGTCTGGCCGCGCGCGTAGAAGGTGCGGCTCACCTGGGCGCCGCCGAAGCTGCGGTTGGCGAGCAGGCCGCCGTACTCGCGCGCGAAGGGGACTCCCTGGGCCACGGCCTGGTCGATGATGTTCACCGACAGCTCGGCGAGGCGGTACACGTTCGGCTCGCGCGCCCGGAAGTCCCCGCCCTTCACGGTGTCGTAGAAGAGGCGGTACACGCTGTCGCTGTCGTTCTGGTAGTTCTTCGCGGCGTTGATGCCGCCCTGGGCCGCGATGGAGTGGGCGCGCCGCGGGCTGTCCTGGAAGCAGAAACAGGCGACGTTGTAGCCTTGTTCGCCCAGGGTAGCGGCGGCGGCGGCGCCCGCGAGCCCGCTCCCCACCACGATGACGTTGTACTTCCGCCGGTTCGCTGGGTTGACCAGCTTCATGTTGAACTTGTGCCGAGACCAGGCGGTCTCGATCGGGCCGTCGGGGACGCGCGAATTGAGTTCCATCTAGTTCTCCACCAGGCCGAGGAGGATGGCGGCGGCGATCGCGACGTTGCCGCCGACGATGAGCGCGGTGACGCCGGACGCGATCATCTTCGCGAGCTTCTGTTGGCGGTCGGTCGCGAGGCCGAGCGTGCGGAACATCGCGTAGCCGCCGTGGAACAGGTGCAGCCCCAGGAGCAGGTTCGCGACGATGTAGAAGATGCCCCACAGGGGCTGGGAGAGGAGCGCCACCGTGTTGTGGAAGGCCTCGGGGGCCCCGAAGCTCTCCGGGCCCGTTTGCATGCGGAAGTCCGAGTGCAGCTGGCCGGTCGTGAGTTGGAGCAGGTGCACCACCACGAAGATCAGGATCACCGGGCCCGAGATCTGCATCGTGCGCGAGTAGATCGTCGCCGCGCGGCTCTGCTTGACCTTGTACGCGACCGGGCGGGCCGCGCTGGACCGCCGGCGCAGGTTCACCCATGCGAAAATATGAGCGATGATCGCGAGCAACAGCCCGATCCGCGCAGGCCAGATGACCTCGGGAAAGGTGTGCAGGAACACGCTGTGATGGTTGTGGAACTCGGGGCCCCAGAACACCAGCAGGTTTCCGGCCATGTGTACGATCAAGAAGCCGTACATGGCGGCGCCGGTCAAGGCCATGATGACCTTCGCGCCGACCGTCGAGCGCGAGAAGGTGAGGAGCCAGCTCATCGGTTGCCTCGGGGGCGTCGTTGCGTCGGGGTCCACGGCTGTATCCCGTCGCGACCGTCGAGGCCACGCTCGCCAAGTCCGTGGGAGGCCCCGGGACATGGAGCTCGACGCCACCTGTGCGGACGGGCACGAGGACCCTGGCGCACGCGCGTAAGGCCCGCTAAATGGTGCCGCTTATCGGAGACGGCGTGGCTGATACCAAGAAGGTCTTGTTCGAGATCACCGAGGAACACCTCGACACGGGGCTTCGTGGATTCCCCGTCGGAACCTGTCGGACCTCCTCGGTCGACCCGATCGAGGGCGTGCACTACGTGGGATACCCCGTGGCCGACCTCGCGTTGCTCGATCCGGAAGCGGTGGTCTACCTCCTCTTCAACAAGGAGCTCCCCAACGCCGAGCAGCTCGTCGCCTTCAAGGCCGACCTCGCGGGCCGCGCCAAGGTCGACCGGAGCGTGATCGACATGCTCAAGGTGCTCCCGAAGGAGGGGCACCCGATGGAGTGGCTCATCGCCGGCCTCACCTTCCTCGGCATGACCGGGAAGACGGGGGACTTCCGTGAGGATGGCCTCAACATGATCGCCCGCTCGGGCGAGCTCATCGCGAACATCTTCCGCATCCGCTCCGGCTGGGGCGATCCCATCCCGAGCAAGCCCGAGCTCGGGCTGGTCGAGAACATGGTGCACATGATGGGTGCGCCCGCCGTCGACGCGGAGCGGCTGACCAAGCTGCTCCGCATCTACTACGTGCTCCATGCGGACCACGGCGGTGGCAACCTCTCCACGTTCGTCGGCAAGTCGGTCGCTTCCGGCCTCGCCGATCAGTACAGCTCCCTCGCCGCGTCGATGGCCGGGCTCTACGGGCCGCTGCACGGCCGCGCCAACCAGGAGTGCCTGGAGTTCATCCAGAAGGTCGGCACGACCGACCCCGACAAGGTCGAGGCCTTCGTCCGCGCGGAGGTCGCCACCGGCGGCAAGATCTACGGCTTCGGGCACGCCGTGCTCCGTGCCGAGGATCCCCGCGCGAAGGTGCAGTACGCCCTCGGTGAGGAGCTCTGCCCGAACGACCCGTGGTTCCGCACCTCCGTCGTGCTCCGCGAGCGCGCCGTGAAGGTCCTCATGGAGAACCCGAAGATCCAGAACCCGTACCCCAACGTGGACGCCGTCTCCGGCGCCCTCACCAACGCGTGCGGCCTCACCGATCCCGAGTACTACACGGTGCTTTTCGGCTTCTCGCGCATCTCGGGCATCGCCGCCCAGATCGTGGACGAGCGGCTGGTTGCCCGCGGGGGCAAGGGCGTGCCGATCTACCGCTGCAAGTACATCGCGAGGGACCAGCCCAAGCGCCGCCTGAACGCCTGACGAACAGCTCGCCGCGCCGCCCGGATAGTCGGGCGCTCCCGGCGACCACACAGACTGCGCGCAGAGAGAACCCCTCATGTTCCAGACGCTCGTCGCCCCGACCGTGGGGCAGGCGATCACCACCGCGGCCGACGGCTCCCTCCAGGTGCCGGACCAGCCGATCATCCCCTTCATCGAGGGAGACGGTACGGGTGCGGACATCTGGGCCGCCTCGGTCCGCGTCCTCGACGCGGCGGTGGCCAAGGCGTACGGCGGAACGAAGAAGATCTCGTGGTTCGAGGTGTTCGCCGGAGAGAAGTCGTTCACCCGCTTCGGCGAGTGGCTCCTACCCGACACGCTCGAGGCGGTCCGGGCCTACAAGGTCGCCATCAAGGGCCCGCTCACCACGCCGGTGGGCGGCGGCATTCGCTCGCTGAACGTGGCCCTCCGCCAGGAGCTGGACCTGTACGCGTGCGTCCGCCCGATCCAGTACTTCGACGGCGTGCCCTCCCCGGTGAAGGCCCCGGAGAAGGTCGACATGATCATCTTCCGGGAAAACTCGGAGGACATCTACGCCGGCATCGAGTGGGAAGCCGAGTCGGCCGATGCGAAGCGCGTCATCGCCTTCCTGCGCGACGAGATGAAGGTCACCAGGATCCGCTTCCCGGAAACGAGCGGCATCGGCATCAAGCCGGTGAGCCGCGACGGAACGGAGCGCCTCGCCCGCGCCGCGATCGCGTACGCGCTGACGCAGAAGCGTCGGAACGTCTCGATCGTCCACAAGGGCAACATCATGAAGTACACCGAAGGTGCCTTCAAGAACTGGGCCTATGACCTCGCGGAGCGCGAGTTCGGCGACCAGGTGTGGACCTGGGCTCAGTACGACCGGCTCGTCGCCACCAACGGCGAGGCCGCCGCCGACGCCGCGCAGAAGGCCGCCCTCGCCGCCGGCAAGCTGCTCATCAAGGATGTCATCGCCGACTCCTTCCTCCAGCAGATCCTCCTCCGCCCCGAAGACTATGACGTGATCATCACGCTCAACCTCAACGGCGACTACTGCTCCGACGCCCTCGCCGCTCAGGTCGGTGGCATCGGCATCGCGCCCGGCGCGAACATCAACTACCGCACCGGGCTGTCGGTGTTCGAGGCGACCCACGGGACCGCCCCGAAGTACGCCGGTCAGGACAAGGTCAATCCGTCGTCCGTCATCCTCTCCGGAGAGATGATGTTTCGGCGTCTCGGGTGGAACGAAGCTGCCGACCTCCTCATCTCCTCGATGAAGGCGACCATCGGCCAGAAGCGGGTCACCTACGATTTCCACCGCCTCATGGAGGGCGCCACGTTGCTCAAGTGCAGCGAGTTCGGCGACGCCCTCATCGAGAATATGGGATGAAGCTCCACGAATATCAAGGTAAAGAGCTGCTCCGCAAGCATGGCGTGTCCACGCTGGCAGGGGGAGCCGCACGCACGGTCGACGAGGCGGTGCGCGTCGCCGAGTCGCTCGGCGGCTCGGTGTGGGTGGTCAAGTCGCAGATCCACGCGGGGGGGCGCGGCAAGGGCCGCTTCAAGGGCGATGTCGCCGATGAGGTGCTCGCGCAGGTCCTCGAGGGAGACGACGGTCTCCCCGGCAAGGGCGGCGTGCGGGTCTGCATGTCGACGGACGCCGTACGCATCGCCGCCCAGGCGATGCTCGGCAACACGCTCGTCACCAAGCAGACCGGCGCGTCCGGCAGCCTCGTGCAGACCCTCTTCGTCGAGGCCGGCTGCCAGATCGTGAAGGAGTACTACCTCGCGATCCTGCTCGACCGCGCCACCAGCCGCGTGCTGGTCATGGCGTCGGCCGAGGGCGGCACCGAGATCGAGGAGGTCGCCGAGAAGCACCCCGAGCGGATCCTGAAGGAGTGGGTCGACCCGGTCGTCGGCCTCGGTGCCTGGCAGGCTCGTCGGCTGGCGTTCGGGCTCGGCCTGACGGGCAAGACCGTGAGCAGCTTCGTGAAGCTGGTGGTCGGCCTCTACCGCACGTACGACGCGATCGACGCCTCGATGCTCGAGATCAACCCGCTCGTGGTCACCGCGGCCGGCGACACCATCCCGCTCGATGCCAAGGTCACGATCGACGACAACGCGCTGTTCCGGCACCCGGACATCGTGCAGATGCGCGACCTCGACGAAGAGGAGCCCGCGGAGATCGAGGCCGGCAAGTACGACCTCTCCTACGTCAAGCTCGACGGCAGCATCGGCTGCCTCGTGAACGGCGCGGGCCTCGCGATGGCGACGATGGACATCATCAAGTTCTACGGTGAAGAGCCGGCCAACTTCCTCGATGTCGGCGGCGGCGCCACGAAGGAGAAGGTCACCGCGGCCTTCAAGATCATCACCCGCGATCCCGCGGTGAAGGGCATCCTCGTCAACATCTTCGGCGGCATCATGAAGTGTGATGTCATCGCCGAGGGCGTGCTCACGGCCGTGCGCGAGGTGGGCCTGAAGGTTCCGCTCGTAGTTCGCCTCGAAGGCACCAACGTCGAGCTTGGAAAGAAGATCCTGGCGGAGAGCGGGCTCTCCGTCATCCCCGCCGACACGATGGCGGACGCGGCCGAGAAGATCGTTGCCGCTGTGAGGGCGTAGACATGGCCATCCTCGTCGATTCCAACACCCGCCTGGTCTGCCAGGGCATCACCGGCTCCGCCGGCGCGTTCCACTGCGGGCAGATGCTCGCCTACGGCACGCAGCTCGTCGCGGGCGTCACGCCCGGGAAGGGAGGCACCTCGTTCAACGACGCGGTGCCCATCTTCGACACCGTGTCCGACGCGGTGCGCGAGACCGGCGCCAACGCCACCGTGATCTTCGTGCCGCCCCCGTTCGCGGCGGACGCGATCATGGAAGCGGTGGACGCGGGCGTGAAGCTCATCGTCCCGATCACCGAGGGCATCCCGGTGCGCGACATGATCATCGTGTGGCGCTACCTGCAGGGCAAGGACGTGCGGATGATCGGGCCGAACTGCCCGGGCATCATCACCCCCGGCCAGTGCAAGATCGGCATCATGCCGGGTCACATCCACACGCCGGGCCGCATCGGTGTCCTCTCGCGGTCGGGCACCCTGACCTACGAGGCCGTGGGCCAGCTCTCTCGCGTCGGGCTCGGGCAGTCCACCGCCATCGGCATCGGTGGGGACCCGATCATCGGCACGAAGCACATCGACGCGCTCAAGCTCTTCAACGACGACCCCGACACCGACGCCGTGATCATGATCGGCGAGATCGGCGGGAGCGCCGAAGAAGAGGCCGCGGCGTGGGCCAAGGTGCACATGCGGAAGCCGGTCGTCGGCTTCATCGCGGGCGCCACCGCCCCTCCGGGCCGCCGCATGGGCCACGCGGGCGCGATCATCTCCGGGGGCCAGGGCACCGCGGAGGCGAAGTACGAGGCGATGCAGGAGGCGGGCTTCCACATCGTTCGCAGCCCCGCCGAGATGGGCCGCAAGATGGCGCAGGTGCTCGGCAAGGCCTGAGCGCCCGTCGGAACCGTCCGTGGGAAGAGTCCATGGGAATAGAGGGGCCGGCCGTGAGGCTGGCCCCTTTCATTTACAGGACGGCGCTGCTGCGATAGAGCGCCGCCCCTTCCAGGAAGCATCCCATGGCCACCGAGCGCACCCTCTCCATCATCAAGCCCGACGCCGTCAAGAACCAGAACATCGGCGCGATCATCGCCCGGTTCGAGTCCGAGGGCCTTCGCATCGCCGCCGGCAAGAAGGTCCAGCTCGATCGTCGTGAGGCCGAGGGCTTCTACGCCGAGCACTCCGCCCGCGGCTTCTTCGGCGAGCTGGTCGAGTTCATGACCTCCGGCCCCGTCTTCATCATGGTGCTCGAGGGCGCCGACGCGATCCTCAAGAACCGCACCATCATGGGTGCCACCAACCCCGCGAACGCCGCCGAGGGCACCCTCCGCAAGCTCTTCGCCGCGTCGGTCGGCGAGAACGCCGTGCACGGCTCGGATTCCCCCGAATCGGCCGCCCGCGAGATCTCCTACTTCTTCGCGGCCACCGAGATCCTGTAGTCGGTCGGAAACGCCAGGGGAGCCCTGGCCAACGACGTCGGCTGGGGTCCGAACGGAGCCGTTCTCCGCACGCCGCCGCCGATCTCCGGTATGCTGTCGCCCTCGCGGAGACCGCATGGCGAAGCAGATCGGCGATGGGTTCCACCTCAAGTTCACCATCGGCAAGGCCCTGTGGAACGACATGTTCCGCGTGGGCCTGCCCTTCAAGGTGGCGGACGGCCAGTTCGACCTGGTCAACAACCTCCGTGCCGGCATCAAGCGGCTCGAGGTCCGCGAGAAGGTCAAGGGGCTCCTCGAAGATCGGGACGTCCCGCAGGTGCTCGTCCGCGGCAAGGACTTCGCGAAGACCGTCTGGGGGCACCGGCGCGAGCAGGTCTACCGCGTGGTGAACGAGGTGCTGCGCGTCGAGGGAGACTGGCGGGTCGAGGTCGACCAGGAGGGCTCCGAGTTCAAGTACGCGCATCAGCGCTTCGGGGTCGAGGCCCACGTAAAAGCCGTGGCCACCGGCAAGGTCTACTTGCTCCGGCAGAACATCGAGTTCCCGTTCGTGCTCGAGAAGCGCATCGGGGCCGAGGCTGCGCTGGGCGACATCCGGTACGACAAGGAGCGCCGCGCGCTCGTGGGCGTGGTCCAGGACGTCTCGGTCGACCTGGGCGACCACTTCATCCTCCAGCTGCTCAACCGCGGCGCCGAATACCTCCTTGCCCAGCAAACCCCCAAGGTCAACCCGGTCCAGATCCTCAAGAAGGATCAGATCGAGGAGATGATCAGCCCCGCCGGCGGCCCGCTGCGGCTCAAGATGGGTGTCGAGGACGTGGCGCTCGACATCGACGAGGACGAGCTGACCCTGAAGGTGAAGTTCGGGTTCGCCCAGCTGCAGATCGAAGGTTCTTGATGCTCTGGCGGCCGGGGAAGCCGCGGCCGGGGCAGCAGCGGCCGGGCTCATCGACGGAGCCGCGCGAACGCTCGACCGACCGGCTGCCGCCTGGCCAGAAGCTCGTGAGGGGCTGGCCGGTGCTTCACGAGGGCGCCATCCCGCCGTTTGACCCCGAACAGTGGCGGTTCCGCGTGTGGGGGGAGGTCGAGAGGCCCCTGGAGTGGACCTGGACCGAGCTCCAGGCGCTCCCGCGGATCGAGACCGTTCAGGATCTCCATTGCGTCACCACCTGGTCGCGGTACGACAACCGGTGGTCCGGGGTGTCGGTGCGCGAGGTGCTCGATCGCGCGGGCCTTCGCGCCAGCGCGACCCACGTGCTCGTCCATTGCTACGACGCGCTCGGCTACACGACCAACCTCCCGTTGGCGGACTTCGACCGCCCGGAAAACCTCCTCGCGCTCTCCCACGACGGCGAGCCGCTCGTCCCCGAGCACGGCGGCCCGCTGCGGCTCGTGGTGCACCATCTGTACGCGTGGAAGTCGGCGAAGTGGGTCTCGGGCATCGAGGTGCTGCCGAGCGAGGTCCGCGGCTACTGGGAGGACCGCGGGTACCACAACCGCGCCGATCCTTGGCTCGAGGACCGGTACTCCTACAAGGAGTGACGCCGGGGGGCAGCCCGCATCAGGGGCGGCGCTCGGTCCAGCCACGCCACGGGTGTCCCGGCACGCCGATCCGCAGCGCGACGACACCCTGGAGGGCCTGCAGCGGCACCGGCCCCCACCAGCGCGAGTCCATCGCGGCATCGCGGGCGTCGGCCCCGAGAAACGCCGCGTCCTCGGGCACTCCCGCCTCACTTAGCTCCCAACGGACCGGGCGGGCGGCGAGCTCTACGAGGTGGGAGCCCTCGCTGCGCACGACGCGGGCGGTGTTCCGGTCCATCTCCAGCACCCGGGGGGCGTCGGCGCCCGCGGTGTGGAACACGCTGTCCTCGTAGCGAACGGCGCCCCCGATGGTCTCCACCCGCCGGAGCGTCCACCGCGCCGGGTCGAGCGGATCGACGATCGCGACGACATCGCCCGCTCGGGCCTCTACCGGGAGGATCACCACGAGATCACCCGCGAGGAACGAGGGCGCCATCTCGTCGTCCGGCACCCACGCGAGCAGGGGGAGCAAGAGCGCCGCCGACAGGGCGCAGAGCCCCGCCGCCGCCAGGCCTCCCAGGGCGCGCCGCTGCACTTAGAACTCGACGGAGAGCGACTCGCCCGGCGTGAGGGCGCGGTCCATCACCTGGAGCGTCACGGGCACACCCCACTCCTGGATGGCCTGGTCCTGGAGCTGCCGGAGCGGCACGCGCTCGACCGCCACGCCCACGGAGCGAACGGTCGCCTCGAAGCTGCCGCCGTTGGTCCCGCGCACCGAGACCGCGGCGCCGGGGGCCAGGGCACGGGCGCGCGTGAGATCGACGAAGACGACGGCGTCCTGTGAGGTCGGCTCCGTCACGGTCAGCACCGGGACCCCCGCCTGGACCCACTGGCCCGGGGTCGGGAAGGCTTCGTCGATGACCTCGGTGCGACCGTCGCGCGCCTGGGAGCCGACCGGGGCGCTCACGATGCCGCTCGCATAGGCGCGCAGCACGTTCGCGTCCGCCACCATGCGGAGCGACTCCAGGTAGACGGCAGCGGCCTCGACGGAGGTCTTCAGCAGCGCGCTCTGGGTTCCTCCGGCGCGCCGGAGGGCGTCCTCGTAGTTCCGGTTGAGGGCGTCCACTTCGGTGACGCGCGCGTCGACCGCGGACTTCGCGGCGTCGCGGAGCGACTTGAAGCGCTCGACCTCGCTCGTGGCGACGAGCACGCCCGGGGCGTCGGCCCGCCCGAGCTCTTGCTCGGCGACCATGAGATCGGATCGGTCGCGTTCGAGCTCCACGCGGGCGCGGAGCCAGGATGCGCGCGCCGCCTCGAGGTCCCGGGCGAACTGGCGCCCGCGATCGGCCTCTTGCACGCTGATCTGGGCCTCCAGGCTCCTCAGCTCCGCCTGCGCGGACGCGATCTCCTGGTTCAGCAGCGGGACCTCGATCTTCGCGAGCACGGCCCCCGCCTCGACGTGCTGGTACGGCACGACCTCGAGGGTGGCGATCCGGCCGCTCTCCGGGGCCCGGATGAGGTGGGACTTGGTCACGACCACGGCCGTGCCCTCACCCGCGCCCGTGCGGACCAGCAGCCACACGCCGCAGGCCATCGCCGCCGCCGCCCACGCGAGGCTCATGAAAATCTTGCCGCGCATCGCCATGAGGCGACGCCCCAAAGGCATGGTACGTCTCACCATTCTTCTGCCCGCTCTTCGATGGCCACAGTCACCTGCGTGGTGCCCTCGACAGCGCGTACCGCGCGAAGGAGGTCCTCCCGTTCCGCAGGGTGAAAGAGCCGGATTTCATAGCTGAATTCAGATTGTTCCCCGGCGTCGCCCTGGCGGAGCGCGACGAGCTCGTGGGTGCGACACCAGCTTGCCAGGACCTCCTCGACTGCGCCGGACACGGTGCCAGCACCGCGTACACGGAGCATGCCTGTATCGGAGTGACGAGCGGCAAAGCCGCTGAATTGAAGGGTGGTGGCCACGACCCCGATCATGAGGGAGCCGAGGATCGCCACCTCGTGTTGCTGCGCGCCCACCGAGATCCCGACGGCCAGCGCCAGGAAGATGAAGGTTGTGTCACGCGCGTCTCGCACGACCGTGCGGAAGCGGATGATGGCCAGGGCTCCCACCAGCCCGAACGCCCGCGCGATGCTGTCCCCCACCACGAGCATCACCATGGTGATGATCATGGAGAGGAGCACGATGCTGTGGACCATGTTGCGGGAGTAGGACAGCCCGCGATGCGTCATCTGGTACAGCCAGGCGACGAAGGTCCCCAGCACGAACGAGAGTAGAAGGTCGAAGGCGGCGTCGATCATGGAGAGATGGCCTGCGCCGCCGCCTGAGCCGTTCAGCCAATCGAGGGGGTTCAACGTGCAATCCTTGAGTCTTTCACGGACTCGCGCGCGCGATTGTCGTCCATGCTTTGCAGCACCTCGACGGCATGACGGTACTTGGACATCGAACGGCGCTCCAGCTCGAAGCGGCGAACGGTGTCGGCCACCCAGATAGGGTAGGAGCCGTTGTACTTGAGCTCGAGCACGACGATCCCCTTGACCTCGTCGATGGGATACCACCGTTCGGGTTCCGCGAGTCCCCGGGTTGGGGGTGCGCATGCGATCGCGCTGTCGAACGTGATCCGCACGAGGCCGCGATCACCGCCGACGTAGGCGCAACGTTCGTAGGTGACCCACACGCGCGGGTAAGCGCGATATCGGTCCATGTGCGTGCGGAAGTTCTCGATCGCGCTGCCTCCCCGGTTGCGCGGCGTTCCTCCGTCGAGGATTCGCACCGCCTCCGCGCGGTCCACCTCACCACGCGACTTGCGCATGGCCTCCCCATCTCGCGCCTTGACCTCCAGGAACACGGGCGCGTTGGGCGTGAACGCGTAGGTGCGAGCGCGAAGCTTGAAGCGTGAGAAGTTCCCGTTTCGGGTCTCCCGGTAGATGCCCCAGTCCGCGTTGTCCAGGTACAGCGAATGCACCGGGTAGCGGGCGGAGCCGCCCTCGCCATGCGCGTCGGGCTCCATGTACCTGGAGATCCACTCGCGCACTTGATCC
This sequence comes from Pseudomonadota bacterium, assembly GCA_030685065.1. GTDB lineage: Bacteria > Myxococcota_A > UBA796 > UBA796 > SXON01 > CAJBVW01. Next base: position 185,534 of record JAUXQH010000001.1, on the reverse strand, counting down.
GCTTTCTCCGGTGCAATTCGGTATTTTATCTCATATCGGGTAGCGATGCGCACGGAACCTCGTCACATGGACGTTGCAATCGTAGATGCCCGCCGGGCCCGCGGCAAGGGACGCCGGGGATTCGACGCAAACCTTCACAAGCTCGACGTGATCGTGTGGATTGGCGACCTCTCGCGACTCTGCGTCTCGACGCGCACTGGCGCTAGCCGCGCGGGCTTGCGACTGGGAGCCGGGACGCGTAGGGTGGCCCGACGTGGAGACGCGATGCGCGAGTGGGTGTTCCTGTGGGGCGTGCTGGGGGGCGTGCTGGGGGGCGTGCTGGGGGGGTGTGACCTCTTCTCGGTGAAGCCCGCCGACGGAGAGGACACCGCCGACGCCGACGCCGACGCCGATTCGGACGCGGACAGCGACGCCGACTCGGACAGCGACTCGGACAGCGACACGGACAGCGACACGGACGTGGACACCGAGATGTGCGACGAGGCCTTCTCGACCGCGGAGCCCGGGGGGCCCGCCTGCTTCACCGACACCCTCTCGTGTGGAGACAGCGTCGAGGCCACGAACGAGGGGGGACAGAGCGGTTTTATCGGCGAGGATTGGGAGTCCTGGTTCTGCACACCCAACTTGGATCGCTGGGACTACGACGCGCCCGAGCGGGTGTACTCGATGTTCATCCCCGCGCTGACCACCGCTACGTTCGACTTCGAGACCCCCTGCGCCGATCTCGACCTGTTCGTGGCCTACTGGCAGGACGAGGACACGTGTCCGACCTCCGCCAACAGCATTCGCGAGTGCGAGTCCGTGGACGATGAGGGGGCCGGGGGCCTCGTCAGCATCTGGTCGGACGTGGGCGCCTACTACATCGTCGTCGTCGATGGGCGGGGTGGTGAGACAGGCAACTTTCGCCTGTCGGTCGACTGTGAAGACTGACCGTGTGATCGAAGGAACGGTGACCGTATGACTCTCTCTGCATCCGGTGGTGGCCTTGCGCGAGACGGCGGCACCCCCGCCGTGCTCCGACTCCTTCCCCACGTGCACCATCCGCCAGCGCGGGTCCTGGTCCCCGAAGTGGGGGAGGGGAACGAGGCGCGCGCGCTCGACGCGCGGGGCTACCGCGTCACCGTGATGGGCGGAGCATCCCCGGCGCCCGGAATCACCCGGGCACAGGGCGCCTTCCTCGACGTGGCGCCGGTCGCCTTCGATCTGTTGTGCGAAGCCGGTGCGTTCGGAACGCTCGATGGGGACGGACGCGCGCGGTATGTCGAGGCCGCCGCGCGTGCCTTGCGGCCGGGCGGCCTGCTCTTCGGGGCGTTCCCGGTGGAGGAGGCGGGCGCGGGCGGCCTGATCGCGCAGATGTCTCCCCGCTTCGACGTGGCCCGATTGGAGCCCAGCGGGGGCGACAACGCCGGGGCCGCGCCGTCTCTCATCCTTGGCATCTTCGTCCGGAGGTAGCGTGGCCACGTTGTCCTTCGTGGGGGTCGAGAAGCGCTTCGGCGCCGTGCAGGTCCTCCATCGCGTCGATCTCGAGGTCGCCGACGGCGAGTTCATCGTGCTCGTCGGGCCCTCGGGGTGTGGCAAGAGCACGCTCCTCCGCTGCATCGCCGGCCTCGAGGAGGTCACGGGCGGCGAGCTCCGCATCGACGGGCGTCGGGTGAACGATGTCGCCCCGCGCGACCGTGACGTCGCGATGGTGTTCCAGTCATACGCGCTCTACCCGCACATGACCGTGCGAGAGAACATGGGCTTCGCGCTGTCGTTGCAGAAGCATCCGGAGGCCGGCCCCCGCGTGGCCGCCGCCGCTGAGATGCTCGGCCTCACCCACCTCCTCGATCGGTTTCCGCGCGAGCTCTCAGGTGGCCAACGGCAGCGCGTAGCGATGGGACGCGCGATCGTACGGCGCCCCAAGGTGTTCCTGTTCGACGAGCCGCTCTCGAACCTGGACGCCTCGCTGCGCAACGCGGTCCGCGTGGAGCTGCGTCGTCAGCACGCGGCGCTCCGCACCACCACGGTGTACGTCACCCACGACCAGACCGAAGCCCTCACCCTCGCGGATCGCATCGTGGTGCTCAACGCGGGCATCGTGCAGCAGGTGGGCACGCCGGACGAGCTGTTTTTCGAGCCAAAGAACCGGTTCGTGGCGGGCTTCATCGGGAGCCCCGGGATGATCTTCCTCGAGCGCCTCCCCGGGGACGGAGGTAGGGACGACGTGGTGGGCGTGCGTCCGAACGACGTGCGTATCGGAGAGGGGCCCCACGACGCGGTGGTCGAGGTGGTGGAGAAGCTCGGGTTCGAGTCCCTGGTGCACCTCCGCGTCGGGGAGGAGGTGCTGGTGGCGCGGGTCGAGGGCGCGGTGCCCACCGGGAAGGTGCGCGTCGGCTTCGCCCGCGCCTACCGCTTCGACCGCAAGACCGGCGCGAGGACCGGGTGATTCCCGTTCTGGCGTTGGGGGCCGCGTACTTCGGTGTCGCCCAGGCCAGCGAGGTCACCCTCTGGCACGCCTGGCGCGGGGAGGAGCGCGCGGCGCTCGATCAGCTCGTGGGGCAGTACAACACGGAGCATCCGGACACGACGGTGCGCCCGGTGTTCGTCTCCTACGAGAGCCTCTCCAGCAAGATCGAGGCGGCGGTGCCGCGTGGGAACGGGCCCGACCTGCTGGTGTTCGCGCACGAGAAGATCGGCGCGTGGACGGATGAGGGGCTGATCCTCCCGGTTCAGCTTCCCGCGCCGTCCGACCCGGCGGCGGGCCTGCATCCGGTGACGGTCGACGCGCTCACCGTCCGCGAGCAGGTGTGGGGCTGGCCGCTCGCGTACAAGTCGCTGGCGCTCTTCTACAACCGCGCGCTCGTACCGGAGCCGCCGACCACCACCGACGCGCTCGTCGCGGCCGCCGCGGGGCTCCGCGGAGACGATCGGTGGGGCTTTGCCTGGGAAGCCTCGAGCGCGTACGCCAACGCGGCGTGGATGCACGGGTTCGGAGGGGGGGTCTTCGACGGGCAGGGCGCCGTGCGGCTCGACTCCCCCGAGAACGCGGCGGCCTTCGGGTTCGTCCAGACGCTCGCCGCCCTCGGCCCCGCCGAGCCCAGCGGCGCGCTCCTCACCCAGCTCTTCAACGAGGGGCGCGTCGCGATGATCGCGAACGGGCCGTGGTTTCTCGGAGAGGTGGGCGCGGTCGACTACGGCGTTGCCCCGCTCCCCGCGGTCTCCCAGACCGGTCGCCCGGCCGCGCCCTACGTCACCGTCGAGGCCCTCTTCCTCGCCCGCGAAGGAGCCGAGGCGCGCGCGTTCGCCGCGTGGATGGTGGGAGACGAGGCCGCGGGCGTCCGGCACCGCGTCGGCAAGCAGCTCGTCGCCAACACGGCGGTTCCCGTGACCGACCCGCGCCTCGCCGCCTTCCGGACCCAGCTCGACACGGCCGTGCCGATGCCGACGGGCGAGGCGATGACGCAGACGTGGGAGCCCCTCGCGCGCGCGCTCCGTCGGCTCGTGCGGGGCGCCATCGGCCCCGAAGAAGCCGCGCACGAAGCCCAGATCCAGTACACGATCGTCTCGCGGCCTTCGCCGTCCGAAGCCGACCCGACGCCGTGGTTGATCGTGGGCGCGCTCGCCCTCGTCGCGGGGATCGGCTGGGTCGCGCGCGAGGCCTGGAGGGCGCCGCTGGCGCGTTGGGGCTTCGCCTTCGCGTGGGTGGCGCCCGCCTTCTCGGCGATGACGCTCCTCGTGGTGCTCCCTTTCCTGGTCGGCGGCGCCGTCAGCCTCTTCGAGTACGACCAGCAGGCGTGGACGTTCGTGGGCTTCGCGCATTTCGTCGACATCCTGCTCGCACGCGACTTTCCGCTCACCAGCCCGCTCTCCTTCTGGTCCACCCTCGCCGTCACCATCGCGTGGACCGTCGCGAACGTGATCCTGCACGTCGGCATCGGCGTCGCGCTCGCCATGCTCCTGCGGGAGCCCTGGGTTCGGCTCCGTGGGGCGTTCCGCGCGCTGCTGATCCTCCCGTGGGCGGTGCCGAGCTACATCACCGCGTTGATCTGGAAGGGGATGTTCCACCGCCAGTTCGGTGCGATCAACGGCCTGTTGGTCGCGGTGGGGCTCGAGCCGGTGTCGTGGTTCGCGCAGTGGTCGACCGCGTTCGCCGCGAACGTGACGACGAACACCTGGCTCGGCTTCCCGTTCATGATGGTCGTGACGCTGGGCGCGCTCCAGGCGATCCCCCGGGACCTGGAGGAGGCCGCCGAGGTCGACGGCGCGAGCGGATGGCAGCGCTTCGTGCACGTCACGCTGCCGCTGCTGAAGCCGGCGCTGCTGCCCGCGGTCATCCTCGGGAGCGTCTGGACCTTCAACATGTTCAACGTCATCTACCTCGTGAGCGGCGGCGAGCCCGACGGGGGCACCGACATCCTCATCTCGCAGGCGTACCGCTGGGCGTTCACGCGGGGCCACCGCTATGGCTACGCCGCCGCCTATGCCGTCCTCATCTTCGGCGTGCTCGTGCTCTACGGCCGCGTCGCCAACCGCCTCGTCGGTCGGAAGGTGGTCTGATGCGCGCTCCCTCTCCGGTCCGGGTCGCCGTGACACACGCCGCGTTGGTGGCCATCACGATGGCCACCATCTTCCCGGTGCTCTGGGTCGTCAAGATGGCGCTCTCGCCGTCGCAGAGCTTCACCATGTCGGTGAACCCGTTCCCCACCGAGGTCTCGCTCGAGAACTTCACGGCGGTGGTCGGCACCACGGACGCCACCGGGGCCTGGCTGTTCGGGCGGCAGCTCTTCAACTCGCTCGTCGTCTCCGGGATCACCGCGGCGCTCGGCGTCGCCCTGGCCTGCACCGCCGGGTACGCGCTCTCCCGTTGGAGCTTCCCCGGGCGCGACCGCATGATGGGCGCGTTCCTGCTCACGCAGATGTTCCCGGGCGTCGTGATGGCGATCCCGCTCTACCTGCTGCTCGACACCCTCGGCCTGCTCGACAGCCTGTCGGGGCTGGTGCTCGTGTACTCCACCACCACGGTGCCGTTCGCGACGTGGAACCTCAAGGGGTACTTCGACACCATCCCGAAGGATCTGGAGGAGGCCGCCATGCTCGACGGCGCCAGCCGATGGGTCACGTTCACCCGGGTGATCCTCCCCCTCGCCCGGCCGGCGATCGTCGTCACCGCCCTCTTCGCGTTCATGACCGCGTGGAACGAGTTCATCCTCGCGGCGACGTTGATGGGGGACGAGCGCGCCTACACGCTCCCCGTCGTGCTCAACGGCTACGTCGGCGAGTTCGGCGCGGAGTGGGGGAAGTTCGCGGCCGGCGCCCTCCTGGTGAGCCTGCCCGTCACGGCGCTGTTCTTCGTGCTTCAGCGCCACCTCGTCGAGGGGCTCACCGCCGGCGGCGTGAAGGGCTGAGAGCCTGACCGGAATTCCCTCCCGCGGGTCACTCGAGATCCAGGGCCTGGTTGCCGAGCTGGTTCGTGTGCGTGGTCTGGGCGCCGCCGGGCGCGGTGACGACGATCGTGTCGATGAGGCAGGCGCCGCCGAGCCCGAAGTGCAGCGCCGTGTCGTTCTGGATCCCCGCGTGCCCGTAGCCGCCGGAGACCTCCTGGGTTTGTGTCACGCCGCCCGCCGTGAGATCCACCCGCGTGCCGACGGAGAGGCCGGGGAGCCGCACCCAGTTGCCGACCGGCGCGGTGTTCTCGTAGAAGTGGACCTCGCGCGTGGTCCACGGTGAGCCCTCGCGCTGGAAGGAGGAGCCGGTGACGAAGTCGAGATCCCCGTCCAGATCGAAGTCGGCGATCGCCATTCCCGCCGGCCACGGGTGGTTCAGGCCCGTCGCGTCGCTGACCTCCTCGAACTGGCCCGCCGAGACCTGCCGCCACAACCAGACGTGGGTGTCCTCGTAGTCGCTCGACCCGAGCACGATGTCCTTCCAGCCGTCGTTGTCGAAGTCCATGAACGCGGCGTGCAGATCCCCCTCGTTCCAGGAGGAGCGCAACGGTCGGGCCCGGGCGAGGCCGTTGTCCGCGTTGTCGATGAGCGCGAAGATCCCGTTCCCGTCGTTGAGGAGGAGCTGTGTGGGATCCGCCGACTCCCCGGCCCAATCGTGGACGATGCTGGCGGTGTAGGCGTCGTTGTCGCCGTCGTTGTCGATGTCCGCGCACACCGTCGTGAAGCCGTTGCCCGCGAGCCGCGCGGGTTGGTCGTCGTAGCCGGGGGTCCAGCTCCCGAAGTCCAGCCCGCCGCACTCCACCGTCGGCTCGACCGCGCAGCCGCCGGCCTGCTCGCAGTAGCAGGCGTACATCAGGTTGTCGGCGTACTCCTGGTTGTCGTCGTCGTCGAAGTGGGCCTCTTCCGCCACGTCCACGAAGCTCCCGCCCCGGTTCGACCAGAGCTGGTTCCACGAGCGGCCGTAGTTCGTCGCGATGAGCTCCGGGAGCGTGTCCCCGTCGAGGTCACAGGCGGTGGCCCCATACGCGGGGCGGCGGACGGTCCGGGTGAGGTAGTCCTCCGCCGCGCGGCCACGCGACATCGCGAGCCCCACGTCGTTGGTGACGTCGGTGAACGTCCCGTCGCCGTTGCCGTGGAGCAGCTGATCCTGGCTGGACGCGAGGTAGCCGTACTCGGTGTAGAAGGCGACCTGCCAGAGGTCGAGGATCCCGTCCGCGTCGTAGTCGGTGAACGACGCGGCGGTGACCGGGTAGCCCTCGAGGTCACAGGGGTCGGAGCGATCGGCGAAGGTGAAGTGCCCCGCGCCGTCGTTGAGGAGGATCTCCGAGCAGTCGCCGGTCACGTCGGTCGCGCCGGCGTCGTAGTAACGGCCGGCGAACACGTCGAGGTCGTGGTCATTGTCCACGTCGCCGTAGACGAACACCGTGGCGCTGGTGCCGGTGCCCCCGTCGCGGTTCTGGAGGAGCCCGCTCTGCTCCGACTCGTCCACGAACACGCGGGCGCCGCCCTCTCCGGGGCGGTTCATCATCACGTAGTGGTACCGGACGGGAGGGACCGCGGCGAGGTCGTCGCGCGCGTTCGAGAACACCTGCGTCACGACGAGGTCGGGGTAGCGGTCCCCGTCGAGGTCGACCGCCTGGAGGCGCCCGCCCTCCGTGGTCGGCAGGCCCCACGCCTCCGTGCGATCCTCGAAGGTGGTCTCCCCGGACCACGCGCTCGACGGCGCGGGATCACAGGTTGGCACGACCGGATCGGGGTTGCCCTCCGTGGGTGTGCAGGCGGCGAGGAAGTGGAGGAGGATGGGATTCACGGGCGGATGGTACCCGAATGTGCCCCCGAGCGCCGCCCGCATCGCGATAGGGGCCGCGATTGCGATAAGCCTGGAGCTCGGAGGCGCCATGTGGTTGCTCGCGGTCCTCTCGTGCCAGTCCGTCATTCACGGCCCAGCGCCCAAAGACGAGGAGCTGCCGCCCGACGTCCTTGCCCTCACGAGCCTGGCGCCCTCCTCGGGACCGGCGTCGGGGGGCACCTCCGTGAGCGTCCGCGGCGCGGGCTTCACCGACGCGAGCGGCGTGACCGTAGGCGGCGCCCCGTGCGCATCCTCCACCCTCGTCTCCGCCGAGGAGCTGGTTTGTGTCACGCCCGCCGGAGCCCCGGGCGAGTCCACCCTGCTGGTGAGCGAGGGCCTGGAGTCCGCTTCGCTCCGCTATTCCTTCCTGGCCGAGGGAGATGCTGACACCGACACCGACACCGACACCGACACCGACACCGACACCGACACCGACACCGACACCGACACCGACACCGACACCGACACGGACACGGCCTCGGGGGTGGCGATCGACTACTGCCACCTCCAGTTCCCCTGCTCGCAGACGGTCACCGCAGGCAGCACCTCCGAGCTCGTCTACGGCTGGGTGTACCAGGCGGGTGTCACCGAGGGGGCGGGAGCCGGCGAGGGGCTCGTTCTCGAGGTCGGCGTCGGTCCCGACGGTTCCAATCCTGCCACCGGCTCGGGGTGGGCCTGGGGGGCGATGGTCTACAACGTGGACAAGGACGGCCTGTCCGACGGCGACCTCGCGAATGACGAGTACCAGGGCAGCTTTGCCGCGCCGGCCGCGAGTGGAACGTACGACTTCTGCGTCCGCGCGAGCGCCGATGGGGGCGCGTCCTGGACCTATTGTGACGGCGGCGGGGACGTTTGCCCGGGGGAGGGGAGCGACGACGGCTACACCGCGGTGGACGCGGGTTCGCTCGCCGTGCCCTGACTGCCGGGCCCTGACCCGATCAGCTCGCGGCGATCAGGGCCTTGAGCTCACCCGCCTTCCGGACGGCCTCGAGATCGCTACCGCCGCCCACCAGCGCGCCGTTGACGAACACCATCGGGAACGTGGGCCAGCCCGCCCAGATCTTGATGGCGAGGCGCTTCTTCCACGCGCTGACGTAGTTGCCATACTCCAGGTAGGTGTAGCCGATGTCCTCCTCTTGGAGGATGCGCCGCGCCTTCTTCACGTGGGGGTTCCACCCCATGCCGACGACCACCACCTTGTCCCGCGCGATGGCACCCGACACCTCGGCGATCGTGTCCGCGTGGAAGCGTTCGCGGGCGGCGACGGCGGAGGGGTGGAAGCGGGAGAGGACGGTCATGGGGCAGGTCCGGGGGTTAGGAGGGTCGCATGGCATCCAAGCTTTCGCGGATGGCGCAGCTCGGGGCGCTCACGACCCGGGTCTCGTCGTCCTATCTCGGCAACAAGGTGGCTGGGATCTTCCAGGGCGAGGAGACACGCAAGGCCTCCCTCGACCGCACCCACCAGCAGAACGCCGAGCGCATCGTCGCGAACCTGGGCTCGCTCAAGGGCGCGGCTATGAAGGTCGGGCAGGCGATCGCGCAGATGGCGGACGGGTACGGCCTCCCCGCCGAGGCGATGGCCGCGCTCGGCAAGCTGCACGACAAGGCCGAGCCCGTGCCGTTCGAGGTCGTGAAGCGTCGGATCGAGTCGGAGCTCGCCGGGGGGCTCGACACCTTGTTCGCCTCGTTCGATCCGGAGCCCCTCGGCACCGCCTCCCTCGGCCAGGCCCACGGCGCCCGCCTGCCCGATGGCACCGACGTCGTGGTGAAGGTGCTCCACGAGGGCATCGACGGCAGCGTGCACGCCGATCTCGGCGCTCTCCGCGCGATGCTCACGGCCGGGCGCGTGCTGCGTCGCCCGAAGGAGGAGGTCGACGCCATCTTCCAGGAGATCGAGCAGCGCCTGGCCGAGGAGCTCGATTATCGGCTGGAGGCGGCGAACCTGAAAGAGTTTCGGGCCTTCTTCCACAATGATCCAAACGTGACCATCCCGATGGTCCACGATGGGTGGTCGACCGGTCGGGTGCTCACCATGGAGCGCCTCGTCGGCCGCCCCCTCCCGGTGTTCGTGGCCACCGGGACACCCGCGGCGAAGCAGCACGCCGGCGCGACGCTCGGGCGCGCGTCGATGCGCATGCAATACGAGCTGCGCGCCATCCACGCGGATCCGCACCCGGGGAACTACCTCTTCACGCCCGACGGCAGGGTCGGCATCCTCGACTTCGGGTGTGTCCGCCGGCTCGACCTCGACTGGATCGCCAGCTACGGCGAGTGCGGCCTCGCGGTGCGAAACGGAGATCGGGAGGCGCTGATGGAGGCCTCGGTCCGTATCCGCGCGTTGACGCACCGCGGAGACAAGGACGCGGAGGATGTGTTGTGGGAGCTGTGCCGCGCCATCGGCAAGCCCTTCGCGAAGGGGGCCCCCTACACGATGGGCGGCGAGCAGGACGACATCCAGGACATCATCACGGGCCTGGTGCCGCGGCTCCTCGCGTCCTCCTCGCTGCGCTCGCCCCACGAGCTGGTGTTCCTGCACCGGGCGCTCGGCGGCGTCTACCAGATCCTGAAGCAGCTCAAGGCCACGGCCGACTGGGGCGGCATCTTCGAGGACGTGGCGCTCCGTTGCGTCGCCGATCGGGACCGCGCGTCCCGGGTTTCGGTGGCGGGCACCGCTCGCTGAGGTAGCGGTCCCCGCGGGGCGCGGTGTCGAAGCATGCAGGAGAGCCCGCCATGCTTCCAGCCGCCGTCCTTGCCCTCGTGCAGACCGCCACCGCCGCGGAGGTCGAGTACCACGTCGAAGCCACCTCGCAGATCATGCCCGAGACCGTAGCGCTCGACCTGCGCGGCCGCGTCGACGGGGAGCGGGACGGCTACATCACCACCGTCGCGCGCATCGATCCCACGGGCACCTGGATCGGCCGGGCGGGCATCGGCATCGACGTGTTCGGCGGGAAGGACGGCGTCGATCTGAAGCTCGGCCTGTTCCTCGGCGGGACCGGGGATCTGACCGAGTCCTCGATGCTCGGCCGCCCGACCGCAGGCGCCGAGGTGCTCTTCGGCGTCGGCATCGGGCGCGTGTACGGCTGGTACCGCCACACCGACGGGTTTGCGGGCCCGTTGGAGGACCGCCTCACCGAAGACGAGCTGCGGCTCGGCTTCCGCATCACGGACACGGTGAAGGTGCACGGGCAATACCTGATCTACAACCCCGGGGATCAGGTCCTGCGCGGCGGCGCGGGAGCGGGCGTCGAGTTCACCTTCTGAGGGGCGACGCCCCGGGGCTCAGCCCCTCGCCTGCTGGCGCAGGAAGCGGCGCGACGCCGGCGCGGTGAGCCAGAGCTCTTCGGTCCCACGCCGCCAGGTCACCCGGCCCCGCTCGCCGCGCACGATCGCCGCCACGGGCGTGTACCGGCGGATGCGCGCCTGGGTGCGCTCGAGCTGTCCGAGCAGAACGCGTTGCGACGCGGGATCGAGCTCGCGGAAGAGCTCGACCAGGTCCAGGCGCGCGAGATCCTGGGCCGAGAGCAGCGGCTCTACGGGATGGAGCTCGGGGTGGAGGAGCACCACGCTTCCGGAGCGCGAGCGCAATGGCGACATGTCGGCGACCTCCGATCCAACATGGCGCCTGGAAGCGCCCGCGTGAAGTCAATTGCGTGTCTCATCCTCGTCCACCGAGGCGGCGGAGGCGGTCCATCGCCCGCCAGGTCGGCGATGCGTAGACCTGGGCGAGGGTCTCCCGGAGGGTGTCGCGCTCGGTCGACAGCGCGGCCATCGCGTCGGCCTCTCCCTGAACGGCGCGGCGCATCGGCCGGGCGGCCCAGGCCCGCAGCCCCGAGGTCGTGGACGCGATGCTGTAGCGGGCCCGAAGCGGGGCGCGGTCGGGGAGCCGCGAGAGGGGGGCGAGGAGCGCGTCGGACAACGCGATCGCATCCGCCTCGGGCACCGCGTGAAGCCAGCCCCCGGCAGCCATATCCCGCGCCAGCTCACACCGTGCGGTCGCGATGATGGGGAGGCCTTGGTGGAGGTAGAGGAGCAGGCGGGTTCGACTGCCGAGCTCGGGTTCGTAGCCCGGGCGGTCGAGGGTCACGCCGACCGTGCAGGTCCCGAGCACCCGCGCGAGCTCGCTCGGGGGCAGGCGGTCGTGGAACTTGAAACGACCGCGGTGCGAGGAGGCGCGCGCACCCGCGGCGAAGGCCGACCAGGTCTGCGTGTGGTGGCCCGGGATGGGGCCGCCGACGACGACGACCTCGATGGGCGCACGGTCCATCGCGTGGAGCAGGCCGAGGAGGAGCGTTTCGCCGTCGAACCAGGTGTTGAAGCCCCCGACGAGCGCGACCCGCACGGGCATTCCGGGCGCCCGCCGGGGCGCCTCCGCGAGGCCCGGAAAATCCCACGCCACCGGGGTCACGAACGCCCACTCCTCTCCGGGCGGCGTGCGGGCGATCCGGCCGAGCAGCCCGAGCTGGCCGAGCAGCGCATGTCGGCTGGGCCCGGCGATCGTCGTGAAGGCGTCGCCCCGCAGGAGCGCGGGCACGAACACCGCCCGCGCCTCGCGCGCGATGTCCTCGGCGCCCCCGAACGCCGCCACCATCTGCGCGTCCGCGAAGGGATCCCCCGGGAGATCGACGCAGAGCGGCGCTTCGACGAGGGCCGCGACCGCCGCGCGGGTGGGGCCGAAGGTGCCGGCGGTGACGACGGCCGTGGGCCGGAGATCGCGGAGGGCGAGGGGGACGTCGTCCGTGCGCGCGTCCACCACGTGAACGTCGTGATCCACGCGCAGCGCGGCGAAGAATTGGGCGAGGCGCAGCTGGGCGAAGGAGGTGTCGACGGAGCCCTGCCCGGGGAGGGGGCCCTCCCCGACTAGCGCAATTCGACTCACGACGGGTCCCGCTTCTCTTCGGGCTTCGCCTCGTGCCAGGTCAGCACTCCCCAGCGGTGGGGGATGCGCACGATGCCGTGATCCTCGACGTCCTGGGAGACCTCGAACGTGTAGAGCTGGTTGTGCCACACGTGCGGGGTCACGTGCCCCTTGTCGAAGATGGCAACCGACACGCGGTAGGTGCCCGCGAGCAGTGGGAGGGCCGGATAGTGCACGAAGAACGTGTATACCCCGTGGTATGTGCCCTCGAGCACGCCGTCGAAGCGGGTGTTCGGACCGAACACGTAGACGCCGTCGTTGCGGAACAGCGCCACCCCGAAGATCGGGCTCGCGAGGGGCTCGGTGGTGCGGAACGTGACCGCGACGACGAGGCTCTCGCCGCTGTGGAAGCGCTCCCGCTCGTTTCCCTGGGCGTCGAGCAGCTGCACCCGGAGGATGCGCGCCTCGCCCGTGCCGGCCACGAGCATGCGGTCGCCCTCGGTGCGGCGCGGCGCGTCTCCCGGAGCCTCGTCGAACAGGCCCGCGGGGTCCTCGAGCGCGCAGGCCACGGCGAGCGTGTCGCGTAGCGCGGGATCCTCCTCGGACACGCGCGACGAGGGGAGGGAAATCACGCGCTCGGTGCCGCCGGGCACTGGGCCCCCCGGGTTGACCAGCAGCGTCGGGCGGGGCGGAGCGTCGGGGAGCGCGGGGGCGACCCGGACGCGATCCAGCTCGAGGTAGCGCTCGATGACCTCGCGCGGGGGGCCGATGGCGCGCGGCCGACCGCGGTCGAGCCAGAGCACCTCGTCGCACAAGGAGCGGACGGCGTGGAGGTCATGGGAGACCAGCACGAGGGTCGCGCCGTCCCGCACGGCCTGCTCGATGCGACGCACACACTTGCGCTGGAAGTACTGGTCACCGACCGCCAGCACCTCGTCGATGAGGAGGATCTCCGCGTCGACGTGCATCGCCACCGCGAACCCGAGCCGTAGGTTCATGCCGGTGGAGTACGTGCGCACGGGGTAGTCGATGAAGTCCCCGAGCTCCGCGAAGCGGATGATCTCGGGGATCCGCTCCTGGATCAACGCCGGGTCCAGGCCGAGGAGCGAGCAGGTGAGCTGGATGTTCTCGCGGCCCGTGAACGTGTCGTGAAAGCCGACGCCGAGGTCGAGGAGCGTCGCCATGCGGCCGTACACCCCAAGGCTGCCCTCCGTCGGCTCCGTAATGCCCGCGAGCAGGCGCAGGAGCGTGCTCTTCCCGGCCCCGTTCGACCCGATCACCCCGAAGGCGCGGCCGCGCTCGACGCGGAAGCCGAGCCCGCGCAACGCCCAGTGCTCCACGTGGTGCGTGCGATTGCCGACGAGCTCGAAGAACCGGCTGCGGTCGTTCGGGTAGATGTCGAAGCGCTTGCCGAGCCCCTCGGCTTCCAGCAGGACGGTCGGGGGCGCGGGCGCCACGGGGTGCTGCACGATCGGCATGTGACGCGGGGGTCCTCGAAGGTGAGGCGACGGTAGACATGCTACCCTGTGAGGGCATGTTCGTGGCGACCGCCATCCTGGTTCTGTTGGGCGGATGCCGGGGGCTCGACTCCGTGCCCATCATCGCGGGGGACCATTGCGCTCCCGACCGCGACGCGACCGTCGGCTGCACGCGCGACGGGGACACCATCGAGCTCGAAGCGTGCGGGGGAGAGGCGCTGCGCCTCCTCGGGATCGACTCGCCCGAGATCGCGCACGACAGCACCGAGGTCGACCAGTGTTTCGGCCCCGAAGCCGCCGCGTGGATGGAGGACCGCCTCCTCGGGGTCGATGTCCGGCTCGAGTTCGACGCAACGTGCGCCGACACGTACGGGCGCACGCTGGCCTACGTCTGGGCGCTCGAGGCCGATGGCACGGAGACCCTCGTGAACGAGGAGATCGTCCGCGAGGGCTACGCCCGCGTCTTCGAGGACTTCGACGACATCCGCCTCGCCGACCGCCTCTACGCCGCCCAGGCGGATGCGCAGTCGGTGAACGCGGGTCTCTGGGCCACCTGTGAATAGGGGTGGGCCAGCCGTCAACCGCGGGCTCGCTCCCGACGCCAGCGGCGTGGTGGCGCCGTCGATCGTGAGCGTGCTCGACGGCATCTCCGACTGGCGGACCAGCGCGGCGGCTGAGCTCGACCAGGCCCTGGCGGCCATCAACGAGGAAGAGCGCGCCGTCCGCCGGAGGATCGAGGATGCGCAGCGCCAGTTCGCCGCGCTCGGATCCATCCGCCGCGAGCAGGAGGAGCGGCTCTTGGAGCTCGAGGAGGAGACGCTCCGTCGGAAGCGAGCGGGAGTTCGCTACGCCCTCGAGCTCGATCGGGCCGTTTTGGAGGAGCGCGCGGTCGCCCTTCGGGCGGCACGGGAGCGGCATGACGCTGCGCTCGGCGCCGGGCTGGACGCGCCAGAGATGGCCGAGGCGATCAACGAGTACCTCGACGCGCGGGAGCGCACGGCGGGCCTCCGCGGCAGCCTCGTCTCCCTGCCCGAAGAGCTCCTGACCGAGCCGGCCCGCGCGCGCCTCGACCCGTACCTGCGCGCCGCCGCGGCCGCCCCTCCACCGCTCTCCGCGCCCTGGGTCGGCGTCGGCGTCGTGGTCTCGGTCGATCCTCCCGAGGGCCGCCCGGAGGCCCTGTTGGTCGTCCTCCCGGTGCCGTGGGCGGTGTACGCGGACGTCGTCCACCGCGAGGAGGATCTCTGCACGTCGCTGGCCTACCGGATGGTCGCGGCCTTGCATGTCCTCCTCGCCGAGGTCGGCGCGCCCGACGCCCTCGTCCGCTTCGACGACCTCCAGGGCAGCCTCGCGATCCAGGTCTGGCTGGGCGACACGCCCGTCGTCGTGGATCTGCGCGAACGCGTCATGGAGGCCGTCGCCGGCGCCGTCGAGGGGGCCGCCGAGCTCCAGGCGGCGGCGCTCGAGGTCTACGCGGTGTGGCTCGCGCCGGACCTCCTCGTCGAGGCGGCGCCATGAGCTTCGACCTCGAGGCGTTGCGTCCCTGGACCGTCACCCGCGTGGCGGAGGCCCTGGATCTGCACCCCTTCGAGGTGATCCGGATCCTCGCGACCGACGGCACCCTCCCCAGCGATCTGCGCCTGCGGCCGCAAGACGCCGCGCGCGTCGTCGAGGCGGGCGGGCTGGAGGCGTGGTGGGGTACGCTCGAGCGGCAGACCCGCGGCCCCGTCCTCGTCCGGGCGGTCGCCCATCACCTCCTCGATCGCGGCGTGGTCGAGCCCACGTGGACACGGGCCGACAACCTCTTTCGCGGCCTCGAGCCCGAGGAGCAGGTCGTGGTCCGCCGCGCGGTGAACGCGTGGATCCGCTCGGGCGCGATGGCGAGCCGGATGTCGGCACGCGGAATGGAGCTCACCGTGCGAACCGCGGCGGCGGCCGAGCTTTTGACCCTTGCCGAGCTTGGGACGGGCGCCTACTCCGGGCTCCTGGAGGACGGATGAGTGAGCGTGGGCGAACGCGCCTTTTCGGGCGGCCCGGGGAGCTGCTCATGGAAGAGACGGCGCCGCGAATCGCGATGCCGGCGCCGCCGCTGCGGATGCGCGCGCCGGAGCTCGACGCGTTCGACCCGATCGTCGACGCGCCGGACTTCGACGACCCGACCTACGACGACGCGGAAGACGATGCGCCCTCCGTGGGGCCGCTCCAGGTTTTCGTGGGAGCGCCCTCCGTGGACCGCGAGGCACGAGGTGCGGCCGGGGCGCGCACGCGAGCCCCGTTCGACACCTCTCCCGGCATGTTGATGACGGACGCCCTCGATCAGCTGGAGGACGTGTTCGGCCCGCGCACCCCCGTGCCCCGCGTCGAGCGAACCGAGATTCCCGGGATTCGGGTCGGGCTCTCGGTGCGCGGAACGACAGAGGCGCGCCCCCCGTGGAGCCCGCCCAGCGCGGCCTCGAGCCCCCCCATCGTGCGGCAGCGCGGCCAGGGCATCCCCACCGCGGCCGCGCGTGTGCGGTTGGCCAACGCGGCGTCGCGCGGGGGAGAGGCGCCCCCGAAGTCCTCGAGCGAGGACGAGAACACGATGGCCGACGTCATGCCCTACGAGGTGTTCGACGTGCCGAGGGCCCCCGCGGTCGCCGGGGCGCCGAGGGTACCCCCCTGGGACGATGCCGGCGTTCGCCGCTCCGATCGGTCCGAGATCTCCCTGCCCGGGAACGCGCGCGTTCCCCCCCGCGGCGCGCCGTTCGACGGCCGCACGGGGGAGACCACGAACCCGAGCCAGCGTCCGGGGTCCTTCGGGGAGATCTCTGGCCCGGGGGCCCCCCCGTCCGCCGCGGTCTCCCACCCGGCGCTCGTCGCCGCGGCCCCGGTCGCGGCTCCCGTCGCGGCTCCCGCGTTCGTCGCGTCGCCATCCGTCGCGGCCGTCCTCCCCACCCGGCCCCCGCCGGCCCCCGCGCCTCCCCGCCGCGTTCGCGCACGGCCGACGCGTCGTCAGCTCCTGACGCTCGCCCTCGCGCTCGTGTTGCTCGTGGGCGGAGTCGCGGCCTGGCGCTGGGAGCGGGCGAACCCGGACGCGTACGCGCGGCTGGTGGACCGTTTCGCCACACGATCCGCTCCCACCGGCGGCGCGCAGGCCTCGGCCGTCGTTCCCTCGGCGATCATCGCAGGCGCCTCCCCCGAGGCCACGATCGAGGTCGCGATCGCCGCGCCGTCGGACGAAACGCTCGCCGTCGTCCCGCCGCCCGTCGTGCCGACGTCCCTGGCTCCGATTCCCGCGGCTCCCCTCGCGCCGCCGCCGGCCGCGCTGCCAGCGGCGCGGCCGCTGACGGTCGCGCCGGCCCTCCGGGCCCCCGTGTCGAAGGCCCCCGATATCGACGAGCGGCGCGGCGCCTTCCAGGCCGCGACCGGGTTCCTCCAGGTGCTCTGCAACCGGAAGGCCACGGTCTACGTCGACAACGTCCGCAAGGGCTCGACCGCCGACCTCACGCCGCTCGAGCTCACCGCCGGCACCCACCGCGTGAAGGTGGTCGCCAACGGGCGTACCCGCACGATGGAGGTCCGCATCGACGCCGGGCGCACCCGCCAGGTCCAGTTCGAGCTGCGCTGACCCCGTGTGGCCCCTCGGAGACCCCGCGGATCCGGCGTCACGGCGCGGTTCGCGGCGGCCTCGCCCCGAAGATCGCGGTGCCGACGCGCACCAGGGTCGCCCCGTGGCGGATGGCCACGCCGTAGTCGTGGCTCATCCCCATCGAGAGCTCGTGGAGCGGGAGTCCGGAGGCGCGGCCCCGCTCGGCGAGGTCCGCGAGCGCGTCGAAGTAGGGCGCCGCGGCCTCGGGGGTGTCGACCGCGGGCGGAATGCACATCAGCCCGCGGAGCTCGACCCCCGGGATCCGCGTCATCGCCTCGGCCAGGTCCAGCGCGTTGGCGGGCAGGACGCCGCTCTTCTGCGGCTCCTCGCCGATGTTGACACCCAGGAGGATGCCGGTCGGCGAGCCGCCCGAGCGCTTCCCGATCTCCTCCGCGAGGGCGAGGTTGTCCACATCGTGGACGAGCCAGGCGCGCCCGACGAGGTACTTCACCTTGTTGCGCTGGAGGGCTCCGATGAAGTGCCATCGGATCGGCGTGGCGACGAGCTCCGCCTTGTCCCGCAGCTCCTGGGCGTAGTTCTCTCCGAAGTCGACCTGGCCGGCGGCCGCGGCCTCGACGATCGCCGCCACGGGCTGGAACTTGGAGACCGCCACGAGGCGCACGGAGCCCAGCGGCCGGCCGGCGGCGAGGGTTGCCTCGCGCAGGGTCTCGCGGACGCGCTGGAGGTTGTCCACGATGCTCATCGGGCTCCGAATCGCGCGAGGAGCGCGAGGGTCTCCCGCAAGGGGAGCCCGATCACGTTGGTGTAGCTGCCGCGAACCCGATCCACCAGAGCGCCGCCGTGGCCCTGGATGCCGTAGCCGCCCGCCTTGTCGTAGGGCTCTCCCGTCGCGATGTAGGCCGCGATGTCCCGCTCCTCGAGCTCGCGGAAGCGGACCTGGGTCGCGCAGATCCGCTCGTGGACGCGGGTGCCGACGCGCAGGGCGACGGCCGTGTAGACGGTGTGGGTGCGCCCGGAGAGCAGAAGGAGGAGCGCCCGCGCCTCCTCCGGGCCGGAGGGCTTTCCGAGCACGGCGCCGTCGAGCGCGACGACGGTGTCGGCCGCGAGCACGCGGTCCCCGGCCACGGCCAGGGCCTTGCCCCGGGCGACACGGCGCGCGTACGGCTTGGGGAGCTCCGCGGGGAGCACGCTCTCGTCGAGGTCGGCGGGGCGCACCTCGAACGCGATCCCGGCGGACTCGAGGAGGGCGCGCCGACGGGGCGAGGCGCTGGCGAGGATGAGCACGCGCCCTTCTACCCGCGTCGCGCCTCGAGCGCATCGCGATGACGGAGGCGGCTCTGCCGACGGAGCTCGGCCTCGCCCTGCCTCCGCAGCTCGTCTGTCGACTCCGAGAGGAGCCTGGGCACGGGCGCGGGGTGCCCCTCCACCAGGGACACGAACGTGGTGTACGCGCTCGCGGTGTGGGTGCGCTCTCCGGTGAGGGGGTCCTCGCCCTCGACGCGAACGCCGACCTCGACCGAGCGGTTCCACGCCGCGTTCACGCACGAGCGGAAGATCGCGATGTGGCCGCGCTGGATGGGGTGGAGGAAGTGGAGCTCGTCGATGGAGACGGTGACCACCTGGGTGCGGCAGAAGCGCTGCGCCGAGATGGCGGCGCACATGTCGATCCAGGCGGCCACCTGCCCCCCGAAGATGGTCCCGATGGCGTTCGTGTACTGCGGGAGGACGAGCTGGGTGAGCTCCACCCGCGTCACGCTGGCGGGGACGGCGGCGCGATCGTTCACTTCTTGAACCAAGCGCTCACCTGAAGCGTGCCGCCGTACGCGAGGCCGACGTTCCCGGTGAGCAGGTTGGACGCGCCGATCACGGGGACGATGTACATGCCGAAGCCCATCCCCTGCTTCATCTCGGCGCCCATGCGCAGCTGCGCCAGCGCCTGCCACCCCACCGCGCTGAAGCCGGTGTCGGAGTGGATCGTGACGGAGCCGCCCGGCATGAGCACGCCCTCGACCTCGGGCGCCACCTTGCGCTTCATCGCGATGCCGGACACGTCGATCCCGATGTCGAGCGTCTTGTTCGGCAGCTCGCCGATGAGATCGAGGAGGTGTACCTGAACGAGGATGCCCTTCGCCCGGTAGTCGAGCGAGGGGGCCATCACGCCGAGCGCGGCACCATCGTTGGTGGCGCCCATCGCGGCGGTCATGCCGAAGCCCGCGTGGGCGGGGGCGGCGGCGGCCAAGGCGAGGACCAGCAAGGCAAGAAGCTTCTTCATCGGCTCTCCCAGGAGATGTCTGTACGGTGGGGTCGTGACGGGGCGTCGCGAACGGGGGCCGCCGTACCGGCGGGCGCGTCGTAACAGATCACGTCGGTCCCACCGCTGCAAGCCGGGGCGTCGTAATCGGATTTCAACCGGCATTGGATGACACGCAGCAACGACTGGTTACAGGCGGGGCACCCGGCCGGATCGCAGCGTCGGCTCGGCGTTGGCCACGGGGGGCAGGGCGCCGAGGTCCTCGGGACCGATCCCGTCGAACAGCGCGAGCACGCCGCGCAGGACCCCACCGTGGCCGACCACGAGGGTGGGCGTGCCGTCGTCCCAGTGGTGGAGCACCGCGAGCGCCCGCCGCACGGCGGTCGCGCGGCTCTCCCCGCCGGGAGGCCCCTCTCCCCAGGGCAGCAGGTACCGCTCCTTCCGCCCATCCGCGGTGCACTCCGCGGTGCCCGCCCGCTGGAGTACGCCCATGTGGCGCTCGCGGAGCTCCCCGAGGGTGTGGATCGGGACGACCCGCCCCTCCAAGGCGAGGCGGGCCGTGGTCTGGGCGCGCCCGAGGTCGCTCACGAGGCAGCGCCCGATCGGGAGTCCGGCGAGGGCCCGGCCCACCGCGCGCGCCTGCTCCTCCCCCCGCGGGGTCAACGCAACGTCCTCCCACCCGGAGAGCCAGCCGCCCGCGTTGGCGACCGACTCTCCGTGGCGGACGAAGATCCAGCTGGTGGCGCCGCGCCCGCTCACTAGTGGAGGACGGCCCGGATCTGCTGCTCGCCGACCAGGAGCGAGGCGACGTCCGGAGCGTCCCCCACGATCTGCTCGGTGATGCGCGCCACCTCCCGGATGGGGCCCGTGGCGAGCGCTTCCGCGGCGCGATCGGTGCCGAGCTTGAGCTCGTCCCCGATCGGGGTGCGGATGGCCACCTCGCGGAGGAGCGCGAGGTAGCGCAGGCGCAGGATGCCGAGGGCGACTGGATCCCAGGGGCCCACGCCGCGCCGCGCGCTGATCGAGCGCAGGCTCGGCAGGAGGCGGCTGGCGTGCCCCACGGCCTGGTAGCGACCGGCGGCCTCGAGGATGGGCTCCCCGCGGGCGGTCGCCACCGCGCACACCTCGCTCGCGAGGGCGGCGTTGGACGCGTTCATGATGCGCTCGGCGGTGTCGTGGGCGATGCCCTTCGACACCAGTCGGCTCACGCTGGCGGCGAAGCTGGCGCTGTCGGCGGCGTCCCGCGTCTCGGCGATGGCCGCGAGCGCCTCCCCGAACCGCTCGACGTGTTCCCCGGCGGCTCCCGCGCTCCCGGGCGCGAGCCAGCTCGCGACGAGCTCGGCCACGCCTTGCGTGTAGAGGTTCCACGCGAGGTAGGCGCCCTCGGGGTTCGCCTTCTCCGCGAGGAGCGTCGCCTTGAGGCTGTCGCCGCCGGTGAGGTCCATCGCCGCGATCCACGCGCCAGCGACGCGCCCGGCGCTCGCGCCGGTCAGATCGAGCATGAGCGGGAAGAACGCCGCGCCGGCATCGGTCGCCACCTGGGTGAGCACCATCGTCATGCCGATGGCCTTGGCGAGCATGTGCTTCGGCAGATCGAGCGCGAAGCGCTCCCGCACCGCGGTGGGGAAGTAGTCGCGCAGGATCTCGTCGAAGCGGGGGATGAGCGCGGTGTCGTCCTGCATCAGCAGCTTGAACACGTGCATCTTCACGTGGGCCTGGAGGACCGCGAGCTCCGGGCGGGTGAGCCCGGTGCCGACCGAGGCGCGGCGCTTCAGGTCATCGTCCGAGGGGAGGACGAGGAACTGCCGTGAAACGTTGCCGCGCTTGGCCACCCAATCGATCGCGCGTCCGTACGGGAAGGGATCCGTGCTCGAGCGGAGCACGTCGAGCGAGATCAGGCGCCCGTTCGCGTTGCAGTCCGCGAGGACGGCAGCCGCCACCTCGCCCGTGAGGGTGCGGAGGAAGTCGTTCCGCTCGGTCTCGTCGAACCGCCCCGCCGCCACCATCGGGTTGAGCAGGATCTTGAGGTTGACCTCGTGATCGGAGCAGTCGACTCCGCCCGAATTGTCCACGAAGTCCGTGTTGAGCCGGCCGCCGGCCAGGGCGTACTCGATGCGGGCGGCCTGGGTGAGGCCGAGGTTCCCGCCCTCTCCGATCATCTTGGCCTTGAGCTCCTGGGCGGTGATGCGGAGCTCGTCGTTCGGGGGATCGTTGGCGTCCGCGTTGGTTTCCCAGGAGGCGCGAACGTAGGTGCCGATGCCGCCGTTCCAGAACAGGTCGACCGGCATCTTGAGGATGAGCGTCACCACCTGGTCGGGGGTGAGCTCCTCGGCGAGCGTGCCGAGGATGGCGCGGGCCTCGGCCGAGAGGGGCACGGTCTTCGCGCGGCGGTCGAACACGCCGCCACCGAGCGAGATCTTCGACTTGTCGTAGTGATCCCAGCCCTTGACCTCGTTGAAGAGGCGCACGCGCTCCTCGAAGGAGGCCTCGGGGTCCGGGTTCGGATCGAGGAAGATGTGGACGTGGTTGAACGCCGCGAGGAGGCGCATCTTGTTCGTCTCGATGACGCCGTTGCCGAACACGTCTCCGCCGCAGTCGCCGACGCCGGCGCACGTGAACAGGTCCTTGTCGGCGTCGAGCCCGAGCTCGCGGAAGTGCCGCTTCACGAGCACCCAGCCGCCGCGGGCGGTGATGCCGACGACCTTGTGGTCGTACCCGTTCGAGCCGCCGGACGCGAAGGCGTCCCCCAGCCAGAAGCCGTACTCCTTGCTGATCCGGTTCGCGGTGTCGGAGAGGTGCGCGGTGCCCTTGTCGGCGGCGACGACCAGGTACGGGTCATCCCCGTCGAGCGCGACGACGCGGGGCGGCCGAACCACGGCGCCGTCCACGATGTTGTCGGTCACATCGAGCATGCCACGCATGAGGAACTGGTAGAGCTCGTCACCCTTGCGACGGCGCTCGGCGGCGTCCGCGATGGTGTACTTGATGTAGAAGCCGCCCTTGCTGCCCTCGGGCACGATCACGACGTTCTTGACCATCTGCGTGGTCACGAGGCCGAGGATCTCGGTGCGGAAGTCGGCGCGATCGGAGAACCGGATGCCGCCGCGCGCGATGGGCCCGCCGCGGAGGTGCACGCCCTCGACCTCGCGATGATGGACGTAGATCTCGACCATCATCCGAGGAAGGGGGAGGTCCTTCGTCTTGGTGTGGTCCATCTTGACGCTGATGTAGTGGGCGATCCGATCGGTGCGGTAGAAGTTCGTGCGCAGCGTGGCGTCGACGAGGTTCACGAGGCGCCGCATCACGAAGTCTTCGTCGTTCGTCTTGATCTTGAGGAGCAGATCCTTCAGGTGCTCCTCGGCCGCGGCGACGACCATCGCGCGGTCTCCGCGCAGATCGGGGTCGAACTTGGCGTGGAACAGGTTGATGATCGCCGCGACGACCGGCGCCTGGTTCAGCAGGATCTCCTGCACGCGCACCATCGTGTGGCGCAGCCCGATCTGCCGCGCGTAGCCGAAGTAGGCGCGGACGAGATCGACCTCTTCCCAGGTGAGTCCGGCCCGCAGGACGAGGCGGTTGAAGGGATCGGAGCCGAGGTGCTTCTGGAACACGGCCTCGAGGCCCGCCACAAGGCGGTCCGCGCGCCCGAGCAGCTCCTCGCGGTCGATGCCGGGCACCGACGCGATGCGGAACGTGTCCACGTGCTGCGGGGGGAGGCCCCTGGGGAGCACGGGGGTCGCGAGCTGATCGCTGATGACCAGCCCGAAGTTGTCGATCACCGGCATCAGATCGGTGAGCAGGATGTCGTGCATCTCGTAGACGCGCAGGAGGACGTCGTCCCCCTCGACCGAGACGCGGGTCGCGACGCGTCCGGTGCGGCGCACGTCCTCGAGGCGGGAGATGTCCTCGACGGACTGGTCGGCCGAGGCGCGCTCGGCGTACTCGGGGGGAAAGGCGTTCGCATACCGGGCGAGGAGCGACGGCGCCGCGTCCCCGAACCGCACCGTCAGCGCGCCGGCGACCCGCTCGGTCCACGGGGTTGTCAGCTCGGCGATGAAGTTCTGGAGCCGATCGGTGTCGGCCTGCGAGAGCGAGCGCGTGCCGGTCTGGTAGACCTGGAGCAACGCGGTCTCGAAGCGGCCGGCGAAGAGCCCGCTGTCGCTGTAGCTCGCGCCGGTGAGCTGCCCGAGGAAGGCGAGCGTGCGGGTGCGCACCGACTCGGAATAGCGCCGCTCGGGGATGGCGAAGAGGGTGAAGGTGGTCTGGCCCTGGTCACGCTGGGTGACGTGCACGCGGGCCACCTGGTCCTGCTCGGCGTCGAACACGCGGTCGAGCACGTCCCGGATCTGGTCGGGGCTGGCCGAGAACAGCCACTCGGTGGGGAGCGAGTCGAAGATGTTGGCGAGGCCGCGGTACCGGTAGGAGTTGGGGCGCTGGCGGGTCTCCGAGAGGACGGTCGCGAGGACGCGCCGGAGGATCGGGAGGTGGCGGCAGGGCTGGGTCAGCGCGCGGTGGGTGAACACGCCGCGGATGACGACGGGGCCGCTCGGGAGCTGAACCCGGATCTCGTCGACCCGCCCGTGGCGATGCACCGGCGCGTCCACCTGGCCCTTGTGGATGTGGACCAGGTCGGTCGTGACGAGCGCGGCGGGGGCGGGCCACAACGCGGACGGAGGCAGGCGATCGGCCCCGAGCAGGGCGTCGGCCCCGTCGGCGGAGGGACCGCTGACGCCCATGAACACGAAGTTGTCGGAGAGCAGCCAGCGGAGGAGCTCGGCGGTCTCGATGCCGTCCTCTCCGCTGACGTCGAAGGCGGCCTCGGCCGCGTTCTCGACGCGGCGGCACATCGGGTCGAAGTCGGCCACCATCACCCGCGCGATCGTAAGGCGCTCTGTGAGGTTGGCCTCGAGCGCGGCGGCGGTCGAACCGTCGATGCCGGACGCCTCGAACGCGACCAGCGACTCCGTGCGCCCTTCCCCTTCCGCCGCGACCGAGACGCCGCTCGCGTCGCGGTTCATCCGGATGACCACGTTGAAGCCGGAGAGGTGCTGCGCGCCCTGATCGCGCAGCGCGAAGCGGATCGTGTCGACGATGAAGGGCTGGTCCACCATGGCCGAGATGATCCGCACCCCGCCGTCGACCGCGGTGACGCGAACGTTCGGACCGTCATGCTGCACGGCGGAGAAGAACTGCCACGTGTCGAGGAGCATCGCCGCCGCTTCGGTCGGCTCGAGCTCCGCGAAGCTCACGGTGCGGGCGAGGGCGATGGACGCGGATGCGAACACGGCGAAGCGCTCGGCCTCCTCGGGGGCCAGGGTGGCGCTCAGGGCGCGCACCGCCAGGTTGACGCGGGAGACGATCGCTTCACGTTGCGGATGGTTCGGCATCGATGGACCTCGGAGCGTTGCGACGGGAGGGCGGGCGGCAGCCAGGCGCACGGCGGAGGCACCGGGCGAGGCGCGGCAGTTTATTTCAGGCGCTCGCCGCCGGACAGGGGCTGAGCGATAACGGCTTGAACATCAGGTTGGATCAAGGGGCTACATACACCGGAGTTACGAACTCGCCTCGGATCTCGAGCGCGGCGAGATTGGTGCCGTAGTGGGCGGAGATCCCGGTGTCGATCCCCCAGAGCTGGCCGCCGCAGCGCTCCGCGATGCGCCCGCTGTCCTGGGTCGTGTGGCCGACGACCATCCGGGCGGCCCCGAGCTCGTTGAGCGCGCGGCCCAGCTCCGCGCACGCCGTGACCGGGTCGGAGAGCAGGTAGGCCCGGTTCCAGAGGGGCCCGTCCGAGCCGAGCACCTCTTTGGGGCCCTGGCCGAGGAGCGCGGCGCGGACGATTGCGTTGAGCCCGCGTACTCCCTGGCGCGCCCAGCGCGCGTCGACGCCGCCGTGCGCGAACACGGTGCTGCCGACCCGCGCGACGGCGTCCTGCGAGAGGAGCCAGGCGCCGTCGTCCCCGGAGGGGGCGTAGGCCGCCTTGCGCGCCGCTTCTCCGCCGTAGGAGGCGAGGTCCTCCGGGCTCACGTAGCGCCAGTCTCCAGTCAGGTTCATGACCTCGTGGTTGCCGAGGAGCGGCACGACCTCGCCTCCGGCCGCGCGCGCCTCCGCCTGGAGCCGGCGGATCAGCGCGATGACGCCGCGGGAGTCGGGGCCGCGGTCCGTGATGTCGCCGGTCTGCACGAGCCACGCACGGCCTCCGGACCAGGCGCCGGCGGCGTCGACGAGGCCGGCGAGGCGGAGCACGGCCAGGGCCGATGCCAGATCGCCGTGCAGATCGCCGATCGCCACGAGGCGGTCGGGCGCGGGCCGGCCCTCGGGCGGCGCCGTGGCGACCGGCGGGGTGGCGACCGGCGGAGTGGCGACCGGGGGCGTGGGCGCGGGGGCTGGAGGGGCGCTCGGCTCGGACAGGCAGGCGGCGAGGAGCAGGAGCGGCATGCCGACACCTATCCAGCGAGTCCGAAGCCGGATAGCCCGCAGCACGGGAGGCCATCGTGGAGGATCGCGCACGGTTGGTGGCAGTGCTGGATCAAGCGAGGGACGCGGGCGCCAAGGCCGCCGAGGTGCTCCGCGTGCGACGCGTCTCCCTCGAGCAGACCGGATCGCGGCAGTCCCCCGCGCAGCGGGAAGAGATCACGTGGACCGTCCGGGTGTGGCGGGACGGCGGGGCCGCGGGGCTCGGCACGGCGCCGCTCGCGACCGATGCCGTCGCGAAGGCGCTCGCGGTCGCGCAGGTCGCGCCGGCCGATCCGTTGGCCGGGCCCGCCGAACGCATGGCGATCCGCGCCGGTGCGTTGGGAATCGACGACCATCGGCACCCCCAGATCGCGGAGGAGGACCGGAGCGAGATCCTCGCGTTCGCCGAGAAGGCGTTCAACCTGGGCGGCCTTCGGGCCCGGACCCTCAGGTACCGGCAGTGGCGAGACGAACGGGCGTGGATGAACACCCGCGGGGTCGAGGCGGCCGAGTCGGCGACCTCGTACGAGGTCGCCGCCGAGGTCGGCCTGGGCGACGTGACGGCCTCCCACCGCATCGCCTCGCGGCACTTCTCCGACGTGGCGAGCCTCCCCTTCGGGCCCGAGCTGCGCCGCCGGATGGAGCCGCTCGTCCGGCCCGTCGCGTGTCCCGCCGGCAGGCCACCCGTCGTGTTCGAGCCGCGCTTGATGGCGGACCTCGCGCGCGGCTTGGCGCCGGCGTTCTCGGCCGTCGCGGTGGGAGCGGGCGGCTTCCTCTCCCGGTTCCTCGGCAAGCGCCTCGCGAGCGCGCTGTTCCACGTCACCGACGACGCCGGGTTGTTCGGAGGCCTCTACACCCGGGCCTTCGATGACCGCGGGGTACCGCCGATCGCGGTGGCGCTCTTGAAGGAGGGCGTGGTGCACGGCCTGTACCATGACCCCGAGACCGCGCGCGCGGGGGGCTGGCGCCCCACCGGGCACGTCAGCAACGGCGTGCTCGGGCCGACCAACCTCATCGTCCGTCCCGGCGCGCGCACCCGCAACGTGATCCTCTCCGAGCTGGACAGCTACCTCCTCCTCGATCGCCTGCCTCCGCTCGACCTGAGAGCCGGCCGCCTCCGCGGCGACGTGCCGGTCGTCATCGTCGAGAAGGGCGAGCGGATCGGCAGCGCGCGCGTCGGCTTCGACGTCTCCCTTCCGGATCTCCTCAACGCGCTCCGCGAGGTCGCGTCGGATCAGGAGCGCAGCTGTGAGGTGGACGCGCCGACCGCGGTGTTCGAGGGGTCGGTGCTCAGCACCTGATCGTCATCGCGGGGCCCGCGCGGACGCGCCTCACCGGCCTGTTCGCACGAGTCGCCTCGAGGCGCGGACCTCCGCTTGTGGTGCGTCGGGCCGCTCGCCGAGCCGCTGGAGCACCCACTCCAGCACGCGGAAGGGGTGCGCGCCCTCCTGGGGCGTGATGCGCACCTCGATCTCGTGCTCGCCCAGCCGCCGGAACCGCGCGGGCTCGTTCGTCAGGAGCCGCTCGAGGGTCTGAGGGAGGACGTGCGTGGGCGCGTGGAGCCGCATCAGGATCCGGATCTTCAGGAACGCGACGTGCTCGATGCCGAGCTCGCGGCATCGGACGCGGCTCTCCGAGAGCCAGCCGAGGTTGAGCACCTCGGGCGGCGGCGGGCCGTAGAGGTGCTCGAGCCGCTCGATGACGCCCCGCGCCTCCTCCCGGGTGCGCGCGCGGGCGAGGCGCTGGTAGGTCTCGAGGCGGGCGGACAGGTCCGGCACGTACTCGTCGGGGACGAACGACGGCGCCGCCACCTCGATCTCCGGCTCGAGCTGGCGCCGCGAGGCCTCGCCCCGCGCCTCGTGGACGGCCTCCTCGAGGAGCTCGAGGTAGGCGTCGAACCCGATGGACGCGATGTGTCCGTGCTGCTTGTCGCCGAGGAAGTCTCCGCCGCCGCGCAGCTCGAGGTCGTTCGACGCGAGCGCGAAGCCGCTGCCGAGCTCGGTGTTCTCCTGGAGCACGCGCAGGCGCGCGATGGCCTCCCGACGGATGTCCCCGACGCCGTGAACGAGGAGGGTGCAGGTCGCGCGGGTGGACCCCCGCCCGATGCGGCCGCGCAGCTGGTACAGCTGGGCCAGGCCGAGGTGGTCGGCCTTGTCGACGATCATCGTGTTGACGTTCGGCAGGTCGATGCCGCTCTCGATGATCGTGGTGCACACGAACACGTTGGACTCGCGCCGGACGAAGCCGACCAGCACCCGCTCCAACGCCTCGTCCGACATCTGGCCGTGCCCGACCGCGACGATGGCCTCCGGGACCGTTTCCCGGACCCACTGCGCGATGGCCTCGATGTCCTCGACGCGGTTGTGCACGAAGTACACCTGCCCGCCGCGTCGCAGCTCGTGCATCACGTCTTCCCGCACGCGCTCGGCCGAGAACCGCGCGATCTCGGTGCGAACCGGGTGCCGCCCCCCGGGAGGGGTCGCCATGACGGAGAGCTGGCGCACGCCGGAGAGCGCCATCTGGAGCGTGCGCGGGATGGGCGTGGCGGACATCGCGAGGATGTGGGCGCCGGTCGCGAGCTTCTTGAGCGCCTCTTTCTGGGCGATGCCGAATCGGTGCTCCTCGTCCACGACCACGAGCGCGAGGTTCTTGAAGCGCACAGCGCGGCCGAGCGCTCGGCTGGTGGCGATCAGCACGTCCACGCTGCCGGCGGCGAGATCCGCGTGGATGCGCTTCACGTCGGCGGCGCTCTGGAAGCGGGAGAGCACCTCGACGCGGATGGGGAACCCAAGGAGGCGGCGCCGGAACGACTCGCCATGCTGGAAGGCGAGGATCGTGGTGGGGCACAACACGACGGCCTGGGCGCCCCCCTCGACCACCCGAAAGCATGCACGCATGGCGACTTCGGTCTTGCCGAAGCCCACGTCGCCCACGAGCAGGCGATCCATCGGCTCCTCGCGACCCAGATCGTCCAGGACGTCGAGGATGGCGCGCTCCTGGTCGGGCGTCTCCACGAAGGGAAAGGTCTCTTCGAACTGCTGGTAGAGCGCGTCCTTGCCGTGGAAGGCCTGCGCGCGGACGATCTTGCGGCGCGCGTAGAGCCGGAGCAGCTCGTGCGCCATCTTGAGGACGGCGTCCTTGACCTTCGCCTTGCGGGCGTCCCAGGTGACGCCGCCGAGGCGGTCCAGGCGGGGCGTCGCGCCGTCGCCCACCGACCGGTAGGGCATGAGCAGATCGAGCCGGTGGACCGGGACGTACAGCTTCTCGCCGTCGCGGAAGGCGACGATCACGAAGTCCCCCGCGACCTCGCCGAGCGGCATCCGCGCGAGGCCCTGGAACTGCCCGACGCCGTGGCGATCGTGCACCACCAGATCCCCCGGGCGCACCCCCGCGAAGCTCGCCGCCGCCGCGCGCCGGAAGTCCCCCGAGCCCGACCGCACGCCGGCCTCGCGGCGCTCCACGTGCTCGACGAAGATCTCGTCCGCCGAGACGAACACGGCCTCGTCCGACACGAAACCCTGGGGGAGGTCCCCCACTTCGAGGCCGAGCTCTCCGGGGCGGGCGCGCGCGCTCGCGAACGTCAGCCCGTGCGGCTCGAACAGGGCGCGCAGGCGCTCGGCGCGGCCGGCGCTCTCGGCCACCACGGTCACCGCGCGGCCATCCTTGTACCAGGCACGGAGCTGCTTGACGACGGGGAGCAGGTCACCCGCGCCCACCTTCAACGAGGCGGTGGTGCGGGTCTCGAACGGGACCGCGCCCTCGAAGACGAGGGAGGTGAGGGCGATGGCGCCGTCGAGGTGGGCCTCCGCGGCGGGCAGATAGCGGTCGAACGGGCGCACGAGCGGGCGGTCGTCCGGATCGAGCGCGTCGAAGCGGGCGCGAACCTGCTCGTCGAAGCGGCGGAGCTCGGCGCGCACGAGGTCGGGCTCGACCACGTAGAGCGGGGCGCCGGGGCGGATCGCCTCGAGGTCGACCAGGGCGGGGAGGTAGTCCTCGGCGCCGGGAAACC
The DNA here is from genome assembly GCA_030685065.1 of Pseudomonadota bacterium. Taxonomy (GTDB): domain Bacteria; phylum Myxococcota_A; class UBA796; order UBA796; family SXON01; genus CAJBVW01. The sequence goes on along the minus strand of JAUXQH010000001.1, from coordinate 155,624 downwards.
ACACGCCGTTGCGCAGGTCCTGCAGGACGCGGCGGCGCTCGGTCGGCGGGATCTCCCGCTCGCTCGCGAGCGCGTGGATGTAGGCCGCCGCGCGCTCGGCCGAGGCCGCGTCGAGCGTGGCTTCGCGCGCGGGCAGGAGCCGAAGGCTCTCGCGCTTCCCCGTGCCGCGCTGCGTTGCGGCGTCGAACGTGCGGATGGACGCGACTTCGTTGTCGAACCACTCGATGCGCGCCGGAGCCTTCGCCCCCGCGCTCCAGATGTCGGTCAGGCCCCCGCGGACGGACCAGCAGCCGGGCTCCTCCACGCGCTGCGTCGCGAGGTAGCCGCGCGCGCCGAGCCACGCGAAGAGCGCGCTGCGTTCGTATTCCTGGCCGACCCGGAGCTCGCGGATGTCGACCTCGCGCGGGGCGCGGAGGAGGAGCGCCTTCGCTGGCGCGACAACCAGGGCGTTGGGGGTGGCCCGCGCGGTCAGCCGCTGCCGGGGCAGCTCCGGATGCGGAGAGACGCCGTCCCACGGCCGCCCGTCATCCGCGGGATAGAGAAGGGCGGAGGCTCCGAAGAAGCGGAGCGCGCGGACCCAGTGATCGGCGTCCTCCCGCGTCGGCACGACGATCCACGCCGACTTGAGACCGGAGAGGGCGTAGGGGCCCGCTCCGCCCACGAGCCCGCCGAGGGGCCGCCCGACGAGGCGGGGAACGTCGGCGAGCCAGGCCACGTCAGCTCTTGCTGAGCGTGACCGGCGCTGTGGCGGCCGCGGCGGCCGGCTTCCGGAACAGGTCCAGGTAGAACTGGACCATGCAGAGGTCGAGGGCGATGAGCACCAGCGCGTCGATCACGCCGCCGAGCGCGAGCGCCCAGGTGCCGAGGCCCTGGAGCCAGAAGAAGCCGCCGAGCTGCGTGGGCGCCCACCAGAGGAGGAACACCGCGAACGTGCGGAACAGCGTGCCGCGACGGCCGGACGTGAGCTTGCGCGAGCGGGCGAGGGGATCCTTCTCCTCGTTGTCGAGCGTCGCGATGGCATCGACGAACGCGTACTGCAGCCCGAAGAGGATGCCCGGTACGATGACGATCATGCCGAGCTGCACGATGAAGAGCGCGCGGGCGTGGGCCTTGACGACGCGAGGGAACCGGTTGAGGCCGTAATTCACGGCCTCATAGAGGCTCGCCGGCTTCTTTTTTTCGTGCTGTACCCAGAGGTAAAGCGTGGCGGGGGCCGCCCAGGCGCCGACGATGCAGCCCCAGAGGGTGAGCCAGATGGTCTGCGAGACCTGGCTGATCACCATCGCCTGCTGGCCGGTCGCGGGCTTCCAGACTTCGAGCGCCTTGGCGCCGATGAAGTCGGCGATGGCCCAGCCGACGCCTCCCATCACCACCGCGATGAGGAGGACGATGCCGAAGTTCCTGAACAGGACCCCGAAGGCGTTGCGGAGTACCTGAGCGATGCCGATACGGTTCATGGGCGGCCGGTCTAACGGAGAACGACGCAGGCCGCACGGGGTTAGGTGCGTGACGGGGGTTTCACAATGCGGCCGGACATCATCGAGCTCGACGAGACCCCCGCGCCGATCCGCGAGCAGACACGCTTGTCGGCGCTCGACAAGGACGCCGTGCTCCTGGCCCTCACGGGGGGCTCGGTGGTCGACTGGACCGGTCTCTCGTTCCGGACCTACGCGGACGTGGACAATTTTCTCCGGCTCTGGCTGTGTGATGTGTCTCACGACGGATGGGCACGTGAGCGTCTGCAATATGTCTACAACCAGGCGGTCAATTACCTGGAAGAGCATGTCGGCCTGACCTTCCGACACGAGGTGCGCCGCCCGCGGGACGTGCGGGATGCCTTTTTGCGGGCGTCCATGCGCGATCGCTTCAGCCGCGACCGGATCCAGTACTGCGCGGTGCTCAAGTTGATGCACGTCATCAACCACCTCGAGATGCAGGAGCTGCGCTCCCAGAGCGCGTTCCGCGAGATCGACCTCATCGAGCTGGCCAACGAGAAGGTGCTCGCCGCGGCGGAGCGGATGCGGGCGAACTTTCCGTTACGCGCCTTCTACGGAAATCGAAAGACGCGCCCGAGCGTCATCACGAAGCTGCTCGCGAAGCGCGAGTCCACGGCCGCGACCGTGTACGACAAGCTCCGGTTCCGCATCGTCACGGAGACCCGGGAGGAGGTCGTGCCCGCGCTCGCGTGGTTGTTCCGAAACCTCGTGCCCTTTCCGGCGATCATCCCCGGGGAGAGCGTGAACAGCCTGCTCACGGAGGAGGAGCTGGACACCGCCTCCGACCTCCCCGAGCTCCGGGGCATCCTTCGGGCGCGTCCCCCCGCCGCCAACCCGGACTCCGGCCACGTCTACCGGGTCATCAATTTCATCGTCGACCTTCCGGTGCCCGTCTACGAGATCCCGGGCGTGCAGCCGCCGACCCACCCCGCGCTCCTCGGCGCCGCGGTGGCGGTGCTGGTCGAGTTCCAGGTGGTGGACGCGGCGAGCGATACGGCCAACGAAGAAGGGGAGAGCCGGCACGATGCCTACAAGTTGCGCCAGCGCGCGCGGGTCTACGAGCGGCTCGGGCGCTCTCCCCAGGCTCGTCGGTAGGATCCACGCGGTGCCCACCTGCTGGGGAGCGCGCCGCGCGCGCGCTCGCTCTGGAATTTCCAGATGATCTCGGCGCGTGACAGGCGCCCTCGCGTGGGATAGCCGGCCGGCCGGAGTTGATCATGTCCAAGACTGCGCCCAAGAAGAACCGGAACAAGTCCTCCCGTCACCGCGCGAAGCTGAAGGCCAAGCACACCAAGCAGCGCATGCGCGCGCGTGGCGAGCTTACCAAGCGCCGCCCCGGCGGCCGTCTCCGCCGATAGTTGCCGCGCGTGGGCCTCGGTCGCCGTCACGCCGGGGTGCTGCTCCACCCCTCGAGCCTTCCCGGACCGGGCCCCATCGGTGAGCTCGGCCCCTACGCGGATGCGTTCCTCGAGTGGATGACTCAGGCGGGCCTCGACACCTGGCAGGTGCTGCCCCTCCACCCGGTCGGACCGGGGCAATCTCCGTACGCCTCGCCGTCCGCGTTCGCCTCGGATCCGCGCTTGATCTCCGTCGAGACGCTCGTGGCCGACGGCGTGCTCGAACCCTCGCCCATGCCCTGGGGCCACTCGCGCGCGGACTTCGCCGCCGTGAGCTCCTGGAAGATCCCGCTGCTGCGCACGGCCGCCGCCCGCGTCGCCGGCGATCCCGCCTGCCGCGCGTACGTCGAGGCCGAGCGCGGCTGGCTGGACGACTGGTCGCTCTACGCCGCGCTCGCTCGCGTGTACGGCGGCGGCTGGTGGGACTGGCCGGCGGACGCCGCGCGTCGTCGCGGGCTCCCCAAGCTCCGGAAGGAGCACGCGGCGCTCGTCGCCGAGGAAGAGGCCCTCCAGTGGCTCTTTCACGTGCAGTGGTCGCGCCTGCGCGAGACCGCGAAGCGCCGCGGTATCCGCCTCCTGGGGGACATCCCGATCTTCGTCAGCGGAGACGGCTGTGACACCTGGGCGCATCGCGACTTGTTCCGACTCGGCACGGACGGCCGGCCCGACCCGGTGACCGGCGTACCGCCCGACTACTTCTCTCCGCTCGGCCAACGCTGGGGCAACCCGACGTACGCCTGGGGCCGCCACGCCGCCACGGGCTACGCGTGGTGGACCGAGCGCCTTCGGCGTGAGCTCTCCCTGGTCGACGCCGTTCGGCTCGATCACTTCCGTGGCTTCGCCGCGGCCTGGTCCATCCCGGCGAAAGAGGCCGACGCGCGTGTCGGGCACTGGGAGGCGGGACCCGGGCGCCCGCTCTTCGACGCGATGGCCGCCGCCCTGGGTGACCTCCCCATCATCGCGGAGGATCTCGGCATCATCACGCCCGATGTCGCCGCGCTGCGGGATGGCCTGGGCCTCCCGGGCATGAAGGTGCTGCATTTCGCCTACGGCGGGGACGCCGGGCACCCCTTCCTGCCCCACAATTTCGGGCACCCCCGTTGGGTCGCGTACACGGGCACGCACGACAACGACACGACGGCCGGCTGGTACGCCGCTGCGGACGAGCGCACCCGCCATCGCTTCCGCGTCACCTGCGGGCGGGATGGCAGCGCGCCCGCGTGGACGATGATGCGGGAGGTCTGGGGGAGCATCGCGGAGACCGCGATCGCCCCGATGCAGGACTTCCTGGGCCTGGACAGCGAGGCTCGCCTCAACACTCCCGGCGCGCCCGAGGGGAACTGGGGGTGGCGGCTCTCCGATCTGCCGTGGCAGGTGTGCGGCATGTCGCGCACCCTGGGCGAGGTGTTCGGACGCACGCCTGGGGACACCTTCGCCGGGTGAACGGACCTACTTGAACTGCTTGGCCAGCTTGAGGCCTTGCATCTGGTAGTTGCTGCCGTCGTCCCCGTAGAGCTGGTCCGGGACCTCCGCGTTTCGGAGCAGCTCGATGCGGAACAGCGGCTGCCCGTGCTCGAGGAGGAACGGCACGTCGTGCGTGCGGATCTCGAGCACGAGGCGCGCGCCGCGCCCCGAACTGTCGAGCCCGAACCCCGAGTCGATGAAGCCCGCGTAGTGCGTGCGGAGCTCGCCCTTCGTCGCATCGTAGGGGACCAGCTCCGCGCAGAGGTCCGGCGGGATGCACAAACGCTCCCGCGTCGCGAAGATGTAGAATTGTTCTGGCTCGAGCACCTGGCCGTCCGACGATCGGTCGACCGGCAACGAAGTCCAGTAGCGGTCCCGCGGGAGGTCCCGCCGCGAGAGATCGATCGGGGGACGATGGCGGAGCGCGAGATAGCCGGCGATGCCGTCGATGCCGTCGTTCAGATCGACCGACATCTGGATGCCGGGAGGATCGTCGCCCACGAGGGCGGGGCGACCGTCGGACCAGTAGCAGACGGGCTGGGTCTCCTGTCGCTCACGGAGCTCGTCGATTCCGAGCGCCGGCCGGCCGGTCGCGAGCCGCAGCTGCCCCAGCGAGTCCCCGCGGCGGACGGACACGTGGAAGCTCTGGGGCGTGATCTCGAGGAAGAGGCGCCCGCTGTAGCCCGCGGGGACCCGATCGAAGGAGTGGCCGTGCTCCGTGAGGAGGCGAACGAACACGTCCAGCCGGCCCGTGGAGGACTTCGGGTTGGCGCGGCCGTACACGTCCGCGGGGAGGTCGAGCACCTCTTCCACCTCGGCGAGGTAGACGCCGCGGTGGCGGAGCACGGTCGGGCGGTCGGCGTCGAGGCGTTGCTCGTCGAGCGCGAGGCGCCCCAGGCGCCGCTCGATGCCGGCCGACCCGGGAAGAAAGCTGCACTGGAGCTGCCAGATCCGCGCCCCGAGCCGCAGGTCCAGCGAGGAAGGCTGGATTTGCGTCGGGCGGACCGGGTAGAGCGCACGGATGGCGCCCGACGCGACCAGCGCCCGCAGTTGCTGGCTGACGAGGATGCCGTCCATTGAGAGGCTACTCCGGCCCGAGGGGCGTGGGTATATGCCGCCGAGGCGCCTCGCGAACGACGGGGGGCTGCGTCGGCGGGGTTGGGGCGCGCCCGAGCGGCCCCGCGAGCATGTTACACGCGCCCGTCCCGAGGGAGGCCGAAGATGCCCGTCTACACGATCCACCTCCAGAGCCCCGACAAGTCGATCGACGTCGTCGTGCCCTGCCGCCACGATCAGCCGATCCTCGAGGCCGCCGAGGCGCAGGGGCTCGCGCTTCCCTACTCCTGTCGCAGCGCGGCGTGCGCCACGTGCGCGGGCCGGGTGCTCTCGGGCTCGGTCGAGCTCGAGGAACAGTTCATTCTCGGCGACGCGGATTTGGAGGGCGGGTTCACCCTGCTCTGCCACGCGTTGCCCACGTCCGATTGCCACGTCCTGACCCACCAACAGCCGAACGTCGAAGGCATGTAGCGTCCGGGGTGCTCCGCGGACGTTGTGCTCGGGAGCACGTCGGAGCGCGCCGCGCACGTTGCGCTCTGACGCCCTCCGGGCTAAGGGCGTCGGCCGTTCGATTAGGGAGTTTATGATGGCCGAGAACACCAAAGCAAAGTCCGAAGACACCGACTACAAGGATCCGGCTCGGCTGAAGCGGTTCCTCACCGAGCGCGGCAAGATCCTTCCCCGCCGCATCACGGGCCTCTCCGCGAAGCAGCAGCGCCAGATCGCGCTCGCGATCAAGCGCGCGCGTCACCTCGCGTTGCTCCCCTACATCAACCGCGAGTAGCGGCGCGCCGTTGGCTCGCTTCCGCCCACGTGCTGGCCCGACGATCGGGGTGGCGCTCGGGATAGCGATCCTCGCGAGCCTCGGTACCTGGCAGCTCAACCGTCTGGATGAAGCTGCCGGGGATCGTGTGCGTTTTTCCGAACGGTTGGCCGAGCCGCCGTTCGACGCGTTCGTGCCCCCGGCAGACCCCGATCTGCGGCGAGTCCGCGTGCGCGGCGTACCCGATTGGGAGCGTCACGTGCTCCTCGCGGGCAAGTACATGTGGGGCGACGTTGGCTACCAGGTCATCGTTCCCGTGCGTGGGGCCGAGGCCGGGCCGACCAGCACCGTGCTCGTCAACGTCGGCTGGGTGCCGGCAGACGAGGTCGAGCTCATCCTGGCCCGCGAGCGTGCCGTGGCCGGGGTGCAGGTCTACGAAGGCCTGGCGCGGGCCTACCCCGAGGATCCGTCCGCGAAGGGCTCGTTCCCGGTGGAAGGCGGGTTCCAGCGCCACTGGCGGGCGATCTCGCCCAAGGCGATGGCCGGGGGGGGCCTGGTCCCGTCGTTCGTCGTGTTCGAAGGCGAGGGGTTGGAGACCGACGCGCCCATCACCGACCGGGTCCCACCGATCGGCGGCTGGCGGATGGAGGCGCCGGAGCGTCCGCACTTCCAATATGCGGTCACCTGGTATTCGCTGATGCTGACCTTGCTGCTGGTCTGGCTGTCGGCCTCGGTTCAGCGCGACGCGGCGCCCCCGGAACCTCGCGCCTGATCGGCATCCTCGCGGCAGGCGCTCGCTTGCCTGCACCGCGCCGATGCGATACGCCGGCCCCCCAAATTCGAGGGGACCCGATGGGGCGCATGAACGCCGACGCCGACGCTGCCCCGGCCCTCGGGAAGGCCTTCTTCGGGTTGGCGGCCGTCACCTACGGTCTGCTGGTGTTCGGCGCGAGCGTGCGCGTGCACGGCGCCGGGCTGTCCTGCCCCGACTGGCCGCTTTGCTTCGGCGAGCTGATCCCGACGCTCAACTTCGAGGTGTTCCTGGAGTGGGGGCATCGCGTGCTCGCGAGCGCCGTCTCCCTCGGGTTCCTCGTGCTCGGGGTCGCGGTGCTCCGGCGTCCCGCCCTGCGTGCCCGCGCCGGGGGGCTGCTGCTCGGGGCGGCCCTCGTGCTGGCCACCCAGGTCGTGCTCGGCGGCCTCACCGTCCTTCACCTCCTGGCGGACTGGAGCGTCACGCTCCACCTGCTCACGGGGAACCTGTTCTGCGCGTTGCTCCTGCTGGCGGGGCTGAAGATCCACGGCCCGGCCAAGGTCGAGGTGGCGTTCGGCGGGGCGGCCGTTCCGCCCGCCGTACGCGTGGTGAGCTGGCTCCTGGCCGGGGCGCTGGTGGTGCAGATGATGCTCGGCGGGCTGGTCTCCAGCAACTATGCGGGGCTCGCGTGCACCGAGTGGCCGACGTGCAACGGGGGCGTCTGGTTCCCCGTGTTCGACGGCATCGTCGGGCTCCAGATCTTCCATCGCCTCGGCGCCTACACGCTCCTCGCGCTCTCGACCGCCTTTTGGGTGGCGACACGCGGCCTGCCGGCGTTGCGCCGCCCCGCCGCCCTGGTGTTCGGCCTCGTCCTCCTCCAGGCAGCGATTGGGGTCACGAACGTGCTCCTGGCCATGCCCGTCGAGATCGCGATCGCGCACTCGGCCGTGGCCGATCTCATCGTCCTCGGCACCACCTGGGCGCTCTGGCGCGTGGCGCAGCACCCGATCCCCGCGCCGGGCGCCGTCCCTACCCTTTCCGCGCCGGAGCACGCGTGAGCGATGCCGTGATGACCATGCCGCAGACCGTCGGCGCGCACCTGCGCATGTGGTGGGAGATGACGCGGCCGCGCGTCCTCCTGCTCGTCCTGTTCACCGGGCTCCCCGTGCTCGGCATGCACGGGTGGCCCGGCTGGGGCACCGCCGCCGCCGTGCTGTTCGGCACCGCCTTGGCGGGCGCCGCCTCGAGCACGTTGAACGCCTACGTCGAGCGGGACTCGGACGCCCACATGGCCCGCACCCGCGACAGGCCGTTGCCTGCCGCGGCCGTGGCCCCCTCCCACGCGCTGTGGTTGGGAACCGCGCTCGCCGTCCTTTCGACGCTCGTGTTGTGGGCCGTGGGCGGCGTGCTCGCCGCCGCGGTCGGGGTCGCGACGATCCTCTTCTACGTGTTCGTCTACACGCTCTGGCTGAAGCCACGCACCCCCCAGAACATCGTGATCGGCGGCGCAGCCGGAGCCACCGCGCCGCTCATCGCCGAGGCCGCGTTGACCGGCCACCTCACCTGGGTGAGCGGGGTGCTGTTCCTCATCATCTTCTTGTGGACGCCGCCTCACTTCTGGGCGATCGCGATCTTCCGCAAGAAGGAGTACGAGGCCGCCGGCTTCCCGATGATGCCGAACGTCGTCGGAGACCGCGCGACACGTCGGCAATCGCTGGCCTACACCGTGCTCCTGGTGCTCGTCACGCTCGCGCCGGTCCCGATGGGACTCCTGGGCCCGATCTACGGCGTTGTCGCGCTCGGGGCCGGGGCCTGGTTCCTCGTCGCCGTGCTCGGGTCGCTCCGCGCGGATGACCCAAAGGTGGACTACCAGGTCTTCAAGATTTCGGTCGCGTTTCTTTTCCTGCTTTTCGGCGCGATGCTGGTCGATTGCGCGGTTCGCCCGTTTGCCGACGCGCTGGAGGCCACCACGGGGCTTCCTTCCGTGTGGGTGGGCTGGCCGCCCGTGATATAAGCGCGCCCCCGCTTGCAGCCCTCCACGTGCGCACCGCAGGACCTCGTATGATGCCCACCCGCGCCTCCCTCCTTCTGCCGATCGTGATGGTCGTGCTCGCCGCGTGCGGTGGGGACCACCCCATGTCCACGTTGGACGCGCACTCCGACCTCACACGCGAAATCAACCACATCTACGGCCGGATCTTCTGGTGGACGGGGCTGTTGTTCCTGCTCGTGCAGGGCGGCCTGATCTACACGGTGCTCCGCTTCCGCGCGAAGGGGAACGAGACCACCAACCCCGAGCAGGTGCACGGCAACCTGAAACTCGAGCTGACGTGGACGATCCTCCCGATCTTCATCCTGCTGCACATCGCGATCCCGACGGTCAGCGTCATCTTCAAGTCGCAGGCTCCGGCGACTGAAGAGGGCAAGGTGACGATCAACGCGCTGGGCGAGCAGTGGTGGTTCGCGTTCGAGTACCCCGAGCTCGGGGTGGTCACCGCGAACGAGATGCACGTGCCGCTCGGCAAGGAGGTCGAAATCCGCCTCCAGAGCGACAACGTCATCCACTCGTTCTGGGTGCCGCAGCTCGCCGCCAAGCGCGACATGGTGCCCGGCCGCGTGAACCAGATCAAGTTCAAGGCCGAGAAGCTCGGTGAGTTCTACGGACAGTGCGCCGAGTACTGCGGGGACTCCCACGCGCTGATGAAGCTCCGGGTCGTGGTCGACACGCCGGAAGACTTCGCCAAGTGGGTCGAGGCCCAGAAGGCGCCCGCCGAGAGCGAGTCGGCCACCGCCCAAGCCGGGTTCCAGGCCTTCCAGGGCGCCGGTTGCGTCGCGTGCCACGCAATCAACGGCACCACCGCCGCCGCCGTCATCGGCCCGGACCTGACGCACGTGGGCTCCCGCACCACCATCGCGAGCGGGATCCTCGAGAACACTGAAGAGAACCTCAAGACGTGGATCAAGGATCCGCCTGGGGTCAAGCCCGGCTCGAAGATGCCCAACCTGAATCTCAGCGATGAGCAGGTCGCCAGCATCGCTGCCTATCTGCAGACCCTGAAGTAGCTTCGAGGAGTCGAACACCATGGCCACTCCTGCAGCCGCTCCCCATGCCACCGACCACGGGCACGAATCGTCCCCGTCCGGATTGTGGAGCTGGCTCACAACTGTCGATCACAAGCGGATCGGCATCCTCTACGGCCTCTCGGCGTTGGCGTTCTTCGTGCTTGGCGGCATCGAAGGGCTGATCATCCGGAGCCAGCTCGCCGTGCCCAACAACGACCTCGTGTCCGCGCAGTTCTACAACGCGCTGTTCACGATGCACGGCACGACCATGATCTTCCTCGGGGTCATGCCGCTGTCGGCCGCGTTCTTCAACTACATGATCCCGCTGCAGATCGGCGCTCGGGACGTGGTGTTTCCGCGGTTGAACGCGTTCAGCTACTGGTTGTTCCTGTTCGGCGCGGTCCTGCTGAACGTGCCCTTCCTGATCCAGCCCTTCACGTCGGGCATCGATCCCGCGTCGGCCTTCGCGCCGCTCACGCGGGTCATCCCCGACGGCGGCTGGTTCGGCTACGCGACGTTGACCGGCAAGGAGTTCTCTCCCTACCTGTCGATCGACTTCTGGGTCGCGGGCTTGCAGATCCTCGGCATCGCGTCGATGGCGGCCGGGTTCAACTTCATCGTCACCATCTTCAACATGCGCGCCCCCGGCATGTCGATGCTGCGCATGCCCGTCTTCACGTGGATGACGTTGGTCGTGCAGTTCCTCGTGGTGCTGTCCTTCCCCTGCATCACCGTCGCGCTGATCCTCCTCCTGATGGATCGGCTGTTCGGCACGCACTTCTACATCCCGTCGGCCGGCGGCGATCCGCTCCTCTGGCAGCACCTCTTCTGGCTCTTCGGCCATCCCGAGGTGTACATCCTGATCCTCCCGGCGATGGGGATCGTGTCCGAGGTGCTCCCGGTGTTCTCCCGGAAGCCGCTGTTCGGCGCGCCGTTCGTGATCTTCTCGGGCATCACCATCGGGCTCCTCGGGTTCGGCGTGTGGGCGCACCACATGTTCACGACCGGCCTCGGCGCGGCTGCCGACGCGGCCTTCTCCGTCACCACGATGCTCATCGCCATCCCGACGGGCGTGAAGATCTTCAACTGGAGCTTCACGGTCTGGGGCGGGCACGTCCGCCTCACGACCTCCATGCTGTTCGCGCTCGGCTTCGTCGGCATGTTCACGATGGGCGGCTTGTCCGGCGTCATGCACTCGTCGCCCCCGGTCGACCTGCAACAGCAGGACTCGTACTTCGTCGTGGCGCACTTCCACTACGTGCTCTTCGGCGGCGCGATCTTCGGCCTCTTCGCCGGCATCTACTACTGGTTCCCGAAGATGTCGGGCCGGTTCCTCGACGAGAAGTGGGGGAAGGCCATCTTCATCCTGGTGCTCGGCGGGTTCAACCTGACCTTCTTCCCGATGCACTTCGTCGGCGCGTGGGGCATGCCCCGTCGTATCTACACCTACGACGAAGGCATGGGCTGGGACCAGGTCAACCTCCTCGAGACCGTGGGCGCCTTCACCCTCGCGTTCGGCGTGCTGGTCTTCCTCATCAACTTCTTCAGTTCGATGCGGAGCGGCGCGGTGGCGGGTCCGAATCCGTGGGACGCCGCCACGCTCGAGTGGCTCACCACGTCCCCGCCCGCCGTGCACAACTTCGACAAGACGCCGATGGTCTACAGTGAACGTCCCGTCTGGGAGAAGGCGCACGGCCCGGGTCCGGGGTATTCGCTGCCGGAGGGGGATGAGCACATCCACCTGCCCCCGCCGTCGATCAAGCCGTTGATCGGGGCGCTCGGTGTCGGGTTCTTCCTCTCGAGCTTCGTGCTCCTGAACCTGTCGAACATGGCGCTCGGCGTGACCGCGCTCGGGCTGGCCATGATCTTCTACGCCTTCTACACCTGGTTCCTCGAGCCGGGGCACTAAACCACCTCCCGTATCGGAGCGCACGTGTCCTCTGCCGCCGCGCCTCATGCCACGCCTCACCCCGCGACCAGTCATTCCACGACCCTGGGCGTCGACAACTACAAGTTGGCGATGTGGACCTTCCTCGGGTCCGAGTGCTTCTTCTTCGGTTCGCTCATCGGAACCTACATGTCCTACCGCGGGAAGAGCCTCACCGGGCCCTACCCACTCGACGTGTTCGATCCCTCCGTGACCTCCCTGTCGACCTTCGATCTGCTCGCCTCCTCGCTGTTCATGGTGTTCGCCGTGCACTACGCGAAGGCCGGGGACATCAAGAGGACGCTGGGGTGGTTGGGGGCCACGATGCTCGGCGGGCTCATCTTCCTGGGCTTCCAGTACTACGAGTTCTCGCACTTCGTGCACGAAGGGCTGACCCTCAAGTCCAACCTGTTCGGCGCCACCTTCTACGTGCTGACCGGCTTCCACGGCACGCACGTGGCCGTGGGCGTGCTGCTCCTCGGGTCCGTCGGCTGGGCCGCCGCCCGCGGGCACCTCGCCAACGTCGGCGAGACCACCGAGGTCATCGGGCTGTACTGGCACTTCGTCGACGTGGTCTGGATCGTCATCTTCACCCTCGTCTACCTGTTGGAGTACACGTGAGCACCCCCCACGATGCTTCGGAGGGTGGGGGTCATGCCTCTGCCGAGCACCAGCCGCACGCGAACCCGCTCCGGATGTACATCGGTGTCTTCGCCGCGTTGACCGCGGTGACGGCCTTCGAGATGCTGCCGTTGTTCGGCATCCTCGATCTGCCGGGCCCGCTGCTCCTGGCGCTCTCCGCGCTGAAGTTCCTGGCGGTGTGCAGCTTCTTCATGCACCTCTGGGGCGATCACCCGATCTTCTCCCGGTTGTTCTACATCCCGCTCGTCATGGTCATCGGCACCGTCATGGTCCTGATGGCGCTGTTCGGGTCGTGGACCCTGTCCTACCGCACCAACGAGCGCGGCACGGACACGGAAGAGGTCTTCGCCCGCTACCGCGGTGTGTACGAGGGCCCCTGCAATTCCTGGGTCAAGAGCGCCTTCACCGGCAACGAGTACTGCTCGTCGCCGTGGATCGGCTTCACGAGCGCCGCGGTGTACGAGGCGGGCCTCGCGCCCGTGGCCGACATCCCCGAGTTCGCGGGTTGGGACACGAAGACCCCCGAAGAGAAGCAGGCGGTCCTCATGGCCGTCGGCGAGACCGTCTACACGACCAACTGTGGCGCATGCCATCAGGCCACGGGCCTCGGCCTGGCGGGCGTGTTCCCGCCGCTCGCCAATGACCCGATGGTAGCCGGCCCCGCAGAAGCGCACATCAGCGTGGTGCTCAAGGGCATGACGGGGGTTGCCATCGGCGGCGTGACCTACGCGTCGGCGATGCCCGCCTGGCCCCAGCTCTCCGATCAGCAGCTCGCTGCGGTGATCACCTTCGAGCGCAACAGCTGGGGGAACAAGTCCGGGATCGTCGAGCCCGCGCAGGTTGCGGCGCTGCGGTGAACCCGGAGCGGCTAATCCCCGGGGCGGCTGATCCCGGGGCGGTAGTGGAGGTTTAGTGCTCACGATGCTGTGGTGGATCCTGCCCGCGAGGGCGCACCAGGGCATCGTGATGCCGTGGGACCCGGACGAGATTGACTACGAGTCGGCGCCGGCCGATGCGTGGTTGGCGCTCGACCTGCATGTCTCCGTCGTCCTCGGGATCCTCACCTTCTGCTGGCTCTACTTCCAGGCGGTCGGCGCCTGGCGCAAGAGGTACGGCTGGTCGGAGGCGCCCGTCGAACGGTGGCGCGTCGCGTCGTTTGTGCTGGGGCAGCTCGTGCTGTTCGCCTCGTTGAACGGGCCGATCCACCACCTGTCCGACTATTTCCTGTTCTCCGCCCACATGGTGCAGCACCTCCTGCTGAACCTCGTGTGGGCGCCGCTCACGGTCGTGGCCATCCCGCCGTGGCTCATCGAAGCCGCGCTGCGAGTCACCTGGGTCCGTCCGATCGCGAACACGCTCTCGAGCCTGAGGGTGAAGTTCCTCCTCTACAACGGGGTCCTCTACTTCTGGCACATCCCGATGATGTACGACGGCGCCCTGGCGATCCACCCGGTACACATCGTCGAGCACCTCTCGTTCATGATCACCGCCGTGATCGCCTGGTTCGGGCTGCTCTGCACGTCGCCCTCCCTTCCGCGCCCGTCGCCCATCTACCAGATGCTCTACCTGTTCGTGATGACCATCCCGATGAAGCTCCTGGGCGCGATCATCACGCTCGCGGATGACGTGATCTACCGGGGGTACGACGCCGCGCCGCGGATGTGGGGCATCACCCCGCTGGTGGACCAGGGCTACGGCGGCCTGCTGATGTGGCTGCCCGGCGGCCTCGTCCTCTGGGGCAGCATGATGTACGTGTTCGCGCGGTGGGTGGAGAGCGAGCGGGCCGCTCAGGCGCTCGAGGTAGCGGCGCTGCGGCCGGTCGAGCCCCTCCGCACGGTCGAGCCGTGAGCGTCCTGCTCGCCCTGCTGGCGTGCGCCGGGCCGGAAGCCCCCGCGACGCCCCCGGCTCCCTCGGCGTCCACCCACGCGGAGGTCGCGCCGCTCGCCACCGCGCCGCTCCCCACCTCCAAGGGGCTGTACCGGATCAGCTGGCTCACCGAGCCGGCTCCGCCGCCCCTCTCGGCCCTGTTCGAGATCGAGGCCACCCTCACGGACGCGGCGGGCGCGCCCGTCACGGACGCGAAGGTGCGCATCGACGCGCGGATGCCTCAGCACGGGCACGGCATGGCCACGAAACCCGAGGATGATCCCGGCGTGTGCGACGCGAGCGGCGCCTGCTCCCACCCGGACGGCCGCTACCGCACCCGCGGGATGAAGTTCCACATGCCCGGCGAGTGGACGCTGCGGTTCGACGTCGAGGGCCCCGGAGGGACGGACCACCTCGAAGTGCCGCTCCGACTCTGATGCTCGTCCTCCTCCTCGCCTGCGCCGGTCCCGTCGGGTGGACAGAAGCCGAGCGCACCACGATCCTCTCGCTCTCGCCGCTCCCCGCGCGCGCCCCCTCGCCGACCAACCGCGTGGCCGACGACCCGGCAGCCGTTCGCCTGGGGGAGTCCTTGTTCTTCGACGAGGGGCTCTCGATCGACGGGCAATCCTCCTGCGCGTCGTGCCACGTGCCCGAGCTGCACTTCACCGACGGGGAGCGCGTGGCC
This sequence comes from Pseudomonadota bacterium, assembly GCA_030685065.1. Lineage (GTDB taxonomy): Bacteria > Myxococcota_A > UBA796 > UBA796 > SXON01 > CAJBVW01. The sequence continues at coordinate 140,514 of JAUXQH010000001.1, read as the reverse complement.
ACCGCGATCGGCGTCGGGCCGAGAAACACGCCGTCGGTCGAGTCCGTGGCGTGGGGGACGTGGTTTTTCTGGGACGGGCGGGCGGACTCGGCCTGGGCCCAGGCGACCGGGCCGCTGCTCAACCCGATCGAGATGGGCGCCACCCCCGAGCATGTGCGGGCGCGGCTCCTCGCGGCGCACTCCGTCGGCTTCACGGAGGTGTTCGGAGGGGTCGCGGAGGATCCGACGGGGGCGCTCGTGCAGGCCGGCAAGGCCCTCGAGGCCTTCGAACGCACGTTGGGACCAAAGGCCGGCCGGTTCGACCGCTACGTGGCCCAGCTCGGCGCCGGCAACGACGGAGACGCGCTCTCCGCCGAAGAAAAGCGTGGCCTCCGCCTCTTCGTCGGCGAGGCCGCGTGCGTGAGCTGCCACCATGGGCCGCTGTTCACCGACCACTCCTTCCACAACCTCGGGCTGCCGAACATCCCGGCCGGTGGCATCGATCCGGGCCGGGCGCGCGGCGCCGGAGACGTCGGCGTCGACGCGCTCAACTGCCGATCCCGCCACGCCGATCGCCCAGCTCCATCCACCTCGGAGCGGACGGACGGACCGGACCCCTTCTCCGAGCCGTGCCCCGAGCTCCGCTACCTCGACCCGTCGTTCCCCGACTGGGCCGCCGCGTTCAAGACCCCCTCGCTCCGCAACGTCGCCGCGACGGGCCCGTACATGCACGACGGGCAGTTCGACTCCCTCGGAGCGGTGCTGCACTTCTACGACACGCTCCCCGGCAAGCCGCTCGTCGGCCACCGCGAGCTCACGCTGGAGCCGCTCGCGCTCTCCGGAGCCGACCTCGCCGCGCTGGAGGCGTTTCTTCGCACCCTCAGCGCGGAGTCACCCGCGCCCTGACGCTCGATCCAGGACGGTCAGGGAACCGAGTCCACCGCGGCCACCCAACGATCGGCGCCGAAGGCGAGCTGGTTCAGGTGGAAGAACGTGCCGACGAACACCGTGCGCGTGCCCGCGCCGCCGGTGATCACGTACAGGTTCAGCCCGTCGACCTCGGTGTTCTCGTTGTAGATGGAGCCGAACGCCGAGAGCACTTGGAGCGAATCGCCGGGCACGGGCCAGAGCACCGGGCCGGTGGGGAGGGTCACCTGGCTCGAGTCGACCAGCCGGGACCAGGTGAGGCCGCTGTCCGCGCTGCGGGACACTGTCGTGACCGCTTCGGTGTTGGTGGTGGTGGCGAAGAGCACGGCGGGATCGTCGGGGTGGAGGGCGATCGCCGAGACGGCGTCGGTCCCGATGGGGGTCCAGCTCGCGCCCGCGTCGGCGGTGTGCCAGGCACCCGAGGCCGCCCCGAGCACCGCGACATCGAGGTTGGTCGAGAACACGTCGGCGTCCGCCGGGTTGGTCGCGCCGGGCGGGAGGGCGGCGCCGGCCGTCCAGGTCTCGCCGGCGTCGGTCGAGGTGACCACGCCGCGCGACTGGAGTCCGCGGAGCCGCGCGGGATCGGCGGGGTCGACCACGGGGGTGCCGCCCAGGAAGGGCTCGCCCGCGTCGAACGCCGACCAGGACCCGCCGAAGTCGTCGCTCCGGGCGCCGGACGACGTGAGGGTGTCGAACGCGTACACGCGGGCGCCCGCGCCCAGGAGCCTCCAATCGCCCGACGGGAGGTTCCCGACGTCCTCCCAGTTGCAGCCGCCGTCCACCGTCTGGATCGCGCGCCCGTCGGTGACGGCCACGTAGGTGCGGTCATCCCCCAGCGGGCCCGCGACGCCCGTCGTGATCTTCGTGGCGTTCGGCGACTCGAGCGGGGAGCGCACGACGTTTCCATCCTCCTGGTACAGGAGGATGCCCTCGGTCTCGCGGACGCGGCCACACTGCATCACGCCCGTGTCGAGGGGCTCGCCCGTGTCGATGGAGTAGGTCTTGTCGGAGCAGGCGACGAGGAGGGGCGCGAGGAGGACGAGACGGTGCATCAGAGCCCCAGGCGGGCGCGTTCGGTCACGTCACCCGGCTTGTTGAGTTGCCAGTAGGGGAGGCGGTCGGAGCCGCGGAGGGCGCCCTGCTCGCCGGTGGAGGAGGACCAGGCGACGATCCGGTGGGGCGCCGCGGACTCGACGCTCCAGGCGGTGGTGGGGCCGCCCGCGACCGCGACGGTGTACACGTCGACCGGGAACGTGCCGAACGGCACGGTCACCTCCGCGGAGGCGGCGGCCCGGGACACGGTCGCGGTTCCGAGCGCGGCGGTCCCGAGCGCGGCGGGCTGGTGGGCGAAGCGCTGGGCCATCTGCGCGGGCCACCAGGGCACCGTCAGGGTGGCCCCGGGCGCCAGCCACGCGCCGTCGAGCCCGCGCACCAGCACGGGCACGGTGTCCTCGTAGACCACGTCCTTCGGCATCGCGTGGCTGGCCGGCGCGGTGGTGTCGCTGTCGAAGTAGGTGTGCGCGGTGACGTGGACCTCGGTCGGGGCCATCACCAGCTCGTCATAGACCATCCCGCACCACTCCTGCGCGGAGAAGGTGATCTTGAGGGGGTCGAACGCGTCCATCCGATCGCCGGCGTCGAGCCGGAGGAACGACGACGTCATGGTGTGGTACGGGTAGATCCCCGTCTGGAAGTCCCGGTTCTCGTTGAGCTTCAGCACCTTGCGGATGTCGGCCTCGGGGTGGGCGCCCGGGTCGGCTTTGACCCGCTCCGACCACGAAAAGTCTTCCGTGACGAAGATGAGCACGGCCTGGCCGGGGTGGAGCTCGCCGTACCGCGGCTGCACCAGGTCGTAGCTGGAGAGCTCGGCCTTGCCGTCCCCCCAGTGGGCCCAGAACGCGGACGAGGCCTTCGGGCCTTCAGCTGCCGGAGCCGACTGCGCGGGGGGCGTGGCACACGCGAGCAGGCCGAGGATCACGCGCGCTCCCATCGGGACACGACCTCGACGTGGCCGGTCTGGGGGAACAGGTCGACCACCCAGCGATCCGTGCACGTCCAGCCCGCCGCCATCAGGGCGAGGCCGTCCCGCAGCAGGGACGAGGGCTTGCACGCGACGTAGACCAGGGCCTTCGCGTCGAGCCCCGCCACAAAAGCGAGGGCGGCCGGGTGCAAGCCGACCCGAGGGGGATCGATGATGACGACGGGGTGCGTGCCCATGGCCGCACAGTGTACCTGGAGCTCGGCCACCCGCTTCTCCACCTCGCCGGCGAGGAACGTGGCGTCGACGCCGTTGGCGAGGGCGTTTGCCTGCGCGTCCGCGATGGAGGTCGCGTTGACATCGATCCCGACGACGCGATCGAAGCTCTTCGCGCAGGCGAGGCCGAGCGCCCCGGTGCCACAGTACAGGTCGACCAGGGTGGTGCCCGAGCCCGCCGCGAGCGCCACGGTGGCGCACAGCAGCTCGGCCCCCGCGGGGTTGACCTGGAAGAACGCGGTGGGCGACAAGCGGTAGGTCAGCCCGCCGAGCCGCTCCACGACGTGATCCTGGCCGCACAGGACGGCGCGCAGCGTGCCGACCGCGGCGTCCGCCGGGAGGTCGTTCTCGTACCAGAGCACGCCAGCCGCACCCCAGGCGGGCGCGTGGGCGGCGAGCCAGGCGGCCTGCTCGTCGTCCCCCGAGGCGGTGAACAGCAGGACGAGGACCCCGTTGCGGCCCTCCCGCAGCCCGACGTGCCGCCAGAAGCCGACGTGCGCGACCGGATCCCGCAGCGCCCAGGGCGAGGCGAGCGTGTCGGCGCGGACCCGCGCGAGCACCGCGTTCATGTCCTCGGAGATGATCTCGCAGCGCGGGGCATCGACCACCTTGTCGAAGCGGCCGGGGGCATGCATCCCGAGGAACCGGCCCTCGCGGCTGATCCCGGTGTCGAGCTCGGCCTTCGACATGTACCGGAGGCGGCCGAACGAGAGCTCGACCTTGTTGCGGTAGCCGTACGGGTCGGCCCCGACCAGGCCGTGATCGACGCCGCCCAGGGGCTCGAACAGCCGGGTGAGCGCGGCGTGCTTCTCGGCGTGCTGCTGCTCGAGCGACATGTGTTGCCACTGGCACCCGCCGCACACGCCGAATTGGGCGCATCGCGGCGCCACGGCGCCCTCCGCGGGGGTGAGGACCTCGAGCAGGATGCCGGCCTTCGGCTTCCCGCCCACGGCCACGACGCTGCCCGGCGCGGCGGCGCGCACGCTCCAGCGCTTGCCCGCGGTGTCGAGGCCGGAGCCGCTGCCCTCGGGGCCGAAAGAGTCGATCGAGACGGTGGCCGGGTTTCGCACCCGGGCTTCTATCTCGCGAAGCCCGCGGCCCCCACCCGCCGCCCGCTCGCCGCCCGCTACCCGAGCGCCGCTACCCCACCTCCAGCGCCTCCCGCTTCCGCTCCCGCCACACGCACACGCGGTTTCGCCCCGCCCGCTTGGCCCGGTAGAGCGCCGCGTCGGCGTGCTCCATCAGCGTGGCGGCGCGCTCGATCGGGTCCTCGCCGTGCTTGAAGAGCGCGCCCTGCACGCTCGCGACGCCCACGCTGACGGTCACCTGCGGGTCATGGGTGTGGAGCGCGATCGCCGCGCGCACGCGCTCCGCCACGTCGGTAGCGGTCTCCTCGTCGGTGTGCGGCAACAGCACCGCGAACTCCTCCCCGCCCACCCGCGCGACCACGTCGTTGTTGCGCGTGGCGGTCACCAGCAGCTCGGCGACGCGCCTGAGGACCCGATCCCCGACGGCGTGGCCGAACCGATCGTTCACGTTCTTGAAGTGGTCCACGTCGATCATCAGGAAGCTGGTTCCCGTCACCGTCTCGTCGGGTCGCGTGCGACGCACGATGTCGAAGAGGTAGCGCCGCGAGTGCAAGCCGGTCAGCTCGTCCACCACGGCGATGTGCTCGAGCGCCGCGTAGATCCGCGCGTTGTCGAGCGCGAGCGCGGCCTGCACCGCGAAGATGCCGCCGCGTTGCTCCTCCATCACGGTGAACGCGGGCGCGTGGGCCTGCCGCAGGGCGACGAGGAGGCCGAGCGAGCGATCCCGCACCACCAACGGGTAGAGGATGGCGCGCTCGAAGCAATGCCCATCCGCCACGCACGCGCCGGCGCGGTCGATGATCCGTCCGGACCACGGGACGTGTGGAGGGGCGGTGTCCTCGCCCCCCGGCGCCCCGAGGAAGACGCGGCGCGCGACCGTGACCGCCTCGCTCGCGTAGTCTCCCTGCGCCTGGATCTCCCACGTCGGGTCGCCGGGTGGGGGATGGAGCAACAGCACGGCGGTGGGGCTCCGAAGGACGCGCCGAGCCATCTCGAGCACGTGCACGCGGAGATCTTCGGACGAGAGCGACGTGAGCAGGGAGTGGCTGGCCTCGTAGAGCTCCACGGCCGTCTGAAGCTTGCGATGCTCGAGCGCGCGCTCGAGCTGTAGCTTGAGCTCGTCCAGCCGGATGGGCTTCTGCACGTAGTCCCACGCGCCGCGCTTCAGGCAGTTGATCGCCGAGTCGATGGACGAGAAGGCGGTCGCGACGATGACCCCCATCGCGTCGTCGATCTCCTTGAGCGCGCACAACGTGTCGATGCCGCCCATGCCGCCGTCGAGGCAGAGGTCGGTCACGGCGAGATCGAACCGGCGATTACGCGCGAGCGAGGCGGCCTCCGCGCCGCTCTTGACGACGGCCACGTCGTAGCCCTCGGCACGCAGGGCCGCGGCGAGCGCGTTGGCGTCCGCCTCGTCTTCGTCGACCACCAGCACCGTCGCCCGCGCCGCGGCCGAACCGACCGGCAGCCGCGGGGCAACGAGCGGCGGACCCCCCGATCCATCCTGTGACCACGCCATCGCGGCCGAATCTGCGTCCAGGAACGCGGCCGGCAAGCGGGCGCGAGAGGAGCGGGAAACGATATTGACAGTCACTTTCAAAAACGCTACGAAGACGGGGATGAGCACCACCCTGGCCCACCTGCCCTTGCGTCGTCCCGCACGGATCGCCTCGGTCGGGGGGGAGCGCGCGTTCCGCAGGCGACTGCTCGAACTCGGGTTCCTCCCCGGGGTCGAGGTGCAGCTGATCGGCGTCGCGCCCATGGGAGATCCACTGGAGATCGAGGTCCGCGGGTGCCGCTTCTCGCTCCGGCGCGCCGAGGCGGACGTCATCGCGGTCGCGGCGCTCGAGTCCGCGGCGGCCAAGTGAGCACCGCGTCGGCGCGGGCGGTTGCGCTGCCGCGCGTGGCGCTGGCGGGAAACCCCAACACGGGCAAGACCAGCCTGTTCAACCGCTTGACGGGCGCCAACGCCCGGGTTGGAAATTATCCAGGGGTCACTGTAGAAAGGGAGATCGGCCGGTGGTCGCTCGCGGTCGGCCCGGTCGAGGTCATGGACGTGCCGGGGGCCTACTCGCTCGCCTCCCGGTCCGCCGAGGAGCAGGTTGCCATGCGCGCCCTGTTCGGCCTCGACGGGGACATTCGACCGAGCGCGGTCATCGTGGTGGTGGACGCGACGCAGCTCGTCCGCAACCTCTACTTCGCGCTCCAGCTCATCGAAGCCGGCGTGCCCATGGTCATCGCGCTCAACCTGATGGACGTCGCGCGCGCCCAGGGCGTCGCCCCCGATCCGGACCGGATCTCCGAGGTCCTCGGAGTGCCGGTGGTCGCCGTGAGCGCCAACACGGGGGAGGGCCTCGCCGCGCTCGCCACCGCCGTCTCCTCGGTCCTCGCCCGCCCCGACCTCGGGCGCGCCCGCGCGATGTGGCGGTACCCCTCCGCCGTCGAGCGAGACCTCACCCGCCTCACCCCGTTGGTCACCTCCACCGAGCCGTTGGAGGCCAAGGCGCTCGCGCTCTGGGCGCTCCTCTCCATCGAGCCGGGGGACGAGCTGCTCGAGGTGCCCGCCAACGTGCGCCGCGAGGTGGCGGCGGTGCGCGCGGCCGCCGAGGCCGCCGGGCGCGATCTCGACTCCGAGATCATCGGCGCCCGCTACCACTGGCTCGATGGCCTGGGCCTCGCCCGCCCGCCCGGCACCGAGCCGACGCTGACGGACCGGGTCGACGCCTGGGTCCTCCATCCCGTCTTCGGCCTCGCCTTCTTCCTCTTCATCATGGGCGTGCTCTTTCAAGCCCTCTTCGCCTGGAGCGACCCGTTCATCGGGCTCATCGAGGCGGGCTTCGCCTGGCTCGGGGACGCCACCCGCGGCCTCGTCCCGCCGGGCCTCGTGGCGGACTTCCTCGTCGACGGCATGATCAACGGGTTCGGCTCCGTCCTCGTCTTCCTGCCGCAGATCCTCATGCTCTTCGCCATGCTCGGGTTCCTCGAGGACTCCGGGTACATGGCTCGCGTGGCCTACCTGGTCGACCGCGCGATGAAGGCCGTGGGCCTGCACGGGCGCGCGTTCGTCCCCATGCTGTCGGGCTACGCCTGCGCGGTCCCCGCCATCATGGCGACCCGCACCCTCGAGCGCCGTCGTGACCGCCTCCTCACGATGATGGTCGTCCCGCTGATGAGCTGCTCCGCGCGGCTCCCCATCTACACCCTCATCATCGCCTCGCTCTTCCCGGTGGACGGGCGGTTCCTGTGGGTGTTCCCGGTGCAGGGCGCGATGATGGTCTTCATGTACGTGTTCAGCACGTTCATGGCGTTGGTGGCGGCCGGCGTGCTCGGAAGAACGCTGTTGCGGGGCCCGAAAGTTCCGCTCCTGCTCGAGCTGCCGCCCTACCGCCTGCCCCGCGCGAGCTCGGTGTTCCGCCAGATGTGGCTGCGCGCCAAGATGTTCGTGACCGAGGCCGGCACCGTGATCCTCGGCTGCACCGTCGTGTTGTGGTTCCTGCTCGCCTTCCCGCGGAACGGCGCGCTCGAGAAGGACTACGACACCTTGCGGGCAGGCGCCTCCGACGAGGTGGTCGCGACGCTCGACGCCGAGGAGGCCGGCGAGCGCCTGCGCCAGAGCTACGGCGGGCAGCTGGGCCAGCTCATCGAGCCGGTCATCGAGCCGCTCGGGTTCGACTGGAAGATCGGCATCGGCCTGGTCGGCGCGTTCGCGGCGCGGGAGGTCTTCGTGAGCACGATGGGCGTCGTGTACGGCATCGGCTCGGAGACGAACGAGGAGAGCCTCCCGCTGCGCGATCGCATCCGTGCGGAGCGCCATGCCGACGGAACCGCCATCTACACGCCGCTCACCGGCCTCTCGCTGATGGTGTTCTTCGCCCTCTCGGCGCAGTGCATGAGCACCCTCGCCGTCGTCAAGCGCGAGAGCCGGAGCTGGCGCTGGCCGGTGTTCCTGTTCGCCTACATGACCGTGCTGGCGTGGGTCGCGAGCTTCGCGGTGTACCAGGGGGGGATGGCGCTCGGCTTCGGGTAGGTGTGCTTGGGGCGGGGGCTCCGCCCCCGCAACGCCCCGAAGGCCGTGTTTTCCGGCTACTTTGCCGTGATGAACACCGTCGCCCGCGTCTCGCTGACCTTCGTGTTCCTCCAGTGCGTCGCGAGCACCGTCGCGTGGGCGTGCAAGTGCGCTTCGGACGAGACGACGCCCGAGGCGCACCTCGCGGACCATGAACGGGTCTTCGTCGGGGAGGTGCTCGACGGGCCGCACGCGCGCGGGTGCGGGTTCGTGCAGAGCTCGGTGGACCCCGTCACCTACACGCTCGCGGTCACCGAGGCCTTCAAGGGGGTCGCAGAGGGCGACGAGATCACCCTCGAGACCGCCCGCGACGGGGCGTCGTGCGGCGTGACGATGGAGGTCGGCGAGTCGCGCCTCGTCTACACCGACGATGGCTCGGTGGGCCTGTGCGATCCGGGGGGCCTCGCGGCCGACAACGCCGAGGCGATCGAGGCGTTGCGGGCGGCGACGGCCCGGTAGCCGTGGGTCGTCGGCCGCGCCGTCGGACCGCGACGCGCGTGGGGGTCCTCCCCAAGCCCGATCTTTACACTGCTCAGATCGCACGAAGAAAGCGCCCCCCGCTCCCCGACCGCTTCCTCCGTGCGCCTCCCGATCGACCTCCCCCGCGCCGCGCGACGAGGGCGACCGCGGCATCGTCGGGCCCGTCACCTAGCACCCGAGGACCCTGCGTCGGGAAAGAGGTAAGAATCTACCAATGCTCCTCCTCCTCGCCTGCACGACCCCGTCCGACACCTCGACGCCGGCGCCGGACACCGACGAGACGGCCACGGACACCGGCGAGACGGACCCGGACCCGGACTCTGCCGTCGACACGGACACCGCCGTCGACACGGACGACGTCGACACCGCTCCGGACACCTGGCGCTCCGCGCTCTACCCGGAGGATTGGACCCCCGCGTTCACCGACGGCGAGGGCCATTTCCTCCATGATTTCAGCTACGCGGGCTACCACGCGGGCGAGGTCGCGATCCCGACGGCCCCGGGCGCTTCGTTCGACGTGACCGCCTACGGCGCCGATCCGACCGGGGTTGCCGACAGCACGACGGCCATCCAGGCCGCCATCGCCGCGGGCTCGGCGGCCTCCGCGGCGGGCGGAGGGGCGGTGGTGGACCTCCCGGCTGGCACGTACCGGGTCGACGGGCTCCTCAGCGTCGGCACCTCTGGCGTGGTGCTCCGCGGCGCGGGTTCCACGTCCACGTTCGTGTACTTCACCAAGACGACGGGCGTGGACTACGCCGCCCACCTGACCTTCGGCGGCGCCGTGGTCCAGGGCGCCGACCACCTGCTCGAGGTCGACGGGGAGGCGCGCTCGCACGACGTGCAGGTGGCCGATGTCTCGGGCATCTCGGTGGGCGACAACGTCGCGATCGGCTGGACGATCAGCGACGCCTTCGTCGACGAGCACGGCATGACCGACACCTGGGTCAGCTTCAACGGTGACTGGAAGGCCTTCTTCCGCCGCACCGTCACCGCCGTCGAGCCCGGCACGAGCACCGTCACCCTCGACGTGCCGCTCCGCTACCCGGCGAAGATGCGCGACGGCGCCAGCCTCCGCGTGGAGTCGGGCTACCTCACCGAGTGCGGCCTCGAGTCCCTCGCGCTCTCCAACGCTGCGGACTGGGCCTCCGCGTGGGCGAGCACGCAGGTGCACGTGGCGCTGTTCTCCGAGGTGCAGGACTGCTGGGTGCGCGACGTGGTGAGCTTCGCCTCGCCCTACCCGGGCGACGCGCGCGGCAAGCACCTGATGAGCAGCGGCATCGAGGTGCTCGACAGCCGCCGCGTCACCATCACCGACAGCGTCATGGAGGAGGCCGAGCACCGCGGAAGCGGCGGCAACGGCTACCTCTTCGAGATCTCGCGCAGCAACGAGGTGCTGACCGTCGACACGATCGCGCGCGGCGGCCGGCACAACTTCATCCAGAACTGGGACTTCGGCACGAGCGGCTGCGTGTGGCTCCGCACCACCTCCGAGGGCGGCCGCTCCCTGCTCGCCGACTGGGACCCGGTCGGTTTCGAGGCCTACTCGGAGTTCCACCACTCGCTCGCGATGGCCAACCTCATCGATCAGAGCGAAGCGACCGACGGTTGGCAGGGCGTCAACCGCCAGGGCGAGAGCTCCGGTGCGGGCCACAGCGCCACCCAGAACGTGTGGTGGGGCCTCGGCGGCGGTGGGTACCTGCGCTCGCTCCAGGTGGGCGATGGCTACGTCATCGGCACCGACGGCCTGGAGGTCCACGTCGATCCCGACGAGTGGGACTGGAACGACTCGGGGGAGGGGACGGCGCCCGAGGACTGGACGGAGGGGCTCGACGAGGCCGCCACGCTCGATCCGCCCTCGCTCTACGAGGATCAGCTCGGGCGGCGGTTGGGAGAGTAGGTCCGGATCCCGGCCCTATCCCAGCGCCTTCTGGACCAGCTCCCGCTGCTCCCGCTCGTGGCGGCCGTGAAACCCGGTGGCCGGCGAGGCGCTCGCGGACCGACCCGCGTACTCCACGCGGATGCCGGCCTCCATGAACTCAAGGGCCACGAAGGGCCAGGGGCCCATGTTCTTCGGCTCTTCCTGGCACCACACGACCGCGGCGCCGGGATGCTTCGCGATCTCGGCGCGGAGGGCGGCGAGCGGGAAGGGGTAGATCTCCTCGACGCGGACCAGGGCCACGTCGGCGGCCTCGGGCGTCGCGGCGCGCTTCTCGAGGAGGTCGTAGTAGACCTTTCCCGAACAGAAGACGAGCCGCTTCTTGCCCGCGCCGTCCGGGATCACGGCCTGGAAGCCGCCCTCCGACAGCTCGGTGAGGGACGAGGTGGCCTGCGGGTGACGCAGGAGGCTCTTGGGCGTGAACACGATCAGCGGTTCACGTACTTTCCGCAGCACCTGGCGTCGCAACAGGTGAAACAATTGCGCGGGCGTCGTGCAGTTGACTACCTGCATGTTGTCCTGCGCGGCGCTCTGGAGGAAGCGCTCCATGCGGCCGGAGCTGTGCTCGGGGCCCTGGCCCTCGTACCCGTGAGGCAGGAACAAGGTCACGCCGGTCAGGCGGTTCCACTTGGCCTCGCCCGAGACGATGAAGTTGTCGATGATGACCTGCGCGCCGTTCACGAAGTCGCCGAACTGGGCCTCCCAGATGACGAGGGCCTCGGGATAGTCGAGCGAGTAGCCGTACTCGAAGCCGAGCACGCCGGCCTCGGACAGGAGGGAGTTGTAGCACTCGAACGCCGCCTGCCCCGCTTCGAGGTTGGCGACGGGCGCCCACTCGCTCCCGGTCTCCGCGTCGATGAGGACGGCGTGGCGGTGCGAGAAGGTGCCGCGCTGCACGTCCTGACCGGAGATGCGCACGGGGTTGCCCTGGGTCACCAACGTGGCGTAGGCCAGGAGCTCTCCCGCGGCCCAGTCGAGCGGCCGGTCGAGGTCGGCCTGCTCCTCGCGGAGCTTGAAGATGCGCTTGATCTTGGGGTTCGGGTGGAAGCCCTCCGGCACCCGGTTCAGATCGTGGAGCAGCGCCTTCAGACGCGCCTCGGGCACGGTGGTGTCGACCACATCGGGCTGCCCGCTGTGGTAGCCCGCCCAGAGGCCGCCCATCGCGCTCGGCGCCTTCGGCACGTGCGCTTGCCCCAGCGCGCTGTCGAGCTCGGAGTGGAAGTCCGCCATCATCTTGTCGGCGTCGGCACGCGAGATGACCCCGCGCTCGACGAGCGACCGGAGGTAGACCTCGCGCACGCCCGGGTGCTGCGCGATCTTCTGGTACATGAGCGGCTGGGTGAAGGCCGGCTCGTCCATCTCGTTGTGGCCGTGCTTGCGGAAGCAGTACATGTCGATCACGACGTCGCGACGGAACGTGGCGCGCCACTCCGCCGCGAAGGTGACGACGCGGGCGACGGACTCCGGATCCTCCCCGTTGACGTGGAAGATGGGCACGCCGAGCATGCGCGCCACGTCGGTGGCGTACGGGGTGGAGCGGCCGTCCCCCGGGGATGTCGTGAAGCCGACCTGGTTGTTCACGACGACGTGGATGGTGCCGCCGGTGCTGTAGCCGCGGAGGGCCGAGAGGTTGAGCACCTCGGCGTTGAGACCCTGGCCGGCGAACGCGGCGTCCCCATGGATGAGGAGCGGCATCGTGTGCACGTGCTCGCGGTCCTTGTCCCGGTCCTGCTTGGCCCGCACGCGACCCTCGACCACGGGGTTCACCGCCTCGAGGTGCGAGGGGTTGAACGCGAGGGAGAGGTGCATCTTGTCGCCGTCGGGCGTGACGTGCTCGGTCGAGTACCCCAGGTGGTACTTCACGTCCCCCGAGCCCAGCTCCTCGTCGTGCGCGGAGTGGTCCGCGAACTCCGCCAGCATCTGTGCCGGCGGCTTGTGGAGGATGTTGAGGAGCACGTTGAGTCGGCCGCGGTGGGCCATCCCGATGATGACCTCGCGGACGCCGTGGCGGCCGGCGGCGGTGAGCGTCAGATCGAGCAGGGGGATGAGCGACTCGGCCCCTTCGAGCGAGAACCGCTTGTTCCCGATGAACTTGGTGCCCAGGAAACGCTCGAAGCCATCGGCCTTCGTGAGCATCTGGAGCACGCGGACCTGGGTGTCACGGTCCATCGCGGGCTCGTGCACCATGGTCTCGAAGCGGCGCAGCACCCAGCGCTTCGCCTCGGGATCGAGCACGTTCATGAACTCGACGCCGACGGTGCCGCAGTACACCTGCCGAAGCCGGACCAGGATCTCGCGCACGGTGGCGTACGGAGGCATGCCGTACAGCGGGCTGGTGGAGACCTGGGCCTCCATGTCGTCGTCGGTGAGGCCGTAGAACGCGGGGTCGAGCTCCGGGTGGCGGGCGATCTCCTTCGTGTCGAGGGGATCGATGTCGGCGGCCCAGTGGCCGTGTACCCGGTAGCCGTTGATGAACCGGGCGACCTTGGCCTGCCGCTCCGCGGACGCGAGATCGGTCGGAGGGGCGCCGCCGCCGGCTCCGCGCGCGCGGAAAATGCTCCGCGGCGCGATCGTGGGGCCCTGGGGCAGCGTGCCGTTCAGGGGGGTCAGCGCGGTGCGGGTGGACGGATCGATCGCCGCGGGATCATCGTGGAGCTCCTGCAGGAGCTCTTCGAGGTACGCCGCGTTCTCACCGGTCAGGTAGCTGTCGCGATCCATCTGGCCCTTCCTGAGGTGGAGGCGTGGCCGCGCTATCTATCCGACGAACGCTATACGGGGGGCACTAGCGGGCGACACATGAAGATCACGACCCTCAACGCGAATGGGCTCCGCTCGGCGGATCGACGCGGGTTCCGCGATTGGCTCGCCCGCGCCGCCCCGGACGTGCTCTGCCTCCAGGAGATCCGCGCCGATCAGGCGTGCCTCGAGCCCGCGTTGTGGGCGCCGCCGGGCTGGACCTGCGCGTGGCACTCGGCGCAGAAGAAGGGCTACTCGGGCACCGCGGTCTGGGTGCGCGACGCCTACCCGGCCACGTTCACCATCGGGAGCGGTCACGCGCGCGGGGACGCGGAGGGGCGCGTCGCCGGCGCCCACCTCGCGGACCTCGACGTGTGGAGCGTGTACCTGCCGTCCGGCTCCTCGGGCCCGGAGCGCCAGGCCTGGAAGTACGAGTACATGGACCACATGGGCCCCTGGCTCGCCGCGCGTCTGGAGAGCGGCCGTCCCACCCTCGTGTGCGGGGACATCAACATCGCGCACACGGCGATGGACATCAAGAACGCGAAGCCGAACGAGAAGAACTCGGGCTTTCTCCCCGACGAGCGCGCGTGGATGACCCGCCTGTTCGCCTCGGGTTGGCAGGACGTGTTCCGGGTCGCGAATCCGGACACGGTCGCCTACTCCTGGTGGTCACAGCGCGGAAACGCGCGCGCCAACGACGTAGGGTGGCGCATCGACTATCTGTTCGCGACGCCGAACGTGCGGGTGGTCGAATCGTTCATCGAGCGGGACGCCTCGCTCTCGGACCATGCTCCGGTTTCGGCGGTGATCCGGATCGAGCCTTCGCGTCGAGCGGGGTAGCCCGCCAGAACCGCAGCCGGGACCCCCGCCGGTCCCCTACCGCGCCGCGATCACGACCCGCTTGATCACCACGTCCGTGTCCGGCTTGTCGCGCTTGCTCGGCACGCGCGCGATCTTGGCGACGACGTCGAGGTTCTCGCAGTCGCCGAAGATGGTGTGCTTGCCGTTGAGGTGCGTCGGCGTGCCTTCGGTGATGAAGAACTGCGAGCCGTTGGTGTCGGGGCCCGAGTTGGCCATGGCGAGCAGGCCGGTCTTGTCGAAGACGGTGAAGTCCCCGACCTCGTCGGCGAACTTGTAGCCGGGGTCCCCCGTGCCGTTTCCGAGCGGATCGCCGCCCTGGATCATGAAGTCCGGGATGACACGGTGAAAGATCGTGCCGTCGTAGAGGGGGCGGGTGGTCTCCTTGCCGGTGTTCGGGTCGGTCCACGCCTTCTCGCCGCGGGCGAGCTGGACGAAGTTCGCGACGGTCTCCGGCGCCTGCTCGGGCCGGAGCACGCACTGGATGTCGCCGAGCGAGGTCTGGAAGGTGGCGACGAGCTTCTGGCCGTCCTTCAGGCCGAGCTTCTCGAGGGCGGCGCTCTGCTTCGCCTTGTCCTCCTCCTCCTGGGCGCGCTTCACGCGGGCCTTGAGGGCCTCGTTGTCCTTCTCCAACCGATCGCGGGTGCGCTCGAGGTCGGCGACGCGCTGCGTCAGCTTGGCGTTCTCCGCCTCCATCTCCGGGCCCTTGCAACCCAACACCAACCACATGATGAACATCGTCGGCTCTCCCTTCGCGTCTGAGTGGCACCACCTATAGGGCTCGGGCCGGAGGCGGAAGGCCGCGAACGGTTTGGAGGAGTTATGGCCCCCGTTTCCCGGAGCCGCCGTGCGCGTCCGTATCTTCCTCCGCCAGCCGTTGTTCACCCTGTCGGGCGGGGGTGAACACGTTCCCCCCTCCGCGCTCATCCTCGACGGCACGCTCGGCGAGGCCACCCCGCTCGGCGCGTCGATCATGGTCGACAAGTTCCTCGACGAGCGCGGCCGCGCGCTCGAGGGCAAGCCCTGCACGCTGATCGTGCCGGGCACGAAGATCGACCACGTCTGGGTTCAGGAGTAGCGGCTGCTGCTGTTCCTCCTCGTCGCCTGTCAGACGACGCTCGTGGGCGAGGTCCGCACGGTCGGGGGTGCGCCCGTTCCCGGGGCCGTGCTGTCGTCGCCCGGCTGCGAAGCCGTCACGGGTGTGGACGGGCGGTTTCGCGTCGTGTGTGAAGAGGGCACCCGCAGCTTCGCGGTGACCCACCCTGATCACCTCGACCGCACCTGGCTCGTCCACGTAGAGGGGGCGGCCGAGCAGCCGTTTTCCTCTCGCGAACGGGACGTGGGGGTGGTCGAGCTCCCGGCGATCCCCCTGGGCGAGGGGTTGTGGCTCGCGGGGGACGGGCGGCTCGACCGCCTCCCCGCCGCGCCGCTGGTGCGCACCACGGGCAAGGATGACCAGCGCTGGTGCATGGACAGCCTCGTGGGCCAGCCCGTGGTCGTCCCGCCGGGCCGCGTGCGCCTGCTCGACAACCACAGCGTCGATTGGCGCGTGTACGCGCTCGACGCGGATCGGTGCGCGTATCGGATGGCGCGCGCCGGCAGCGAAACCTGGACCTTCAGCGCCAGCCGGATCGACGCCATCACCACCACGCCGCGCGGCCCGGGGCGCGACTGGGTGGAGCTCGAGCTTCCCCCCGGGGACTACGCGATCGTCGAGTGGTACGAGGGCTTCATGGTGCGCGCCCAGGACGAGACCTGGCGTGGCCACTGGCTGCGGGTCGAGCCGCAGGCCGCGCCGAGCGCGGGTGCCACCGCCGCGGAGACTCTCGCCCCCGCGATTCCGACGGCCTCGCCGGCGCCGTAGCGCGCCTCCGCTTGGAGCCGCGCCCTCGCCGCATCCCCGCGCGTCCGCTTAGAGCTGGACGCCCAGCGACAGCGTGATCGCGTGCTGTCCGTCCGACACCTCGCCGACGGGGTCGCCAGCGGCGTTGCGCACGGTCACCTTGCGCGCGCTGAAGTCGTAGGCGGCCGAGACGTAGGGGGCAAAACCGCTGCCATCCCCGAACGCATACCCGCCGTCGACGCCGAACTGGGTGTTGTAGGGCGTGGTGAAGCCGGCGAGGTGCTCGAGGAAGTAGGTGTGGAAGAACACGTTCTTCCCTACTTCGACGCCCACCTCGGGGCCGATCGCGAGGGAGCTGATCGAGAGCTGGTCGAGCTCGATCGAGTTGTCCACGACCTTGTAGGCCTGCACGTCGCTCTGCGACCAGCCGGCCTGGGCACCCACCCAGAACTGGCTCGCGCCCACCTCGAACGGGTAGCGGCCGGCGGCGAGGATCTTCGCGTCCACCAGCCAGTCGCCGACCGGCTCGGCGTCGGCGCAGGGGCGCTCCAGCTTGGCGCAGAGCGGGGCGGGGTCGAGCGTGTAGCGGCCCGCGCGAACCTCGACGTTGGCGCCGAGGTACGGGAGGCCCGGCACCCACACGCGGCCCGCGACCTGGAAGCCCTGCGCGCCCGCGTTCTCCAACCCGATGGGGGCGGGGAACAGGACGGTGGACTGCGTGAGGAGGAGCTGCTCGTAGGTGTAGCTGGTGTAGCTGTAGCCGCCGCGGATGCGCAGCCAGGGGCGGTCGCCGTCGGGCGTGGGGGCGCGCGTGATCGTCGTGGACGATGTGCTCGCGCCCGTCGTGGTGGTCGTGGTCGCCGGTTGCGTCAGCATCGGCGCGGTCGAGGTCGGCTGGGTCGTGGTCGGCGGGGTGGCCGCCACGGGCTGCGTGGTGGCGTAGGGGTCGACCGCGGTGGTCGCGAAGGGGTTGGCACCCCACGCGGCGTCCGCACCGCCGACCGGCACGCGCATGAAGGTGGAGGTCGACCCGTCGCGCGTCGCGGCGGAGATCTTGACCTCGCCCGTGGTGCCGGCGGGGACGTTCAACGTCGCCTGGTAGGCGCCGCCGCCGAGATCGGCGACCGCCCCGACGGTGCCGGTCGAGGTGAGGAAGTCGAGCTGCTGGCCGCCCACGCCGCGCCCGTTCGCGTCGAGCACGGAGACCTTGAGCACCACGGTGCCGCCCGCGGTGACGGTCGCGGGGTCGGACAGGAGGGCCATCTTGCTCGGCGCGCCGCCGGGGGTGCTGGCCGCGATGACGCCCGTGGGAGCGAGCACGGTGCCGGGCATCCCTTCGCGCTCGAGGCGCACGGACGCGAGGCTGCTCTGCCATTCGCCGGCCAGCGCGGCCACCTGCTTGGAGGCGGACACGGGAAGGTCGGGGAGGACGAGCGTGACGGGGGCCTGGACCAGCGTGGTGGCGGCGGCGAGATCGCCGACGGTCGCCGTGAGGGAGACGACGCCGTTCTTGCGGCCCGCGGTGTAGAACACCTGGGCGATGCCGTCCTCGTTCGTGGTCGCCGTCGCGGGGATCGTGCCGTCCCCCTGCGTGAGCTTGATGGCGACCGCCTGGTTGGGGACGGGGTAGCCGAACTCGTCAACGGTCGCGACGGTGACCATCGCGCTGGAGACGCCGTCCCCCGGGAGGCGCTCGCGGGCCGGCAGGAGGAGGACGCGGGCGAGGGGATTGCCCGTCTTGGCGGACGACACGTTGGCGGCCAGCTCGACCGGACCGTTGCCCGTGGTCGTGAAGAGGGCCTGGTAGTCGCCGTTGCGGAGGTCCTTGACGCTGTCCTTGAGGCGCGCGCCGTTGGCCGTGAAGTTCACCGAGCGGGAGCCGAGACCGGCGCCGTCCGGCCCGGTCACCTTCGCGAACACCTTGAAGCCCTCGGCCCCGGCGGGGAGCGAGGCGGGCTCGGTGGTCAACGCGACGCTCGTGGGCCGGGCGGGGACCAGGTTCACCAGCAGGGAGTCGGACTGGAGCGCCGGCTTGTCCGCGAGGTTGACCGCGATGGTGGCCTGGGTGGCGGCGTTGCCGAAGGGCGGGGTGTAGGTGGCGACGTAGATGCCGCCGCTTTCGTGCTTCGCCGCGCTCACGATGCCGGCAGTGGTCGAGAACACGACCGAGGCGCCCTCGTCGGGCTTCCCGTCGGCGGTGACGACCATGGCGCGGACGGGCACCTGGAGCCGCCCGTCGGAGGGGATCGCCGCGGCGGCGGGGAACAGGGCGATGCGACGGGCTTCGGGGATCTTCAGATCGATCGCATCTTCGGTGACCTTGCCGTCCGGCGCGATCTGCACGCGCGTCGCGTTGCTCGCGCCCGGGGGCACGATGATGGGGACCGAGGCGCGGCCCATCGCGTCGGCCTGGATCGGGCCGAAGTCACGGCCGCCGACCTTGAGGATCACGCGGCTGTTCGGGGCGACGGTCACCGGGTAGTCGGCCTTGCCGACGAGCGGCACCGCGATGCCGGCGTATGCGCTGGACGGGTCACGACGGTCGACGACGGTGATAAGCGCGAGGTGCGGATACTTGACGGTCGGCGCGGTGTAGAGGGCGGTGAACTGGCCCCCGCCGAGCGACAGGAGGTTCTCCACCGCGCCGGCGGACGGGCGCACGGCGAGATCCACGCCGGTGAGGTTCTGACGGTCCCCACCCGCGAGGTTGATCGCGACCGAGGCGGTCACGTCCTGGCTCAGCACCATGAGCGGCGGATTCGTCGCGACGGTGATGCGTTGGCTGCGCGCGGGCGCCACGGTGAAGGACCAGGCGCGGGAGTAGGCCTCCTTCGACGCGAGCTTGCCCTTGAGCGACAGGGTCACGGTGGTGACGCTGTCGGCCTTGGCCGGGGTGAACAGGAAGCGGTAGAGCCCGCCGCCCACCTCGACCAATTCCGTGGAGGTGCCGGCGGTGGCCGTCGGCTTGCCCTTGAGCCCCGTGATCGGCGCGCCCGCGGGCGACAACGCGAGGACGTACAGGTCGGCGGCGGTGGCGCCGTCCCCGACGAGGCCTGTCGGAGTGACCAGCTCGATGAGGCCCGAAGTACCTTCGAAAGTGGCCCCCGGTGCGGGCGCCGCCTGGGCCCAGGCGACCTCGGGCGCGAGGGCCGCGGACCCCACGAGGAGCCCCCCCAGCGCGAGGCGGGCGAGCAGACGGGATGTGCGCAGCATCGACGACATAGAGGGCTCCGGTACGGGGGGCATCATGGTACGGAGCGAAGTCCGATAGTGTCAATGAAAGGTTGTGTGCCCATGCCCGTCCCAGAGGAGACTTTGCATGCCTTTGACCGCCATGCGGCGGACTACGTCGCGACCTGGGGAACGGATCCGCTGGCTCGTGTGTTCCGCGCCCGCGTGATCGCGGCCTGCGCGCGCTTCTTTCCGGGTGGCGGCCGAATTCTCGATCTCGGATGTGGGCCCGGGCTCGACGCGGAGGTGCTCGAGGCCCTCGGCTACGATGTCCTCGCGGTGGATGCCTCGGCGGGCATGGTGGCGGAGGCGCGCCGCCGCGCCTCCGACGTGCGCACGGCCGACCTCGACGTGCTCGGCACGCTCCTCCCCGACGCCCCCTTCGATGGCGCCCTCTCCAACTTCGGCGCGATCAACTGCGTCTCGGACTTGTCCGCCTTCGGCCACGGCCTCGCCGCGCTTCTCCGGCCCGGCGCCCATGCCGTGCTCGTGGTGATCAACCGCTGGTGCCCCGCGGAGGATCTCGCCCTCCTCTCCCGAGGGCGTCGCCCGCGTCGTCATGTCGCCGCCGTTCAGGTCTCGGGCCACGCCGTCCGGCTCCGCTACCTCGCCGGCACGGATCTGGTCCGCGCCTTGCCGCGCTTCGACGTGGTCCACCGGGAGGCGCTCGGCGCGCTGATGCCGCCGCCGGACCTCGGGGGCCGGCCGGGCAGGCGAGCGCGGGTGGAGCCCTGGGTGGCCGGGTGGCCCCTGCTCCGCGACCTCGGCGATCACTCGCTCGTCGTGCTGCGACGTCGTCCGCCGGAGGGGCTCGCCGCATGAACGTGGTCCTGTTCAACCCGCGCGCCCAGGCGGCGCACCGGCGCCTGCCGCTGTCCGTGCTGATGCTGGCGCGGGTGATCCGCCACGAGTGGGCCCTGGTGGACGGCAACATCGAGCCCGACGCCGAGGCGCGCCTGTTCGCCCTCTGCGCGCGGCCGGGCACGGTGCTGCTCGTCACGGTCATGCCGGGGCCCCAGCTCACCGTCGCGACGCCGTTGTGTCGGAGCCTCAAGGCGCGGTTCCCGGCGCTCACCATCGTGTGGGGCGGCTATTTTCCTACCGTCCATGCCGCCGCAGCGGCGCGTGATGCCGGCGTGGATCTCGTCGTCATCGGGCAGGGCGAGCGAACCCTGCCCGAGCTGCTCGACGCGCTCGAGGCCGGGGCCGATCCGACCGCCGTCCCGGGTGTGGCCGCGTGGCGGGACGGCGCGCTGGTGAAGGGCCCGACCCGCGCCTCGGTGCGGCCGGCCGACTTTCCCGACGCGCCCTACGAGCGGCTCGACATGGAGCGGTACGCCGCGCGGACGTTCCTCGGAAACCGCACGTTCAACCACCACGCGAGCGCGGGGTGCCCGTACTTCTGCAACTTCTGCGCGGTCGTCAACATGTTCGAGGGGAAGTGGATCCCCGACCCCGCCGATCACGTCGTCCGCATCGTTCGTCGCCTCGCCACCGAGTACCGCGCGGACGCGATCGAGTTCCACGACAACAACTTCTTCGCGTGGGAGAAGCGGGTCGCGGAGGTGAGCCGCGGCATCACCGATCTGGGCGTGTCGTGGTGGGGCGAGGGGCGGATCGACACCATGCTCGGGTTCAGCGGCGCGACGTGGGAGGCGATGGCGCGCTCGGGCCTGCGCATGGTGTTCTTCGGGGCCGAGAGCGGGGACCAGGACGCCATCGACGGGATGGACAAGGGCGGGCTGACCGTGGCCGACACCCGCGCCCTCAACCGCCTCGCGCGCCATCACGGCATCCGGCCCGAGTTCTCGTTCGTCCTGGCGAACCCCGGAAACCCGGAGCGCGACGTCGAGCGCAGCCTCGCGCTCGTCCGCGAATTGAAGCGCGACAATCCGGACTGCGAGATCATCCTCTACCTGTACACCCCCGTGCCGCTCCCCGGCATGTACGACGACGCGAAGAAGCTGGGCTTCTCCCTCCCGGAGACGCTCGACGCGTGGCTCTCACCCGAGTGGGCGGCCTATGACCGGCGTCGCAACCCCCGCACACCGTGGATGCGGCCGGAGCTGGTCGACTCGGTGTATGATTTCGAGACCGTGTTGCACGCCCGCTACCCGACGGTGAGCGATCTGCGCCTGGGCCCCTGGCAGCGCCGCGCGCTGCGCGCCCTGGCCACCGCCCGTTGGCGCCTCAACTGGTGCAAGGCGCCCTACGAGCTGCGCCTGCTCCAGCGCGCGTGGGGCTACCGGCGTCCCGAGGAGATGGGCTTCTGATGCGTCTGTACGAGCGAATCGAGGACGCCGGCATGTCGCCCGAGGTGCTCGCCGCCTTCCGCCGAGGCCTGTCCGAGGTCGCGGGGGCGAGCGGGTTCCCCGACGTGGAGCAGGCGCTGCTGGCGGGCCTGTTCGACCGCCTCGTGCCGCCCGACGTCGACCCCGCGCCGTTCGACGAGCTCTGGGCCCACGCGGACCTGTTCCTCACCGCCGCCCTCACGGTCGCCGTGTCGGACGGGCGCTACGGGGTCGAGGAGGCCCGCGTCATCGGGTTCCTCGCGTCGCGCCTCGGATACTCGGTGGGCGATCTCGCCGCGATCGAGGCGCGGGTGTTCCAGGATCTCGCGGCGCGGGGGCGGAGCCTGTAGGAGCCTCGGTCGCTCAGTCGCTCATCAGGAAGATGTTCGGCCGCACGTCGTCCTCGTGGGTCCGGTTCCAATACCGCAGCAGGATCTGGTACACGAGGATGCCAGTCTCGCCCTCGCCCCAGATCAGGTAGCGGAAGGCCTGGGTCATGGGGTTCTCCCGCGTGAGCCCGAGGAAGATGCTGATCGGATCGAGCTGCTCGCTGATGAACGCCACGGTGTTGGCGACGGCGACCGCGTTGTGCACCGTGATGCGGTAGTCGTCCCCGAGGCGCTGGACGCGCAACGAGAGGGCGGAGTCGAAGTCGCTGCGATCCGTCGCGAGCTCGACGTGCAGGAACGCCATCGGCCCCTGCACCGAGTAGTGCTTCTTGATCCGGGCCTTCACCCGGGAGTACGCGGTGTCCGCGTGCTTGACCGTGACGAAGTGCACCTTGCGCGGCCGCATCTGCTCCCAGAGCTTCTCGGACTCGGGGTTCGCGAACACGAGGCGCTCGACGCGGAATTCCGTGGCGCGCCAGTAGCGGGAGAGAGCGCCGAGCACGAGGATCGAGAGGATGAACACGGACGCGATGACGATGCCGTCGGGCCGCTCGTAGACGTTGTCGGCGAACGCGAAGCTGAACACCAACGTGATCAGCGCGAAGGGCAGGGCGCGCCACGGCGCCTTGCGCTCGGCCTTGGCCTCGGCCCGGATCGCCAGTGTCACGGCGATGGCGGCCGACACGAACAGCGCGAGCACGCCCGTGGCGTACGCGCCGGCCTGGGCCTCGACCTCGGCCTTGAAGTAGATCGTCACGACGATGTTGATCGCGGTGATCACGAGGATGAGCGGGCGGACGAAGCCGACCCACTGGGGCGCCATCCCGAACCGGGGCAGGTACTTGGGGATGATGTTCAGCAGCGCGGCCATCGCGGAGGCGCCCGCGAACCAGAGGATGAGGATGGTCGAGATGTCGTAGGCGGTGCCGAACGCCGACCCGAGGTAGTGGTGGGCCACCCACGCGAGCGCGCGGCCGGCGGCCTCGCCGCCCTCGGACCACGCGGCCTCGGGGATGAGGAGGGTGGTGACCAGGCTCGAGCCGATGAGCACGCCGCTCATGATGACGGCGGCGACGAGCAGGAGCTTCTCGGTCGCGCGGATCCGGCCGACGGGCGGCCCGGTGGTCGAGTCGGTGGGGCTACCCCGCACGAGCGGCATGACGGTCACGCCGGTCTCGAAGCCGGAGAGGCCGAGGGCGAGCTTGGGGAAGGTGAGCAACGCGAGGAGCGCCAGGGCGGCCGGATCGCCCTTGAGCGAGAGCGCTGTCTGCCAGCTCGCCAGCAGCTCGGGGTGCAGGGCCACCTCGTAGATGCCCCGCACGATGACCACGACGTTGAGCAGCAAGTAGGGGACCGCGATCCACACCGCGGCGCCGATGGCCTCGCGGAAGCCGCGCAGGAACACGACGCCGAGCATGACCAGGAGGCCGATCGTGATCGGGATCTGCGCGTGTCCGAGCCAATGCTCGAGCAGGGGGTTCTCGGTGACGTGGAGCGCGGCGTCGGCCGCGGAGAGCGTCATCGTGACGACGAACGCCGTGACCGCGAAGCCGATGAGGCCGAGGATGAAGAGCTTGCCGCGCCACCCGGGGAGCAGCCGCTCGAGCATCGAGATCGAGCCCTGGCCGAGGTAGGAGCGCTTGGCGACCTCGCGGTACATCGGCACGGCGCCGAAAAGGGTCACGAGGACGAGGATGCTCGTCGCGAGCGGGGCGAGCGCGCCGGCGGCCAGGAGGGCGATACCGGGCTGGTAGCCGAGGGTCGAGAAGTAGTCGACGCCGGTGAGCCAGAGCACCTTGTACCAGGGCCAGGTCTCGGCGCCGTGGTCGCCCTCCGAGCCATGCCGGAGCCACCGTTCGAGCGGTGTCGCGGGCGGGACGTTGGGTGTTGAGCTCGGCTCGGTTTCCATCGGCGGGATGCTATCCCGCCCGTGTCGCGCCGGGGCAGGCCCTCAGCCCGTCGATCCCCAGGGCGCGGGCGGCACCGCCGGCGGCACGTGGCCGTGGGCGGCCCCGGCATCCCAGAGGACCTCGGCCACGGTCTCGGCGACGACCGCCGCGAGCGACGTGCAGTACGCGAGGCGCGCGGGGCTCGCGAAAGTGGGGAACCGCGCGGTGCGGTCGTTGCACGCGGTGTCGACCGCCAGATCGATCTTCGCGGCGATGGCCTCCCGGTAGCGCCCGGCGGCCTCCTTCAACGCGTCCGTGGGGGGGCCGGTGGGGGAGGGGTCCCCCAGCAGCTCGCCGAGGACCAGCAGCCCCGCCGCGATGGCCCCGCAAGGTCCAGCCCCGGTGAGGCCGCCCTTGCGGAGCGCCTGGTAGCTCGGGGTGGGGAGCCCGAACGTCTCCGCCAGGGCGATGCCGCAGGAGCGGTGCGGCGTGAGCACGCCCGCATAGAGGGCCTCGGCCCGCGCGCGCGCCTCCGCAGCGTAGGCGGCACGGCGCTCGGCGTTGGACGGCCCCTCGCTCATGCGGTTCGCTTCACCGGCCGCCCGGCTTCCCGGACATGCCCTTCACGAGCGGGCCCGGGCCCGCGGCGGCCTTCACCGGGCCCGCCGCGCCAGCGCCGGCCACGACCGGAGCGCCGGGCGCCCCGATCACCCAGTACGGGCTGCCCGCGAGCTGGGTCTTGAGCTGCGCGATCTCGGCGGCCTGCAGCTCGAACGTCTGCGGTTGCCCCGTGCGCTGGTCGAACTGCGTGGCGAACCAGCGGTCCCCCACCTTGGCCTTGTGCAGCATGAGCCCGCGCGGATCGTCGTAGACGACCACGAGGTCCTTCGCGGTGAGGGGGCGGTTCGGGTCCGCGGCCGGCTCGGCGGGTGGCGCGGGCTCCTCGGCCTTCTTCGGCTCCTCGGGCTTCTTGGGCGTGGCGGCCTCGAGCACCTCCTCCAGCTCCCACTGCACCTCGAGCAGCTCGCCGCGCCGCTTCGCGTCGATGTGGTCCCGCACGGCGGGCCCGTTGGCGCCGGTCGCGAGCGCCGTGAGCTGGGCCTTGATGGGCTCCCGCTCCTTGTACGACGCCTTTCGGAGCGTCTCGATGAGCCTGTCGACCTCTTGCATGGGGAGTCTCCGGTATCGGGGCTCCTAACCGATACCTCGGGCTCTCGGCAGCCTACTGCAACCCCAAGCCGACGCGCCCTCCACGCGGTGCGGAACGGTGCGGTGTGCTAGTGTCGCCGCGCATGGACTTCCTCGAACGATTCTCCCACCGCCACCGCGACCGACTGGTGGGCCTCGCGACGACCATCCGGCTCTCCAAGGGCGAACTCCTGCTGCGCCGGGGTGAGCGCGGGGGTGACGTGTTCCGTGTCGCCGAGGGTGAGCTGGAGGTGATCGACACGCGCACGCAGCCGGTGATCGTGCTCGACGTCATCGGCCGCGGCGGCGTGGTGGGGGAGATGTCGTTCCTCGAGGACAGCGTGCGGAGCGCCGATGTGCGCTCGCCGGACGGCGCCATCTGCCAGCGGTGGGACCGCGCGGCGTTGATCCGCCTCCTGGAGCAGGAGGCGAATCTTGCGGCAGAATTCTACCGGGTCGTGGCCGGCATGCTGGTGGAGCGGAGCCGGGCGGTGCTGTCCTCCGCGGTCGCCGGGTCGATCGGGGGGAGCGGGATCCCGCGGGGACCCACGAACGAGGTGGCCGCGGCGGACGGAAAGGCGCTCGCGGACGCGCTGCGCACCCGCCTGATGCAGCTCGAGCCGTTCATTCGCCGCGATCGCGCCGGCGCGGAGCGCGAGCTCGGAGCGGCGTTCCGAAACTTCGGTGCGGCCCTGGGCGAGGCCCTGGTCCGCATGTCGGAGGACGACGGCCGGATCGCCGGCGAGGTGGTGGCGTCGGGGCTGCATCCGTACGTGATGCGCTCCCATCTCGGCGAGCTCGCGCTCGATCGCGCGGACACGGGGACCGTCGGCGTGCCGAGCGCCATGGCGCACCTGCTCGCCAACAAGGCGGGAGGGGATGGTCCGCTGGGTGAGATCCTGGATTCCTGGCTGCTCGGGCTCCCGACCTCCCGCGGCTTCCGCGAGCGCGGCGCCCTCTCGCTCCAGACCGTGCTCGAGTCCTTGCCCGCCAACCCTCCGCTCCGCATCCTCGTCGTGAACGCCAGCGGCGGCATCGTTCCGGCGCTCCTCGCGCAGCTCAGTGGGCGCATGCCGAGCGAGCTCACCTGCGTCGACGGGAACCGCGCCGCGCTCGCGGCGGTCGAGGCGGCGAGCACCCACCGCGCGCGCGACATTCGGCTCCGCCTCGTGCAGGACGACCTGGTCGGGCTCTGCCTCGGGCGCTCGCTGATCCGCCACGCCCCACAGAACATCGTCGTGCTGGACGGCCTGCTCGAGTACCTGCCCGAGCGGCTGGCGGCGGCGGCGTTCCGGTGGGCCCGCGGTGTGCTCGCACCCGGAGGGACGCTCGTCGTGAACGCCCTCCTGCCCTCGGCGGACGATCCGGTGTTCCGGCACGTGCTCTCCTGGCCCCTGGTGCGCTTGCGTCCGAACGCCCTGGTGCGCCTCCTCGAGGGGGCGGGCTTCGCGGACACCAAGGTGTACGAAGTCGCGACCGCGGGGCTGGTGGGCGTCGCACGCCGAGGGCCGGAGTTGTCCGCCACGGAGGAGGGTCGGCGCGCTCCCCCCGGCTTGTCAACCATGGCGGACTAGCGTACCCTTGCGGGCCCACCCGGCCGCCGCCCTCGCGCTGTTCAGGAGTCCTCGCATGCCCTCCACGACCTTGCTCCTCGCACTCGCCCTCTTCGCCTGTGGAGGAGAAACGGCGTCTGAAAAGGACCAGGCCACCGCGCAGCCCAACGGGCAGCCGACGCCCGCGCCCGACACCACGCCGAGCGTGCCCCCCACGGCCATCGCCGTGGCGGATCTGCGGGCGGAAGCGGAGAACATCGCGCTGGTGCCCTCGCCCGCCGAGATGCAGAAGGCGCTCGAGAAGGCCGGCGTCGCGGGCGGACTCTCCGCGCTGGTCACGGACCGCGCGTTCAAGATGGACGTCGCGAACAAGGACATCGTGGCGGTTCGGACCGGCGTGCTGCTCGCGGATGCCCTGCTCACCGTGAAGGACGCCCCGAAGGAGCAGCTGGTCGCTCGTCTGGAGAAGGTCAAGGTCGGCATGACCGCCCTCGGCGCCGGTCCCGACATCGCCGCGACCATCGACGAGCTGAACAACAAGATCATGAACGACGTGGCCTCTCGCGACGAGCTCCTCAAGGAGCTCGACGAGCTGCACGGCGTCATGATCCCCGAGATCAAGTACGAGGCCGGCGAGCGTGTCGTCCCCCTCATCCAGGCCGGCAGCTGGCTCGAGGGCTCGAACCTCATCTCCAACGCCATCCTCACCAGCCAGAAGATCGAAGCGGCCAATTCGCTCCTGCGTCAGCCGCAGGTCGCGGGGTACTTCCTCAAGTACGTGCAGGTCGAAGGCGCCGACAAGGCCCCGGCGGAGGTGCTCGGCCAGCTCGAGACCACGCTCAAGAAGCTTCAGGAGATCGCGTCCAAGCCCGCGCTGTCGACCGCGGACGTGACCGAGATCAAGGCGCAGACCGACTCCGTCCTCACGCTGCTCTAAGGAGCCCGCATGCTTTCCCTCCTCTCTGTCGCGCTGCTTGCCGCCGCTCCTGCCCTCGCGGATGAAGAGTCCGCGGAGACCGCCCTCCGCACCAAGATCTGGGACGGCTACACGTCCGGGTTCCAGGTGCGCAGCCAGACCAACACCACGCTCAGCGGCGGCGCGCACCGCGTGTACATGGTCACGCTCTTCGCGGGGAACGAGTACCGCTTCCTCGCCTGTGGCGATGAGAACGCCTCCAACATCGATCTCGTGCTCTACGACGCCCTGGGCAACGTGCTCCTCACCGACACGTCGAACGATCGCGAGCCCAAGCTCAGCTACATCCCGACGGTGACGGACACGTTCTACATGTCGGTGCACGCTTCGCGGCTGAACGACCCGACGCAGACGGCCGGTGTTTCGACCGCGGTGACGTACAAGTAGAGCGCGTGTCCGCAGATCCCACCTGGCGTCACCTCGCGACCCGCTATCAAGAGGTGCTCCACGCGCGTGGGGTCGAGCTCGCGCCCGAGGTGGTGCAGCGATCCGCCGACCTCGTACGCCTGCTGCTGCGCGTCGCGGCGCCGAGTGGAGAGGAAGTGGCGGGCGTCGTGTCCGCCGTCCGGGAGGCCGTCTGCCTGCGCACCGGCCTCCTCCCCGAGGAGGCCGCCGAGCTCGTGGCGCTGGCCGCGGCGCCGGAATTCCGCGGCGTGGTCGATCGTCACGAGGTCGACGCCTTCGTCGGCCGCTTCGGAGAGATGGCGGGCCGGCTGCTCCTGCAGCAGGACGCTGCATCCCTGGACCTGCGCGGCTTCGCCGCCTGCTACGGGCCCGACGAGGCCTTGCGCTTCGTCGATGCGCTCCTCATCGTGCTCGCGCCGGACGGCGCCCTGGCGCCCGCTGTTGCCCGGCGCGTCGAGAACGCGGCGGAGGAGCTCGGGGTGGACCCCGTTCTGCTCGCGGCCCTGCTCCGTCGCCGGGAGCGCCCGCAGGAAATCCGCACGTGGCCCCTCGTCGGCGAGCGGCTGCGGATTGGGCGCTCGCCCGGCGCCGACGTCGTCCTGCTCGACCCGCAGGTCGCCCTGCGGCACGCCGATCTGGTGCTGTCCGAGGGCGTGTGGCGCGTGGTCGACGGCGAGAGCGGCCGGCCGACCGTGCTCAACGGCCGCCCCGTCGCCTCCGCGCCCGTGGGCCCGGAGGACGAGCTCCGCATCGGCCCCTACGTGGCCCGGATCGATCCCGTCGCGGGCCTCCTCACCACCCGCAGCGAGCGCACCTTCACCGCCCTCTCCGCCCGCCGGCTGACCCGCCGGATCGGGGACGTGTCGCTGCTCGACGACGTGAGCTTCACCGTCTTCTCGGGCGAGGTCATCGCGATGGTCGGGCCCTCCGGGGCCGGGAAGACCACGCTGCTCAACGCGATCGCGGGCGTGACCCGCGCGGACAGCGGCGCGGTGCTGTTCGACGGAGCGGACTTTCACGAGCTGCTCGCGGTCGACCGGTCGCGCGTGGGCGTCGTCCCGCAGGACGACATCGTCCTGCCGGAGCTCACCGTCGAGGAGAGCCTGTTCTACTCGGGCCGTCTCCGCTTCTCCTCCGATACCCCCGATGCCGTGCTGCTCGGGGAGGTCGACCGTGTGCTCCTCGAGCTCGGGATCCCGCACATCCGGGGATCGCGGATCGGGGACGCCATCACGCGGGGCATCTCGGGCGGGCAGCGAAAGCGGGTGAACCTCGGGCAGGAGCTGCTCACGCGGTCGACGCGGGTGTTGTTCCTCGACGAGCCCACGTCGGGCCTCGATCCGCGCGCCGCGCAGGACATCGTGCGCCTCGTCCGCCAGCTGGCGGATCGCGGCCGCATCGTGTTCCTCGTCACGCACGACCTCTCGCCCCAGGTCATGGCCCAGGTGGACCACCTGCTGGTGCTCGCTCCGGGCGGTCGCGTGGCGTGGTTCGGTCCGCCGGCCCTCGCGTGCGAGTACTTCTCCGTGCCGACGCCAGATGCGATCTTCAACCGCTTCCAGGAGAAAACTCCTGCGGAGTGGGGCCTCGCCTACCGCGAGAGCCGGGAGCACCGCACCTGGGTGCGCACGCGCGAGGCGCTCCTCGAGCTCGGCATGCGCCCGACGGAAGCGGACGAGGGTGTGGCCACGCCGCACAGCCCGCCGTCGACGCCCATGCAGCTCCGCACGCTGGTCGAGCGGTATGGCCGCACCAAGCTGCGTGACCGCACGGGGCTCTGGGTGCTGGCCGCCCAACCGCCGTTCCTCGCGCTGGTGATGGCAGTGGTGTTCCCCGAGCCCACCTCGTCGATGTTGTTCATGCTCTCGCTCTCGTGCCTCTGGTTCGGCATGAGCGTGTCCGTGCGCGAGCTCATCAGCGATCGCGTCGTGTGGCGGCGGGAGCGCCGCGTGGGCGTCCGCGTGGGCGCGTACGTCGGGAGCAAGCTGGTCGTGCTCGGCATCGTCTCCGTGCTGCAATGCTGCTTTCTGGCCGCGCTCGCCTGGGGCATGTTCGGGCTGGGCGAATTCGGTTTCAACCCGCTCGCGCTCATGGGGGTGGCCTCGCTCACGGGCCTCGCCGGGATGACCCTCGGGCTCTTCGTGTCCGGCCTGTTCTCGTCCTCCGAGGCCGCCGTCGGCACGCTGCCGCTGCTCCTCATCCCCCAGATCACCTTCTCGTCGCTGCTGGT
Source organism: Pseudomonadota bacterium (assembly GCA_030685065.1). GTDB lineage: Bacteria > Myxococcota_A > UBA796 > UBA796 > SXON01 > CAJBVW01. Next base: position 110,192 of record JAUXQH010000001.1, on the reverse strand, counting down.
CGGGCTGCGCGACATGCGGCCGGGCGCGCGCCTGTTCACCTGGCTCGATCCGCAGCGCTACGCGTTCGACGCCACCCTCAAGGTGGGAAAGAAGGTGGCGAAGGCCTCGCGGGTGCCCGGCCAGTGGGATGTGCAGAGCATCACGGGCCCCCTCTACGAGCTCGGCCTGAAGGGGGCGGACGCCTCCGACCTGGGCCTGCCGCTGTGGGTCCTGTGCGGGGCGCTCGTCGGGTTCTCGGCGTTGTTCGCCACCGGCGCGTTCGTGACGGTCTGGCGGCGGCAGGACTGACGGGGCGGCCCGATCGGCGCGCTCCCGGTCGTGCGTCTAGTGATGCGCCGTGGGAAACCGAAGCTCGTCCATCGCGATCGGCTTGGTGTCCGTGCGCAGGAACGCCTCGCCGTCCACCTCGACCCGCTCGATGGCGTGGCCGCGCTCGGCGTGGTGGGCGGGGCCCGCGTAGGTCAACAGGGAGTGGCCGTCCGCGAGCCATGCGAGGCCGGTGGCGCGGTCGATGACGCGCTCGGGGGTGTGCTTGAACCGCACGCGCAACGTCTTGACGCGACCGTCCGCGATCTCCGCTCCGACAACTTCCACATCCGCCATGGCGTACCTCCGGGAGGGGCGTCTAACCCGCTTGCCCTCAGCTTCACAAATGGGGACGCGCCCGTGCTGGAACCGCCGGATAGTCAGCGCGGATCATGCTCCTCTTGTTCGTCGCATGCGCGACCACCGGCGCGCTCCGCGTAGACCCCGACGTGACGCCCGTACTGCCCTCGCCGCGCGCCGACCGGTACACCCGCTCGCCCGGCACCCCGCGTGACCCGCTGGTCGCCGCGGTGTCCGACGATCTGCCGTGGGACGAGACCCTCTCCGGCGTGGCGGCGGCGACGGCGCTCGCCGAGCTGGACGGCGACAAGGTGGATGCCTGCCGGCTCCGATGGATGGCGGTGCAGGCCGGCTATCCCTACCCGTTGCTCGGGCGCGCCAGCGCCTCCGTTCCCCAGGGAGAGGTCCCCGAGACCCTCCTCGCCGAGGCCCGAAAGCAGGAGGGGCGGCGCGTGGACATCGGTCTCGTACGCGCACGCGGTCGCGACGTCGATCGCTGGGTGCTCCTCGTGGGCGAGCACCTCGACGCGCGGGCCGGGGGCGAGCTCCCGCCGATCCCGCGGGACGTGGCGCTGAATGACGAGGTGCTGCTCGGCCCCGGGAACTGGGTGGTGAGCGACCCCCTCGGGGACCTACGCCACACCGACGATCGGTTCGTGGCCGACATCCCGGGCGAGTGGATGATCTCCGCGCGTGGCCCGCTCGCTCCGATCGCGACGTTTCCGATCTACGTGGACGAGCTCCCGCCCGAGCTGGCGCCCGTCGGCTGCGAAGTCGGCACGGGGGACCCGCTCACCCGCGCTTTCGCCGTCGTGAACCGCGTGCGCGCCTCCTACGGCTACCCCGCCGTCACGCGCGATCCGGCCCTCGACTCGGTCGCCCGCGCGCGGCTCCGCGGCATCGTGGCGGGGGAGCCGCTCGCGGACGCCCGCGCGCAGCTCCGGTCCGCCGGGTTCATCGGCGTGCCGGTGGGAGCGGCGGAGTGCCGCGGCGCCACGGTCGAGGCGTGCGTCGGGTCGATCTGGTGGTCGCCCGAGGGCCGCGGCGCCCTGGTCGGGGACATGGCGGACATCGGGATCGCCGTGGACACCGCGGGCGGCGATGTGCACATGGTCCTGCTCGGGGCGGGGTAGCGTGCGCGGTCTTCGCCGCGGGTTCGTCGCGATCATCAGCGCGCTCGCCGCGACCGCCAGCGCCGCACCGCGGGCCGCCCCCGAGCCGGGCCCCGCCCAGGTGGCGTTCCGCCCCGGCGATGCCCTCCCCACGCTCGGCCCCGAAGCGCGGGTCGATCGGGGCCTCCGCGCCGCCGCAGAGGCGCTCGCCGCCGCCGCCACCTCCGCCGACGCGCGGCTCACCCCCGCCGCCACCCGCCTCGCGCTGGCCCACGCCGGCTACCCGGGGGACGCCCACTTCGTCGCCGCGCGGGATGCCGGGAGCGCCCCCCCGATCGCGCTCCTCGAGGCCCTCCCCCGCGGCGTCCCCGTCGACGTCGGGTGGGCCTCCCGCGATCTTCCGAACGGCGGCCGCTTCTGGGTGGTGGGCTGGGCGATTCGCGGGGTCTCGCTCGATCCCGTCCCTCGCGATCTGACCCCCGGCCAGGGCATCGCGCTCCGGGTCGACGGCGTCGCCCACCCCCGCCTCCTCGTGGGGCGCCCGAACGGCCGGGTGGACGAGCTCGATCTGACCTCGGGCGTGGCGCGCTGGGCGCGGTTCGCCGCCCCCGGCGAGCACCGGGTCGAGGTCATCGATGGTGACCACGTCGAGCTCCTCTTCTCCCTCTTCGTCGGGGCCTCCCCGCCCGCGCTCCCCCCGCTCCCGGGCACGGCGCCGACGCCCGACCCGGCCGCGGACCTGCCCTTCTTGTACGAGGCGCTCGACCGCCTCCGCGGCGGCGCCGGGCTCCCCCCCCTGACCCGCTTCCCGGACTTCGAGCCCCACGCGCGCGCCCACGGCGCCTGCCTCGCCTCCGCCGGGGTCGTGGCGCACGCCACCCCCTCCTGTCCGGGCGTCCCCGTGCTCGCCCGGGGCACGCACTTCCCGCGCGCCCGCCACACCGAAAACGTCGCGACGGGTGACACCGCGGAGGAGGCCTGGGAGCGGGTGCTCGCCTCGCCGGGGCACCTCCAGAACCTGCTCTGCACGGCGTGTACCCACGTCGCGATCGGGGCCACGCTCGAGTCCGCCTCGATCGCGCCGATCTCGCCTTGCATGTTCCTCGTCTGGGAGCTGCTCGAGCTGCCGGAAGGGCCGCCGCTGCCGATCCCCAACCGGTAGCCGCCCGCACCGTAGCCCCCGGGCGCCGTGACCCCCGCGCCGGATCCGGGCTCGCCGGGCTAAGGTCCAGCGATGCGCGTGCTGCTCGTCCAGGCTTTCACCGCCCTCGACATGGAGCTGGTCTACCCGCTCGGGCTCGCGTACCTCGCGGCGCACCTCGACGGGCACGAGGTGCGCATCTTCGATGTGAACCTGCATCGCGACGCGCCGTTTCCCGCGCTCGAAGCCGAGCTGCGCGCGTTCCGCCCCACGGTCGTCGGGATCTCGCTCCGCAACATGAAGGTCGGCATGCCCAACCTCCACACGGACGATTTTCAGCCGCAGCAGGAGACCGTCCGGCTCATCAAGAAGGTGGCGCCCGAGGTCGTCATCGTCGCGGGGGGGACGGCGTTCTCGCTGTACTCCGAGATCATGATGGAGCGCCTGCCCGAGGTCGATGTCGGCGTGTGGGGGGAGGCCGAGCACCGTTTTCCGGCCTTGCTGGCTGATCTCGAACACCCCGAGAACGTGAAGGGCATCTACTACCGTCGGGATGGCACGGTGCACTACACGGGCCGGCCGCCGGGGGAGGAGTGGAAAAACCTCCGCCACCCGCGTCGGGACCTGGTCTCGCACGTCCCGTACCTCGCGTCCTCCTTCGTGAGCGTCGGGGTGCAGGCCAAGCGCGGCTGCTCGCTGCACTGCATCCACTGCTCGGACACCTTCCTCCTCGGCCACCGCGTCCGGATGCGGGACCCGAAGGACGTCGTGGACGAGATCGAGTCCCTCGTGCGCGACCACGGTGTCACGCAGATGTTCTTCTGCGACCAGATCTTCAACATCCCCGCCTCCCACGCCATCAACATCTGCAAGGAGATCGTGGCGCGCGGGCTGGACATCAAGTGGTCGGCGTGGTTCAACGAGCATCGCAACACGCTGCCGGACGAGCTCATGGTGTGGCTCAAGAAGGCGGGCTGCGGATTGTTGAGCTTCAGCCCCGATCACGTCGATGATCGCATGCTCAAGAACCTCGACAAGAACTTCCGCTACGAGGACATGCTCTACACCGTGCAGATCGCGAAGAAGCACGGGATGGACGTGGAATACAGCTTCTTCCTCAACTCCCCCGGGGAGGACACGAAGTCGTTGTTCGCCATCCTCAAGTTCCTCGTGCACGCGCGCATGGAATTGGGCCCGCAGCTCCGGCTCTTCACGCTCCTGATGATGCAGCCGATCCGCATCTACCCGCACACCCGCTTGTTCGAGCTCGCGAAGGAGACCGGCCTGGTCGACAAGGACCACCGGCTCGTCGAGGGACAGTTCTGGAACCCCGGGCTGCTCCAGTACGCGGTGGCCGGCATCCAGGCGGGCGCGCACGCGGTGTACGACGTTCGGCAGCGGGTCAAGCGGATGCGCGGGACGACGTTCGGGTCGGTCGTTCGGGAGTAGGGGTTCAGTCCCTCGTGATGTCCCCGCGCCCCTCGGCGGCCAGCGACACCCCGCTCATCTCGACGCGCACCTCCGCCTCGTCGAACCCCGACCACGCGATCGAGCCCTCGCCGTCGCTGTCCCAGCCATTCGCGGACGTGAATTCCACTCCGTCGTCCCAGGTGTCACCGGCCACGTCGTGGTCGGTGGGCGCGATGATCAGCGTCGCGCCGAGGAGGCGCTGTGCATCCTCGTCCGTCGGGTCGGGCGTGCACGTGATCGTGAAGTCGAGCGTGGCGGCCAGGCGCGTCCCGACGAAGGGGCACCGGAGCGAGAAGTTGTAGCGACGGCCCTCGTACACGGCGCTGGCGTCGAGGGAGGCCTCACCCGACCACGCCCCGTCTCCATCCACCACGCCGTCACAGTCGCTGTCGATGTCGTCCCACGCTTCCGGGGCGCCGGGGAACACGTCCGCGTCGGTGTCATCGCAGTCGTCGGCCTCGGCCGCGCCGTCCCCATCCCGATCGACGGGGGGCACGTCGGTGTCGGTGTCCGCGTCGGTGTCGCCGTCGGTGTCGACAGCGGCGGTGTCGCCCTTGCCGGTGTCATCGAGGGTGATGGCTCCGATGCACCCCGCCTCGAGCGAGAGCACGAACAGCGCGGGCACGAGCATGCGGCAACGTAGCGTAGGGCCGCTACTTCGTGAAGCTCCGTCGGTACAGCTCGCCGCCCGCCGCGTCGTAGAACACGCCGGTGAACGTGTTTCCCACGATCTCGACCCACACGAAGCCCTCCTCGTCGTGCTCGAACCAGGTGGGGTTGTCGCCCTCGAGCTCCGTGGTCTTGGCGCCCGCGCCGGACACGATGAACTCGGTCCCGCAGGAGGCTTGGGGCCACTGGAGCGAGTGGTCGTGGCCGCACAGGTACACGTCCACCCGGCCGCAGATCCCCACGTCGACGAAGTCCTGGATGGCCTCGCCGTTCACGATGGGCAGCCAGTCGAGGCCCTCGTATTCCCCGGCGTTTCCGTGGGGGCCGTTCGAGATGTAGGGATGGTGGCCGAAGGCGAGCTTCCAGGTCGAGGTCGAGCTGTCGAGCTCGTCGTCGAGCCAATCCAGCTGATCGCTGCCCAGGCCCCAGAACACCTGCGTGGTGTCGAGGGCGAAGAGCTGAACGTCGCCTTGCGTGAACGTGTGGAAGAGGTCGGGCATGGTCCACTTGTCGGAGTGGTCGGAGTACTCCACGTAGGTCTCGCCCTTCCAGAGCTCCCAACCGATCCCCTCGCCTCCGTAGTCGTGGTTTCCGAGCACCGGGTAGAACGGGAGGTCGACCCCGGCGTACGGCAGCTCGAACTTGTCCTGGAACTGCTCGTCGTCGACCGCGTCCACGCCGGTGTCGTAGAAGTTGTCGCCCAGGTAGATCGCGAAGTCACAGCCGTCGCGCTCGCACACCGCCGCGATCGCGTCGGCCACGGCGTATTGTTCGTCGTTGCCCTCGCCGGCGTCCCCCAGGGCCACGAAGCGCGTGATCGAGCCCGGCTCCGTGTCGGTGTCGGTGTCGGTGTCGGTGTCGGTGTCCTCCGAGTCGGTGTCGGTGTCGGTGTCGGTGTCGGTGTCGGTGTCCGAATCGGTGTCGGTGTCGGTGTCCGAGTCGGTGTCGGTGTCGGTGTCGGTGTCCGTGTCCGCCACCTCGGGGTGCGTGTCGGCCCCGGAGTCCTTTTCGGCCGTGGCCCCTTCGCAACCGGTCCCCGCCCCGAGCGTCAGCAGGAAGAAAGGCAGCAACAAGGAAGGCAGGAATAGAGGAAGGCAGGAAGCGAGCCAGGAAGACGTAGAGGCCGAGCCCGTCCGTTCCACTCCCTCTCTTCCTCCCCCTCCTTCATTCCTGGTTTCCTGCATTCCTGATTCTCCGGCTCCGGCTCCGGCGAACGAGGGCACCAACAGAGATACGGAGGGGGCCACGGCGAAAGAGGAACGACGCATGGCCGATACTCTACTGCAACCGGACCGATCCGCATGACCGCTCCCGCGGATCTCGCCGAGTTCCGCCTCGTCCGTGCGTTGCAGACGTCGCAACCAGGGGCGTTTCCCACGCTGTGGAACGCGCAGGCGGGCGCCATCTGGTCGGTGATCCGCGCGCTCTGCACCACGGACACCGAGGCGGTCGGTTGGGCAACCACGTTTCGCGTCGAGCTCGCGGAGCGCGCGAGCAGCCTCGGCACCGGCGATCCCGTGGCGGCGCAGGTGGGCCTCCTCCTCTACAGCCATCTGCGCGTAGGGTTCTCCGGCACGGCCGCCCTCCCGGAGCCGCCCGTGCCGCCGACGGAGGCGGGCGCCCGCCAGCTCCCCGAGGCCGCGCGGCTGCTCTACCTCGTCGATCTTTTCTTCGACGTGCCCTCGGCCGCCCTCGAGCGGGTCGCGGGGAAGCAGGCGCGCGGAACGCTCGACGCGGTCCACCAGCTGCTGGAGCCCCCGTTCTCCAGCGAGGGAGGCACCGATGCGCGGCTGCACGTCCACGCCGCGCTCATGCGCCCCGCCCCCGCCGCCGCGCTCATCCTCCCGCCTGGGGCCGAGCCGCCGCCACCACGATCGCGGTGGTGGATCTGGGGCGTGGTCGGGGCGCTGATCCTCGGGTTCGCGTCCACGCCGTGGATCCGCGCGTGGCAGGACCGGCCGGATCTCGCTCGCCTCGCTGCCCTCCACCGGGACGCCCTGCTGGAGGCGCCCCTCCGGGGCAGCGAGCCCAGCGAGCTCGGGCAGGAGCTCACGCGTCGAGAGGTGCCCTGGCAGCTCGCCGAGGTCCCCGACCTGTCCCCCTTCGGCCTGACGCTCCTCGGCGCGCGCATCGCGCCGGGCTCGGCGGCCGGGGCGGTGCTGATCTACCAGGGCGGAGCCAGCTTGTGGACCCTCCAGCACTGGTTGTCGGCGCCCACCCTCGACGGGCCGGTGGTCGCCACGCTCGAGGCCGCTTCGGGCACCCTCGAGGCGCGCCGGGCCGCGGCTCCCTCCGGCGCGGATCGCGCTGGTGGCCAGGGGGGCCCCGCGCCCGTGAAGCCGGACGCGGTGGTCGTGGCCTGGGAGGAGGTGGGCGCGACCTGGGTCCTCGTGGCGGACGCACCACCGGATCGGGTCCTCGACCTCGCGGCACGATTCAGGGAAAGTCGTGCTGCTACGCCGATTCCTTTCCTCGAACAGGCACCCTCGGAGCCAGTCCCGGGAAGCGAAGGGTAAACTGGACGGCCTTCGAGGTTGAGAAGCATGGCCGAGGACAGGAAGTCGGGCACATCGGGCGGTCGTCTGGGTGAGCTGCTGGTCCGGGAGAAGCTCATCTCGCCGCTACAGCTCCAGAAGGCGATGGAAGGCCAGCGCTCCACCGGCGGCCGGCTCGGCCACCAGCTCACCAAGCTCGGCTATATCGACGAGAACGAGCTCACCGCCTTCCTCTCGAAGCAATACGGCGTACCGAGCATCCACCTCGCCGACTTCGAGATCGATCCCGAGGTCCTGAAGCTCCTCCCGAAGGAGCTCGTGGTCCGGCATCAGATCATCCCGGTCAACCGCGCCGGGACCACGCTCATCGTCGCGATGGCGGATCCGTCGAACATCTACGCCATCGACGACGTGAAGTTCGTGACGAACTTCAACATCGACGTGGTGGTGGCCTCCGAGCAGGCCATCGCGGACGCGATCGAGAAGTACTACACGTCCAACGTCTCCTTCGATGACGTGATGGTCGACTTCGCCGGCAAGGACGACGAGGATCTCGAGCTCGCCGGAGACATCGACGAGGACATCAACGTCCTCGACCTCGAGAAGTCCGCGGGCGACGCGCCGGTCGTCAAGCTGGTGAACCTCGTGCTGCTCGACGCGATCCGCAAGGGCGCGTCCGACATCCACATCGAGCCGTACGAGAAGCAGCTCCGGATCCGATACCGCATCGACGGCATGCTGTACGAGGTCATGAAGCCGCCCATGAAGCTCAAGCACGCGATCGTGTCGCGTCTGAAGATCATGGCGAACCTCGATATCGCCGAGCGCCGGCTCCCGCAGGACGGCCGCATCAAGCTCAAGATGGGTCGCGGGAAGGAGATGGACTTCCGCGTGTCCATCCTCCCCGTGCTCTGGGGCGAGAAGATCGTCATGCGGTTGCTCGACAAGAGCAACCTCCAGCTCGACATGACCCGCCTGGGCTTCGAGGAGGGCACCCTCCGGGACTTCAAGGAGGCCATCGCCAAGCCCTACGGCATGATCCTCATCACCGGCCCGACCGGCTCCGGAAAGACGACCACGCTGTACTCGACGTTGTCCGAGCTCAACAAGACCTCGCACAACATCAGCACCGCCGAAGATCCGATCGAGTACAACCTCTACGGCATCAACCAGTGCCAGATGCACGACGACATCGGGTTGAACTTCGCGGCCTCGCTCCGGTCGTTCCTCCGGCAGGACCCCGACATCATCATGGTCGGCGAGATCCGAGACTTCGAGACGGCGGAGATCGCCGTCAAGGCCGCCCTCACGGGCCATCTCGTGCTCTCCACGCTCCACACCAATGACGCCCCGTCCACCGTGTCGCGGCTCTTGAACATGGGCATCGAGCCGTTCCTCGTGGCCAGCTCGGTCAACCTCATCGGCGCCCAGCGCCTCGTCCGCAAGCTCTGCGGTGAGTGCAAGGCCCCGGTCGAGGTGCCCAGGCAGAACCTCATCGATGTCGGCATCCCTCCCGAGGAGTGCGACTCGGTGAAGCCGATGCGCGGCGCCGGCTGCCGCACCTGCAACAACACCGGGTACAAGGGCCGTATCGCCGTGTACGAGATGATGGTGTGCAACGAGGAAGTGCGCGAGTTCATCCTCAACGGCGCCTCCACCCTCGAGCTCAAGCGCGAAGCCGTGCGTAACGGCATGAAGACGCTGCGCATGAGCGCCGTGACCAAGTTCCGCGAAGGCATGACCTCTCTCGAAGAGGTGGTTCGCGTGACCGCGCCGGACTGATCGCGACCCGTGACCCGTCGCGCTGTCCTACCGGTCCTGTGCGTCGCGGTGGTCGCCTTCGGGTGGGCCACCGCGTGGCGGCACGTCGACGTGCTGCGGGGGTACGAGCTGGCGCTCCGGGTGCCCTTCTTCGGGGATCCCCTCGTGGACTGGGCGGAAGACGCCGCCGCCCACGAGCAGGACCTCCAACAGCTCCGCGGCGAGCTCGCCCGCACCCCGTCGATCTGGGAGCCGCCGCAGGGGCCCGATATCGTCGTCATCGTGTTGGACACGGTGCGCGCGGATCGGATGGGCGTCTACGGCTACGATCGCACCACCACGCCGCGGATCGACGCCTGGGCGGCGGATGCCCGCGTGTACGACCAGATGCAGTCAGACGGCGCGTGGACCCTCCCCTCGCACGCTTCGTTGTTCACGGGCAAGCCCGTGATCGCGCATGGCGCGCACGGCACGCCCCTCGGAAGCGACCTCGCCGCGCCGCTCGCCGAGCGCTCGCAGACCGTCGCGCGCTCCCTCCGGGAAGCTGGATACCGCACCGCGGGCATCGCGGCGAACCGCGGGTTCCTCCACAGCATGTGGGGCCTGTCCCAGGGCTTCGACCTGTGGATGTGCGAGCAGCTCCGTCTGGACCGGAACAGGCTCCCCTACATCACGGCTGACCGCATCTCCGCCCTGGCCCTCGCCCTGCTCGGGCGGCCGCGCGAGGCGCCGCTGTTCCTGTTCCTCAACTACATGGACGCGCACGCGCCGTGGATCCCCCGTCGCGGCTACGTGCGCGATCCGTCTTCGATCCAGCCGCATCTGCTGCCCTTCCGGTCCAGCTGGGAGTCCGTGACCACGCGGCTCCTGGCCGAGGAGGGAGAGTCACCCGAGGCCCGGCGCGCCTGGGGCGAGGCCTACGACAGCGAGCTGCGCTTCCTCGACGAGCAGGTCGGCGCCTTGCTCGACGCGCTCCCGAGCCTCGGGATCGGGCCGGAGGACTACGTCTTCATCCTCTCCGATCACGGCGAGTACCTCGGCGAGCACGCGTTGATCGAGCACAGCAAGGACGTCTACGAGCAGGTGCTCCACGTGCCCCTGCTCGTCAAGGGGCCTGGGTACGTCGCCGGGCGTGACCCCCGTGCGATCCAGACACACGACGTCGCTTCGCTGATCCTGGCCGCGGCGGGCCAGCCGCCGCTGCCCGGCGCCCAACACACCACCGATCTGCAGGTGTCCGAGGTCTATTGGTCGCGCCACAAGGACCTCCGCGATCCGAGCTACGGCCGCCGCTTCGATCGCATCCGGCGCGCCTTCCGGCTGGGCCCGCAGAAGCTGATCGTCGGCACCGACGGCACGCGGGAGGCCTACGACCTGGGAGCCGATCCGGGCGAGCTCGCGTCCCAGCTGGGCGCGGCCTGGGTGCCCGAGCTCGAGGCGCGCGCGCTGGCGTGGGTGGGAGGCCAGGTTGCCGCGCCCGAGGCCCGGATGACGGGTCCGACCGACCTCGAGGCCCTCCGCGCGTTGGGGTACGTGGAGTAGCGACGCCCCGCGTGTCGGGTTAGTGCCGCTCGCCCCAAGGTTCCCCATGATTCCGCTCCCTTCGCTCTCCGATTCTCTCGCCCCGATCACCGCGGCGCTCGATGCGCACGGGCACGACGAGCGCGTCAACTGGATGCGCGGGCTCGGAAAGAAGGAGCAGGTCGCGCTGTGGAAGCTGGCGGACGGCCGCCTCGTGACGACGGCGGAGCTGCACGGACCCGAGGGCGAAATCGTCATCCACGAGGGGCAGAACTCCCTCCCGCTCTTCTCTACCTTCCAGAAGCGCGTCGTGAAGCGCGGGGGCGTTGTGCAGGGCTACAACCACCAGTCCATGGGCTGGCTGGTGGGGCCGGGTCACTTCCTGGTAGGTGAGGCAGACGCCCCGCACGGCGGGGCCCACTTCAGCTACCTCTCGGTCGCCGCGAGCGCCCCGCCCGAGTTCCCGGCCCTCCAGCCAAACGACACGGGCCTCTCCACGCTCGTGTTCGCCCACATGATCGACTACCTGCGCCGCGTCTCGCCGCACGTGATCATCGGCGCGGCCTACAAGAAGGGAAAGGCGACCAACGACTACTTCATGCTGATCCGGGGCTGACCCGGCGCCGCGCTGGCTGACACCTACGTCCGCGGCGTAGGCATCATCGTGTCGTCGCGCCCCGTGAGCTCGGGCAGCGACACCGCGCGGACGATGCGGCTGAAGCCGGCGAGCAGCGCGTCCACGCCGAGGAAGACCCCCACGGTCCAGAGCCCGGTGGTCGGCCATCCCGCGATGAGCAGCACCCCCAGGAACATGGTGATGAGGCCGTTGAAGAGCATCCAGCCCCAGCCGGGCACCGGGTTCCAGACGACGGAAAGCGCGATCTTCATCGCGCCGCTCACGAGCAGGAACGACGCGAGCAGCAGCGTCACGCCCACCATCGCCCCCACGGGGTCGACCAGCAGCAGCACGCCGGCGATGGCCGCCACGAGGCCCATCGCCAGGCTCCACCCCCACCCCTGCGCGCGATCGCTCACCGCGTCGAACAGCTGCGCGATGCCTGCCACCAGCAGGAGGCCGCCGGCCGCGAGGCCGGCCGCGAACGTCGCCAGCAGCGGTACGAGCAGAAAACAGAGGCCCACGGTCACGAGGAACAGGCCGGTGGCGAGCATCCACCCCCGGACCTTTGGCTTTTCTGGCATTTCGTCCCCCCAAGGAAGGTTGGGCGCGACGTGAGCCGAGGCAAGCGGGGGCCGGAGCGCCCGTGGGCCCCCCGAGCGGGCGCTAGCGGACCGCCGCCTTCTGGAACACGGCGAACGCGGCCCCCTGGGGGTCGATGCACGCCGCGACCAGGTCCCCACCTGGGACCTCGTCGGGCCCGTACACCACCTGCCCCTCGTTGGCCCGCACGCGGTCGAGCGTGCCCTTGATGTCCGCCACGGTGATGTAGCAGGTCCAACCGGGGACAGGCGCCTGGTGGGTCGTCGTCATCACGCCCCCGAGCGACCGGTCGGGGGTCTGGCCGAACATGCGGTAGAGCCCCATCGGACCCATGTCCATCTCCCCGGTCTGCCCCCAACCGAAGAGCTCCGAGTAGAAGGCGTAGCCAGCGTCCGGCTCGCTCGTGTGCAGCTCGTGCCACGAAAACCTGCCCGGCGCGTCCGCGCTTCTCTCGGGCATCCCGGGCGTGCTGCTGGCCGGCGTGAAGGGGGCGAACACCGCGCCCTGGGGGTCCGCGAGCACGGCAAACCGGCCCACCGTCGGGATCTCCGTGACGGGGACGAGCACCTTCCCTCCGAGCGCCTTGGCCTGCTCGACCGTGGCGTCGATATCGGGCGTGCCGACGTAGGCGAGCCAATGCGGCGGCCCCAAAGGAACGCTCGATTCGTCCTTCCCGAGCTCGGCGATGCCGCCCACCGGGCCCTCTGCGTTGGCGACCATGGTGTAGGCCCCCTCGGGCGGGCCCCACGGCTGCATCGACCACCCGATGACGTTCGCGTAGAAGACCCGGGCCGCCGCCGGATCCGACGTCATCAGGTCGTACCAGAAGAAGCGACCGAGGATCTTGACGTCGTTCACGGGAGGCTCCGGTGGGAGAATTCGAGGGGGGCGGGACGGGCGGTCGCCGGGGAGCCGCCCAGCAGCAAGCGGCGGGGGCCCAGGCCCTCGCGGGCGGTGAGCACCATCATGCGCAGCGCGAACAACACGCTCGCCGGGCCCGCGTGCATCGACCGGCCGCCCGAGCGCGCGCGCATCGGCACCGACACCTCGTGCACCCGGAGGCCGCGCCGGACCGCGCGCACGAGCAGGTTCGCGTCCGCGATGTCCTCCGGGTAGTCGTCGGTCAGCGCGGCGAGCGCCTCGGGCCGCCAGGCGCGGAGCCCGCTGGTCACGTCGAACAGCCGCTGGCCGGCACACACGCTCGCCAGCGCCGCGAGCGCCCCGATGGCGGTGCGGCGGTGAACGGGAACGCGGTAGCCGGGCGCCCCCACGAAGCGCGAGCCGACGACCAGATCGGCGTGATCGAGCGCGCGCAGCAGGGCAGGGAGCGCGGCGGCGGGGTGCTGCTCGTCGGCGTCCATCTGGACCACCCACGGAGCGCCGGCGTCGAGCGCGTAGAGGAACCCGGCGCGGAGGGCCCGCGCGTAGCCGGGACCCGAACGCAACACGACGGCGCCGGCTCGTGCCGCGGCCGCCGCCGTGTCGTCGATCGAGCCGTTCTCCACCACCACGACGGGCACGCCGGGCAGGAGCCGGCGCACCTCTGCCACGACGCGGCCCACACGGGGCCCCTCGTTCCGGGCGGGGAGGACGATCATGGCGTGAGTATAGGCTGCTTCCGAGCTTGCGCTCGGCGGCCTACTCGCCCGCCAGCTTCTTCTTGAGCTCGCCGGACTCGTGGAGCTCCATCATGATGTCGGAGCCGCCCACGAACTCGCCGCGGATGTAGAGCTGCGGGATCGTAGGCCAGCTCGAGTAGTCCTTGACGCCCTGGCGGATGTCGGGATCCGCGAGCACGTCGACCGTCTCGAACTTGGTGCCCGCCTGTTGCAGGATTCCCACGGCGCGCGCCGAGAACCCGCACTGGGGGAAGAACTTGTTTCCCTTCATGAACAGCACGACGTCGTTGCCCTTCACGATCTGTTCGACGCGATCCTTGCTCATAGTGATCTCCCGGCCTTCTTGGAGGCCACTTCCCATTGTTCTGGCGTGTACGTCTTGAGGGCGAGCGCGTGAATCGCGTTTCCCACCAAGGAGCCGAGCGCCCTGTAGACCTGCTGGTGCTGCTGTACCAGGCCCTTGCCGGTGAAGGTGGGGCTCATGACTTCGGCGACGAAGTGCTCACCGTCGTTGGCCTCGTCGAGCACGATGGCCGTGGAGCCGATGATCTCGGCCTCGATGATTCGCTTGATCTCGGATGCTTGGAACATGTCGAACCCCGCCCCGATTGAAGGTCCGGGCACCGGGGCACCTAACCCTTGCGCCGGGACCGTGGTAGCTGCTCGCAGCCGCGTCTCGCGGTAGGGTTTCGGCGGCTCGCGTTTCGGAGAGGAGTGCTCGTGCGGCGCGTTTTCGGCTTGTTGTTCGCGGTGGGGGGCGCCCTGATCACCCTCGGGTTCGCGTTCGCGGTGACCTTCCTGATCGTCCCCTTTGCGGTCCTCCCACGAGGCCGTAGGGAGCGCTACGCGATCCACGGGGCCCGCTGCTTCGCCTGGCTGGTGCTCCGGCCGCTCCTGTGGTTGCGCATCGAGCGCGTGGGGCTCGAGAAGCTCCCGCGGGAGGGCGGGTACCTGGTCCTCTCCAACCACCGGAGTTGGATCGACGTGCCGCTGCTCATCCTCTGCACGGCGAGCCAGGGCATCTCCAAGAAGGAGGTGACGTACATCCCGTTCTTCGGGATGAACGGCCGGATCTCGGGCGCGATCTTCTTCGATCGCACCAAGAAGATGGACCGCGCGCGCGTCGTCTCCGATGCGCTGTTTCTCCTGCGGAGCCGGAGCAACCTCCACGTGTTCCCGGAGGGCACCCGCACACGCGACGGCCGCATCGGCTCGCGCATCTACCTGCGCCTCGTGCAGACCTGCTGGGAAAACGGCATCGAGGTCGTCCCCGCGTGCGTCTGGGGCACCGAGGCGGTCGTGCCGTCCGCCGGCATCTACGCGATGCCTGGGCAGCCGGTCGGGATCGAGGTCGAGACGCCGCTCGATCGGGCGGCGTTTCCGGACGGAGAGGCCTACGCCGAGGCGACGTGGGCCAAGGTGGTCGAGATGGCGCGGCGCCGCGGGTGCGACCAACCGTTCCGCGAGACGACTGGCGCGTAGACGGTCGCGCGCGCCGACGCTACGGCACCGACGCTAAGGCGCCACCGCCGGAGCCGCCGATGCCGGGCCGAAGTCGAGGATGAACGCGCGGGTGCCGTCGGCCGTCGGCAGCGCGTACCGTCCGGGCGCGAGCGCGGCGCCGCGAACGTATTGGAGGGGGCGCGGGCCGCCGACCCGCTCGATCGCGGCGGCGTCGAGCGGCGCGTCGACCCGCTCGATCACCGCGTCGCTCTCGAAGCGCACGCCGAGGTACACCCACGGATCGATCGGCTGGGGTGCGGCCGTGGTGCCGAACCAGCGGCGCTCGGGGGAGGGCACGAGCGCCTCGAACGGGAGCTTGTCTCCGAGCACGCCGCCCACCACGAGCAAGGCGACGTCGGCGTCGATGCGGGGCACCTCTCCGGGGATCTCGACGGGAAAGCGCACCTCGCGGTCGGTGTCGAACACCTTCACCACGTCGAGCACCGTCTGGGTCACGAGCGGGGTCGGCACATCCCCCGCGATGGTGTAGACGCCCGCGGCCTCCGGGGCGCGCCAGGCCCGGAGCGCCACGTCGGGGCCGGCCGCCACGGGATCGGGGAGGTACCACGCGGGGTCGGCCGAGGTGACGGTCCAGGCGCCCTCGCCGCAGAGGTTCGTCACCGAGAAGCGGCCGTCGGTGTCGGTGGTCGTCGTGATCGCGGGGCACTTGTCGGCCCGCGCGACGAAGCGGAGGTCGACATTAGGGACCGCGGCGCCGGAGCGGGCGTCCACCAGGCGCCCCTGGGCCGTGCCCGGCTCGGGCGTACATCCCGCGAGGGCGGCGCCCACGAGGGCGAGGGCGAGCCTCAACGCACAACCCCGAACCGCGGCCACTCGGCGCGCAGCTCGCTCACGATGTCCGCCACCCGGGCGCGGATCCAGGTCGTCGGGTCCGCGTCGTAGGCGCCATCGGCCTTGTCGGGGAACGTGGCACCGCGCGCGCTCACGATGAGGGCCCCGAGGCCGTCCGATCGGGCGGCGGCGGCGACGTCGCGTGCGGTGCCGCCCTGGGCGCCGAAGCCCGGTACCAGCAGCCACGCGTGCGGGAGCTTGCTCCGCATCGCCGCGAGCGCGCCCGGGTGCGTGGCGCCGACCACCGCGCCCACGTTGGACAGGCCGTCCGCGCCCTGGCGTGCCGCGCCCGCGTCCGTGAGCCAGCCCGCGAGGTCGTCCGCGACGGGGGCCTGCCACCGGGCCGAGCCGGCGTTCGAGGTGCGGAGGAGCACGAAGAGGCCGCCCTGCGCGGCGTCCGCGGCGGCGAGAAACGGCTCGAGGGTGTCCGGCCCGAGGAAGGGGGAGACGGTGAGGGCGTCGCAGCGGAAGGGGGCATCGGGCGCGAGCGTGGCGGCCGCGTACGCGGCGGCGGTGCTGCCGATGTCGCCGCGCTTCGCGTCCCCGACGACCACGAGCCCCGCCTCCGTCGCCGCCGCGCAGACTTCGGCCAGGGCGGCCATTCCGGGGGGACCGAGCTGCTCGAAGAACGCGAACTGGGGCTTCACCGCGGCGACCTGCCCCACGACGGCGTTCACCACGGCGTGCCCGAAGCGGGCGGCCAGCGCGGCCAGGGTGTCACGCGAGTCTCCCGGGCGGGCCCCGGGGAGGCGGTCGGGCCACGGATCGATGCCGACGCAGAGGGGAGTGCCGGCGGTGGCGACGGCCTGGGCGAGCCGGGCGGCGAACGGAGGGGGAGGGAAGCGCATGGCCCCGCCTAGCACGATGCGGCGCCTACGGTTTTTTGGGCGAGGGCGGTTCGCCCCCGCCGGGAGGCGGGCGCCAGCCGTACGCGTCGTTCTCGACCCGCGTCTTCTGGAAGATGTAGTGGAACACGCCGTCCTCGATCCGCTTCTTCAGCCCGGCCGGCAGCACGCGGGACACGGCGCGCACCGCGCTCACGGCGGCTTCGGCGAGGAGCAGCGGACCCTGGCCGGCCTTCGGGGCGGGCTCCCCCACCGGTCAGGCGCCCCCGGCGGTCGCGTAGTCCTTGAGCTTCTCGAGCGCGGAGGGCCCCACCTCGGGCACGGCCGCCAGCGCGTCCATGTCGGGGATCGGCCGCGCGTCGAGGAGCTCGTCGACCGTGTCGGCGTCGAGCCCCACGTCGATGTCGAGCTGCTCCGGCGTCGCGTAGTTGGCGACCTCGAGCACCAGGGCCACCTCCTCGTCGGTGAAGTAGACGCCGTCCCACGTGCCGCCGGGATCGAGGTCGCCGTCGACCAGCCAGGCGAGGATCGCGAGGATCGTCTGGTCGCCCACCTGCGGCACGGCGTCCACCTCGTCGAGGGTGAGGTAGGGCGCGTCGTCCCCGGTGGAGCAGGACTCGTCCGGGCCGTCGCGATGCGAGATCAGGGACGCGGCCGCGTCCGAGTCGAGCCCCACGTCTTCGTCGAGGAGGGCGAAGCTGGTGAGGCAGGTGTTCAGGAAGTCGAGGATGCGGGCGACCTCGCCGTCCGTGAGCCCGAGGCGCTCCTGGGCGGAGAGCGTTTCGGTGTCCTCGTTCGCCTTGGACACGCTCACGTCGGTGGTGCAGGCCATCAGGAGGGCGAGGAGCATGCACCCCCCTATCCTGCGCCCGTCGGCCCACGCGAGGCGGGCGGTTACGCTGCGCGCCCTGTCGGAGCCCCCATGTCCCTGCGCGTCCTGCTCCTCCTGCCGCTGGCCCTCGGGGTTGCTCACGCGGAGGCGCCGGTGGAGCCGCCGCCCGTCGCGACCGCGCCTACGCCGCCCACCCCACCGACGCCGCCCACCCCGCCCACGCCGCCCGTGCCGGTCGCGGTTTCGCCGCCCGCCCCGGCCGCACCCATCCAGTACGAGTGCTCCAGCTTTCCGGTGCGCTCCACGATGGCGATGGGCGCCTTCCAGGCCCCGGTCGACGTGAGCAACGCCCGCCTCAACTCCACCCGCCTCCCGGTCGGCTGGACGCCGATGGCGGGCTCGATCGGAGAGGGTGGCGCGTTCGTCGTCGCGTGTCGGCCGGTCGGGCCCTAAGGGCCTCTCAAGGAATCGGGGCGGGCGGCACGATCCCCGCCGCGGCGTCCCGCTCCGCCTTCTCCCGGGCCATCTTCTTCCACAACGACTCGTGGCCCGGCTTCGGCTCTTCGCCTTCGACCGGCTCCGGGGGAGGCGGGTGCTCGATGGAGCAGCCGGCCTTCGGAGCGGTGTTGGGGAGGAACGGCGCGTTGATGCCGCGGCACGTCGGGCCCGCGACCTTCCCGCTGACCGTGCAGAGGTAACGCTTGGTGATCTTCGGGGTCTCGGAGAAGAGGGGCGCTTCCCCCTGGAACTTCGTCGAGCGGTTCATCCACCAGCCCCAGAGCGGCGCGGCCAGATCGGAGGCCGCGGCCCCGAGCGAGGCGGGCACGTCGTAGCCGAGCCACACGGCCATCGCGTAGGTGGGGGTGGCGCCGACGAACCAGAGGTCCTTCTCGCCGTCGGTGGTGCCGGTCTTGCCGAGCGCCGGGCCCTGATAGCCGCCCTCGCCGCCCGCGCCCCGGGAGGCGCCCCCGGTGCCGACGTCGATCACGAGGCGCATGAGCTCGCGGGTGAGCGCCGCGGCCTCGGGCGTGAGGACCTGCTCTCCGGCCACCGGAGGCCCGATGCGCACGGCGCCGGCGGCGTCGACCGCGGTGAGGACGGGCGTGCCGGTCACCCGGCGGCCGCCGTTCGAGACGATCGCGGTGAACTGGGCCATCTCGAGCGGCGTCACCTCGCCCTGGCCGAGCGCCAGCCCCATCTCTTCCGGGAACTTCGACGTGTCGAACCCGAGCGTCGTGGCGAAGGGGATGAGCGCCTTCGGACCGCCCACGTCCTCGAGGAGCGAGGCGGTGGCGATGTTCTGGGACCACGCGAGGCCCTGCGCGAGGCAAGCCGTGGCCGAGTATTCGCCGCCCACGTTGCGCGGGCGCCAGTCCCCCTGGGGGGTCTTGAAGGTGCGGGGCTCGTTGATCTCGGTGCTCGCGGCGGTGAACTTCGCCGTGCCGTCGGGGTTCTGCTGGGAGAAGGCGAGCGCGTACACGAGCGGCTTGAAGCTCGACCCCGCCTGCCGGCGAGCCTGGGTCGCGCGGTTGAAGCTCGTGGAGGTGACCGCGCTGCCGCCATAGACGGCGCGGACGAGGCCCGTCTCCACGTCGAGCAGCACGCCCGCGGCCTCGAGCGGGCCGTCACCCTTGCGGCCGACGAGCGACTCGAAGTACTTCGTCTTCGCCGGGAAGAGCTTCTCGGCCTCCTCCTGGGCGTGGATGTCGAGCCCGGTCGTGACGAGGAGCCCGGCGCCGTAGAGCGTGGCCGGGGGGAGCGTCGCTTCGAGGAAGGCGCGGGTGGCGGAGAGGTAGGCGGGCCACCGCTCGACGATCGGGGTGGGCGGCACCGTCACGATGGGGGCGGCGAGCGCCGCGGCCACGTCGTAGCCCTTGAGCTCCGCCATCGCGAGCAGCACGCGGTCCCGACGCTCCTTCGCCCGCTCGGGGAAGCGGTCGGGGGCGAATTTGCCCGGCGCGGGGAGGATGGCGGCGAGCGTGGCGGCCTCGTCGAGCGAGAGGTCCCGCGCGTCCTTGTCGTAGTAGAAGCGCGCCGCCGCCGAGAAGCCGCAGATCGACAGGCTGCCCTTCTGGCCGAGGTAGGGGGCGTCCAGGTACATCTGGAGCACGCCGTCCTTGCCGAGGTGCTCGTCGATCGCCCAGGCGTACACCATCTCGCGGAGCTTGCGATCGAGCGTCTTCTCGCGACGCTGGGCGAGGTTGCGCACCACCTGCATCGTGAGCGTGCTGCCGCCCTGCGCGTAGCCGCCCTCTTGCGCGTTCGCGACGACGGCGCGGCCCATCGCCTTGAGGTTGACGCCGTGGTGCTCGTAGTAGGCGCGGTCCTCCGCGACCAGGATGGCGTCGAGCAGGTGCTTCGGCGCGTCCGCGAGGGGAAGGTGCTCCCGGACCTCGCCGTCGGGCCCGATGAGCCAGCCCATCAGCACCGGCTCGAGCGCCTGCCCGTCGCGAGGGATCACGGTGCTCGTCTTCCCGCAGAACTCGCCGGGACCGGTGTCCTTGCAGTCTTCGACGTAGCCGCGCGCCTTGGCCTCGGCGACGAGGCGCTTCGGGGGCTCCGTCAGCGGCGTGGCGGCGGCGTACACCCTGGCCGGGAAGCTCCAGCCCGGGTGGGCCACCTCGTAGCGGGCGTGGGCGTCGGCCAGGGCCACCCCTTCCGCCGCCCATTCCCGTGCGGTGAGCGTGGCCGGCACCGCGGCGATCCCCAACGCGGCCGCGGTGACGAGGGTCGTCCCGACGAAGATCCGGCGCAGCTTGCCCATGTGTCGGCCGGTTAACGCGCTCGGATGCCACACCCGTCGTTCCTCGCCCGCTGGCTCGCCGTCGATCCCGACTCCGCGGGCCTCGTCCTCGATGGGCTGCCGTACACCCACGGGGAGCTCCGGGCGCTCGGAGAGCGCGTAGGAGGCTGGCTTTCGGCCCTCGGCGTCGGTCCGGGCGACAAGGTGTGCGTCCAGCTCGAAAACGGGCGGGATCTGGTCGCGGCGCACCTCGGCTGCATGGCGATCGGCGCGGTTCGCGTGCCGTTGAACGCCCATTATCGCGCCGCCGAGGTGGGCCCGATCGTCGAGGACGCCGCGCCGCGGCTCGTCATCGCGCGTGATCCGTCAATCTACGCGGGTGTGCCCGTGGTCACCACGGTGGAGGAGGGCGCGCCCCTCGGCACCTGGCCCACCCCCCCAGGGGACGTGACGTGCTGGTTGTTCACGTCGGGCACCACCGGCCGCGCCAAGGGCACCCCGCAGACCTTCGCGATGTGGGAGCGCAACCTGGACGCGCTGGCGAGGCGCTGGGAGCTTTCGCCGGAGGATCGCCTCTGGCTCTGCCTCCCGCTCTTCCACACCCACGGCCTGGTCCTCGGCCTGCACGGCACGCTCCTCCGCGGCGCCAGCGCCGTCGTGACCGCGCGCTTCGATCCCGTGCTGCCTCCCGCGGGCACCACCCACTTCTACGGCGTGCCGACCTACTACCGGCGGTGGCTCGACACCATGCACGCGCATCCCGACGCGTTCCGCGCGCTGAGGCTGCTGGTGTCCGGGTCGGACGGCCTGCCCGCCGAGCTCTCCGACGCGGTGTACGCCGCCACCGGGCACCGGGTGCTCGAGCGCTACGGCATGACGGAGACCGTGATCATCGCGTCGAACCCCTTTCACGGCGAGCGCCGCGCGGGCACGGTGGGAACGCCGCTGGACGGCGTGGACGTGCGGATCGTAGAGGGAGAGGTCCAGCTGCGCGGCCCCTCCGTGTTCGGCGGGTACGAGCCGCGCCCCGACCCCGGCGCCTTCACGGCGGACGGCTACTTCCGCACCGGAGACGCCGGCGAGCTCGACGAGAGCGGCTACCTCCGCATCATCGGCCGCAAGAAGGACCTGGTCATCGTGGGCGGCGTGAACGTCTCGCCGGCCGAGGTGGAGGTGCACCTCGCGAAGGTGGCGGGCGTGGCGGAGGTGGGCTGCTGCGGCCTCCCCGACCTCGATCTGAACGAGATCGTCGCGTGCGCCGTCGTCGCGGACGGGACCGTCCCCCTCGACGCGCTGCGCGCCGCGCTCGAGCTCGCGGCCAAGGAGCTGTCCGGCCTCAAGCGCCCGCGGCGATGGGCGTTCGTGGCGGCCCTGCCCCGCAACGCGATGGGCAAGCTGCAGCGGGCGCGGCTCCCGGGAGAGGCGTTCGCCTGATCGGCAAATGCGTCGTGGGCGACCGCGGCGGAGCGCCCGGCGAAGCCGTCAGATCCCGCCCACCTGCTCCACGCGCTCGATGCCGTCCCGCGTGAGCACGATCGAGTACTTCTCGTAGCGCCGCTCGGCCCCGCCGCGCGCCACGATGAGG
Organism: Pseudomonadota bacterium; assembly: GCA_030685065.1. Lineage (GTDB taxonomy): Bacteria > Myxococcota_A > UBA796 > UBA796 > SXON01 > CAJBVW01. The sequence goes on along the minus strand of JAUXQH010000001.1, from coordinate 88,218 downwards.
GTCACGCGGTAGGTCTTCGTGGCCGTGACGACGAGGACGTGGTTGTCCTCCGTCAGGCGAAGGAGCGCCCGATCCGGATCGTCCATCCGGCGCAGCCAGCGGGTCACGTTCAGGCGCAGGATCTCGTCGATCGCGCTCATCTCCGGGGCCTGGGCGCGCGCGCGGCTCCCGTCGATCCGGAGCTTGCGGCGGTAGTGGATCACGTCCTCCTCGCCGCGCTGCTCCGCGAAGAGGGGTTCCTCGCCTGCGTCGCGGAGCCTCGCCACGAGCGGCACGAGCTCGGCCGCGCGGAGGAGGCGCACGGTCTCCTCGACCGATCCGATGCTCGCCCCGCCGGCCTCGACGCGCAGCTCCTGGCGCCGGTCGAACAGCCAGTAGGGGATGCCCTTCTGGAACCACACCTTGAGCCGCTCCTTGAGGCGATCCTTGAGGATGTAGCCGGCGACCGCGAGGGCCACGAACGTGAACACCGTCGCGCCGCCCACCTGCGGGCTCGAGGGCGTGCCGACGGTCCAGAGGGCGATGAGCTGGAGCGACACCGCCACGACCATCGCCACGGCGGCGGCGATGGCGAACAGGGCGTCCTGCGCGAGCTCGGCGCGCCGGCTCGATCGCACGCGCAGGTGCAACACGGCGAGCACCCACTTCTTGAGCAGGTTCACGCGCGCCACGAAGCGCTCGTTGGTGGAGGCGTCGTCCGCCGGGGCGGGGAGGTGGCCCGCGCTCTTGCGGTACGCGGTCTCCGTCGCGATTGCGGTGCGCAGGGCGGCGACGAGCGCGCCGCACTTCTGCGCGTGCACGTTGAAGGTCTCCAGCAGGGAGAACCAGCCTTCGAGCACCTGGACGGACAGAAAATCGTCGATGGCGTCGATAGCGGTGCGGAGGAGGGCGGGGGTGCGCGCGTCCAGGAATTGCAACCGCAGGGCGCGGTAGCGTTCGAGCGCCTCGCAGCACTCGGAGTGGAACCGGCTCGACGCCTCGGCGTGCCGCGCCAGCACCGCCGGCGGGGCGCCGCTCCCGAGCTCGGACGCGACGAAGCGCGCGTGGTCGCGTACCGACGCGCGGAACACCGCCGCGCCCAGCCGTAGCTCGCGGAGCGCGCGGGCGAAGTCGGCCTCGGTCGCCGTGCCCGACGTCAGGCGCGCCCCGTTTCGGGCGAGCCACGCGAAGGGGGACTTGGGCTCGTTCTCGGCGAAGAGCTGGTCGAGGCTCATCCGTGGGGTCTGGAACCGCACGTAGGAGGTCACCTCGTCGTAGAAGACCTCCTTCTGGAACGTCGGCTCGTCGATCCCCAGGGACGGGGGGAAGAAAAACCAGGCTTCGAAGCTACGCTCTCCCTGTGGGGGTTCGAGCGCGTGGACCACCTTCAGCTCGAGCTGGTAGTGGTGGTGCAGCGTTACGCGGACGGAGGACAAGCCCCCGCTCTAACTCGTGTGACGGGCGTGTGACGACTCACGCCGGATCACCACCACGCGCCCCACGAGCTGCGGTGGAACCGGCAGATCGCCCGGTGGCACGAGCTCGAGGCGGCGCCCCACGCCCTGTACGATCCGGAGGCCTTCGCGCGTGCGGACGAAGCCCTTGGTGCGCAGGCCCCTCCGGGCGTCGATCCAGGCGTATGCCTCGGCCTCCGGCAGGCCGTCGGGCACCCGGAGCTCCTCGGCCACGAAGCGCTCGTGGTCGTGTTCGTGGTCGTGCGGATGATCGTGCTGGGGGTCGAGTCGCGACGCCCTGCTGCTCCGCGCCGGGGCGGCCGCGGCGCCGGGCCCTACAGGAAACAGCAGCGCCGGATCGACCTGGCCGAAGGCCGCGCGGAGCACGGGCGCGTCGGGGTTCATCGCCACCAGCCGCGCTTCGAGCGCAGCGTGGAGGTGGGCGGGCACCAGATCGATCTTGTGGAGCAGCAACAGGTCGGCGCTCGACACCTGGTCGAGGAAGGTGCCGTCGAGCTCCTCACCCTCGTGCAGCTGCGCCGCGCTCACGACGACGACGCTCGCCTCGTCGCCCACCCACGCGTTCACCGGCGGGCGATACAGGTTCAGCTGGGTCTCGAAGGGGAGCGCCACGCCGCTGGTCTCGATCACGATCCGGTCGGGGTCGACCTTCAGGCGGAGGGCTTCGAGCGTGTCGACCAGCTCGTCCGAGAGCTGGCAACACACACACCCGCCCGCGAGCTCCACGAAGCGCTCCTCGCCGCCGCCGAGCAAGGCCTCGTCGATGCCGAGGGCGCCGAACTCGTTCGACACGATGGCCACGCGCTCGCCGCGCGCCTGCGCATCCTCGAGGAGGTGCCGCACCAGCGTGGTCTTGCCGCTGCCGAGGAAGCCGGACACCACGAGGACGGGCACCCGGGCCTTCCGGGGCGCTGGCGGCGGCGCCGGCGGGGACGCCGCCGGATCCGGGGGCGCGCCGTTCAGAGGGCCCCGAAGTAGTTCATGACCGCGCGGTCGAAGTCCTGGGCGGTGGCCACGCGGGGCCGACGGTCGTATGCGCACTGGTTGACGACCTGGAGGAGCAGATCGCGCGGATGGCAGAAGCGCAGCGAGCGCCCGCGCTCGCGGTAGTGGCGTTGGACGAGGTGGCTGCACGCTCCCGCCATCAGCCGGATCTCCAGCTTGTCGGCGATGGCCTCCACCAGGCCGACGAACTCGGCTTCGGTCGGATCCGCCACCTGGATCTTGTAGGGGATGCGCCGGAGGAACGCCTCGTCCACCAGCTCCCTCGGCTCGAGGTTGGTCGAGAAGATGAGCAACGGATCGAACGGGGCCGAGATCTTGCGGCCGTCGGGGAGCTTGAGAAAATCGGTGCGGCGCTCGAGCGGGAAGATCCAGCGGTTCAACAGCACCTGCGGCTCGATGCGCTGGCGGCCGAAGTCATCGATGACGAGCGTCCCGCAGTTCGCCTTGAGCTGGAGCGGCGCCTCGCCGATGTTGGTCGTCGAGGAGACCTGGATCTCCAGCATCTCGAGGGTCAGCTCGCCGCCGGCCACCACGGTCGGACGCTTGATGCGGATCCAGCGGCGGTCGAGCTTGTCGGCGAGGCTCCCCGGCCGCGCCGAGGGCTCCACCGCCTCGTGGGTGGCGGGGTCGTAGAGCTTGACGAGGTGCCCGTCGATCAAGAGGGCGTGGGGGATCCAGATGTCGTCCCCGAAGCAGCGGGTGATGCGCTCGGCGATGCTCGTCTTCCCGTTTCCCGGATCGCCATGGAGGAACATGGCGCGCCCGCTCGTGATCGCGGGGCCGAGGCGCTGGAGGATGTCGTCGGACACGATCAGATCTTCGAACGCGCGCAAGAGGTCGTCGGGGGTCGGTGCGCGGCTGCGGAGCGACTGGTCACGCACGCTCTGGAGGTACTGCGGCCACGGCACCGGCGCGGGCCCGACATACGCGCAGAGCCGCTTGTAGTCGATCGCTTTGCTCCGCCCGGCCTCGGTGACCTCGTAGATGAAGTCTCCCATGGGGGTGGAGCCGCGGTGCTGGAGCAGCTTGGCCTGCTTGAGCTGCTCGAGGAGCTCCTTCATCATCGGGAGCGCGAGGCAGAGGTCGTTCGCCACCTGCCGCGCGGACTCGGTGCTCACCCCCACGAGGTAGCGGAGCACGAGCTGCTCGCCGAACACCGGATCGAGCCCGGCCTCGTCCCACGTGCGCGGCTCCTTCGGCGCGGCGCGCTCCTCGATGCGGCGCTGCTCGTCGGTCGACTCGCGGGGCAGGTCCCGGGGCGGAGGGAGCTCGCGCGCGGCGGGCAGGTCGCGCTCGCGGGGGAGGTCCCGGCTCGGGGCGAGGTCGCGGCTCGGGGCGAGGTCACGGGGCGGGGCCGGGTCGCGCGCCGGCGCCAGATCCCGGGGCGCCCGACGGACCTCGTCCGTGGTCTCCAGCGGCAGCGCACCGGCGGCCCCCCACGGCGGGGTGCGGCGCGGTTCGTCCAAGGTGTCGAGCCGGGGAGGCGGACCGATGCGGGCGACCGGCTCCGGGCGGGGAACCCGCTCGATGTGGGACACGTTCTCGCCGTCGTCCCGGGGGGGGCGCTCCCCCGCGAGGGGCCAGGGGCGCCGGCGAAGGAAGGCGTTTTCCTGCCGCCCGTCGACCGTCCGGTCGGGCGGCGCGGGCGGGGCATCGGGCCGGGGGGGGAAGGGGTCCCGGGGGTCGGTGGGCATACCGGGAAGGATAACCGTGCGCGGCGCTCCTTCGAGCTTCGCGGTAGAGGTGCCGCATGGGACTCCTCTCTCGTTTGCGCGTGCGCCTCTCCCCCGGCTCCCGGCGCGGCGCGCCGGCCGGCATCGGTTCCGGGTTCACCCCCGCCATGGCGGAGGTGTGGAAGGAGCTCGAAGAGCAGGTCGACGGCGAGCTCAAGAAGTCGGGCTCGAGCATCGTCGGCGCGTGGGAGGTCGGCGCGGCCGAGCTCGGGCGCGCGTTGATCGCGTTCGATGACGACCGGGTGCTGATCGAGCGCTACAGCGACTCCCTGGTGCCCGCGCTCCAGCCCTTCCAGGATCTGCACAAGGGCATCGGCACGGCCATGCAGGCCGGGATGCGCGCCGGGCTCGCCGCCGGCTCCCTCGCCGCGGCCACCGCGCCGCTCGCGCGGCTGATGGAGGGGCTGGACGACAAGGCCGCCGAGGGGTGGGCCAAGACCGCCGCCCACCTCGAGCCGATCATCCTGCGCAGCCGCCGCCCCGACGAAGCCCGCGCCCAGTTCCTCGCGGGGAGCCGCGCCCTGCGCCAGGCCTGCGCGGACGCCGACCTGGTGTGGCGCGCCCGGCTCGAGGCGCTCCCCCAAGCGCCCAACCTCTGGGATGGGCTCACGGGCGCGGCGGAGGCGTGGCAGCTCTCGATCACCCGCGCGCTCGAGATGGAGATCGTTCGGCACGTGAAGGCGCTGGTGGCCGCGGTGCGCGAGGGGGGGGCGTAGGGAGGGGCGCGCGATCCCTACCGCAGCCCCCGCTCGACCTCCGCCAACGACGTCGCCAGCGTGCGCGCCGCGTCCCGCGCCCGGGCGGGCGTCTGCACCGTCGCGAGCGTCGCGATCTCCGTGCCCACCCGCGCCGCGAGCCGCCGGTTCACCAGCGTGAGCGCCTTGCGCTCGGCCTCCCACCGGACCCGCAGGCGCACCAGCGCGTCGCGGCCCCCGCCGTCCGCCCATGCGCGGGTGTCGGCGCGCATCTCGAGCCACGGGGATCGTGCCGCCTCGGACACCAACGGGCCCCGCCACGTGGCGACCGCGGCGTTGGGGGCGACGCCCTTCGGCGCCTCGGAGGCGAGCGCAGAGTTGGTCGCGTCCGCGAGGTCTTCGAGCGTCAGGGAGGGCACCGTCACCGGATCCCGGACCAACCGACTGCCGCGCGTCCCGAAACCTGCCACGTAAAAGGCGAGCGCCCACCGCTCCGGCTCGGAGAGCGTGTCGCCGCGCGGGACCATCGCCGTCTCGGGCACGCCGAAGGTCACCGCTTCGTAGATCCGTCGCGGCGAGAGTTGGGCGGCCACGGCGGCGTCGGCGAACGCGATCGGCGCGGGGACCAGCCCGAGCTCGGCGGCGGGGCCCTCTCCGCGCGTCCCGTGGCAGCTCGCGCAGTTCGTCCCATACAACGTGGCGCCCTCGGCCAGCAGGCTCGGGTCGGGCGGGTCGATCTCGAGCCAGAGCTCGTCCGCGAGGCGCACGAGCAGCGCGTCGCAGGCCGCCGTGACCTCGGCCGCCGGAGCCTGCCGCTTCACCGCCGCGAGGATGGCGCCGAGCGCGGTGCGCGTGGGCGTCGAGAGGGGGAGCGGCGAGGCGAGCGCGAGGGCGTGCTCCATCAGCTCGACCTGCTCCTCGTACTCGTGGGCGTCCGCGATCTTCCCGCCTTCCATCGCATGGGCGTAGTCACCGCGCACGTACCGGAGCCGCGCGAGCAGCTGATCCGCCGGGTGGACGGCGGGGAGGGCGTGCTCCTCCGCCTCCCCGGGCGCCTCCGCTTGTACCGTCGTGATCGTGGCGATGCTCATCAACGAGAGCAGCGCGATCCTGCCTGTGCGGTCAAGGGTCATGGGCCCGCCTTCTTCTGCCCGCCCCCTTTCCCCGGGCCCTCCACCCGTGCAAGCAGGAGCGCGGGCGACGACTCAGCGATCGCGCAGGTGCAACGTGACGGGTGCGTGATCGCTCGCCTGCGGGCGGCCCCGCTCCTCGTGGTCGACCGACACGTCCGTCGCGCGGGCGAGGATGTCTTTCGTGACCAGGTGATGGTCGATGCGGAGGCCCTGGTTCATCGCGTAGCCGTTGCCGCGGTAGTCCCACCAGGTGTAGACGTTGGGCTCCTTGTGGAAGGCACGCCAGGCGTCGGTGAGGCCGAGCCCGAGGATGCGTTGGAACCGCTCGCGCTCCGGGGCGCTGACCAGCACCTGCCCCTCCCACCCCTTCGGATCGTACACATCGGCGTCCGCCGGGGCGATGTTGAAGTCCCCACACACGATCAGCGGCCCGTGCGCCCACTGGGTGAGCTCCATGACGAGCCGGTCGTACCAGCCGAGCTTGTAGGGGTACTTCTCCGACGTGAGCTCGCCGCCGTTGGGGCAGTACAGGTTCACGATGCGGATGCCGTCGATCACCGCGGAGATGCCGCGGGCCTGCGGATCGTCCGGGTTGGGAAACCCCTTGACCACGTCGGTCATGGGCTTCTTCGAGAGCAGGGCGACGCCATTGTACGTCTTCTGGCCCAGGCACTCCACGTGGTAGCCGCGCTCGCGGAAGCGCTCGATCGGCAGCTCCGCGTCCTGACACTTCAGCTCCTGGAGGCCCAGGACGTCGGGCTGATAGGCGTCGATCCACGCGAGCACGCGGTCCAAGCGCGCGCGGACCGAGTTCACGTTCCAGGTGGTGATGTTCATCGGGGCCTTCCGGGGAGCGCCGCGAGTTTAACCGGTTCGGGCGCCCGGGCGGCCCCTTCCGGCGCGGGGCGAAGGGGCGGGAACGGTTACGGTCGCGCCGGCAGGAGGGCTTCGATGCTCGCGAAAATTCTCATCGGTGTTGCGGGTGTCTTGGTCATTTTCGTAGCGGTGGTGGCCACGCGGCCGGCCGCCTACCACGTAGAGCGCAAGCTCGAGGTCGCTGCTCCAGCCGATCTCGTGTTCGGTGTTCTCGACGATCTCCATGAGTTTTCGGGTGTTTTTGTGCTTTTCGGGGCGCCGTTCGACAAGCAGGATCCCAACATGCAGAAGACCTTCGAAGGCCCCGCGGCGGGCGTCGGTCAGTCGTTTGCGTGGAGCGGCAACGGGGATGTCGGCAAGGGCAAGCTGACGATCGAGGAGAGCGTACCTGGCCAGAAGGTTGGTATCAAGCTGGAGTTCGTGGAGCCGATGGAGTCCACTGCAACCTGTGCGCTCACCCTCGCGGGTACGCCGACCGGCTCGTTGGTGACGTGGTCGATGGATGGGAACCACAATTTCCTGGGCAAGGCCTTCGGTTTGTTCGTGGACATGGACAAGGCGCTCGGCACCGACATCGAGCTGGGGCTCGCCGAGCTGAAGACCGTCGCCGAGGGCAAGCAGGTAGCGATCGCGGCCGCTACCGCGGCTCAGGCGGATGCCGACAGGGCCGCCGCCGAAGAGGCTGCGAAGACGGCCGTTGCCACACCCGTCGAGGGCGGGAAGGAGTAGCTATAGCTACTGGCCGCCCCGGGCGGCGGCCGCGCTTCAGGCCCCTGGCGCGGGCGGTAGCGGGATTGTGGAGGTTCGGGTACCCGTTGGGTCTTGAGTGGCAAGAACGAGACGGGTGACCTCGTGGTTTGGGTGACCGAGCTTCATTCGGACCTCGTGTCCCCCGAGACCGATGTCAAGTTGCTCGGGTGCTTGCTCCTTTCCGGTTGCGTCCGTCAGCGCCCGACCAGCCCCGAGCGATCCCACCGAAGGCCGTCGACGTACAGGGCGATCGTGGACCCGTCCGAGAACGCCACGCCGTGCCGCGTGCGCACCATGCCCGGAACGAGCGAGACGAGGCCGCGCAGATCGTGCGCGGGCGCGTGGTCGAGCGACTCGGTGTGGAGCGGCCTCGGAGTCGTGCCTTCGGGCAACCTGCGGCCATCCGTGCCCTTGCCGCTCGGAAGGTCGAGGTAACGCGCATTCGTGAAGCGGCGGCCGTCCAGAAGATCGTCGTCGGCAAGCGTGGGGAGCGGGTTGGCAGGGAGCGGCGAGTCGGCGCGCGCCTGGATGGAGAGCAACGATGCGAGGAATAGCATTCTTCGGCCTCTGCGTCGGACACACGCGTCGCGTGGGCGCGCGGTTCCCCTCGGGCGCAGGTCGACGGTCATGCCCGATGGACGCCGACGGCGTGCGGCACGATCACCGCGAGGTGGCGCGGCGGCCCCTGCCTCCGGGCGTTCGACCGCCATGACGGCACCTTGACCACCCCTTGACCGCCCAGCCCCGTCTGAGGTACACGCCCCGTCGCACGGGAGACACCGCTTGTTCACCTCTTCGTTGACGCTGTTCGCGCTGCTGGCCTCGGGGCCGGCCTACGCCGTCGAGGTCACCGGCCAGATCCGCGGCCAGGTGGTCGACGCCGACGGCCTCCCCATCCCCGGCGCCACGGTGTCGGTCGAGAGCCCCAACTACCTGGGCGGCGCGAACGCGCAGGCCGACGATGAGGGCTACTTCCGCTTCGTGGCCCTGCCGCCCGGCGAGTACAGCGTCACCATCGTGAAGAGCGGGTTCCTCGGCTACCGCGCGGCCGGCCTGCTCGTCTCCTCGGGCGGCACCGCGGAGTTCACGGGCGTGCTCAAGCTCGCCACCGCCGGTGAGGAGCTCACGGTCGAATACGTGAAGCCCGCCGTCGACACGCAGAAGGTGCAGACGGGCGCGGTGCTGACGCGCGAGACGCTGCGCGACATCCCCAACCAGGGCCGCAGCTACCAGGGCGCCTCGGCGCTCGCGCCCGGCGTGACCGGCGGGGCCAACCCCAACGTGCGCGGCGCCTTTGACGACGGAAACCAATTCTACGTCGACGGCGTGAACAACACCGACCCGATGACCGGCACGTTCTCCCAGAACATGAACTTCGACGCGATCGAAGAAGTGCAGGTCATCACCGGCGGAATGGACGCCGAGTACGGCCGCTCGCTCGGCGGCGCGATCAACATCGTGACGCGGTCCGGCGGCAACGACTTCCACGGGGACGCGCAGTTCCTCTACACGAACAAGCAGCTCCAGATCTACAAGCTCCTCCCGGACGAGAAGGAGCCGGACGACTACTTCGGCACCAGCCTCGCGCTCAACCTCGGCGGGCCGATCGTCAAGGACAAGCTCTGGTTCTTCGCGAGCCTCCAGGGTGACTTGAAGCGGGATTCGGTGTCGCTCGCGTTCGAGCGGCCCGAGGATCCGCTGCCGCGCGAGTGGCGGTCCGGCTACCTCTTCGGAAAGCTGACGTGGGCGCCCTCGTCGAAGCACCGCCTCTGGGTCCAGGCCCAGAGCGATCCGACCTACATCGAGAACACCGAGGTCTACTACGGGGCGCCCTACACGCTGCCGGCCGGTGAGACCATCCAGGAGCAGGGCGGCTACATGGTGTCGCTCGGGCACATCTTCACGCCGACCCCGAAGTCGATCCTGCAGTCCCAGCTGTACTTCCAGCAGAGCGACATCGCGTACTACACGGTGGCCTGCAAGGGCGAAGCCGACATCTCGGGCTGCATCGAGAACCTCGGAGACACAGCCTGGCTCGCCTGGGATCCCGACGGCTTCAACGGGGGCGCGTTCCCCTACGGCTACATCTCTCATCGCTACCGCGGCTCGGCGCAGACCAACTTCACCCAGTACGGGGAGCTCCTCGGGGAGCACGCGTTCAAGGTGGGGTTGAACGCCGAATACCTCGTCAACGCCGACGCGTATCCGGGCGAGGGGAGCCTAATCTACAAGAGCTACGGCGAGGGCGGGCCGTCGGACATCGCGGGGTACGAGAACACCGCGCTCGCGCAGTACACCGGGGACGAGAAGAGCTTCCTGGCCGGCCTGATGATCAGCGCGTTCGTGCAGGACGTGTGGAACCCGATCCCGCGGCTCACCGTGCGGCCGGGCGTCCGGATGGACTATTCGCGCCTCGGGGATGACCTCGCCGGCGGAGCCGCCGCTTACTCGTCCATTACATTCGCGCCCCGCGTCGGCGCCGCGTTCGACCTGACGGATGACGGCCGCACCAACCTGCACGCGTACTACGGCCGCTTCTTCGACACGGGCTACCTCCAGATCTCCGACCTGCTCCACAAGCGGGCGTACGGAAACACGCTCACGTACTGGGACGCCGAGGCCGGCGACTGGGCGGAGGAGCCCGCGCAGCAGGACGCGGGGACCAACCTCCAGGCGGAGGGGCTCAAGAACCCGTACTCCGACGAGATCGACGTCGGCATCGGCCGCGATGTCGGCGGCGGCGTCGGGATCGACGCCACCTTCACCTACGAGCGCGCCACCCGGTTCTGGGAGGACGACGAGGTCAACATGGTGTGGAACGCCGAGGGCACCGATGTCATCGGCTACCGCAACGGCGTGAACGAGTCGGTGTACCGCATCCGGACCCCGTCCGAGCTCTTCACGTCGTACACCTCGATGGAGGTGAGCATCGTCAAGCAGTTCGACGAGAACTTCGGCGTGCTCGGCAGCTATACGTGGAGCCGCGCGTACGGCACCAACGACGCCCAGTACGCGTCGGGCGCGGGCGACATTCCCGAGCAGACGTTGGTGGAGACCGGGCTGCTCTCCTACGATCGCACCCACAACTTCAAGCTGGCCGGCTCCGTACGCAAGCCGGACACCTTCGTCCTCAGCGAGACCGTGAAGATCGGCCTGCTCGGCGGCTGGAACTTCAACATGATGTCGGGCACGCCGTATTCGCCCCGGTACTACAACGCCTTTTACCAGAGCTGGAGCAACCTCGGCGGCCCGGTGGACGGCACGTATCGCCTCCCGCTCGAATCCCAGCTCGACTTGAAGGCGGGCATCACCCTGGTCGCCGGCCCCACCACGTGGGACGTGACGATCGAGGTCTTCAACGTGTTCGACGACCGCACCATCACCGGCGTCGAGACCGCCTACAATGACGCGAACGGGGAGGGGCCCTACCTCGGTGACGACGGCAACCCGGCCTTCGGGACGCCCCTCACGCGCCAGGATCCTCGATACCTTCAGCTCGGCCTGCGCGGGGAGTTCTAAGCCATGCGTTCCTCCCTCCTCCTCCTCTCCCTCGCGTCCCTCGGCCTCTCGGGCTGCCTCCCGGACGAAAAAGGCATCGATCGCACCGTGCTCACCGGCACGCTCACGATCCCGCCGACCCTCGTCGAGGACGGCCGCACGAACAACTCCGTCGCCACGGCGCAGCCGATCGGCGCGGATGAGAGCAAGTCGCTCACGTACCGGACCGTCGTGGTCGACGGCAAGGTGATCAGCTGGGTTCCCGGCCTCGAAGCCACCTACGGGGATCCCGACTACTACACGTTCACGCCCATCGCGGACGGCACGTTCACCTTCGATCTCACGTTCGAGACCGTGCCCGGCAGCGGCGTGGATCCCGACACGGCCGACACCGCGGGCGCCTCGGTCGACGCCGACGTGCTCGTGGTCGAGCTCATCGACCCCGCCACCTACGACGCGACCACCGGCGCCGGGGTGCTCTCCAGCGGCACCACCGACGGCACCGGCGGCGTCTACCAGCTCACCTGGGACGTTGTCGCCGGCACCGACTACGTGCTGCTCGTGGCGGGCACCACGACCGACGACGAGGAGACCCCCCTCCCGTACAGCCTCGTCGTGAGCGGCTCGGCGCCGGACGACACCACGATCCTGGTCGGCGCTTACCTGGGCGCGGATCCCCAGGTCGCCGAGGACCCCGCGGGAGGCACCACCGCCAACACGTGGGTCTACGATCCGGTCACCTACACCTGGTCCGGCGTCTACCGCATCCTCTGGCTGCGCACGGTGATCCCCGCCCCCCCGGACGAAGACACGGGCGACCTGTTCGAGCCGACCTCCACGGTCGAGGAGGGCCCGGAGACCGTGTACCTGCGCGCGGGCACGCTCACCTCGCTCAACGCGTCCCCGTCCGCGGGCGCGCTCTACACGACCGCGAGCGTGCAGTCGGGCGCCACGGGCGAGGCCACCGTCGTGTCCGAGCCCCTCGTGCTCGACGGCGTGTTCCCCAAGGTGATCGGGATCCAGGCCACCGAGACCCTCCCCGACACCACGCTCGCGGAGATCGACCCGGCCGCCTACACGCTCATCGCGGACACCCTGGTCGCCCAGGAGCTCGGGATGCTCTCGGGCCTCGGCTACGTGGACATCGTCAGCGGCAGCTCCGTGCTCGACCCGGCAACGAGCGGTTGGAACGGCACGAACGACTCCGACGCCTTCGCGTTCACCGTGCCCGAGTCGATGTACGTGCGCATGCTCGCGGCGTGGCCCGACGCCGCGGCCGACATCGACTTCGGCATCTGGTACCTCGATCCGGAGTACGGCATCGTCGATCTGTTCAGCACCTTCGGTGATTCGTACTGCCTCACCGGCGCGAATCCGGAGGTGTGCGAGTCGGTGGTGACCCTGGAGCCGGAAGTCACGTACTACCTGCTCGCCTTGGGGTATCTTGGCACCGATGAACAGCCCTACACCGTCGAGCTGGAGTGGGTCGCGCCGTAGGCGTGGTTCCCGCATGGGATTCCTGGCGTTCCTCGCGGCGTGCGCGCCGACGCCGGACGATACGCCGACCGCCTCCCCCCCGCTGATGGAGGCGGTCGACCCGTTCATCGCGACGGGCGGCCCCGGCTTCCGGGTCGGATCGTCGCACCCGGGGGCCACCGTTCCGTTCGGGATGGTGAAGGTGGGGCCCGACACCTCGCTCTCGTGGGGGGGGCTCGGGGCCTACCACTGCTCGGGCTACTACTACGACGACACGCACATCGAGGGGTTCTCCCACTTCCGGATGCACGGCACCGGCGTTCCCGACTACGGGAACATCCTGTTCATGCCGACGTTCGGCTGGGATCCCGACAAGCGTGACGAGGCCGGCTATCGCACCGAGTTCTCCCACGACGCGGAGTGGGCCGAGCCCGGCGCCTACGGGGTGACCCTGCCGAGCGGCATCGAGGTCACGCTGGCGGCCACGCGCCACGCGGCGCAGCACCACTACCGCTTTCCGGACGCGAGCGAGGACCCCGGGGACCCCTCCGAGGCCGAGCCGGTCGTGCTCATCGATCTCGAGCACAACCTGTACGGATCGAGCCTCGGCGGGGAGATCACGGTGGATCTCGCGCGCGGCACGGTCGCGGGCCGGATGATCAATTCCGGGTCGTTCAACGGCGAGGGCTTCCCGATCTGGTTCTTCGCGGTGTTCGACGAGGGCATCGAGTCCTTCGGCACCTGGGCCGACGACGAGGGCGTGGAGGGCCGCGCGGACGCCGCCGGCATCGATCTGGGCGCATGGATCGTGCCGGTGTCGCGCGACCCGTCGATCCGCGTGGCGATCTCCCTCACCAGCGCCGAGGGCGCCCGCGCCAACCTCGAGGCCGAGCTTGGCCCGCGCGCGATCGAGGGCACCGCCGCCAAGGGGTGGGATGCCTGGGAAGAGGCGCTCGATCGCGTGGAGATCGAGGGCGCGTCGGACACCGAGCGCGCGATCTTCGCCACCGCGATGTACCACGCGCTCCAGATGCCCCAGGAGCACGGCGACGCCGATGGCCTGTACACCGGGTTCGACGGCGTGGTCCACGAGGCCGAAGGGTGGACCTACCACAACGACTTCTCCCTGTGGGACACGTACCGCACCGCGCACCCGCTCTACACGCTGCTCTACCCCGAGAAGTCGAGGGACTTCGCCCGCTCCCTGCTCGCCATGGCGGAGCAGGGCGGGGCGTTCCCGGCGTGGCCGGTCGCAAACCGCGACAGCGAGACGATGTTGGGTGCCCCCGCCGACATCGTGCTCGCGGACACCTGGATCAAGGGTGTCACCGATTGGGACATGGAGAGCGCGTGGCCGCGCCTGCGCGATCAGGCCATGGGCGTCGGATCGATCCCCTACAACGCCCGCCCCGACGTCGCGACGCTCGAGCGCTACGGATACTACCCCTCCGATCTGTTCGGCTCCAGCGTCGCGTGGACCCAGGAGAACGCCTGGGCCGATCACGCCCTCGCGCAGCTGGCCCAGTCCCTCGGCGAGTCGGACGCCGCCGCGCACTTCGCCTGGCGATCCTACACCTGGCGCAACCAATACGATCCGGCCGTCGGCTTCTTCCATGCCCGCCTGTCGGACGGCAGCTTCGCCGCCGACTTCAACGAGATCGCCTGGGGGGACGAGTACACCGAGGGCAACGCGTGGCAATACCTCTGGATGGGGTGGTTCCAGCCGGACGCCCTGGCCGATGTATTGGGAGGCCGTGATGCCGCGCTGGCCAAGCTCGACACCTTCTTCGTCGAGGCGGAGAAGGAGGGCGTGCTCGACTTCCCGCAGACCTACTACTGGCACGGCAACGAGCCCGACATCCACGCCGCGTGGCTCTTCGCGCTCTGGGGGGACCGCGACGCGACGTGGAAGTGGGTCCGCTGGATCGCGGAGAACCACTACGCGGACGATCCGATCGGCCTCGCCGGAAACGACGACGCCGGCACGCTCTCCGCCTGGTACATCTTCGCGGCGATGGGCTTCTACCCCATCGCGGGCACGACCAGCTACGTCGTGGGCGCACCGCTGTTCGAGGAGATGCGGTTCGAGGTCGATGGCGGGGAGTTCACCTCCCGCCGGATTGGAGAGGGGGATCACATCGTCGAGGTGCGGCTGAACGGCCGCCCGCTGCTCGGCCCCACGTTCCAGCACCAGGAGCTCGTGGCCGGCGGGACGTTGGAAGTGGTGGTCGAGTGATGGTGCTCTCCCTGCTCACCAGCGCCATCCCGATGGCATCGGCGTTCTGTGGCACCTACGTCGGGCAGGCCGGCGCCGATCTGTACAATCACGCCAGCCAGGTCGCCCTCGTGCGTCAGGGCAACCACTCAACGCTCTCGCTCGCGATGGACTACGAGGGCCCGCTCGACCAATTCGCCATCGTCATCCCGGTGCCCGTGGTGCTCGGCCCCGATGACGTGCGGCTCCTCGACGCAGACCTGTTCGGGACCCTCGACGCGTACTCCGGGCCACGGCTCGTCTCGTACGAGTGCGCGGACTTCGACGACGAGTACGAGGGCCGGGTCGGCTGCGGGTGCGGCGGCGCGGCCAAGGACGGCGAGGAGTCCGACTCGGGCTCCGCTCTCGACGGAGACGCGAGCGTCGTGGTCGAGAGCGCCTTCACCGAAGGCGAGTACGAGATCGTCGTGCTCTCCGCGGAGGAGTCCTCCGGGCTCTACGAGTGGCTCGACGCGAACGGATACGCGTTGCCCGCCGGCGGGGAGGCCATCCTCGACGAATACATCGCGGCGGGCAGCTACTTCTTCGCGGCCAAGGTGTCGCTCCCCACGCTGGCGGACGGCGCGGTGGCGGGGCTCTCGCCGCTCCAGTTCTCCTACCAGAGCGAGGTGTTCTCCCTCCCGGTTCGGATCGGCACGATCTCGTCGGACGGCGATCAGGACGTGATCATCTACGGCATCACGACGACGGCCGAGGGCGCCGTCGGCATCTCGAACTACCCCGAAGTCGAGGTGGAGAACGAGTGCATGTGGGCGGACGAGGGGGAGGGGTTCGGCGCGTTCTACACCTCCCAATTCGCGGACGCCCAGGCGACCGAGCCGCGGCCCGGTTGGGTCACCGAGTATTCGTGGAGCTCGGCCGGGTGTGACCCCTGCAGCGGCAATCCGCCCGACGAGACCCAGCTCCGCGCGCTCGGGTTCACGTCCGACCCGTACGACATGCACTTCACCCGGCTGCACCTGCGCTACGGGCCGAACGACGTCGACCAGGACCTCTCGCTCTACGCGTCCGGCATCGCGACGAACGAGCAGATCAGGTACATCACGTACAAGTCCGACCTCGAGGACCAGTACCCGATCTGCGGGGAGGGGATGGCGGTGGATCCCGGTACTTGCGACGATGGGGAGGCCGTCGACGTGACCCGGACCGGCTGTGGCGCCCCTGTCGTGCCGCTCGCCGCGCTCGCCGCCGCGGCCGCCGCGCTCGTGATCCGGCGCCGGCAGGATCGACGATAGAGCTTGTCGCTCACCTCCTTCGCGGCCATTGTCTGCGCGGAGGACTTCCATGCTCCTGTCCCTGTTGGCGCTCTCCGGGCCCGCCCATGCGTTCTGCGGCACGTACGTGGGCCAGGCCGGCGCCTCGCTCTACAACAGCGTCAGCCAGGTCGTCATCAGCCGACAGGGCACCCGAACGACGCTCACCCTGGCCAACAACTACGAGGGGGACGCCACGGCGTTCGCCCTGCTCGTCCCGGTGCCCGAGGTGCTCGGGCCCGACGACGTTTCGGTGGTCGATCCGGCGCTGTTCGGCCGGCTGGACGCGTACTCGGGCCCGCGGCTGGTCTCCTATACGTGCGAGCAGCTGCACCCGGAAGACGAGTACCCGATGTCCGACAGCGCGGACAGCGACGGCGGGGGCGAGGCCGCGGACGACTCCGTGACGGTCGAGGCCTCGTTCACCGCCGGCGAATACGACATCGTCGTGCTCTCCGCGGACGAGTCCGAGGGGCTGTTGAGCTGGCTCGACGACAACGGCTACGGGGTCGACGAGGCCGCAGCCGCCTTGCTCAGCGAGTACATCGACGGCGGCGCGTTCTTCTTCGCGGCCAAGGTCGCGCTCGATCGGCTGCCCGAGGGCGCGAGCTTCCTCTCCCCGCTCCGGTTCGGCTACGAGAGCGCGGTATTCTCGCTTCCAATCCGCCTCGGTACCCTCAATTCGCCCGGTGTCCAGGACCTCATCGTCTACGCCGTGAACGACTACGCGGCCGGCAGCGTCGGGGTCTCCAACTACCCCGAGGCGACGATCGAGCACGAGTGCCTGTTCCGTGACGATGTGTACGCCAACTTCGGCGAGTTCTACGGCGCCCAATTCGGGGACGCCATGGCGGCGCACGACCGCCCCGCGTGGGTGCGGGAATATGCCTGGGGGGGTGGCGGGTGTGACCCCTGCTCGGGCGAGCCGCCCAGCGACGCCGATCTGCTCGAGGTGGGCTTCACGGGAACCAGCACCGACGCGTTCTTCACGCGCCTCCACATGCGCTACGGGGCCGGTGCCGCCGACCAGGACCTGGTCCTCTACCCCTCCAACGACCCGACCCCGTCCCAGATCCGGTACATCCAATACGCGCAGGAGCTCGAGGCCGACTTCCCGGTGTGTGGGGTCGGATGGATCGAGGGGGGCGGCACCTGCGAGGACGAGATTCCCGATGGGATCGATCTCCCCGACGGGTTGGGCGAGGATCTGGGCGTCGCCTGTGGATGCAGCGCGCCGGCGCTTCCGGGAGCGCCGCTCGGCGTGCTCGTGGGGGTGCTGTTCCTCGCTCTCCGGCGCCGGCTGGCGGCTGCAGCCCGTTGACTGCGTAGGGGCGGTCCCGAGCGGCCGGAGCGTGTGAAAGTGCACGGGCGAGCGTGGCTCCAGGGGAATCGGGGGTTGACGGCGGCCGGTGAGCCGCCGTACCCTGCGCGTTCCAGGAGATCTCCTTTGTCCACCCCGCAGATTCCGACCACGCAGATTCCGAGCACCGTCCCCGCGCGCCTCTTCGACACCGCGCGCCGCTACCCGGACGCCGTGGCCTACCGCGTCAAGGTCGGCGGCGAGTGGAAGCCCACCACCTACGCCGCGTACGCCGCGGAGGTGCGGCAGGCTGCCCGTGCCCTCGTCTCGCTTGGGCTCCAGCCGGGCGGGACCGTTTGCATCCTCGGGTTCAACCGTCCGGAGTGGGTGGTGTGTGACGTGGCGGCGATGGTGGTCGGCGGGGCGCCCGCGGGCATCTACACGACCAACTCGCCCACCGAGGTGCAGTACATCGTGCACCACGCGGAGGCCTCGATCGTGCTGCTCGAAAACGCGATGCAGTGGGAGAAGGTCAACAAGGTCCGGGGCGAGCTCCCGCATCTGAAGCACGTCGTGATGATGAAGGGCGCGGTCATCGACGATCCGATGGTGTTGACCTGGGAGCAGTTCCTGGCCCGGGCGGACGAGACCCCCGACGCCGAGGTCGAACGCCGGCTCCTCGCCCTCAAGGAGAAGGACCTCGCGACCCTCATCTACACGTCCGGCACCACGGGCCCGCCGAAGGCCGTGATGCTCTCGCACGAGAACCTCGCGTGGACCGCCAAGACCGCCATCGATCTCGTGAAGATCGGGCCGGACGACTGCAGCCTGTCCTACCTGCCCCTCTCGCACATCGCCGAGCAGATGTTCTCGATCCACGCGCCGATCACCTGCGGTAGCAGCATCTCCTTCGCCGAGAGCATGGAGAAGGTGCCCGAGAACCTCCGGGAGGTCCTGCCCACCGTGCTCTTCGCGGTGCCCCGCATCTGGGAGAAGTTCCACGCCGGCGTGTCGGCCAAGCTCTCGCTCGCCACCGGCATGAAGAAGAAGCTGGTCGCGTGGGCCATGAGCGTCGGGCAGCGCTACCACACGGCGAAGGGGCTCGGTCAGGATCCGGGCGCGTTCCTGTCGTTCCAGCACACCCTCGCGGACAAGCTCATCTACTCGAAGGTCAAGCCCGTGCTCGGCCTCACGCGTGCCCGCGTCTGCGTGAGCGGCGCCGCGCCCGTGTCCAAGGAGGTCCTCACCTTCCTGGCCGGGATCGACGTGCTCGTGCACGAGGTGTACGGGCAGTCCGAGGGCAGCGGCCCCACGACCTTCAACGTCCCCGGCAAGACCAAGCTCGGCTCCGTCGGCCCGGCGATCCCGGGCGCGGAGGTCAAGCTCGCGGCGGACGGCGAGATCCTGCTCCGCGGGCCCAACGTGTTCCTCGGCTACTACCGGGATGCCGCGGCCACCGCCGAGACCCTCGTGGACGGCTGGCTCCTCTCCGGCGATCTCGGCGCCTTCGACGCCGATGGGTTCCTGTCCATCGTCGGCCGCAAGAAGGAGATCCTCATCACCGCCGGCGGCAAGAACGTCGCGCCGAAGAACATCGAGGCCGCGCTCAAGAACCACCCCCTCATCGGGGAGGCCGTCGTCATCGGGGACCGCCGCGCCTACCTGACCGCGCTGCTCCAGGTCGATCTGGAGGCCCTCGCGCGCTTCGGCGAGCTCTCCGGGCTCGGCGCCACCGTCGGGGCGGAGGATCCGAAGGTGCGCGAAGAGCTGCAGAAGGCCGTCGATGCCTGCAACGAGCTGTTCGCGCGGGTGGAGCACGTCCGCAAGTACAAGGTGCTGCCGCGCCCGCTCGCGATCGACACGGGCGAGCTCACGCCGACCCTGAAGCTCAAGCGCAAGAACATCTACACGAACTTCGCCAAGGAGATCGAGGAGATGTACGAGGGCGGCGCCTCCTAGGGAGGGCTGTCCTCAATCCTCCGGCCGCCCTCGTCGTGATACGTCGGGCGGCTGGTCGTCGCACCGCATGGCAGGGGGCTTCATGGATTTGAACGCGCGGAACCTCATCAACGGCGCCTGGCGCGACGCGGACTCGACCACGGAGAACCGCTGCCCGGCGGACGGCGCGCTGCTCGGCACCACGCCGGTGTCGGGCGCGGACGTGATGAACGAGGCCATCGAGGCCGCGCACGCCGCGTTCCCCGGCTGGTCGGGCACGCCCGCCCCGAAGCGCGGGGAGCTCCTGTTCCGGCTCGTACGCATCCTCGAGCGCGAGGCGGAGCCGCTCTCCCGCGCCTTGGCCCTCGAGGAGGGCAAGATCATCGGCGAGGCCCGAGGGGAGGTCCAGAAGGCCATCCGCTACATCGAGTTCGCCGCGGGAGACGCGCGTCGCCTCACCGGGATCACCGTCCCGAGCGAGCTCGCGGGCACCTTCGCCTTCACGATGTGGCGCCCGCACGGCGTCGTCGGGCTCATCACCCCGTGGAACTTCCCGGTGTGCATCCCGCTGTGGAAGATGGCGCCGGCCCTGGTGGCGGGAAACACGGTGGTGCTCAAGCCCGCCCCCGAGACACCCTACACCGCCCACCTCATCGGCATGTACTGCGAGGAGGCCGGCTTTCCGCCCGGCGTCGTCAACGTCGTGCAGGGGGACGTGGCGCCCGCGCTCGCCCTCATCGACCATCCCCACGTGCGCGCCGTGAGCTTCACCGGCTCGACCGAGGTGGGCCTCAAGGTCTCCGCCCGGTGCGCGCAGCTCAACAAGCCGGTCCAGTGCGAGATGGGCGGCAAGAACCCGCTGCTCGTCCTCGACGACGCGGATCTGGACAAGGCCGCCGCCGCCTGCGTGCAGGGGGCCTTCGGCTCCACGGGGCAGCGCTGCACGGCCACCAGCCGCGCCATCGTGATGGAGGGCGTGGCGGACGCCTTCGTCGCGAAGGTGGCCGCGCTCGGCAAGGCGCTGCGCGCGGGGCACCCCCTCGAGGAGGGCGTCACCATGGGCCCCTCCGTGAGCGAGCGCCAGATGGAGAAGGTGGTGTCCTACACCGACATCGGCGCGGCCGAGGCGAAGCTCGTGTTCGGCGGCGGGCGCATCATCGCCCTGCCCAAGGGCTTCTTCCCCGCGCCCACGTTGTTCGACCACGTGGCCCCCACCGCGCGCATCGCGACCGAGGAGATCTTCGGGCCGGTCCTCGCCGTGGTTCGCGTCGCCACCGTCGATGAGGCGATCGACGCCGCGAACGCCGTGCAGTTCGGCCTCACGTCCTCGGTGTACACCAACGACCTGTCCCGCGCGTTCTCGATCATCGAGCGCCTCGACACCGGCATGACCCAGGTCAACGCCCCCACGATGGGCGGCGAGGCCCACCTGCCGTTCGGCGGCGTGAAGAACACGGGCGTGGGCCCGCGCGAGATGGGCCCCGACGCGTGGAAGTTCTACTCCGAGCAGAAGACCGTCTACATCAACCACGGCGGCGCCCGCCGCACCTCTTCGTTCTACTGAGCCTTCCTAGGAGGAGCCCCCCATGGCCCGCAACGTCACCGTCGGACTGATCCAGGCGTCCAACCCCATCAACGACGAGACAGTGCCCGTCCGCGAGATCCAGGAGGCCATGTTCGAGAAGCACCTCCCGCTCATCCGCCAGGCGGGCGAGAGCGGCGTGCAGATCCTGGGCCTCCAGGAGATCTTCAACGGGCCCTACTTCTGTCCCGGCCAGGACAAGCGCTGGTACGGCGCCGCCGAGGCGATCGACGGTCCGACGGTCGAGCGGCTCCGCCCCATCGCGGCGAAGTACCAGATGGCAATGGTCGTCCCCATCTACGAATCGGCCATGCCCGGGGTGTACTACAACACGGCCGTGGTGCTCGACGCGGACGGCACGACCCTCGGCATCTACCGCAAGAACCACATCCCCCAGACCTCGGGCTTCTGGGAGAAGTTCTACTTCAAGCCGGGTAACCTCGGCTACCCCACGTTCCAGACCCGCTACGCGCGCATCGGCGTGTACATCTGCTACGACCGTCACTTCCCCGAGGGCGCGCGCCTGCTCGGCCTGCACGGCGCCGAGATCGTCTTCAACCCCTCGGCCACGGTCGCGGGCCTCTCCCAGTACCTCTGGAAGCTCGAGCAGCCCGCGCACGCGGTGGCCAACAGCTACTTCATGGCGGCGTCGAACCGCGTCGGCACCGAGGCCCCCTGGGGCATCGGGCGCTTCTACGGCACCAGCTACATCTGCAATCCGCGCGGCGAGTTCCTCGCGACGGCGTCGGAGACGGAGGACGAGCTGGTCGTCGCGACGTGTGACCTCGACCAGATCGAGCAGGTTCGCCAGACCTGGCAGTTCTTCCGCGACCGCCGGCCGGACACCTACGGGGACGTGGTGAAGGATCTTCCGTAAGGCCGCCGTCGCGCTTTCCTCGCATCCCCCCCGTGATTCGCTTGGTGGATCAGGGGGGGACGCAGCATGGGTGAGCACGAAGACCAGAAGTGGGCACGGCTGCAGCGCGAGCGGGCTCAGCATCAGCCGGGCGAGCCGCGCCTCCTCCATCCGGGAAACGAGGGGCACGACGAGGAGCGGAGCCGGAGCCAGGAGCAGGGGTGGGCCGCCCAGACCGTCAGCGGCGCGCCACCTGGACCGCGCGCCGCGCAGGCAGCGGAGGTCGGGGAGGCCCCCGCGACGCCCCGCGCGGACCCGGGTGAACGCCACGTCCGGGGCGGAGAGGCGAAGAAGCATCCCCGGCCGCGCGAGGAGACCACGCCGGAGCCGGGGCGCGGCGCGCATCGCCTCGAGCCGCGCGCCGCCCGGGAGCCGTTGACCGAGGCGGAGGTGCCGACGCGCGCGCCCTCCGAGGGCGAGGAGCCCACGTAGCGGCGGCTCCTAGCGGAGCAGCTCGCCCACGCGCGCTCGCGCGACGAACTGGCCCTTGCCCGTGGCCGACGCGACGCCCTTGTGCACGACCACCTTGCCGCGGCTGATGACCGTCTCGGTCCAGCCCTGCACCTCGTGGCCCTCGTACGCGCTGTAGTCGACCTTCATGTGGTGGGTCTCGGGGTCGTGGATGCTGATGGTCCGCTTCTTCTCGGGGTCGAAGATGACGATGTCGGCGTCGCTCCCGACGGCCACCGTGCCCTTCTTCGGGAAGAGGCCGAACGTCTTGGCGGCGGACGTCGACGTGAGCTCGACGAAGCGGTTGAGCGAGATGCGGCCCTTCACCACGCCGCCGTCGTACATCAGCGACATGCGATTCTCGACGCCGGGCGCGCCGTTCGGGATCTTGGTGAAGCTCTCCCGGCCGAGCTCTTTCTGGCCGCCGAAGCAGAACGGGCAGTGATCGGTCGCGACCGCCGAGAGGTCCCCGAACTTGAGGCCCTGCCAGAGGGACTTCTGGTTCCACTTCTCGCGGAGCGCGGGGGTCATGACCCACTTGGCGCCCTCGAAGTTGGGGCGGTCGTACCAGGACGAGTCGAGGAAGAGGTACTGCGGGCAGGTCTCGGCCTGCACGTCCACGCCGCGCGCGCGGCCGAGCCGAACCTGCTCGAGCGCGTCGTGACTTGACAGGTGCACGATGTAGAGGGGGACCTCGGCCACCTCGGCGATCGCGATGGCGCGGTGCACGCCCTCGGCCTCCATGCGCGTGGGGCGGGTGAGGGCGTGCCAGCGGGGATCGACCTTGCCGTCCTCCACGGCCTCGCGGATGATCTCGTCGATCACGATGCCGTTCTCGGCGTGCATGTTGATGCGCGTGCCGTTGAGGCCGGCCTGCCGGAACGTCCGGTACAGCACGCCGTCATCGACGTAGAGCACGCCGGGGTAGGCCATGAAGAGCTTGTAGGAGGTGACCCCGGCGCGCGCGAGCGTCTCCATCTCGGGGAGGCGCTCCCGCGGCATGTCGGTCACGATCATGTGGAACGCGTAGTCGATGCTGGCCTTTCCCTCGGCCTTGCCGTGCCAGGTGTCGAGGCCCTCGAGCGTCGAGTGGCCCTTCGTCTGGATCGCGAAGTCGACGATGGTGGTCGTGCCTCCGAACGCCGCGGCGAGGGTGCCGCTCTCGAAGTCGTCGGCGGACGTCGTGCCGCCGAACGGCATGTCCATGTGGGTGTGCGGGTCGATTCCGCCGGGGATGACGAGCTTGCCCGCGGCGTCGATCACGGTGTCGGCGGTGACCTGGAGGTTCGTGCCGATCTGCGCGACCTTCTCTCCGTCGATGAACACGTCGGCGAAGTAGTCGTCGACCGCGGTGACGATCCGGCCGTTCTTGATGAGGATGGACATGGGCGCTCCGTGGGTGGCAGGGGGGGCCCATGATAACCTCCGTTCCCTTCCTGGAGCCCCCGATGACCGGCGACGAGATCCGACAGAAACACCGCCAGTACCTCATGCCGTCGGTGATCAACTACTACCAGGAGCCCATCGCGGTCGACCGCGCGAAGGGGCTGACGATCACCGACACCGAGGGGCGCGAGTACCTCGACTTCTTCGGTGGCATCCTCACCGTGTCGCTGTCCCACGCGAACGAAGAGGTGAACGGCGCGGTGCGCGTGCAGCTCGAGCGGCTGTCGCACATCTCGTCGCTCTACCCGACGGCCCCCATGGTCGAGGTCGCGGAGGCGCTCGCAGGCATCATGCCGGGGGATGTGTCGCATAGCTTCTTCACCGCGAGCGGCACGGAAGCGGACGAGATGGCGGTCATGCTCGCGATGACCCACACCGGCCGGAGCGAGGTCATCGCGCTTCGGAACGGCTACTCCGGCCGCTCCGCGCTCGCGCAGTCCCTGATGGGGCACTCCAACTGGCGCGTGCTGCCCCAACAGATCGCGGGCGTGAAGCACGCGGTGCAGCCCGACTGCTACCGGTGCCCGTTCAACCTGAAGTACCCGAGCTGCAACATCCAGTGCGCGCGGGACATCGAGAACCTGATCCAATACACGACGACCGGCCAGATCGCGGGCTTCCTCGCCGAGCCCGTGCAGGGCGTGGGCGGGTTCGTGGTGCCGCCGAAGGAGTACTTCGAGGTCGCCGTCGGGATCGTCCGGCAGTACGGCGGGCTCTTCATCGCGGATGAGGTGCAGACCGGTTTCGGGCGCACGGGCGAGCATTGGTGGGGCTTCCAACACTTCGGCGTTCAGCCGGACATCGTCACCATGGCGAAGGGCATCGCCAACGGCCTGCCCGCGGCCAATTGCATGACCACGCCCGAGATCGCGAAGTCGCTCCCGCGCCTCACCCTCTCGACCTTCGGCGGCAATCCGCTCGCCATGGCCGCGGCCAAGGCCACGCTCGATGTCATGCAGCGCGAGGACATCCCGGCGCGGTCGGCCCGCCTCGGGGCGCGCCTGCGCGCGGGGCTCGAAGCGCTCCAGGTGCGCTTCCCCGCCAACATCGGCCAGGTGCGCGGGCTCGGGCTCATGCAGGCCATCGAGATCGTGGTGGACGAGACCGCGGGTGACCGCACTCCCGACGCCGCGCTCACCGGGCGCATCTTCGAGGCCGCGCGCGCGGAGGGCCTCATCATCGGCAAGGGCGGGCGCTGGGGCAACGTCTTCCGCATCGCGCCGCCGATGCTCATCGAGGAGTCCCAGATCGACGACGGCCTCTTGATGCTGGAGCGCGCGCTGGTCGCCGCCAAGGCGAGGTAGCCTCCGAACGACGGCGCCGCCGCGAGCCTCACGGCGGCGCCACGGTCAGGTCAGGGCGTCATGCCCGCGCCATGGGCCTCACTGCGTGCCGGTCGCCGGGCGCTGGTTGATGTAGTTCATCGCGTCGACGATCTGCTGGAGCGAGTTGGCGAACGCGTCCACTTGCGCCGTGAGCGGCTGATCGGCCTGCAGCGCCTCCATCCGCGTGCGCATGTTCTGCACCTGCGGATCGAAGTCCTGGATCCCGCGATCGGTCGCGATGTTCTGGAGGGCGGTCAGGCTCTCCTCCATCGCGGACCGCGCGAGGTTGCCCTGCTCGGGAGACGCGGGGTCGGAGGCCAGGATCTGGTCGGCGTACCCACGGATCCGCGCGATGTTCTCGGCGGCCTTCTCGGCGCCCGCCATCTGCTCGAGCCCGCTGGCGACGTTCCGGAGGGCCGTCGCGGCGTCGTCGTTCTCCAGCTGCTGGGCGCCGCGAATCGTCTCGATCGTGGTGGCGAGCTCGCCGACTTCGGGCGTGGCGTCGCTCGGCTGAGGGGTGGCCTGCCCGACCTGCCCCGGCTCGGCGGGCACCCCCGGTTGGGCCGGCTGCGTCCCCTGGCCCGGCTGACCGAACTCCTCCCAGATCCCTCCGGGCTGCTGCTCGTTCTGGCCCGACGCCGTCGGCTGTTGCAACGGCTCTTCGCCCTTCGGGCACCCAATGGACAGAACCAACGGAATCGTCAGGATCCAAGCCTTCGCAATCTTAGCAATCTTCATCGTGTCCCCCAGAGCTCCGTCCCGAAGCTACGACCCGAACCTAGGCCTGCCCGAGCGTCGGGCAAGCGCAGCCCCGGCCGAGGAGCACGCCTCGGAGCGCGCGCCCCGCCCGGCAGCCCTCATTGCGTGCCGGGCTGCTGCCGGGGCCCGCTGAATTGCACCAGGGTCTCCGTGACCTGGTCCATCGCGGTGACGAACGTGTCCTTCTGGGGCGCGAACGGTTGATCCTCGTTGATGAGGTCCAGCTGGTCGCGCAGGAGTTGGAAGCGATCCGCCGTCGAGGTGAGGCCCTGCTCCTTCTCGTACAGCTCCAGGGCGTCCACGCCCTCGCTCAGCCCCCGCTTCGCCCAACGTGCCTGCATGTTGGAGGTGGCGCCGCCGGCCTCGATCCGGTCCGCGTACGACTCGATCTTGGTGATCTGGTCGGTGATCTGCGGGCTGGCGTTCGCCAGGGTCCGAAATGCCCCCGCGAGGTTGCGCAGCGCCTGGGCGATGTCGGTGTATTGCATGTCACTCGAGCCGCGGAGCTGTGACACGTACTGCTGGAGGTTCTGAACGGCGGGTGGCAGGCCCGCACGGCCGACACCGGCCTCGGGGGTGGGGAGCCCGCGCCGGTCCAGCTCGTCGGTTCCCTGCTGTCCCCGCGCGCCCACCTGCCCGTCGGTCCCCACCTGCCCGTCGGTGCCGCTCCTCTCGCCCGCCTCCGGCGGCGGCTGCTCCGCCCCCTGGTAGGCCTCGGGTGACTTTTGACACGCCACCAGCACGAGCGGAACGGCCAGGAACCAGCTGCGCTTCGACATGAGATCCCCCCCTTGCCTGACAGTAGCTAGGCCCCCGCGGCTCCCGGACAAGCGAGGGGTCCGAGCTCACGGAGGTTCAAGCGTGGCTATGGGCCGGACGGGCTCGCGCATTGTTACCGGAGGTGCTTGCCGCGACCGCGAGCCAGGCCCAAGCTTGGGTGTGTGTCGGGGGTGGTCGTGTCTGGTCTTCTTCTGGTGTCATTGGCTTGTGTGTCGGAGGGCGTCGAGGATCCCGGGGGACCCGACGTCTCCGAGCCGGGACCCATGTCCATTTCGCTCACGACGCCGACGGACGGCGCCGGGAGCTATGACGGATCGATGGACCTCGCCTGGACCGTGAGCGGCATCGAGCTCGATCCGGACGCGCTCGGGGGCGAGGCCGTCGACGGGCGCGGTCACGTCCACGTGTACATCGACGGGGAGCTGTTCGAGGAGTCGGCCGACACGGCTGCCCAGATCACGGGCCTGCGCGAAGGGCCCCACACCTTGCTCGTGCGGCTCGCCGGCAACGATCACCACGAGTTCGACGCCCGTGACAGCGTCGAGGTCGAGGCCGCCTTCCCCACCGTGGACCTCGTGAGCCCTGCCGACGGCGCCGCGCTCGTGGCGAGCAGCGTCCCCCTCGCGGTCGTGATCGGCGGGTTCACGCTGCGTGACGCGATCGGCTCGGAGGACGTGTTCGGGCAGGGGCACTTCACCATCTCGGTGGACGGGCAGGTGCGCGATTGGGGCGTGGACCCTACGCTCGCGCTCGCCACCGGCCTCACCGAGGGCGAGCACACGATCCGCGTCGATCTGGTCGGGAACGACGGGCAGAAGCTCGATCCGCCGGTGTACTCCGAGTCCCGGGTCGAGGTGCTCCGGGGCGTGCGCGGGGTGTACTTCGACCGCAGCGCCTTCGGCGCCCCCTACGACAGCGCCACCCTCCCGTTGGCGCTGTCCACCAGCGCCTTCCTGCTCGTCGCGAGCGATGGTACGCTTCCAGCCGTGGAAGGGGAGGGCCACCTTCACCTGTTCATGGACGGACTCTGGCTCGATCGCACCTGGATCACCTCCCTCCTGCTGCAGAACGTACCGCCGGGCCCGCACGTGTTCGAGGCCCGGTTGGTCTCGAACGACGGGTTCGAGCTACCGGTGGTCGACCGCCTCCGTGTCATGGTCCCGGACGACCGCCCCGATGCGCTCATCACCTATCCGGGGCCGCGCTGGCGCATGGGCTCGAGCTTCGACCTGTCCTTCCAGGCGGAGAATTTCACGCTCGACGCGGGCGCCATGGACACCGAGAACGCGCTCCACGTGGGGCACGCCCAGGTCTGGGTCGACGGCCTCCTGCTCCACGAGGACGCCACCGGTTTTGTCCCCGTCACCGGGCTCGCCGTCGGGAGCCACTGGGTGCGCGTCCAGCTCGCGAACAACGACCGCACGCCCGTGTCACCGGCGGTGTACCAGGAGATCGAGGTCATCGTGGAGTAGGCGCTACCCGGCCGCCGCCGGCGCCGTGACCGCGCGCGCCCGCATCCCGAGCACGTAGACCGCGCCCGACAGGAACACACCGGTGAACCAGGCGTAGGGGTAGATGGCCACGAACAGCGCCGGCACCGTCGTGAGCAGCTGCGTCTTCATGAGGAAGCCGGGCAGGTTCGGGGCCACGCCGAGCAGGAGCGCGGCGATGGCGACGGAGTTGACGCCCGCGTAGCGTCCGTTCGTGCGGAACAGGTCCGGGACGTCGAGCTGGCGCTTCCGCACGAGCCAGTAGTCCGCGATCATGATGCCCGCGACGGGCCCGAGGAGGGCGCCCACGCCGCCCAGCCAGCCGTCGAGGTAGGTCGCGGGGTCGGCCATGAGCTTCCACGGCATGCACAGGATGCCGAGGATCCCGGTGATGAGCCCGCCGGTCTTGAAGCTGATGTGCCGCGGGGCGAGGTTCGCGAAGTCCTGCGCCGGGCTCACCACGTTCGCGGCGATGTTCACGGAGAGCGTGGCGAGCACGATGCCGAACACCGCGATGACCGCCACGGCCGCGCGGGTGCCGGCGTCCGCGAGGAGCGGGGCCGCGAGGCCAGCGGGCGCGGCGCTGGAGGTCATGAGCCCGAGCAGGTACTCGGGGTTCCAGAGGTCCTTCACCGGCGTGCCGGGCAGGATGGCCGCGGACGCGCTGGTGATGACGACGGCGATGGCGGAGAACGCGATCATGGTCGTCGGGAGGCCGAGCACCTGGCCGAGCGCCTGCTCGCGCTGGCCGCGACCGTAGCGCGTGAAGTCGGGGATGTTGAGCGAGAGCGTGCTCCAGAAGCCGATCATCGCGGTCAACGACGGGACGAAGACCGGCCAGAACTCGCCGAAGGTCGCGAACTTCGAGGGCTTGGTGAGGAGGGGGCCCACGCCGTCCGCGCGCATCACGACCCACCCGAGCAGGGCCACCGCGAGCACGAGCACGATCGGCGCCGCCCAATTCTCGAACACGCGCACCGCGTTCATGCCGCGGTAGATGATGACGATGTTCAACGCCCAGAAGATCATGAACGTGATCGCGCTCGGCACGGACAGCCCCGCGATGGTCCACCCCCCGCCGACCCCCGCGAAGCCCGGCCAGAACGTCAGCACGAAGGTCTTCACCGCCTCGCCGCCGATGTAGGCGTTGATGCCGAACCACCCACACGCGACGAAGGCGCGGAGAATGGCGGGAATGTTGGCGCCGACCGTGCCGAAGCTGGAGCGCGCGAGCACCGGGAACGAGATCCCGTAGGCGGTGCCGGGGTGGGCATTGAGGAGGATGGGGACGAGCACGATGATGTTGCCGAGCCCGATGGTGAGCAGGGCCTGCCACCAGTTCATCCCCACGGCCATGAGCCCGCCCGCCAGCGTGTACGTCGGGATGCAATGGGCCATCGAGATCCACAGCGCCGCGAAGTTGTAGGTCGTCCAATCACGACGGGCGAGGGGCACCGGGGCGAGGTCACCGTTGAAGAGGGGGCTGTCCGCGATGTCGGCGGGGAGGGTGGCGAGCGCCTCCTTCGCGAGAGCAGGGTCGTGCATGGATTCTCCGGCATGGGAGTCTACTCCTTGCAGCCACCGGCGTGGTACAACCCCCGACGGTCCCCCCTGTACGTACGATCCTGGAGTTCGCATGTGGAAGCTCCCCGACCCGCGCGCCCCGAGCCAATCCGAGGCCACGTTCGAGGATTACAAGGCGCCGTATGACGCCCAACAGGCCGCCGCCGAGGCGTCCCGTTGTCTCTATTGTTACGACGCACCCTGCATCAAGGCCTGCCCCACCGAGATCGACATCCCGAGCTTCATCCGGAAGATCGCGACCGGGAACGTGAAGGGCTCGGCGAGGACGATCCTCAGCGCCAACATCCTCGGCACGTCGTGCGCGCGGGTGTGCCCGGTCGAGGTCCTCTGCGTGGGGGAGTGCGTCTACAACGAAGCGGGCATCCCGCCGATCCAGATCGGGCGGCTGCAGCGCTTCGCCACCGACCAGGCGGTCGCGGCGAACTGGCGCTTCTTCGAGGCCGGCCCCGACACGGGCAAGCACGTCGCGCTCGTCGGCGCCGGGCCCGCGTCGCTCGCCGCGGCGCACGAGCTGCGGCGCCACGGACACGCGGTGACGATCTACGAGAAGGGCAGCGTGCCCGGCGGACTCAACGTCACCGGCGTCGCGCCCTACAAGCTGCGCGTGGTCGACGCGTTGGCCGAGCTCGACTGGGTGCTCGAGATCGGCGGCATCGAGGTCGTGTTGAACACCGAGATCGGTCGCGACCGCACCTGGGCCTCCCTCGCGGAGGACCATGACGCCGTGTTCCTCGGCGTCGGGCTCGGTCCGGACCGCAGCCTCCCCGGCGCGGACCTCCCCGGCGTGTTCGGCGCCGTCGCCTGGATCGAGCAGATGAAGCTCGGGCGAATCGACATCTCCGCCGTGCGCGAGGCCGTCGTCGTCGGCGGCGGGAACACCGCGGTCGACTGCGTGCGCGAGCTCCTCGGCCTGGGCGTGCCCTCGGTCACGATGCTGTACCGCGGCGTCGAGTCGAAGATGAGCGGCTACACCCACGAGTGGGACGCCGCGAAGCAGGAGGGCGCCCGCTCGATCTGGGGCGCCTCGCCCGCGGGCTTCCTCGGCGCGGAGCCGGGTGGAGAGGGCGCGGTGTCGGGGGTCCGCTACACCGATGCCACCGGCACGCACGCCGCACCCGCGCAGCTCGTCCTCCTCGCCATCGGCCAGAGCAAGCTGGGCGACCAGCTCGCCGCGCTCGGCATCCACGCCGAGGCCGGCCGCGTCCTCGCCGACCGGAGCGGCGCCACCTCCCGGCCCGGCTGGTACGTCGCGGGTGACGCCCTGAACGGCGGCAAGGAGGTCGTCAATGCAGTCGCCGAGGGCAAGCGCGCCGCGGCCGGTATCCATGCGTTCCTCTCGGGAGGCGGCCATGCTTGATCGAACTGTCAGCTTGATTACCGATACCGGCGGCATCATCTCGCCGAACCCGTTCTGGTTGGCCAGCGCGCCCCCCACCAACTCGGGAGACCAGATCAAGCGCGCCTTCGACGCCGGTTGGGGCGGCGCCGTGTGGAAAACGCTGGGGACGCCGATCCAGAACGTCTCCTCCCGCTTCGGGGCGAACAAGCTCTACGGCAACCTCGAGCCGCTGGGCTTCAACAACATCGAGCTCATCACGGATCGCCCGCTCGAGACGAACTTCCGCGAGATCTACGACGTCAAGAAAAAGTACCCGAAGCACGCCGTCATCGTCTCCCTCATGGTCGAGACGAAGGACGAGTGGCGGGAGATCATCAAGCGCTCGATCGAGGCGGGCGCGGACGGCCTGGAGCTGAACTTCGGCTGCCCCCACGGCATGTGCGAGCGCGGAATGGGCTCGGCCGTCGGCCAGGAGCCGGAGGTCAACGAGCGGATCACGAGCTGGGCGAAGGAGTTCTCCACCGTCCCCGTGCTCGTGAAGCTCACGCCGAACGTCTCGAACATCCTGCCCCACGGGTTGGCGGCGCAGAAGGGCGGGGCCGACGGCGTCTCGCTCATCAACACGATCAAGAGCATCATCGGCGTCGACATCGACCGCTACGTGCTCGAGCCGCGCGTCGCCGGGCTCTCCACGAACGGCGGCTACTGTGGCCCCGCGGTGAAGCCCATCGCGCTGTACATGACGGGCGAGCTCGGCCGTCATCCCGACTTCCGGCTCCCGATCAGCGGCATCGGCGGCATCTCCAGCTGGCGCGATGCGGTCGAGTTCCTCCTCCTCGGCGCGTCGAGCGTGCAGGTGTGCACCGCGGTCATGCTGCACGGCTACCGCATCGTCGAGGACATGATCGAGGGCCTCGAGGAGTACATGCGGACCCACCAGTTCGAACGCGTCGACCAGATGGTCGGCCGCGCGCTCCCGAGCTTCTCCGAGTGGGGAAACCTCGATCTGAACTACGACACGGTCGCGAAGATCGACTCGAACACCTGCATCGGCTGCAACCGGTGTGTCGTGGCTTGTCACGATGGCGCCCACCAGTGCATCTCGGTGGGGGTGGACGTGACGGCGCCGCTCGTGGACGAGTCGGAGTGCGTGGGCTGCAATCTGTGCCAGATCGTCTGCCCCGTGCCTGACTGCATCACGATGGTTCCCGTGGAGAACAGGCTCGCGCCGGCCTCTTGGAACGATCACGTGAACCACGGGGCCGCGCTGAGGCCGAAGAAGGGCGTTCACTGATCACAGGGGAGGCCCGACCCGCGCGGCATGTTTCTTTCGAGTAAGTGCCGCCCGCGTCTCCGCCGCTTGCGTCATCGGATGTCTCCGCGTACCTTCGAGGCTCCGGAGACGCTGTCGATGTTGCTGCTGCTTGCCCTCTCTCCCGCGTTCGCGTTGGACTCCGACACCTACCGGCCCGCCGGGTCCACCGCGGACCTGATGGGGGGCCTGCAGATCATGTCCCCAGGCATCGGGTGGTCCGGATCGGGGTACGCGAGCCTCGGGCTGGTCTACGCCCACAACCCCATCGTGCAGGTCTTCGAGGACGGCACGCGCACCGCCATCCTCTCCGACTCCTTCGCCACGCGGCTGGGCGCCGGGTACAACATCGCCGGAAAGGTGCGGCTCGACCTCGACCTTCCGCTCTACCCGTACCTGGGCGCGTCCGACCCTGACCTGTCGGGCTTCTCCACCGGTGACCTCCGGCTCGACGCCGTGTTCCCCGTGCTCACGCGCGGGGAGGACCCCCTCGGCCTCGCCATCGTCCCCATCCTCAACCTGCCGACCGGCAACGTCGAGAAGCGCACGGGCGCCGGGTTCGGCGCAGGCCTGATGGTGTCCGCGGGCGTGGCCCCGACGAAGAAGATGTTCATCGACGGCAACATCGGCGCCTCCGCGGCCCCGGCCGACGCGCTGGGCGAGTTCTCCTTCGGCTCGAACCTCCAGGCCGGCCTGGGGCTGGGCTACCACGTGAGCGAGGCCTTCACGCTCGGCGCGGAGCTCGACTCCCAGTTCGCCCTCGCGGGAGGCGTCGGTCCCTACAACAAGAACCCCGTCGAGCTGCACGCCTACGGCACCTACGGCAAGGTGAGCGGGCTCGTCGCCACCGTCGGCCTCGGCACCGGGCTCGTCGCGGGCGTGGGCGCGCCGGACGTGCGCGTGCTGGCCCAGGTCGGCTACCGCATCCCCGGCAAGGCGCCCATCTACGACGTCGACAAGGACGGCATCGTCGACCCCGACGACAGCTGCATCGACGTCCCGGAGGACGCCGACGGCTTCGAGGACAGCGACGGCTGCCCCGAGGAGGACAACGACAAGGACGGCATCGTGGACGGCAAGGACACCTGCCCGAACGACGCCGAGGACCGCGACGCGTTCGAGGACAGCGACGGCTGCCCCGAGACCGACAACGACAAGGACGGCCTCGTCGACGCGCTCGATGCCTGCCCCAACGAGGCCGGCCCCGAGGCCACCGTGGGCTGCCCCGACACCGACGGCGATCACATCGCCGACAACGCCGACGCCTGCCCCACCGAGGCCGGCCCCGAGCGCACCAAGGGCTGCCCCGATCGCGACGCGGACCTGGTCCCCGACAAGCGCGACAAGTGCCCGGACGAGCCGAAGGACCCGCGCGAAGATCCCGAGCGCTCCGACGGCTGCCCGAAGCGGGTGTTCGTGTCCCTCGAGAAGATCGAGATCATGGACAAGATCTTCTTCGACACGAACAAGACGACGATCAAGAAGGAGAGCTTCCCGCTGCTCCAGGAGATCGCGAACGTCCTGAACAACAACGACGACATCCAGAAGGTCGAGGTTGCCGGGCACACGGACAGCGACGGCAAGGACGAGAAGAACCTGACGTTGTCCCAGGGCCGCGCCGAGGCCGTCGTGAAGTGGCTCACGACCGTCGGCAAGGTCGATCCCGCCCGCCTGTACGGCACCGGCTTCGGGGAGACCAAGCCCATCGACACCAACGCGAGCACCGCCGGCAAGGCGAACAACCGTCGCGTCGAGTTCGTCATCAAGGCCACGCGCCCGCGCGGGCCGAGCCCCACGGTGCCCGCGCCCATCGCCCCCGTCGTCCCGGAGAAGTAGCCGATGTCCCTCTACACCTTGTTCCTCCTCGCGCAGACCGCCGCGGCCGCGGACCTCACGGTCAACGGCACCACGGTCACGATGGACGGGTCGTACACCTACGACAACGTCTACGTCATCAACGGCGGCACGCTCGCGGTGACCGACCACAACGGCACCGGCACCACGGGCACGCTCACCCTCACCGCGACGTACATCTACGTCGACGCCACGTCGACCATCGACGCGGCCGCGGCGGGCTACCGCGGCGTGCTCAACGGGTACGGGGAGGGCACGGGCCGCGGCCAGGGCGGGTCGACGTTCCGGGACTCGGGCGGCGGCGGCGGGTACGGCGCGGCCGGCGGCAACGGCGTTCGGGACGACAACGTCACCGTCGATGGCCTCGGCGGCGCCGCCTACGGCTCCTCGACGGGGCTGGACATCGACATGGGCTCGGCCGGCGGCGCGGGCGGCGCGCTGGACGGGGACTCGGGCGGGTACGGCGGAGACGGCGGCGGCGCCGTGTGGTTCCAAGCGGATCAGATCGTCATGGCCGGCACGATCCGGGCCTACGGCGCGCTCGGCGTCGTCACGAACAACGCGGCCCCGGGCGGCGGCGCGGGCGGCGGCGTGCTGCTCTACGCGTCGGACCTCGACTGCCGCGGCTCGATCGACGCGTACGGCGGCGCCGGCGGGGACACCGACGACAACGGCGGCGGCGGCGGCGGCGGGCGCGTCAAGCAATTCTACGACACCGCGTCGAGCCTGTGCGCGGTGAACGTGAACGGCGGCTCCGGCCCCGGGGCGGCGACGAGCGGCGGCACGGGCACCGACATCGACGACGTCGTGGACTACGACGGCGACGGCTTCACCTCGACCGACGGCGATTGTGCCCCCACCGACGCGTCGATCTACCCCGGCGCGCCCGACGCGTTCTACGACGGCGTGGACTCGGACTGTGACGGCGCCTCCGACTACGACGCGGATGGCGACGGCTACAATGACGACGCCTACGGCGGCGACGATTGTGACGACACCGACGCCACGATCAACCCGGGCGCGATCGACATCCCCTACGACGGCATCGATCAGAACTGCAACGGGTCCGACGGCGTCATCGATGCGGACGGCGATGGGTACAACACCACCACCGACTGCAACGATCTGGACGCCTCGGTCAACCCCGGCGAGGCCGAGATCTGGTACGACGGCGTCGATCAGGACTGTGACGGCAACGACGACGATCAGGACGGTGACGGCTACCCTGGCGGTACGGACGGCACCGACTGTGACGACACGGACGCCGGCGTGTTTCCTGGCGCTCCCGACGCGGACTACGACGGCATCGACTCGGACTGCGACGGCGCCTCCGACTTCGACGCCGACGGAGACGGCTACGACGACGAGGCCTTCGGCGGCGATGACTGTGACGACACCGACGCCACCATCCACCCCGGCGCGGGGGACACCGCGTACGATGGCATCGACCAGGACTGTGACGGCACCGACGCGGTGATCGACGCGGACGGCGACGGATACGACTCCACCGAGGACTGCAACGACGGGAACGCGTCGGTGCACCCGGGCGCGCCCGACCTCCCGTACGATGGCATCGACCAGGACTGTGACGGCGCGGACGCCGAGATCGACGCCGATGGAGACGGCTACAACTCGATCGAAGACTGCGACGACACCGATGCCTCCGTGCATCCCGGCGCTGACGACGTTCCGTACGACGGCATCGACCAGGACTGCGACGGCGCGGACGCGGTGATCGACGCCGACGGGGACGGCTACAGCTCCGTCGACGACTGCGACGACAGCGACGCGTCGGTGAACCCGGGCGCGCTCGAGGTCTGGTACGACGGCGTCGACCAGGACTGTGACGGCGCCTCGGACTACGACGCCGACGCGGACGGATTCGAGAGCGTCGACGACGGCGGCTCCGGAGCGGACGACTGTGATGACGCGGATGCCTCCGTGAATCCCGACGCGGGAGACGCCTGGTACGACGGCGTCGACAGCGATTGCGACGGCGCTTCGGACTACGACGCCGACGGCGATGGCTACGACTCGGTCAGCTACGGCGGGGACGACTGCAACGACGGCGACGTCGCGACCTACCCGGGCGCCCCCGACAGCCCCTCGGACGGCGTGGACCAGGACTGCTCCGGGGAGGACAACAACGACGCCGACGGCGACGGCTTCGACGATCTCGCCTCCGGCGGCGACGACTGTGACGACGCCAACGCGTCCATCAACCCCGACGCGATCGAGTCCTGGTACGACGGGATCGACGCCGACTGCGACGGCGCCTCGGACTTCGACCAGGATGCGGACGGCCACGACAGCGCCGAGTACGGCGGCGCCGACTGTGATGACCTCGACGCCACCGTGAGCCCCGACGGCGCGGAGACGTACTACGACGGCATCGACGGCAACTGCGATGGCCTCTCGGACTTCGACGCCGATGGCGACACGGTCGACAGCGCCGAGTACGACGGCACCGACTGTGACGACGCGGACGCGACGATCTACCCGGGCGCCCCCGAGCTCCCGGACGGCATCGACAACGACTGCAACGGGGTCTCCGAGGACGACGACACGGACGGGGACGGCCTGACCGACGAGGAAGAGGCGGTCATCGGCACGGACATCGACAACCCCGACACCGACGGGGACGGCGTGTGGGACGGAACCGAGGTGGGCGATGACCTCGCCAACCCCGACGACTCCGATGCTGACGGGGTTCCAGACTGGAACGACGCGGATGACGACGGCGACGGCATCCCGACCGTCGACGAAGTGGGTGACTACGACGGCGGCGATCCCGGCGACACCGTGCCCGACACCGACGGCGACGGCATCCCCGACCACCTCGACACGGACGCCGACGGCGACTCCCTGCTCGACGGGGTCGAGGGCACCATCGACACGGATGGGGACGGCGCGGCCGACTTCCAGGACGCCGACGACGACGGGGACGGTATCCCGACCATCATCGAAGAGACCGAAGACGCGACCGGTGACGGCGTTGCGGACCCGGACGCGGACGGGGACGGCACGGCCAACTCTCGCGACACGGACTCTGACGGAGACGGCGCCTCCGATCTGGAAGAGGGCACCGACGACACCGATGGGGACGGCATCGCCGATTACGTCGACCCGGACATCGAGGGACCCGACACGGGTGACACGGGTGACACCGCGGACACGGGCGACACCGACGTGCTGCCGGACGACAGGGGCGACACCGACGTGGTGCCCGACGACACCGGGGCCGTCGCTCCCTGGACCTACGAGGGCGGCGGTGGCTGCGGCTGCGACACCTCCGGAGCCCCCGCGGGCGCCGCCTGGGGCGCGCTGGCGCTGCTGGGCCTGGTCATCCGGCGCAGGAAGGGCGGCGAGTAGTCCCGCGGACGTTGTCTTGCTCGGGGCCCTGGGCCGAGCAAGACAAAGGCCAATGCCCATCAGGAATGCAGGAAACTAGGAAGGCAGGAGAAAGGCACGGAAGAAGACAGGTGGAACGGACTGTTCCCCTCCGACTTCCTGCCTTCCTCTATTCCTGCATTCCTGATTCTGTCTTTTGCCCTCTGCCTTCTGCCTTTCTGCCTTGTGCCCTCTGCCGGCTTCCTGCCTACGCGAACCCCTGCAGGAACATCGGCAGCATCGTCCGCCACGTGGGCCAGTCGTGGTCGACGTCGTGCCCCCAGAGGTCGACGTAGTTGGGGATGCCCTTCGCGCCGAGCAGCTGCCCGAGGCGGACGCTCTCCAGCGGCGCTTCCCAGCGGCCCTGGCCCGTCGCGATGTGGAAGTAGGACTTGCGCAGCCACTCGAGCTGCCGGCCCTCCCCCATCGAGGGGAGGTAGCGGTACGGCTGGTTGTGGTAGTAGTGGTCGTCGACGTGGCCGCTCATCCACCGGTCAAAATCGTACGTGCCGCTCATCGCGATGGTGAGCCAGAACTGATCAGGGTGCTTGAGCCCGGCATTCACGGCGTTGAAGCCACCGAGTGACGACCCCGTGCCGATCAGCCGCACGGCCGGATCACCCACGTCGTGGCGGATCCACGGCACGAGCTCCCGGGAGAGGTAGTTGTCGAAGCGCGACTGCAGCCAGGACTTGTGGGCGGGCGCAGCCTCGGCGTTCATCCAGCCCTCGCCCGAGACGCCCCCGCACGCGTAGACGCGGATGCGCCCCGCGTCGATCAGGGGCGCGAGGACCTTGAGCATCAGGAAGCGCTCGGCCTCGAGGAAGTCCCCGCCGGCCGTGGGGAAAAGGAGCACCGGCTTGCCCGCGTGCCCGAACGCCGCGACCTTCATCTCCCGGCCGAGCTCGGGGCTCACCCACCCATGGATGCGGCGGTTCACGAGGTGGCCCCGGCGGACGGGCCGGAGGCCGCCCCGCGGGCGAGCGTGGGCTTGCGATCCGACTCGGTCTTGCGCCAGAACTGGACCAGCCCGTAGAAGTGCTCGGTGAAGGCCTCGACCTCGTGCTTCGGGTAGAGCGCGGCCACCTTCTCGTGGAAGATCGCCTTCGCGCGGGGCGTGCCGAAGAAGTCGAACGCGACCTCGTCCAGGTGGGCGAGGTGGGTGCCACAGAATTCCTCGAACCGATCGGCGTCGAAGTAGTCCCGGGCCAGCGCGTCGTACTCGAGCAGCTTCTCGTCGAAGGAGAGGTCCTTGTCGGCGATGGCGAAGTAGGGCGCCCAGTTGGGGTTCAGCTTCGGCTTGCGCTTGGTGTAGGCGCAGAAGAGCGACCACTTGACCAAGGCCTTGACCATCCACGGGAAGTGGTAGTGCAGGCTGGTCACCTGGCTGTCGGGGCAGGCGTTCGCAAAGTCGATCGGGTGGAAGACGCCGTTCTTGCGGAGCGACTCGCAGGAGTTGTAGTCCCAGCAGAAGAACGCGTTGATGACGCGCGTGAAGCGCTGGAGCGTCGCGAGCTCCTTGTCGTTCACGAAGTCGAAGTCGACCACGTATCGGCCATGGAGCGGCGCCACCGGATCGTACTTGATCACGTTGACCTGCGGCCCGATCCCGATGCCACGCACGAACAGATCGAAGGGATCGACCGCGTTCTGGAGGTGCATGATCTGCTGGCCCGATGCGTCGTACCCCTTGTGGAGCGCGGCGGCGTCATCGACCCGGGAAACCCCGCGCCACGCCCCGCCGTCGTACGGCTTCATGAACATGGGGTAGCCGACCTGCTCGGCGACCTTGTTCAGGTCGAACAGCTTGTTGTACCGACGCGTCGTGACCGGAAAGTCGGCGTCGGTCGGATACTCCTTCGGCGGGAGCAGCCAGGTCTCCGGGATGGGGAACCCGAGGCGCATCATCGCGCAGTACGTCGTGTGCTTCTCCGCCGCCTGGATCATCCAGGGGTTGTTGAGCACGTACACGTCGTCCATGATCGCGATCTTCTTCACCCACTCGCGCGTGGTGTAGAACCAGTGCGTCACCCGGTCGATCACCAGGTCGTACTTGGGCTTTGCCCGAAGGTCGAACGGCTCGGGGCGCACGCGCTCCACGGCGAATTCGACGGTGTTCGGCCCGGAGGGGAGGGAGAGCTGGAGCCGCTGCACGATCTCTTCGTAGCAGGCGGGCCAGCAGAGGTCAGCGCCGAGGGACAGGCCGATCTGACGGGTCTGGACAGGCATGGGAGGGGCTCCGCTTCCGCGTGAAAATCCGGTTCGACGACGGGGCCCGTATACACCGACCGGGGCCGCGAATCCAGCAAAGGGCACGACGACTCGCCGCGCTATTCGTAGTACATCCACAGCGGTCCGGGGAAGAGGAAGGTGAGCCCCTCCCGCAGGCGATCCCGCCAGTTGATCCAATTGTGCCCGTCCGGCGCCTCGGTGAAGTGGAAGTCGTCGCAGCGGCGATCGAACAGGGGCACGAGGCTGCGGTTGTAGTAGATGAGCGACTCGAAGGTGCCGCAGCTGGCGTACACACGCGCGTGCAGATGGCGCGGGGAGTCCCGGAACCCGTTCACGAAGCGCACGATCGGATCCCACAACGCGCCGCGCTGGTGGTCGCCGATGTCGGTGAAGGCGAAGCTCCCGGAGAGCAGCATGAGGCGGCCCCACACGCCCGGGTGCTGCACCTTCGTGTAGAGCGCCGCGACCGCGCCGAAGCTCGCGCCCATGAGGCCGCGGTGCTGCGTGCCGGGGAGCACGGGGTAGCGGGCCTCGAGCGCCGGGAGCAGCTCGTTGCGCAGGTAGTTCGCGTGGCGGGCGTTGGCGCCGTACTCCTGGTTGCGCTGTACGCCGCTGGTGAAGCAGACGAGCAGCGGCGCGACCTCGTGCCGGTGGATGAGGTTGTCGAGCACGGTCTTCATCTGCGCGAAGTGCAGAAAGTCGTTCCCGTCGTGAACGATCAGGAGCGGGTAGCGCTTCCCGGGGCGCGCTTCGGCCGGCACGTACATCTTGTAGGTGCGGGTGTCGCCGAAAAGCGCGCTTTCGACCGTTCCTGTCTCGAGTCGGCCCTGGCGCGCGGCGGGGTCGACGTGCACCCAGGTCGGCTCCTCGTAGGAGCTCGCGTGGCAAACGGAATTGCTCCCGAACGGATCGTACGCGCGCCGGGGGTTGCGCGGGTCGTGCGTCCACACCCCGTGGCCCTCCCGGACCACCTCGAGCTTGTACTCGACGCGCGCGCGCTTCGGCAGGTCGAGGAACAGGTAGAAGGCGTCGGTGTGGGGGATCCGCTGGAACTCGACCGTCGAGGAGAGGCCGAACACCCAGTGCTTGAGGTACACCTTGTCGGCGGGGCGGCCATCCCAGTAGAAGAACGTCGCGCAGTCGCCGTCGACCACGGGAAACTGCTGCGGATGGGAGTAGTGCTCGAGCAGCGCGCGCGCGCGCCATGGCTCGCGCTCGATCTGCGCGACGAGGTCAAGGAGCGAGCGCATGGGCCTCCGCGGTGCTCGTTCGGGCGGGGAGCGGCGTGAGGGCGCCGTCGAGCCCGAGGCGCATGGCCGCTTCCGGGACGCCCGAGCTTGTGAAGGTGACGCTCGTCCCGTCGGCTGTCGTGGGCGTCAACAGCGCGCCGTTCTGCAGGCCGATCGCCTGCGCGGGCGCGAATCGCTGCGCGAGGATGGCGACGTTCTCGACGTCGTCGAGGGCGAGCCGCTCGCGGGCGTGCGGCAGGAACACGACGCCGGGCAGGAGCCCGAGGCCGCGGTCGAGGATCTCGGCGAGGCCGATGCCGTAGGTGGTGTGATCGTGGAACAGGACGACCCGCTCCGTGAGCACCATGGCGCCCGCCGACCACGCGAAGATGCGGCGGTTGCGCAGCCACTCCTCGAACCCGAAGAAGGCGAGCCGGTTGCGGAGCACGCCCACGTGGCCCCCCGCGATGAGCACGGAGCTGCACCCGTCGAGGAGGGCGCGGAGGCGGTCGAGCTCGGCGCGGACGCGACGGTGCGCGAAGGGGCGCGCCTGCTCGTCGTACTCGCGATGCAGGCGGTCGGACTCGACGAGGAACAGGTCATCCACCGCCTGCAGGTTCCGGATCGACTGCTGGAACCAGGGGCACGTGGCGTCCCGCCGGCGGGCCCAGAGCTCCCGGCACCCCGCGAGCGCCGGAACGATCGCCATGCGGTAGCGCTCCTTGATGCGACGGAGCGTCGACTGCTTGAGGGTGTACATGGAGACCAGGTCGGAGGCCTCCCGCTCGAGCACGCGGAACGCGGCGTAGAGCCCGAGGTTCTGCACGGGAGCGCCCACCGCCTCCCGGAGCGGCTCGTCCCGCGCCTCATCGTGACGCCAACCCGCGCTGATGAGCGCAATCGGGCCGTGTAAGCCCGCTTCCGCGAGCACGCGGGGCAGGGTCGGTATCGGTCGCTCGGGACCGAGGATCGTGATTGCGACGTCTGATCGGGACAGGGGGCCTTCCTCCGGTGGACGGCGATCGTAGCAGGCTCGGAGCGGTCGCGCGTCGTATGCTGCCCATCCAGCAGGGTCTGCATGATCGAGGTCGAGCACCTCACCAAGACGTACCGGGTGCCCATCAAGGAGCCCGGCTTCCTCGGCTCCGTGCGCTCCCTCGTGTCCCGCACGTGGCGAGATGTCGAGGCCGTGAAGGATCTATCCTTCACGATCGAGCAGGGAGAACGTGTCGGGTTCCTGGGTCCGAATGGTGCAGGTAAGACGACGACCTTGAAGATGCTCGCGGGCCTCCTTCATCCGACGTCGGGAGCGGTTCGTGTGCTCGGGGCCCGGCCGCAGGACCGCGACGCGGCCTTCCTGCGTCGCATCACGTTGGTGATGGGGCAGAAGCAACAGCTCCTCTGGGATCTGCCCCCGCGCGAGACGTTCGAGCTCAACCGCGCGATGTACGGCATCGCGAGGGCCGACCACGCGCGCACGCTCGACGAGCTCGTGACCATGCTGCGGATCGAGGCGCTCCTCGACAAGCCGGTACGCAACCTCTCGCTCGGCGAACGCATGAAGTGCGAGCTGGTCGCGGCGCTCCTGCACCGGCCGCAGGTCTTGTTCCTCGACGAGCCCACGATCGGCCTCGACGTCGAGATGCAGGTGCAGGTGCGCCAGTTCATCGCGGGCATCAACCAGCGCTTCGGCGCGACCGTGCTGCTCACGAGCCACTACATGCAGGACATCGCGGCCCTCACGCCGCGCCTGCTCGTGATCGACGAGGGGCACCTCCGCTACGACGGCGCCCTCACCGAGCTCGCCCGCGAGATGGCGCCCGAGCGTCGGGTGGTCGTGCGCACCGTGATTCCGGCGCTGCTCGCCCTCGGTTTTGTCGAGGACGCGGGCAAGATGGTCGCCGCGGTGGCCCCGGAAGACGTGAACGCGCTGCTCACGCGCGTGCTCGCCATGGTGCCGCTCGCGGAGCTCGGCGTGGAGGAGACCCCGCTCGAGGAGGTGATGGGGCGCTACTTCCGCAGCGCGCAGCAGAAGGCCGGGCCCGCGTGATCGCGCTCGGCCACGCCCTGCGCGCCTTTCCCTCGCTGCTCCGCATCGCCGTGGCGGAGATGGTCGCCTATCGCGCGGAGATGATCATCTGGATCCTCACCGCCACGCTCCCGCTGGTCATGCTGGCGTTGTGGAACGCGGCCGCCGCCGAGGGGCCGCTCGCCGGCTTCGGGCAGGCCGAATTCGCGCGGTACTTCGGCGTGACGCTGCTCGTCCGGCAGCTCACCGGCGTGTGGGTGTTGTGGGAGCTGAACCAGCAGATCCGCACCGGGGCGCTCTCTCCCGCCCTGCTCCGCCCGATGAACCCGCTGTGGTGGCAATTCGCGGAGACAGTCGCCGCGGTCCCGTGGCGCGTGCTCGTGCTCGTGCCGGTCCTCGCGCTCGTGGCGCTCTGGCGGCCGGAGATCATTTTCGTCCCCACACCCACGGCGGCCCTCGGCTTCGGGGTCTCCCTCGTCTTCGCGTTGCTCGTGGCGTGGTTCGTCCAGTGCCTCTTCGGCATCCTCGCCTTCTGGTTCGACCAGTCGCTCGGCCTCTTCCAGGTCTGGTTCTTCGTGTGGGCGGTGCTCGGCGGCTACCTCGTCCCCCTGCCGCTGCTCCCGGCGCCGGTCGCCGCCGCTGCGGCCTGGCTGCCCTTCCACGCCTCCCTCGGGGCCCCTGTGGAGCTCCTCCTCGGCCTCGCGCCGGTCGGGCCCACCCTCGCGGTCCAGGCGGGCTGGGTCGCCATCCTCGGCCTCGCGACGATGTTCACCTGGCGCGCCGGCCTGCGCCGGTACGGAGCCGTCGGTGCGTAGGGGCGTCTTCCTGGCGCTCGTGCGCGTCGCCCTGATGACGGCGATGCAGTACCGCGCGAGCTTCCTGCTCGAATTCTGCGT
Source organism: Pseudomonadota bacterium (assembly GCA_030685065.1). Lineage (GTDB taxonomy): Bacteria > Myxococcota_A > UBA796 > UBA796 > SXON01 > CAJBVW01. The sequence goes on along the minus strand of JAUXQH010000001.1, from coordinate 44,219 downwards.
GGGCCTCGGGACCACCGTCGGCGTCGCCTTGCCGCTGATGTTCGTCTATGACCACACCGGTACCGTCGCCGGCTGGACCCTCCCCGAGGCCCTGCTGGTCGGCGCGTTCTTCCTCGTGCTCCAGGCACTCGTCGGCGGCCTCGTCGAGCCCAACCTCGGCGCGCTCGTGGAGGGCGTGCGGTCGGGCCAGCTCGACTACCTGCTCCTCAAGCCGCCCGACGCCCAGTTCGTCGCCAGCTTCCAGCGCGTCGCGCCCGCGCGCCTCTGGGATCTGCTCGGTGGGCTGGTCGTGGGGGCCTACGCGCTCTCCCACCTCCCCACGCCCAGCGTCGCGGACGCCTTCACGGCGGCGGGCCTGCTCCTCGCGGGGCTCACGGCCGTCTACGGGTTGTGGGTGCTCGTCATCTGCACGAGCTTCTGGTTCGTGCGCGTCGACAACCTCCGTTACCTGCTCGGCGCCGTCGTCGACGCGGGGCGTTGGCCCGTCAGCATCTACACCGGCTGGGTGCGCGTCTTCCTCACCGTGTTCGTGCCGGTGGCGCTCGTGACCTCCTACCCGGCGCTCGCGCTGCTCGGGCGGCTCGACGCCGCGCTCGCCGCCCAGGCCGTGGCGGTGGGCCTCGGGATGCTCGTCGTGAGCCGCGTCGCGTGGGTGCAGGCGCTGCGGCACTACACGAGCGCGAGCTCGTAGGGCCGCTCTCTCGGGCGCTCTCTTGGGCGCGCCCCCGGTGCGGACACCGGGGTCGGCGTCCTGCGGGGCCGTCGCGTTGCTCCTCCGTTGGCCTCCCCCGGCGCGTCCGCGTCGGGGCGGCCGAACCGCGCCGCCGCTCGCGCGGCGGCGCGCCCTGCGGGCGCCTCGCGCGGGGGCTTGGGTCCTCGACGCAAACGTCCACCCTTCCGTCACAGTTGTCGTCCACCGCGTTGGCACACACCTCGCCCGCGTCCCAGTTCACCGCGGCATCTGTGTCATTGCCGTCCAGGCCGCCGAACGAGGTGGCGTCGTCCCCACCGATGTCCGCGTCCCAGTCGGAGCGGCCGTCGCAGTCCTGATCGATTCCGTCGTACCAGGTTTCGGCTGCCCCCGGATGAATCGCATCGTCGGCTTCGTCACAATCCCGGCTGTGGAGCGCGTACCCCTCCGGGACCGGGCAGCCAACGTGTCCGTACGACGAGTCGCCGTATCCGTCACGATCCACGTCCAGCCACGATGGAACCTCGTCCACCTCCCCATCGCAATCCTCGTCCCGCCCGTCGCAGTCCCTTCCCCCCTGCGGATGTACATCGGGTTGGGCGTCGTCGCAGTCACCCCTGGCGGAGGCGAATCCCGCCGCGCCTTCACAGGCCACGACCTCGGCGTCGCCCCACCCATCGCCGTCTTCGTCCACCCAGGCGCGCTCCCCGTCGGTCGGGTCCTCGTCCACCTCCCCGTCACAGTCATCATCGATCCCGTTGCACACCTCTGCCGCCCCAGGTCGCACGGAGCCGTCGCCGTCATCACAATCCGACGCGTCGGGCACGCCGTCGAAGTCACGTCGCCCCCTTCACAAGCCCGATCCGCCCGGCTTCCTCCCCCTCCTGCCTTCCCTGTTTCCTGCATTCCTGATTCTCCACCGCCTGAGAAACGGGCGACTCCCGAGGCGTTCAGTTCAAATGCGAGATCGGTTGCGATCCGAAACCGAACTCGTGTTTCGTCCCCGTCAAACGTGAGATCGGTTGCCAACTGAAACCGAACTCGTGTTTCGTCCCCGTCAGGGGCGAGAGCGGTTGCGATACGCAACCGCTCTCGTGTTTCGTCCTCGTCAAAGGCGAGATCGGTTGCTCCACCCGCGCGGCCCCGGCCCGCCCCAACCCGCATGACCGGCGAGACGCCGCCCGCCCCCGCCCCCCAACATGAAAAATCACGCCCCCCCGCCCTTGCCCCCCGCGCCCGGGTGCCTACCCCTCCGCCGCGATGAAGATCTACCACCTCACCTGGTCAACCATCGGGCGACAACCCGCCTTTCCGGCCGAGGAAGTACGGCGTCTCGTGCTTCATGCCCTCGCCGCCGTGGCAGGTCGAGACATCGTGTTGTTCGCGCTCGTCGATGATCACGCGCACATCGTGGTGATGGTGGAGCCCCAACGCTTGCGCCGCGTGCAGGGCGCGCTGAGCAAGGTGCTGAATCACCGATCCGCCGTGCCCTTCGCGGCGCCGTATGTGCTGCCGGTCACGACGCGCACTCACATGGTGTCCCTCGTGGGCTATTGCCTCACCCAATTCGGGCACCACGGGCTCCCGGATGACCCGGCCACGGCGACCGGTTCCTGCTTCCCCGACCTCATCGGCGCGCGCCGCATCCCGGGCCTGACGCTTCGAATCGCGACGGCGCTCCCCCGGTTCCGCCTGCGCGAGGCCTACGAGGCGGTCGGGCTCGCCGCGGCGGTGATGCCGGCGGACGACGCCGCGGCGCGGGGCCTGGGTCCCGCGCGCCTCGTGGACCTCCTCGCGCAGACATTCGCTGTAGATCCCGGCTTTGCGAGCAACGCCACCGCGGTCGTGAAGGCTCGCCGCGTCGGCGCGCGCCTGGCGATCGACGTCGGGATGCGCCCACGCGACATCTCCGGCCCCCTCGGCGTCACGGCCATCGCCGCCGCACGCCTGGCAGCACGCCCCGTCGACCTCGCCGACCTGCGCGCCGTGCGGATGCGCGTGGCGCTGGACATCGCGGCGGCAAACCCGTCGCGCGCGCCGCTCGTCGTGCGTGAGCCGGCCGCGACCCCGTACGTCCTCCACGCGCTGCCGAACTAGCGAACCATGGAGTTCGAAGACTACGTCGTCCTCGCCGCCCAGGTGGTCGAGGGCACCGGCGTCCTCGTGGTCCTCGTGGGCGCCGCGCTGGCCGCGGGCATCGTCGCCGTGCGCTACTCCCGGGGCGAAACGGGAGACAACTACCAGCTGTTCCGCCGCTACCTCGGGCGCGCGATCCTGCTCGGGCTCGAGTTCCTCGTCGCCGCGGACATCATCCGCACGGTGAGCCACGACCCGACCATCAACGGCGTGGTGGTGCTCGCGTTGATCGTGCTCATCCGGACCTTCCTCAGCTTCACGATCGAGCTCGAGGTGGAGGGGCGGTGGCCGTGGCAGAAGGCGCCGTCGGCCTGACGACTCACCGCCCCCCGCCCAACCAGATCCACGTCGCCCCGGCCCCCGTCCCGCCCACGGTCTCCCCCACGCCGCCCGCCACGAGGTCCGCGCGGGTGTCGCCGTCGAGGTCTTCGAGCAGGAGGCTGCTGCCGAGCGCGAGGCTCGCGGCGTGGCCGAACAGGAGCGCATCCGCGGCGGCGAGCTCCGTGGTGCCGCCCGTGATGCCGTAGAACACGTAGACCGCGCCCGCGTTGCCGCCGGCGCGATCGTTGCCGACCGCGCCGATGGCGAGGTCATCGTGGCCGTCGCCGTCGAGATCGCCCCCGGCCACCGAGCCACCCGCGGCGTCCCCCGTGGCCTCGCCCATCAACGTGGCCCACTCGTCCCGGCCGAGCGTCACGTCTCCCGCGAGCGGCGTGACGATGATCCACGACTCCCCACCCGTGGTCGAGAGGCTGCTCGAGGTCGTCGGACCGCCGACGAGCAGGTCGGGGAGGCCGTCCCCGTCCTGGTCCCCCACGATCGCCACGTCCTTGCCGGTCTGGTAGCCGGAGCCGCGCCCGCCGAGGGTGGAGTCCGCGTCCTCCAGGCTGACGGTGCCGGTCACGCCGCCCGCCATCACGTAGGCCTCGGGGCCGCTCGGCGCGCCGATCACGAGGTCGGAGAGGCCGTCCCCGTCGAGGTCTCCCGCGGCGAGGGAGGTCCCCGCGCGATCGAACAGGGTGGCGGCGTCGAACACGGCGATGGGGGAGGCCAGGTCGGTGTGGGTCCCGCCGACGAGGTACACGCGGCCCGCGCCGAGGAGGTAGTCGGGGGCGCCGAGGAGGAGGTCCGCCAGGCCGTCGCCGTCTGCGTCGGGCACCGCCACCATCGCGTCGCCGACGCTGGAGCGCTCGGCCTCGGCGTCGATCGTCCGGAGGGCCGCGGCCTCGGTCGTGCTGCCGCTGAGCGGCCCCGCGAACAGCCAGATCCGCCCGCCGTTGATCCCGACGGTGTCGTCGTCCGGGGCGCCGGCCGCCACGTCCGGGTTCCCATCACCGTCGAAGTCGCCGACGGCGAGCGACGTGGCGAACGACGTGGTCCCCGCGACGTAGCGGCGCTTCGCCAGGGGGCTCGCAAGCGACTCGTCCCCGCGGATCGGCCCGGCGAGGACGTAGAAGGCGCCCTCGCTCGGGGTGCCCACGAGCAGCTCGGCGATGCCGTCACCGTCGAGGTCGGCCGCGTCGTGGACCGCGCCGATCGCGTCCCCCTCGTCGAGGCCGTCGAGCGTGACCGCGGCGTCGCCGGCAGAGCCCTCGCCCGAGAGGCCGCACCCGCCGGACGCCGGGTTGAGCGCGGCGTCGGCGTCGTCACAGTCGTAGCGGTTGGGGGCGCGCCCGTCGGCCGCGCAGTCGATGACCGCATCGGCGTCGGGATCGCCGTAGCCGTCGCCGTCGGCGTCCACGTACCAGGCCTCGCCGTCGATCGCGTCGACGTCGGGCAGGCCGTCACAGTTGGTGTCGACCGCGTCGCAGCGCTCCTCGGCGCCGGGGAACACGGTCGGGTCGCCGTCATCGCAGTCCCCACCCTCGGCGAGGCCCACGGCCTCGCAGCTGGTGACCCCCCCCGCCTCGTCGCCATGGCCGTCGGCGTCGGCGTCGGGGTAGCGGGTGCGCGCGTCGATCGCGCCGAGGTCGACGGCGCCGTCGCAGTCCTCGTCGCGACCGTCACACGTTTCGTAGGCGCCCGGGAACACGGAAGCGTCGGTGTCGTCGCAGTCGGTGCCGTCCGACACGCCGCGCACGGGCGCCACGCAGGAGGAGAACGCCGAGGCGGGATCGCCGAAGTGGTCCCCGTCGAGGTCGGTGTAGGTGACCAGGGCGTCGACCGCGTCGTTGTCCGCGATGCCGTCGCAGTCCTCGTCGAACCCGTCGCAGCGCTCGGGGTTGGACGGAAAGCGCGTCGCGTCGTGATCGTCACAGTCCACGTCCCGCGCGGCGCCGTCGCCGTCCTGGTCGACCGTGGAGGGCTTGTCGCCGTCACATCCGAGGAGCAGCGCGAGCGCGAGGAGCACATGGAGCCGGCTCATCGGACCCACCCCCGCACCATCGACAGGAGGCCGGCCCCGCTGCCGCCCTCGTCCGCGCCGGGGCTCCCCACGAGGAGGTCCACCCCGCCATCTCCGTCGAGGTCGGCGCCTCCCGCGAGCCCCCGGCCCGCGTCGTCGAGGGGGCCCCCCCCGATCAGCGTGACCTCGGCGTAGGTCAGCGCGATGGTGCCCGCGAACGGCCCGAGGAGCAGCCACGCCCGGCCCGCGCCGTCGCCGCCGATCGCCACGTCCGCGCGGCCGTCCTGGTTCATGTCCCCGAGCGGCACGAGCCTCGCGCCCGCGCCCTCGCCGGCGTCGTCGCTCTCGTCCGCGAGACCGCCGAGGAGCGTGCAGTGGGCGTCCGCCAACGCGCTGTCCCCGAGCACCGGGCCCCGGAGGAGGTAGGCCGCGCCCGCGTCCACCACCGCGGTGTCCTCGCCGCCCAGGACCACGCCCGGCGCGCCGACCATCACGTCCGCGAGGCCATCCCCGTCCACGTCGCCCACGCCCGCGACGGCGGCACCCGCCCTGTCCCCCGCGGCCGCGCCGTACAGCCGGGCGTCCGCGTCCGCCAGCGATCGCGCGTCCGGGATCGGACCGTAGAAGACGTAGGCCGCGCCCGTGGCCCAGGCCTCGATGTCTCCCTCGGCGATGGCGCCCGGCGCCCCCACGAGGAGGTCGGCGACGCCGTCCCCATCTACATCCCCGGGGCTGGACACCGCGGCGCCGGCCTCGCCGCCGTCCGTCTCCCCGAGGAGCCAGGCCGCGGTGTCGGCGAGCGCTCCTGTCCCCGTGAACGCGCCGCTCACAATCGCGACCCCACCTACGCTCGGGTCACCCTCGGCCGCACGCGCGCCGGGCGCGCCGACCACCAGGTCGGGCAGCCCGTCCCCGTCGAGATCCCCCCCGATCGCGAGGCTCGTCCCCGCGTCGTCCTCGGCGCCCCCGAGGCGCTCGCCGTCCGCCGCGTCGAGCCCCATCGCGCCCCGCGCGGACCCGACGAAGCGCCACACACCCCCCCCGGGCGCGGCGACGACGAGCTCGGCCAGGCCGTCCCCGTCGAGATCCCCGAGCGCGACGGGCCCGATCGGGCCGGCGTCCTCCTCCAGATCCGGCGAGCCCGCGATCCGGAGATCGGCGTCCTCGAGCCTCCGGGTGCCGGTGAAGGGCCCGCGCACCAGCCACGCGGCCCCCGCCACCCCTTCGGCGCCCGGCGCGCTCGTCAACACGTCGCCGACGCCGTCCCCGTCGACGTCCCCCGCGGCGATCCAGGTCCCCGCGCCGTCGCCCGCGGCCTCGCCCACCAGGGCCGCGTCGGCCTCGCCGAGGGGCAGCTCCCCGGCGCGGGCGCAGGCGTCGTCCGCGCCGTCGCAGTCATCGTCCCCGCCGCCACATTCGTCGGGAGCGTTCGGATACACGGAGGGGTTGTCGTCCGCGCAGTCGCCCCCGGTCGCCACGTGCCCGGCGGGCGCGGTGCAGGCGGAGATGCTCGCGGCGTCGTCCCCGAAGGAGTCCGCGTCGGCGTCCGCGTACCAGGTCGCCCGGGCGACGTCCGGATCGGTGTCGTCCCCGAGGCCGTCACAGTCGCCGTCCAGGCCGTCACACGCCTCGCTCGCCCCGGGAAAAACGGCGGCGCGCGCGTCGTCGCAGTCATCGGCGTTGGCGACGAAGTCCTCGGGGGCCTCGCACGCCGCTCGGGCGGAGGCGGCGCGGCCGAAGCCATCCCCGTCGAGATCGGCGTACCAGGTGGGAGGCGTCGGATCCGCGCCTTCACAGCGAGTCTCGACCAGCCCGCCCGTGTCGTCGGTCGACGCGGCGGTGCAGCCACCCAGGCAAATCAGCAGCCAGACCCGCACGGTCACCTCCGGAAAATCGCCGATCGAACCGCTACAGGATGGTCTTTCCGAGCGCCGAGAGGATCAGCCACACCGCGAGCTTGCCGGTGCGGTTCTCGCTGTCGATGACGGGGTTCAGCTCGACCATCTCCACGCCCAGCACCTTGCCCGTCTGCGCGACCTTCTCGCAGATCAGGTGTGACTCGCGGAGGTTGAGCCCCCCGGGCACCGGCGTGCCGACGCCGGGGGCGTGCTGGGGATCCACGCCGTCGAGATCGAAGGAGAGGTGGATGCCGGCGGTGTGCGCGCTCACGCGCTCGATCGCCTCCCGCACGCACACGGCGGTGCCGCGCTCGTCCAGCTCGCTCATCGTGTAGACGCGCAGCCCCATCTGGTGGACCACCGAGCGCTCCGTCATGTCGATGTCGCGCGCGCCGATGACGCAGACATCTCCGATGCGCAGGGCGGGCTCGTCCCCCGCGATGGCCACGAGCTCGGGCGGGCCGTGACCGAGCAGCACGGCGAGCGGCATGCCGTGGATGTTTCCGGAGGGCGAGGTCTCGGGGGTGTTGGAGTCGGTGTGGGCGTCCGCCCAGATCACGCCGATGCGTTGCCCACGCTTGCGGTACCAGCGCGCGATCCCCGAGATGGTGCCGATGGCGACGGAGTGATCGCCGCCCAGCACCACGGGGAACCAGCCGTGATCGAGCGCGAGCTCGACCCGATCCGCCAGCTCGCTGCAGACGCGCGTGATCTCCGGGAGGAACCGCGCGTGGGGATCTCCGGGGTCGACCATCTCCTGGGAGGCGACGCCGATGGCGAAGTTCTCCATGACCTGGTGGCCGAGCGACTCGATGCCGCTCTTGAGGCCCGCGAGGTGGATGGCCGAGGGCCCCATGTCGACCCCGCGCCGGCCGGCGCCGAGGTCGAGGTGAACGTTCGCGATCGCTATCTTGAGCTTCTTGAGCATCGCCACGCCTTATTCGACGGCCAGCTCCAGTGCTCCCCCGAGATCGGCCTCGTCGTCTTCCTCATCCGACCACGCGACGCCCGGCACCAGGTTCTGCGTGTCGAACGGGCGGTTCTCCGAGAGGCTGCCGCGCGGTACGGTGAGCACGCGGAGCAGCTCGATGCCGCCCGCGACGCCGTTGCCCGAGCGCCCGAGCCCGCTCGTCGGGAGGCGCAGGCTCTGCCCGATGGTGCCGCGGTTCAGGTTCACCGAGCCGGTGCGCAGCGCGTCCCGGAGCTCGGGGAAGTTGGGGTTCTGCGGCCGCGTGAAGATGCTCGCCGTCATGCGGTACTGGGCCTGGTTGTGGAGCGTGACCGCCTCTTCCCAGTTCTTCACGACGTACAGGAGCGCGATCGGGCCGGGGGGCTCGTCGTTCAGGAACGGGCTGCCGTTCTTCCAGTCCACCCGGTAGATGCCGGGCTTCGCGTAGTTTCCACGGTAGCCCTGGACCTCGTGGGAGTCCCCCTCGAGCAGGGCGGTGTGGCCCTTGCTCGTGACGGCGCGGCAGTACTTCCGGAACCGGGTCCGGAAGTTCTCCGAGATGAGCGGGCCCATGAACACGTCGTTGTCGAAGCCGTAGCCGACGCGCAGGCGCTGGGCGCGGCGCACCAGCTCGGCGGCGAAGCGCTCGTAGATGCCCTCGGTGACGAAGATGCGCCCGGTCGAATTGTGCCGCTGCCCGGTCGACATGAAGGCGCCGACGAGCACCTCGTACACGGCGCGATCGAGCTCGGCGTCGTCCAACACGATGGCGATGCCCTTGCCGCCGGACTGGTAGAGCGCGGGGAGCTCGGGCCGCTCGGCGGTGGCGCGCCGCACGTCGCGTGCGCTCTCGAAGCTGCCCGCGAACAGGAGCGCGTCGAGCCCCGCGTGGCCGACCAGCCGCTGGCCGATCACGCTGCCGGAGCCGTGCACGAGGCTGACCACGCCGCGCGGGAGCTTCGAGCGGTCCCACAGCTCGGCGATGAGCTGGCCGACGCCGGGGGTGAACTTGCTCGGCTTGATGACCACGGCGTTGCCCGCGAGCACCGCGGCCGCGGTCATGCCGATGCCGAGGAGCGCGGGGAGGTTGTACGGGCTCACGACGCCGACGACACCGCGGGGCACGTAGTCGGTGCGCGCCGAGATCTCCTCGACGATGCGCGGCGCGAGGAGCCCCACGCCGTCGTCCAGGTAGATGTCGACCGTGCGGAGCGCCGACTGCACCTCCTGGCGCGCCTCCCAGAGCGGCTTGCCGTTCTCGCGGGTCACGAGGCGCGCGAGGGTCTCCTGCGCGTGGTGGAGCTGCTCGCGAAAGCGGCGGAGGGCGGCGGCGCGATCGTTGAGGCCCACCCGGCGCCAACGCGCGGCGCCGAGCGTGGCGAACTCGATCGCGTCGTCCACGCTGCGGGTGGAGAAGGGGAACCGCCCGAGGACATCGGTGCGATCGCCGGGGTTCACGGCGTTGATATAGCCATCGACCTGTTCCGGCTTGAGGAACGAGCCGTTGACGTAGTCGCCCTTGCGGAGAAGGCGTTCGCGGATGGGGCGCACGGCGCGGAGTATAGCGCGCTGGCTCTCACTCGACGCTTTCATCGGGCCCCCGTCCCGTGTCCTGTCTCGCGCAGCAGGCGGTCGTGGAGCGGGGTCGCGAGTCCGAACGTCCGCGCGGCGGTGGCCACCCACCCGTTGCGCCACGGGAGCTCCTTCACGCTGGCGCGGAAGGTGGGGATGGAGAGCGAGTAGGCGACCAGGCGCTCGACAAGGGGGCGCACCGGAATCGTGGTGTCGAGGCCGCGCGCGAGCACCGGCGCGATCTCGACGGCCAGGGCGGTCAGCTCCTGCCGGTGGCGGCGTACGGTCTCGCCCACCGGCTCGGCGTGGCGCTCTCCCAGCAGGCCGAAGATGATGTTCCACGCGAGCTTGACGCCGATCTCGCGGGAGAATTCGGCGCGGTCGGGCACGACGCGGGCCGGGATGGCGTCCGCGGCGAGGAGCGCTACGATCGCGGCGGCGTGCGGCCCCCAGAAGAGGCTCGGCGCGCCGGGCTCGACGCGCTCGGTGCGGGAGGTGGCCGCGAAGTAGACCAGGCCCTGCGTGTTGTCGGCCAGGCCGTGGGCGGCGAGCAGGGGGCGGAGCATGCCGTTCTGCACGAACACGAGGTCCGCGCGGTTCTCCGGCGAGGTGGCGGCGATGACACCGGCGAGATCGTCCGCGCGCGTGCACACCAGGATCGGGCGGCCCGGGTGCGGCACGGAGAGGGCGGCCGAGTCGCCGCGTCCCACCGTGGTCGTAGGGACGCCGGCCACGGCGGCGGCGCGGAGAAAGGCACTTCCGACGCGACCGGCTCCGACGACCACCAGCCCGGCCGGCGCCGCGGTCGAGGGGCTCACGGGAGCGACGGCCGCTTGATCTTTCCGCCGATCTCCATCCAGGCGGAGATCCCGCCGTCGAGGCTCGTGGCGTTGAACAGGCCCTTCTCCCGGAGGAAGTGGGCCGCCTGCAGCGAGCGCGCGCCCGCCGCGCAGTAGCAGACGATCTCGTTGGCGTCCTTCACCTCTTCCCAGCGGGAGCGGAGCTGCCCGAGCGGGATGAGGAGCGCGCCCGGGATGATGCCGCCCGCGGTCTCGGAGGGCTCCCGCACGTCGAGCACGGTGACGGGCTCCCCCGCGTCGAGCCGCTCCTTGATCTCCTGCGCCGAGCACTCGATCGTCGAGAGCGCCTCGGCGTTCTCGACCACGGGCTCCTCGTCTCCGGCCACCGCGACCTTCTCGTGCGCGCGGACGAGCGTGGGGCCCGATGCGAGGGGGGCGCTCGACGCCGCCGTCGGGGCGCTCGGGCGCGGCGGGCTGTCCGTGTCGGCGCGGCCGGCAACCTTGCCGATGACCTTCTTGGCGAGGGAGCGGATCAGACCCATGAGGACTCCGGATGCAGCGGTGCGTCTATCCCCCGAACTCGATGGGTGCGCGGGGCGGCGTCCACCCGTCGCTGTCGACGTCCACGAAGGTGGCCGCGGTGGCCGCCCAGGCGAGGTTTCCGGGGTGGGCGCCCTCCATCACGAGCGTCGTGCTCGCGGCGATGACGACGTAGAAGGCGTCGGCCGTCGGGGCGAGCGGCCACGAGACCGTGCAGGGCGTCGGCGCCGCGCCGATACACGCCTCGGTCGCGATGGCGACGCCGTCCTCGTAGAGGGTCACGGTCTCGACGGGCATCCAGCTCGGCGCCCGCACGTCTACGGTCAGGACGCTCCCGGAGGCCACGGTCGCGCCCGGCGCCCACTCGCCGCCGACCCGCGCGTCGATGAATGGGCCAAAGCTCACGACGGTGCCGCGCTCGTGCATCGCGGCGCGGAGCACGTCGTCGTTGACGCCGGCGAGGGTGGTCCCGGTGTGGAGGAAGGTGACGTTGAGCCCCACCTGGCCCGACATGTGGGCGTGGGAGTCGCTCACGCCCACGGGGGTGACGACGCGGCCGCGCGCGACCAGGTCGAGGTAGAAGGGGAGGTTGTCCGCCCAGTCCCCCGAGTTGAGCAGCTCCATCGCGTCGAAGTCGTCGGACCAGTGGTCGGGGGTGTCCACGTTCCCGTTGGCGTCGTAGTTCGCGAGGGAGAACATCCCGCTCGAGCCCACCGGGTGGTTCGCCTGGATGATGCCGTCCTCGCCGACCATCTCGCGCAGCCACCCGAAGATCTCGGCGGTGTCGACGTAGCCGAACCACCAGCGCGGCGCGCCGCCGTTCGTGGCGCCGGGGGTCACGGTGCCGGGCCAGGTGTTGAAGTGCCCGCGCAGGACCGGGCTCACCTCGGTGGCGACGACGCTCACCAGGCGCTGGTCCAGCCCGAGCGGCGCCAGGAGCGGGCGGTAGTCGACCGTGTGGTCGTGGTCGGTGCCGACGTGCACGTCCACGCCGTTCGCGGCGGCGACGATCAGGCGGTCCGCCATGCTGATGCTCGCGTCGCTGCTGGGCGAGGCGTGGCTGTGCGGATCGATGGTGATGAACCCGTCGAGCGTGTAGGCGGGCACGATGTCGGCGAGGAGCGGCACGGTCTCGCCGCTGGCGACGGTGACGGAGGCGCGCACGAGCTCGTCGCGCACGCCGCGGTACACCACCACGTCGTAGGTTCCCGGCTCGAGCGCAAGGTCCATCTCGCCGTCGCGGATGAAGCCGATGGCCGCGTACCCGTTCGGGCGATCGGGCACCAACCGGGTGTCGGCCACCACGGGATCGCCCGCGGGCCAGGCCGCGTAGACGATGGCCGAGCCCCCGTCCGCCACCGTGACCCTCAGGGTGCCCGGCGCGGTGAGGACGAGGTTCGTGTCCGTGCCGGCGGCGGAGAGGCCGTACCCCTCGGCGAACGGCGGGCCCTCGGCACCGGCGGCGAGGGAGGCCAGGGTGACGGTGGGGTCGGCGTCGTAGGGGGAGTACCAGCCCGCGCCCTCGGGCAGATCCATCTGGAGGGAGCGCCCGCGCCCGGAGGCCACGAAGGACACGGGCCCGGCGGGCACGGTGGCGCTCCACGCGCCCGTCGCATCGGTGAACGCGAGGCTGAGGGGGGCGCCGTCTCCGTCGAGGACGTGGACGCGGGCTCCCGCCACCGGGCTCCCGCCCGCCGTGACCGTGCCCGCGACGGTCTGGGTCGTCGCGGTGCCGCGGCCGAGGTGCTCCCCGGTCAAGGTCGCGATGTCGGGGCCGACGCCGAGCCAGCTCGACCACGACACCGAGTCACCCGGCGCCACCGTGGTGGTGGGGCCGAAGCCGAGGAGCGCCGGGACGATGGCGCCGAGGATGCGCCCGACGCTCCCGCTCTCGAGGGGCCCGTCGGCCCCCGCCATCACGAACGCGACCTCGTTCTCCACGCTCACGGCGCCGATGATGTCGACCTCGGCGTCGGTCTCGTCGCTGCGGCCGGAGACGGGGCGCCAGCCCTCCGCGACGTCCGTCGCCATGAGCGCCACCTGGCCCACGTAGAGGTCGATCGGATCGCCCTCTTCGCTCCACACCGTGGTGGTCGCCGAGAGCGCCCAGGCATCGGGTGCGAGCGTATAGTCGGTCCGTACGCGAAGATCGAGATCGGGCACGACCGACGGGCTCTCCAGCGCGCCCGTGATGAGCTGCATCGGCGCGGCGGGGCCCTCCACGCGAATCGTCGCGCTCCCGTCGCTCCCGTCCGCCAAGACGGTGACGCTCGTGGCGTCCACCACCCGGCCGAGCCCGATCATCGGCGTGATCTCGTCCACCATGTCGCGACCGGGGATGCCCTCGGCCCGCACGATGTCCGCGTCGATGAGGCCGCCGCCGTACTCGACGTAGTACCCGCTGTCCCCGACGCCCTGGATCACGAACTGGACGCGATCGTTGTACAGCTTCAGGTCGCCGACGGCGCCTTCCGCCGAGATGCCGCCGAAAAGCGAGGCCACGTCGGTGATGACGCCGGCGCGCACCTCGCCCGAACCGAGGCGCTCGGTCAGGTCGGGCGGAACGGCGTCGGGAACCTTGTCAGGGGGCACGTCGGTGCAGGCGAGCAGTTGGAACAGCATCGTCACATTCTACGCGTGCCTGGGGGCCGCGGGGTAGGGAACCGGGCCCATGCAGCTGCATCAGCTCTTCAACGTCGCAGGCGCACTGACGTTCTCCCGGCTTCTCCTGGCCGCGGCGATGCCCTTCGTGGCGCCGACGCCCTGGGCCATCTGGGTCTACCTCTTCGCGCTGCTCACCGACGTGGCGGATGGCGCGGTGGCCCGGCGCACCGGCACCGAGTCCGCGGCGGGCGCGGCGTTCGACGGCTGGGTGGACAAGACCCTGCACGTCAACCTCGGGTGGACGCTCGCCGTGCTCGACCAGATGCCCGACTGGTGGATGCTCGCGTGGTTCAGCCGCGAGCTCATCCAGGTGGTCATGCACCCCGTCCTCATGCACAACTTCCGCACGGGGCAGGGGCCCCCGCCCCGGACCAGCGCCCTCGGGCGCGTCACGGCCGTCCTCCTCGCGGTGTCCGTGGTCACCGTCCTCTCCGGCGGGAACGCGCTGGTCCCGACCGTCCTCACCGGCGCCTTCGGCACGGCGGCGGGCCTGCACTACGGCTGGATCCACCTCCTCGCACACCCGCTCTTCCGACAGCGGTTCGCGCGGTCGCGCCAGAGGCAAGGCGACCAACTTACTTGATCGTTCCGTCTGGAACGGGGCTCTGTTATGGTGGCTGCCCCCGCTGAAGGCCCCCCATGAAGTCACTGACCCTCTCGCTCCTCGCGCTGTTCGCGGTCGCCTGCACCGACAAGGGCGCCGAAGACACGGGCGTCGCCTCCACCGACGACATGGACGAGGACGGCTACTCCGCCGCCGAGGGGGACTGTGACGACGGGGACATGTACGTCAATCCTGGCCAATCGGAGACCTGGTACGACGGGATCGACCAGGACTGTGATGGCAACGACTCCGATCAGGATCTGGACGGGTTTCTCGTCGGGGACGACTGTGACGACAGGGACGCCGCGGTGAACCCGGACGGGAGCGAGGTCTGCGACGAGGTCGACAACGATTGTGACGGCCTCGTCGACATCGGGGCGTCCGACAGCCAGATCGCGTTCGTCGACGCCGATCTCGACGGGCACGGGGCCGCTGGCGGAGAGGCCGCGTACTGCGGCGAGATCCCGGCGGGCTACGCGGCGGTGGACGACGATTGTGACGACGCCCAGCCCACCGTGTACCCGGGCGCGGAAGAGGTCTGTGACGACCTCGACAATGACTGCGATGGGGAGGTCAACGAGGGCAATCCGGACGAGGTTCCCTACTACCGGGACGCCGATGGCGACAGCTTCGGGAACGCCGCGGACTCCCTGGTGTCGTGCCGCACCCCGGACGATTTTGTGGCCGATGCTACGGACTGCGACGACACCTCGGCGGAGGTGAACCCCGCTGCGGACGAGCTGTGTGACGAGCTCGATCGCGATTGCGACGGAAACAGCGCGAACGACGCCGTGGACGGCACGCCCTACTACAGCGACCTGGACGGCGACGCCTACGGCGACCCGGCGACCGAGCTGCGCGCGTGCGACGTAGTCGAGGGGCTCGTGGCCGACGGCACCGACTGTGACGACACCTCCGCGGCGGTGCACCCCGGCGGCGTCGAGGTCTGCGACGGGCTGGACAACGACTGCTCCTCCGCCGCGGATGACGGGCTCGTGTTCTCCGACTGGTACGCGGACGTTGACGCGGACGGCTTCGGGGACCCCACCGTGGCCTCCTCCGCCTGCGATCAACCCGAGGGCTACGTCGAGGACGCCACCGACTGTGATGACGCCGACGCCGCCACGTTCGTGGGCGCCGCCGAGCTCTGCGACCTCGAGGACAACGATTGCGACGGCGCGGTCGATGACGGCGCGGTTGACGAGCGTACCTACTATGACGACGCCGACTCCGACGGCTACGGCAACAGCGAGCTCTCGGTCTCGTCCTGCGGGCTGCCCTCCGGCTACGCCGAGACGGGGGACGACTGCGACGACGCGAACTCGGTGATCCACCCCGGCGCGACGGAGACCTGCAACGGCCTGGATGACGACTGCGAGGGCTCGGTCGACCAGGACGCGGCGGACGCGACGACCTGGTACGCGGACGCCGACACGGACGGCTACGGGAACCCCGCCGTCGCGACAGCCTCGTGCCGCAGCGTGCGCGGGTACGTCACCAATGCCGAAGATTGTGACGATGCGAGCGCGGCCCACAGCCCCGCCGACGCCGAGGTCTGTGACGGCGCCGACAACAACTGCGACGGCACGGTCGACGAGGACGGCGCCACCGGCGCCTCCACCTGGTACGCCGACGCCGACGCCGACGGCTTCGGGCGAGACGACGCGAGCCTCCCCGCGTGCGCGCTCCCGGCCGGGTACGCGGCCCTCGCGGGGGACTGTGACGATGGCGCCGCGTCCGTCAACCCGGGCGCCGCGGAGGCCTGCAACGACCTCGACGATGACTGTGACACCGCGGTGGACGAGGCCGGCGCCTCCGGTGAGACCCCCTGGTACGTCGACCTCGATGGAGACGGCTTCGGCTCCTCGAGCGTCACCGAGCTCGCGTGCCACATGCCCGACGGGTACACCGACGACGCGACGGACTGCGACGACGCCGACGCCACCAGCTTCCCGTCGGCGCCCGAGGCCGACGACCTGGCCGACAACGACTGTGACGGGCTGGTCGACGAGGACTTCATCGGCCTCGGCGACGTGATCATCACCGAGGTGACACGTCAGCCGCGCTTCGGGGCCGCCGCGGTCAACAACAACGGGCATTGGTTCGAGCTCTACAACAACTCGGCCCGCGAGATCGATCTGTCGAATTGGTACATGTCCCGCTACAGTGGCTCGGGCAGTCGGGACGGCTTCTACGTCGACCCCGCCGCCGGCTTGCTCATCGGTGCCGGCGAGTACGCGGTGTTCTGCAAGACGGACCTCTACACCGCCGCCGCGACCGCCTACAGCACGCTGGTCTGCGACTACACCTGGGGGGACGCGTCGGAAGCCTCGACCTACGCGGGCACCTACCACGACAACACGTTCAGCCTGCAGCGCGACGAGGACATCCTCTCCGTGTGGTTCGGAGGGGACGTGACGACGGGCATGCTCGTCGACGACGTGCATTGGGCCTACGACGCGACCGACGGCTACTGGCCGCGCGACGCGACGCGCTCGCTCTCGCTCGACCCCGACTTCCTCGACGGCACCGACAACGACGTGATCACCCATTGGTGTTCGACCACGAACACCAGCGCCTACCGCTGGTACTACGCGAGCTCGGCGAGCGTCGAGTACGGCACCCCCGGCGCCGCCAACTACGACTGTCCCTGACGCCGACCGTCCCTGACATCCCCTGCCGATCCTGGAGCTTCCATGCGCTTGATCCCTCTCTTCCTCGCGGCGGTCTTCGTCGGGTGTGACGGCTCCGACAAGGACACCGGCGACACCGACACCGACCTCCCCGTCACGTCCGACGCCGACGGAGATGGCTACACCTCGGAGACGGGTGACTGCAACGACGACAACGCCGCGGTCTACCCGGGCGCGGACGAGGTCTGGTACGACGGCACCGACCAGGATTGTCTCGGGGACAACGACTACGACCAGGACGCGGACGGCTACGACCAGGACGAAGACTGCGAGGACGAGAACGCCGACATCTCGCCGGGCGCCACGGACGCGTGCGACTCCATCGACAACGACTGTGACGGCGAGATCGACGAGGGCGGGGAGCTCGCCGCCTACCTCGACGCGGACGCCGACGGCTTCGGCACCGGCGCCGCGCTCGGCACCTATTGCGAGCTGCCGGTCGGCACCGCGAGCAATGACGAGGACTGTGACGACACCAACGCCGCGCTCTCCCCGGTAGCCGCCGAGCTCTGCGACGGCCTCGACAACGACTGCAATGGCGAGATCGACATCGGCGCGGCGGACGCGCGGACCGTCTACGCGGACGCCGACGCCGACGGCTTCGGGGACATCGGCACCGCGATGAGCGTGTGCGAGCCTGTCGAGGGCACCGTCGAAGAGGCGACGGACTGTGATGACACCGACGCGTCGACCTTCCCGGGCGCCACCGAGCTCTGCGATCTCGAGGACAACGACTGCGACAGCGAGATCGACGAGGGCTCGCCCGAGGGCCGCACCTACTACATGGACGCCGATGTCGACGGCTACGGCGATGCGACGGTGAGCGTGGAGGCCTGCGGGGCCCCGGGCGGGTACGTCGAAGACGCCACCGACTGCAACGACACGGACGCCGCCC
Organism: Pseudomonadota bacterium; assembly: GCA_030685065.1. Taxonomy (GTDB): domain Bacteria; phylum Myxococcota_A; class UBA796; order UBA796; family SXON01; genus CAJBVW01. The sequence goes on along the minus strand of JAUXQH010000001.1, from coordinate 26,433 downwards.
TCTCCCCCGGCGCCACGGAGCGCTGCGACGGCGTGGACAACGACTGCGACGCCGAGATCGACACCGACTCGCCCGACGCGCTCACGCTCTACGCCGACTCCGACGCGGACGGCTACGGCAATCCGGCCGCCATCCTGCTCTCCTGCGACGTGGTCAGCGGCTACGTCTCGGACGGGACCGACTGCGACGACACGCGCGCGACCACGAGCCCCGCCGCGAACGAGGTGTGTGACGCGGCCGACAACAACTGCGACGGTGCGACCGACGAGTCGACCGCCACGGACGCCGCGTCCTGGTACATCGACGCCGACGTGGACGGCTACGGCGATGCCTCTGGCGTGGCCACCTCGTGCGAGCAGCCGACGGGTTTCGTCGCCGAGGACACGGACTGCAACGACACGGACGCGAGCGTCTACCCGAACGCGGTCGAGTCGTGTGACGGGTTCGACGAGGACTGCGACGGCGCGGTCGACAACGACGCGGCGGACGCCTCGAGCTTCTACGCCGACTCCGACGGAGACACCTACGGCGACGCCGCGGTCGATGTAGCCGCTTGCGACGCGCCTGCCGGGTACGTCGCGGACGACACCGATTGTGACGACGGCCGCGCGTTCGTCTACCCCGGCGCCGCGGAGACCTGCGACGGCACGGATGAGGACTGCGACGGCGCGGTCGACGACAGCCCGACGGACGGCATCACGGTCTACGCCGACGGCGACTCTGACGGCTACGGCGACTCCGGCGCGACCGAGATCGCGTGCGGCGCGGGGGGCGGGTACATCCTCGACTCCGCCGACTGCGACGACGGCGACAGCGCCGTGAACCCGAGCGCGGTCGAAGCCTGCGACGACCTCGACAACGACTGTGACGACCTGGTCGACGAGGCCGGCGCCACCGGCGGGAGCACCTGGTACCGTGACGCGGACGCCGACGGGTACGGCCTCTCGGCGACCACCACCGAGGCCTGTGACAGGCCCGTCGGCTACGCCGGCGTGGTCGAGGACTGTGACGACGGGGACAGCACCAGCTACCCGGGCGCCTCCGAGCTGGACGACGGCGCCGACAACGACTGCGACGGCTCGACGGACGAGGGGTTTGTCGCGGAGGGGGATGTCATCATCACCGAGATCGCGCGGCAGACGCTGGTGGGCGGTTCGTCGACCAATTCGAACGCCGCGTGGTTCGAGCTGTACAACACCACGTCCACCGACATCGACCTGTCGGGTTGGTACATCCGTCGCTACTCGAGCACGCTCGCCGCGGACGCCTACTACGTCGACCCCGCCGATGACGTCGTGATCCTCGCGGGCGACTACGCGGTGTTCTGCAAGACGGACAACTTCGTCTCCAGCACGACCTCCTACAGCTTCATGGACCCCTGCGACTACTACTGGGGCGATGAGACGGCGTCTTCGAGCTATTCGGGCACGTACGCGGACAACACGTTCAACCTGCAGCGTGACACGGACTCGCTCGCCATCTACGCGGACGGCAGTGACACGACCGGCACCCTGATCGATCGGGTGGCGTGGACCTACAGCTCCACGGATGGCTACTGGCCGCGCGACGCGACTCGCTCGATGCAGCTCGACCCGAGCGAGTTCGACTCGACCGCGAACGACTCGCTCGAGGCGTGGTGCTCGACCACCAACAACGCGTTCTTCGATTGGTACTACGCGAGCGCCTCCGCCCGCGAGTTCGGCACGCCCGGGATCGACGGTCACCGCTGCCCGTAGAGGGACGTCGGTAGACGTAGGAGGGGGGGGGACGGGCTTGGTGCCGGCCCCCCCCCGCGCCCTACCTCACTCGCAGTACCGCACGTCCGGCGTGTACAGGTCGCCCGTGGTCTCGACCACGTACCCCTCGGGCCACACGATCTGCGCCACGTCCCACACCTTGTTGCGGGACATCACGCGCGAATAGCTGCCCTCGAGCACGCCGTACAGGTAGACGTTCACGGTCGCCGTCACGTCGCCCGCGCCGCTGTCCTCGTAGTAGTGGACCTTGACCGAGTACGCGTCGTCCGCGGGGGACTCGATGTTGATGTTCTCGACGCCCGGCGGGCTGGACCGCGCATCGAGGTCGAGCGTGGGATCGTCCGCCGAGCCGAGCGCGCCCCAATCGGGGTTGACGTTGCAGTAGTTGCAGTCGTTCACCGCGTCGAAGAGCACCCCGGCCCCGTTCAGCACGTGCAGATCGAGGTCGTTGACGTCGGTCCACACGAGCTCGACGTGAAACTCCTCATCTGGGATGGCGTCGATCCGGCACACCGTCGGCGCCGACAGCAGCCCGATGCTGTTCTGGACCTGCAGCGCGACGCGATACTCGCCCGCGAGATCGAGCTGTACGCTCAGGTCGGTGCCGATCAGCGTGGTCTCGACCTCTTCGTAGGGGCCGGTCGCGGTCCACATGTAGGTCAACGGCTCGTAGCCATTGGGATCGTAGCTGTCGCCGCCGCGGACCAGCACGGTCTGGCGCGGGACGGCGCTCGTCGGGCAGTCCACCACGGCGACCGGGTACTCGAACGTGCCGCCGCCGTTTCCGACCATCGTGATGAGGGTCTCCGGCTCGTCGGGGTCGTTGCTGGAGAGGGTGATCGTGCCGTTGTCACCATCCCCCGTGATGGGGGTGTAGTTGACCAGGAGCGTGATGCTGTTCCCGGAGTGGAGGAGATACCCGGTGTGATCCTGGACGAGCGAGAACGCGCCGCTCCCCAGCTGCACCTCGTTCGTGATCTCGAGGATGTCGTCCCCGACGTTCGTACACATCAGGTACTGCGTGTTCGAGCTGCCGGCTCCGACCGTGCCGAAGTCCATCGACAGCGACGTGCACTCGATGTCCGGCGTGGGCGCCACGATGCCGTGTCCGGTGAGCGTCACGGGAAGGGCAGGGTCGTCCTCGTCATTGGAGTGGATGGTGAGCGTGGCCGAGTAGGTGAGGGGATCCACGGGCAGGAACCACACCGGCAATTCGTAGATGCTCTTGCCGTCGACCTTCTCCGGCACGTCGCCGAGGGTGAACGCGGCCGCTCCCTCCCCGTTGATCGTGATCTCGTCGATCTCGAGATCCCCCAGGCCGTTGTTGTTGATCCGCACCGCGCCCTGACTCGAATAGTCGACGACGATGTCGCCGAAGTCGATGTTGTCGAGCGGGACGATGTCCGGCTGCAGGGCCTTGACGCCCTCCACCTGACTCGTACACCCAGCAAACATCGGCAGCATCGAGAGCGCAAGCATCGAGACCATGGCGTCTTCCTCTTTTCCAACATACCCGGAGGCGGTACGGGTATCCTGCCCTTCGTGACCCGGGAGCCGGTGGATGGTGCTTCTTCTCGTCCTCGCTGGCGCCTGCAACGGGTGCCGCCCGGCCTTCCCGAACCCCAACGTCGACGACGATAGCGACGACGATTCCGCGGCGGACACGAGCGATTCGGGCACCGACGATACCGACACGGACACCGACACGGGGCCGCCGCCGCGTTGTGACTTCGAGGAGTTGGAACCAAACAATTCCCGCGACGACAGCCAGGCGCTCCCGATGGAACAATGGGCGTGCGGAGATTTTTCGGCGTACCTCGATCTCGACTGGTTCGAGATCACCCCGACCCAGACCGGGTGGATCACCATCCGCGTCGAGGCGGCGCTTCGCGGCTCGAGCGCGAACCCGCAACTTCTCGTGGATGGCGGAGGCGAGAGCGCGCAGGTGCTCGACGGGTACCTCAGCACCGACCCGCTCCTCGTCTTCCCGGCACCCGCGATCGAGCCCTACCGGATCACCCTCGCGGAGACGAACCTCCTCTACGGAGCCGACTACACCTGGTTCATGCTCACGACGCTCTCCAAGGAGCCCGTTGAGTGGGACACGGAAGAGGCCGAGCCCAACGACGAGCGGGCCGAGGCGCAGGTGTTCGCGCCCGGGCAGACCCTGTTCGGGAGCGTGGGCAGCGAGGGTGACTTCGACTGGTACAAGATCACCACGCCCTACGAGGGCGAGCAGACGCTCACCTTCGACGTAACGGCCTTCACCGAGGGCTCCGCGGCCAACCTCATGCTCGTGCTGTACGACGCAAACGAGGGAACGGCCGCGTTGAAGACCTCGTACTCGGGCGAGATCGACTACGACCGCGACCCGTACTTCGAGAAGAAGTTCACCGGGGTGCAGGACCTGTACCTACTGGCGCGCACCGAAGACGACAAGGGGAGCCGATTCCATTGGTACACCCTCGCGATCACCGCGACGCCGATCGATTGAGAGAGGAGGAGACATGAACCGTCATCTGATGTGGATGCTCGCCCTGAGCGCGTGTGTGAAGGACGACGTCGACCCGGTGGACGACAAGGACGTGAGCGGCGGCGACACCGCCGACGCGGACACCGACACCGACACGGACACCGACGTTCCCTGCACGGCCACGGTGTTCGGCACCGAGCCGGCGGACGGCGCCACGGCCGTCTACTACCGCGATCCCATCGAGGTCAGCTTCGAGGGGGACGGTTCGAGCGCCGCCCTCACCCTGACCGACGCCGGCGGCACCGCCGTGGCGTTCGACACCGAGTGGACCAACGGCAACGTGCAGGCGATCCTCACGACGGTGCTCGAGGCGAACACGACGTACACCATCGCGGTGGACGTGTGCGGCGTCGCCACGTCCTCGAGCTTCACGACCTCGAGCCTCGGCACGCCCCTCACCGAGGATCCGTCGACGCTCCTGGACCGCGCCTACGTGTGGCGGCTCTCCGAGGCCACCATCACCGAGCCGTCGTTCCTCGATTTCGTGGCGTCCACCTACCTGACGGTGCCGCTCCTCATCTCGGTCGCCTCCGTGGGCTCCAGCGAGATCGAGCTGCTCGGGGGCGTCGCCTACCACGAGAACGACGGCAGCTACACGCAGGTGATGGCCGAGGAGACGTGGGACTTCCCCGCCGGTGACTTCGCCCACCAGCCCTACTTCGAGGCCTACGCCGACTACATCACGGTCAGCTACGACGGGATCCCCATCCCGATCGAGCAGTTCAACCTCTCGGGCACCTTCACGGCCGACGGCACGTCGATCCAGAAGGGTGTCGGCAGCGGCTTTGGAGACTCCCGGCACATGGGCCCGCTCCTCGGCCGCGAGGCGACGGACTACAACGCGATCTGCGAGGTCGCGGCCGGCGCGGGCGTGGTGTGCGTGCCCTGTTCGGACGGCGAGCCGTATTGCCTCTACATCGTCGCCGAGGACATCACGGCGGTGTGGGAAGAGGGCTTGACGATGGTGCCGGTGGAGTGACCCGCCGCCCTGGAAGCAGGGCGCGCAGCTTCCGCCCGGCACGAGCCCACTCGTCCGGGTGGAAGCACGCCGCGTAGATGGCCATCGTGGCCCAGGAGAACACGCCGACCTCCATCGACACCTCGATCCCGGCGTGCATCCCGACGCCGATGACGAGGTAGATCGACCGCACGTCGAGGCGGTTGAACGCCGCGCGCACCCGACCCGCCCGGGTGCGCGTGTGTCGGTACCAGAACGCGAGCAGGAGAAGCGGCGCTCCCTGCTCGAAGAACCAGGTGCCGAGCGTCGCGACCTGCGTGAGCGGGAACAGGGGCGCGAGCCAGGTCATCTCGCGGCGCTGCCAGGTGGGCTGCTGGAGGATGTACCAGAGCGCGTCGGCCGAGCCACCGGGCACCCACCCGGACGAGACCTTCTGCATGCCCGTGGCCCAGTACATGAGCACGAGCTGGAACACGAGGACGTAGCGCGGCCAGGCCGGGGCGAGCCGATCCGCCGAGGATCCGCCGGCGCGCGCGGTCCGCCACGCGTCGATCGAGAGCGCGCGCCCGCATCCGCTCACCAGGAGGATGAGCAGGATGTTCTTCGCGAGCTCGTCGTAGGCGCCGCCGGAGTGCCCGTTCAGGTCCGCGAGGGTGCGGAACGTGAGCCAGGTGACGACCGTCGCGATGCGCGTGTAGAGTCCGAGCGTGAACGCCGCGGCGGCCAGCGTGGTCACGATCACGAGTCCACGTACGTTTTGAGGGGTGAGCCCTCCGATGTGCCCGAGCCAGCCGGGCTCCAACGTGCGCAGGCCCCCGTAGGCGGCGTCCGTCCACACGAGCAGATCGCCGTCGACCCAGAGGAGGTGGCCCAGGTGCCCTACGAGCGACAGGCCGAGCACGATCCGGGCGAGGGCGAGGGCGGTCGCGGGCTCGCGGTGGTCGAGCAGCGCGACCCACCGGCGCCAGAGGTCGAGCCAGAGGGTCATGGCGTCGGCACCGGGAGGATGGCCGGGGCGCCGGCCCCGGGAGCCGCGGCACCCTTCACCACCTCGACGGTGGCCTCGCGCTCGGCGATCAGCGGCTCGCCATTCCTGCTCCGCCGAACGACGCGCGGGCTGATCCACTTCCCTTCCGGGAGGTCTCCGCTCGCGGCCTCCGCGGGAGACGGCGACTTCGCCTTCCAGAAGCGGCAGCGCACCTCCGAAACGTCGGGAAGGTCGGCGAAGGCGAGCGCGGCGAGCGCCACGCAGCCTTTGCCCCAGGCGGTGCCGTAGTCGGGCCAGCCCCATCGGAAGATCGCGGATCGCAGCCGCTCGAGCCGCAACACGTCCCTCCGCCACGTGTCGGTCGGGGAGGACTCCGTGTAGAGGACGGCCCACTCCCCGTCCTTCTCCCGCGCGCCGATCTCGAGCCGCGTGGGGAAGCGGTGCGGCGCGATGAACATCTTCCAGCTCTGCTCGGAGCCGACCAGCTTCTCGTAGGGGCGCACCGGCGTGAGGAGCTTCCTGTAGCCGTCGTTGTAGGCGTTCGCGAACTCCCAGAGGGACTCCTCGAACTCGCCCTTCTCCATGCCGAAGCGCTCCGCCCAGGCCTTGAATTCGGCCTGAACGGTGTCGTCCGCCCAGTTCTTGCGGTTGAGCCCCCCTTCCGGGGAGGGCAGCGCCGAGAGGGTGATGGCGATGAGGTGGAGCGCGACGAGGCCGGCGCGCACCTGGGGCCACCACCCGGCCGCGCCCGTCTCGGACATTACTTCCGCGTCTTGAGGTACTCGGCGAAGCCGCCGGTGTAGACCTCGGCCTTGCCGGCCCCGTCGAACGCGATGATCTTGTTGGCCACGGTCTCCACGAGGTCGCGGTCGTGCGTCACGAAGATGCACGTGCCCTGGTAGGCCTCGATGCCGTCGCGGAGCGCGGAGATCGCCTCGAGATCCATGTGGTTGGTGGGCTCGTCCAGGATCAGCACGTTGTGCTGGAGGAGCATGAGCTTCGCGAGCAGGGTGCGAACGCGCTCGCCGCCGGAGAGGGTGGCGGTCGGCTTGTCGCCGTCCTCACCGGAGAACAACATCCGGCCGAGAACCTGCCGCACGCCTTCTTTTCCGGCGATGGGCTTCTGCTCGAACATCCAGTTGAACACGGTGTAGCCAGGCGGGATCTGGTGCTCGTGCTCCTGCGGGAAGTAGCCGGGGTTGGTCTCGTGGCCCCACTTGATGCTGCCCTGGAGCGCCGGGAGCTCCTTGAGGAGGGTGCGGACCAGGGTGGTCTTCCCGGTGCCGTTCCGGCCGATGATCGCCACCTTGTCGCCGCGGCTGATGTCGATGTTCAGCCCGCCGAACAGGCGCGCGTCGCCGTGGCCGCCCGCGAGCTTCCGGATCTCGAGCACATCTCGACCGCTGGACCGCTCGAAGTCGAAGCGGATGTAGGGCCGCGCGATGTTCGAGCGCTTGATCTCGTCGGGACGGAGCCGCTCGATCTCCTTCTTGCGGGAGGCCGCCTGCGTGGACCGCGTACCGGCGCCGAACTTCTGGACGAAGTCCTGCAGCTGCTTGATCTTGTCCATCTTGCGGGTGTTCGACGACTCGACCTGCGAGCGGACCTGGGCCTTCGCGCGCACCATGTCGTCGTAATTGCCCGTGTACTGGATGATCGCCTGGTAGTCGATGTCGGCGATGTGCGTGCACACCGAGTTCAGGAAGTGCCGGTCGTGGGAGATGACCACGAGCACGCCGTTGAACGAGAGGAGGAACTCCTCGAGCCACGCGATCGACTCGATGTCGAGGCTGTTGGTGGGCTCGTCGAGCAGGAGCGCGTGGGGCGTGCCGAACAGCGCCTGCGCGAGGAGCACGCGGAGCTTGAAGCCGCCCTGAAGCTCCTTCATCGGGCGTTCCTGCTGGGCCTGCGTGATGCCGAGGCCCTCGAGCATGACCGCGGCGTCGGACTCGGCGGTGTAGCCGTCCTCCTCCGCGATGACGCACTCCAGATCGCCCATGCGCTCCCCGTCATCCTCCGTCTGGTCCGGCTTGGCGAGCAGGGCCTCCTTCTCCGTCATCGCGTCCCACAGGCGCTTGTTGCCCGCGATGACGGTGTCGACGACACGCATGTCGTCGTAGAGGGTGTGGTCCTGGCGCAGGATGCCGAGGCGCTTCGGTCGGCTGATCGTGCCGCTGTCGGGCTCGAGATCACCGATGAGGATCTTCATGAAGGTGGTCTTGCCGGCGCCGTTCGGGCCCGAGAGACCGAAGCGCTTGCCGGGGCCAAAAGACGTCGTGACCGACTCGAAGAGCAGGCGCCCTCCGAAGCCCTTCGACACGTTGCTCACGACGATCATCTGTAGCTCCTTGCGGGGCGGGCATCTAACCGGTGGCGCGAACTTCTGGGAGAGGGGACGAGGTTCGGAGGACGGGGATCGGAGGACGGGGATCGGGGGACGGGGTAAGGTCAACCGCGATGGAGACGACGATTGCTCAGGCGGTGGTGCTGGTGCTGGGGCTGCTCGCGGCCCGCATCTGGCCACGTGAGGCGAGGAACGGAATCCTCACCCAGGAGTCGTGGATCAACCTCCTGAACGGGGGAGTGCTCTTCGCCGGGAGGCAGGCGTTGCTCCTGGCCCTCGTCTATGCCGGCCTCGAGCCCCTGGAGTGGCGCCTGCTGGATCTGACGGCCCTCCCCGCGTTCGTGCAGTTCCTCGTGGCCTTCCTCACGCTCGATTTCGCGCGCTACTGGCTCCACTACGCCGACCATCGCGTGCCCCTCCTGTGGAGCTTCCACCGCGTGCATCACTCGGCCGAGTCGCTCGACGCGACCACCGGCTTCCGCATGCACGTGGTCGACTTCGTTCAGCTCGCGGCCATCCCGCTGCTTCTTTTCGGGGTCCTGTTCCGCGTCTCGCCCGGCTGGCCGTTGCCCGCCGCCCTGATCATCGGCATCGTGGCGGACTCCATCGAGCATTCGAACGTGCGGTTCACGCTCGACACGCCATTCAAGCGGCTCTGGTTCCGGGTGTTCAACACGCCGCTGTTCCACTCCTGGCACCACACGCGGGATGGCCAGCTCCATGACGGAAACTACGCGAACGCCCTGCCCGTGTGGGACCGCCTGTTCGGCACCGACGTGACCCGCGAGGTGCCCCCCGAGCTCTACGGCGTCGAGGACAAGCAGGCGTTGGACGCGTCGTGGCTCGGCCTTCAGCTCCTCCGTCCCGGCCCCCGGCAGCTGCGATGGCGCGCCTCCGGCGCCGCCTCCGAACAGTCGAAGGCCGGCTGACATGCCCTTGAAGATCGCCCTGGTCCTCTTGGTGACCGCCCTCTGCCTCGGCTGGGTCCTCTGGGGCATCGATCCCGCCGTGGTCGCCGTGAGCCTGGGTGACTTCCGGTGGGGCTACATGGTGATCGTCCTCGGCTGCTACATGAGCGCCCATGGGCTCCGCGTGCTGCGCCTGCGCGCGATCCTCGGGCGCCCGGTCCCCTTCGTGCGCCTCCTGTCCATCCTCTCGATCGGGTACCTCGCGATCCACGTGGTGCCGCTGCGCATGGGGGAGTTCGTGCGTCCCGCGCTGCTCGCGGAGAAGGAGGAGATCCCCTTCGGCGCCGGGCTCGCCGCGATCTTCGTCGAGCGCCTCATCGACATGCTCATGCTGCTCGGCATGATGCTGCTGGTGGGGTTCGTGGTCGACCTGCCCGAGGGGCGCGTCGTCATCGAGGGGATCGACGTGCTGCTCGCCGGCCAGCGGGCGGTCGGAACGGTCGTGGCGCTCGGGGTGGTGGGCCTCCTCGCCTTGCTGGTCGTCGGCGAGCCGCTCCTCGTCCTCACGGACCGGCTGCCGCTCGGGGGGTTCTTGCGGCGCTTCCGCGAGGGGATCCGGACGCTCGCGCGTCGTCCGGCCACGCTCGTCGGGGTGCTCGCGAGCTCGATCGTCATCTGGGGGATCACGGTCCTGGCCGTCTTCGTCACCCTGGCGGCGTTTCCCGGGCTCCCCGCGAGCTTCGGCAGCGCGCTCACCGTCTGGGCGGTCACCCTCGCGGGCATGACCGTCGCGCCGACCCCCGGCTTCTTCGGAGGCTTCGAGGCCTTCTGCTCGGCGAGCCTCGTGATGCTCGGCTCCGACGGGGATCGCGCTCGCACCTTCGCGGTCCTCCTCCACCTCGGCCAGTTCGGCTTCACGGTCGGCACCGGCCTCCTGTTCCTTGTCTGGGAGGGCCTCTCCCTGCGCGAGGTCGTCGGCCGCAGCCGCGTCTCCGCCACGAAGGAGGCCGCGTGAAAAGCGTCCTGTTCGCCCTGATCCTCGTCGTTACCGCCTGCGCGAAGCGAGAGCCCATCGTCTCCTCCGGAAAGGTCGACCCGGAGGTGATCCGCGCCGTGCGAGCGGAGGGTGTGTCCATCGCGCCGGTGGTCCGCATGCAGGACCTCCCCGCCGCGCCCATCCCGCCGTCGGCCGCGATGGGGGAGATCGAGGCCCGCCTCCGCGAGGGGGAGGAGCACCTGGCCACCCCCTCGTTGCTCGATGTGAACAACCCGCGCGACGCGGCGTTCCTGCGCAACGAGTTCTTCGGGAACATCCGCTTCGGCGGGGGCTTCGTCCGTACGGGAGATGTCGCGCTCGAGGTGCGGGCGCGCCTCATCGAGTTCGGGCTGGACGAGCGCTACGCCATGGACGGCACGCGCTGGCTGACGGACGCCCTGCCCCGTGTCCTCGACGCGGCGAAGGTGCCCATCGGCGCGCCCGCGCCCGCGGTGGCCCCGGTCCCCGAACGCCGCAGGTTTCGCGGGCTCCACCCGGAAGACGGTCACGACAACGTGAACCTGCCGCGCACCGAGCTGGTCCCCGTGGCCCTCGACGCGACGGAGCGCGCCGCCGGCCCCCAGCGTTGGCTGGTCGTCCCGTACCTGCGGTCCTATTACACGCACAACGGCGGCTGGTTCCTGGGGCAGACCTTCGGGTGCACCGCTGGCGCCCGGGTCGAAGCCCTCGTGGTGCTCTACGACACCGCGTCGGGGCGCCCCGTGTGGTCGATGCCGCTCCTGGGCCGGCACATCCAGGCGCAGAAGGGCCAGGCGAGCACCGCGGAGCTCGACCAGTACCTGCTCTGGGCCGAGGCCACGGCCGAGGCGCAGCTCGCGCGCGGCTGGCTCGAGTAGGGCTCTCCGCGGGGGACGCTGGGGGGCCCCCTCGAGTGTCCCCCAAAACGACCACACCCTCCGCCGGCAGGACCGGGGAGGGTGTGGAGGAGGGCCTCGAAGGCCGCGCGCCTGAGACTAGTGCGCGTTCGGGACGGGGCCCTTGCCGAGCTTGACGCCGCGGGCCTCGACTTCGGCGCAGCGCTGGCCGAAGAACGGCATGCCGAACGGGGAGATGCCGGTCACGGTCTCGTGGACCTTGGGGGAGTAGAGGTTGGTCGCCTCGGGCATCTTCTCCATGGCGTCATAGAGCGCGCGGCCGGCCTCGGGGGAGGGCCCGCCGATCGGGAGCATGCCAATGATGGCGGACAACGGGTCCCCACCGGCGGCGGCCGAGGCGGAGCCCTGGTTGTCGGTGAAGAGGTGGCCGAAATCGATGCCGAAGATGTAGGTGCCGCAGGCTTCGGCGCTGGTGGCGCCCATCACGTCGTAGTCGACGCTGGCGAACGGGAGCGGCGCGCCGGGGAACGAGTGGGACTTGAGGTTGCAGCCCGCGAGCGTCGCGACCGCGGCGAGGCCGAGGAGGAGGTTCTTCATTTGTAGTCCTTCGTGTGGCACGAATTGGCTCGTTCAGTCGAGCGTGAGGTCACTAACGCACCGTCGAGCCTCATGCGCGGCCATGCGTTAGTCTCCGGGGGAATTTGGAGATCCCCGTGTTGACCGCCCTTGCCCTGACCGCCCTCGTCCACGCCAGCGAGGTCGCCACCACCAAGAAGCTCGGCGTCGGCGTGGCCTCCGGGCCGTTCGCGATCTCCGCCACCGGCAAGTACTACCTCAGCGAAAAGTCGGGCATCTCCGCCTACCTGGGCACCTCCGGCGTGTACCACGGCGCCCGCGTCAACTTCGAGTCCGAGTTCGTCGAGTTCGCCGACTGGGACTTCGGCCGCCTCGACATGTACTGGGACGCCGGCGTCGACGTCGGCCTCTGGACCTACTTCGGCTACTCCGGCGCGCAGATCGGCGTGGGCGGCGGGGTCGGCGTGGAGCTCCAGTTCAACAAGGTCCCGGCGAGCGTGTTCGTCGACGTGGGGCTCGGCGTGTACCCCCTCAATCTCTGCTCGGGGTACGGCGCCTACGCCGGCTTCTGCCTCGTGAGCCCCCGCGGCGCGGCCGGCGGGCGCTGGTACTTCTAGCCCGTTGCCCGCCTACAGGATCTCCTCGAGCAGCTCGGTCGCGTAGCTGCCCGCAGGCAGGCGGAAGCGCAGCCAGAAGCCGCCGTCCGCCTCCTCCAGGGTGGCCTCCACGTTCACCCACAGCTTGCGACGGGTGCCCTGGGTGAGCTTCTCGAAGCGGGTCCAGGCGTTCTGGGGCAGGCCCTCGGCCGCGAGCACGTCCTGCTCGACCGCCCAGGCCGCGCCCGTCGGCATCTTCATCGTCGGGCCGAACATCGGGCCGGTGGGGATGCCGTCCTCCTCTACGTCGCCCTCGAGCCGCGTCTGCCCGCGCGTGGCGAGCACGCGGTTGAACAGGAGCGACTGGTACGCGGAGAGCACGAACTTGAGCTGGTTGTGGCGCAGGCGGGGCCCGCCGCCGAGCAGGATCTCGCGGCCCTCGCCGGGGGCGCTGCCTCCGACGCGCTGGGCGCCGTAGTAGTTCGGCATGCCGGTCCCGCGGAGCAGCTCGAGCCGGGCCTTCGCGATGGAGGCGCTGCCTCCGCGCACGAACAGCGCGAAGTCGTTGCCGATGAGCTGCCCGGAGCGCAGCCGCCGCGCGTTCTTGGTGCGCTCGAGGATGCGCATGCCGTCCGGGAGGGCGGTGACCTCCTTCCCGAGCTGGATCGTGAAGTCCTGGATCGTGCGCGCGAAGCGGTCCTTGAGCCCGGCGTAGCCGATGCTCTCCGGGGGTACCCGAGCGGCGAAGCAGAGCGCGTCGACCACATCCTGCGTGGTGAGGCCCACCTTCTCGATGCGGAGCCACTGGTGCTCGCCGCTCCCGGTCGGGACGATCAGCGGAACCTCGGTCACGAGGAAGTCCTCGGTCGAGGCCTTCCACGTGCCGCCGGCCCCCGCGCCGGGGGTCCACCGCGGCCAGTCGTGCGTGGGGCGGTAGCCCGGGGCGGGATCTCGGGACGGGCGATCGTGGCTCACGTGGACTCCGGACGGGCGGTGGAGAGGTCCTGCTCCAGCACGATCTTCCCGAAGGCGCCGCGCGCCTCCAGGATCGCGTGGGCGTCGGCGATGCGGGAGAGGGGGAGCACGCGGTCGACCACCGGGCGGATGCGGCCCTGGGTGACCTCCTGCCAGGCGCGCAGGAGCTCGCCGGTCGAGCCCATCGTCGAGCCGACGATCTCGAGCTGCTTGAAGAAGACGGCGCGGAGGTTGAGGCGAACGTCGGGGCCGGCGGTGGCGCCGCAACAGACGAGCCGCCCGCCCCAGGCGAGCGCCCGGATCGAGCCGGCCCACGTCGCCTCGCCCACGCTCTCGACCACCACGTCGACCTCCCGCACGCCGATGGCGTCGTACGGCCACGCGCGCACGCCCATCCCCTCGAGGAGGGCGCGGCGCTCGGGGGTCGACGCGGTGGCGTGCACCTCGCAGCCGTAGATCAGCGCGATCTGGATGGCCATCACGCCCACGCCGCTGCCGCCGGCCTGCACGAGCACGCGCTCCCCGCGGCCGAGGCGGGCGCGGGTGACCAGCATGTGCCAGGCGGTCAGGAGCGTGAGCGGCAAGGCGACGGCTTCCTGGGGCGCGAGGTGCGGCGGGATCGCCAGCACCTGCCACGCGGGCACGGCCAGCTCGGTGACGCAGCCGCCGTCTGTGTTCTCGCCGCGGATGCGGAACGCCTTGCAGCGATCCTGCCGCCCGTCGAGGCAGACGGCGCAGGTGCCGCAGCCCCAGGAGGGGTGGAGCACGACGGCCGTACCGACGGGGAGCGCGCCCGCGGGGTCGAGGAGCACGCCGGCCACGTCGCTGCCGGGGATGCGCGGCAAGTCGAATGAGTGGCCCGGGACGCCTTTTCGCACCCAGAGATCGAGGTGGTTGAGCGCCACGTGGGTCACGCGGACACGAACCAGGTCGGGGGTCGGCGGGAGGGGCGGGAGCGCGCGGACGCGCAGGGCCTCGGGGCCGCCGTGCTGCTCGATCACGATGCCGGTGCGGGGCGCCACGGGGAAGTCCGGGATGGCGCCCGAGCTATCATCGGGGGGCAGGCGGGGCATGTCACCCGAGCACCCCGAGCTTGCGCGAGGGCGCGGAATCCCACGGGATCGCGCGGCTCGCGTGCCCTCCACACCGTACGCGGGTAGCATGCCGCCGTGAACGACGACAAAAGCCTCGGGCCACTCCGACTCCTCCGACGCGTGCTTGCCGCGCGACGGGGGGACGTGCGCGCCAAGGTCGATCTGTACCACCTGCGCGGGGTGTTCACCTTCGTCGGTGTTTTCGCGGCCACCATCGTGCTCCCGGGCCTGTTTCTCGCGTACTACGGCCTCGCGGGCATCCGGGCACAGCAGCGCGCCGGGGCCGCCGAGGTGGAGCGCGTCGCGAACGGCACCGCCGACAACTTTCAGGTCGGGGTGGAAGCCCTGTTCAAGGGGTTCGAGGACGGCACGCTCAACCGCCTCAAGGCCGGCCAATCGGTGACCTCGGGCCTCCGGGGGATCTCCGACTCGTTGCGGGTCGTGTTCCGCTACGACAGTGACGGCGTGCTGGTTTTCCCGCAGTCGCCGGACGCGGAGGACGCGCTCGAGGACCAGGAGCTCTTCTTCTTCGCGCCCTGGCAGGCCGCGCTCCACGCGGAGCGCCAGCAGGACTATTCGCGCGCCGCGGCGCTCTTCGCGCAGGCCTCCCGCGAGGCCCGGGGCCCCGAGCTCAAGGGGCAGGCGGTCTTTGCCCGCGCGAACGCGGCACAACGCGCGGGAGAGCTGTTCGTGGCCGAGCAGCTCTTCACGGAGGTCCTGTCCGGCTACGCCGCGGTGCGCGACGCCTACGGGTTCCGCCTCGGGGATCTCGCGCGCCTCAAGCTCGGCGAGCTGCGCCTCCGTCGGGATCCCATCGCCGGGGAGGCCGCCGTGCGTGAGCACGTCGAGCTCCTGCTCGCGGAGCCCTGGGTCATCGGGCGTGGGGGGGAGGCCGCGGTCGCGCGGCGTGGGATCGATCTGATCGCCGGGAGGGCCAACCCGGAGTGGCTGGGGCGCGCCCGGGGCCGCCTCGAGGATCGCGCCAGCCAGCTCTTCTGGGCCGAACGGCTGCTCCCCGAGCTCGAAACCCTGGGCGCGAAGGGCCGCATGCTCCGCGTGGCGCCCGGCGAGTTCTCCTACAGCCGCACGGACGAGGCCCTCTGGGCCACCACGTGGACCGACGAGGACCAGTATGTGCTCGGCCTCGATCTGAGCTCGCTGATGCTCGAGATCGGCAAGATCGCGGCGCGGGCCGCGGGCCCCGAGAGCGACGTCGTCGCCGTCATCCGGGGCCCGGACGACCCGGGCAGCGACGCGCCGCTCGCGCGCCGTAGCCTGGCGCCGTGGTTCCCGAGCTGGTCGCTGGGCGTCTACCCGCGTGACGCGGTGGCGCTGCTCCGCAGGCAGGCCGAAGAGCGCCAGCGCGGCATCGGGATCATCCTGTTGTCCGTCGCGATGATCACGGTCGGAACGGTGCTGTCGGCGCGGCTCGTCCAACGCGAGCTCGAGGTCGCGCGGGACAAGTCCGACTTCGCCGCGAACGTCTCTCACGAGCTCCGGTCCCCCATCACCCAGATCCGGCTCAAGGCCGAGGCGCTCCAGCTCGGCCTCGCTCCCGACGAGGCCGCGCGGGAGAAGCACTACGACATCATCGTGCGCGAGGCCGAGCGGCTCTCTCGGCTGGTCGACAACGTGCTCGACTTCGCCGCGATCGAGCGTGGCCGCAAGACCTACACGTTCCGCCCCGGGGATCTCGGGGCGACCTGCGCCCGGATGGTCGAGGCCGCGATGGTCGCGATGGAGACGCGAGGCATGGACATCCAGCTCACGCTTCCCGAGGATCTTCCCGTGGTCTGGCACGACGCCGACGCGGTGAGCCAGGTGCTGACCAACCTCCTGTCCAACGCGGCGAAGTACGGGCAGGAGGCCGGCTGGATAAGGGTCAACGTCTCCGCCGCCGAGGCGGGAACCTCCGATGGCGGCGGCTCGGGTTCGGAAGGGGGCGTGCTCGTGGCGGTCTCCGATGGCGGCATCGGCATCGCGCCCGAGGAGCAGCGTCAGATCTTCGAACAGTACTACCGCTCGTCCGATCCGCAAGCGCGCCGAAAAAAGGGTACTGGCATCGGCTTGACCATCGTCAAATACATCATGGAAGCCCACGGGGGGCGCGTGAGCGTCCGCTCGGCCGCCGGCCGCGGCTCCACCTTCACCCTGCACTTCCCCCTCCGTCCGCCCGGCCCGAGCGCCTAGGAGCCCCCACCGATGGCACGAATCCTGTTCTGCGAAGACGAGGAGGATCTCCTCTCCTCGCTCGTGGCCTTCTTCACGCGCGAGGGCTTCGAGGTCTTCCATGCCCGGGGCGGGCGCGCGGGGCTCGAGATCGCCAGCCGCCACAAGGTCGACATCGCGGTGCTCGACGTGATGCTGCACGAAGGGCCGGAGGGCCCGGGCGGGCTCGACGGGTTCCAGATCCTCTCGGAGCTGCGCCGCACCGGCTTCGCGGGGCCGGTGATCCTGTTGACCGCGCGCACGCTCGAGCACGACAAGCTGCTCGCCTTCGATCTGGGCGCCGACGACTACATCACCAAGCCCTTCTCGCTGCTCGAGCTGCGTGCCCGCGTGAACGCGGTGCTCAAGCGCGCGGGCGGCGGCAAGAGCGTGTACCGCTACGCCGAAGTCGAGGTCGACCTCGACAACTACCTGATCCGCCACGGAGAAGAGGTCGAGCGGCTGTCCAACCGCGAGCAGGAGCTCCTCCGCTACCTCATCGAGCACCGCGGCAAGGTCCTCGGCCGCGAAGAGCTGCTCGCCAGCATCTGGAAGTACAGCGCGGGCGTCACGACGCGCACGGTCGACACGCACATCCTCAACGTGCGCAAGAAGCTCCGCGATGACGCGGGGGCGCCGCGGTTCATCGAGACCTACCACGGCATCGGGTACAAGTTCGTCGGGGAAGAGGGGTGATCCTGCTCGCGCTCGCCGCGCTCCAGGGCGCTCGCGCCGGCGATCCGGTGCGCGCCTGGGAGACCCTCTACGACGCCCGCCTGGTCGAGGCCGCGGACGGCACGCCCGAGGTCGCGGCGCTCTACTACGAAGAGGTGGTCTCCGACCTGACGGCGGACGATCCTCTGTACGGCACCTCCTGGTACTGGCTGGGCCGCGCGCGGTACGGCCTCGGAGACACGGAGGCCGCGGTGACGGCGCTCCGCACCGCCATGCGGGATCCCTCGGCGCGGGCGCGGGCGGGGGCCCTCCTCGCGCGCATCGAGCTCAAGTCGCGGGCGATCGCGACGCTCCCGGTCACCCTCGGCTTCGAGAACGGCATCGGCGCGTTCGTGCGCGCGTGGGATCAGGCGGAGAAGGGAGCGATGGAAGCGCGGAAGATCGCGGGGCGCCCCGTGCTCGCCTGGGGCACCACCGTCGCCGCCGGGGAGCCCGACCGCATCGCGGCGGCGCTCGAGGTCGAGCGCGCCGTCACCCGGATCGCGTTCCAGGTGCGCGCACACGCCTTTCCGGCCGAGCTCCGCGTGACCGTCAGCGACGGCGCGGGCGGGCGCTACAGCGCCCCCGTCATCCAGGTCCCGACGGGGGAGTGGCTCGACGTCGTGATGCCGGCGAGCTCGTTCCGCTCGACGGATGGAGCGCGCGGCGGCGCGGGGAGCGCGCTCCGGCCGGACGATCGCGTGCGTCTCCTCGAGATCGAGGACCTCACCGGGCTCCTTTCGCCCGATCGCGGCGAGAACGTCATCTTTTTGGACAGCTTCGATATCCGCTGAGAGATTCGCCGAGAGATTCGCCGAGAAACCCGCTGAGAGAGTCGTCGAGAGAGCCCGCGATGTTGCTGGTGCAGAAGTACGGAGGGTCGTCGGTCAGCGACGTAGAGCGGCTCCGCAAGGTCGCCGCGCGCGTGGCCCGTGCGCGGGGGCGTGGCGACAGCGTGGTGGTCGTCGTCTCCGCGATGGGAAACACCACGAACGAGCTCCTGGCGCTCGCCCGAACCGTCACGCAGTCGCCCGGGCGTCGGGAGCTCGACATGCTCATCAGCGTCGGAGAGCGTGTCAGCATGGCCCTCCTCGCGATGGCGCTCCAGGAGCTGGGCGTGCCCGCGCGCTCCTTCACGGGCAGCCAGAGCGGCATCATCACCGACACGAGCCACGCCAGCGCGCGTGTCGTCGAGGTGCGCCCCGACCGCGTCCGGGAGGCCATCGCGCGGGGCGAGGTCGCGATCGTGGCCGGCTTCCAGGGGGTGAGCCGCGAGCGCGAGGTGACGACGCTCGGGCGCGGCGGCAGCGACACCACCGCGGTCGTGCTGGCGGCCGCGCTCCAGGCCGACGAGTGCGAGATCTGCAGCGATGTCGACGGCGTGTACTCCGCCGATCCGCGCGCGGTTCCGGCGGCGGTGCGGCTCGACACGATGACCCTCGACGAGGCGCTCGCGCTCGCGCAGAACGGGGCCAAGGTCCTCTACGACGAGGCCGTGGCCTGGGCGCGCAGGGAGGGCATCACCTTGCGCGCGAGCGCCACCTTCTCGGACACCGGTGGCACCCGAATCCACCCCGGCGCGGCCCCCCCGCGGATCGTCGCCATCGCCGCCGACACCCAGCTCGCCCGCGGCCCGCTCGCGTTGCTCGACAAGCTCCCCGCGCCCTGCGTGCGCGCGGCGGGCCCCGACGGTGTCCTCCTCGACCGCCGCAACCTCCACGCCGAGCTCCCGGGGCTCATCCCCGCCGCGACCGTGGCCGTGGTCGGCGCGCGGGCCGGATCGGACCCGACGGTGCTCCTTCGCATCCTGAATGCGGCCGGTCCCGACGCGACACGGTGGCGCGCGGCGGCGGACGCGGTAGTCTTCGAGGTCGATCCCGCGCGCGCGGCGCGGCTCGAGCGGGCCCTGCACGCAGGGCTCCTGGAGTGCCCCTCCGCATGATGATCAAGCAGTTCCTGAACCCCCCCAACTGGTTCACTTCAGCGAGCCTTTTCTGTGGGTTCTACGCCATCCTCCTCGCGGGCCAGGCCCAGGGGGACGCGAACTCGTACTACAAAGCCGGCTTGATGATCTTCTTCGCCGGGCTGTTCGACATGCTCGACGGGCGGGTCGCGCGGATGACCGGCACGGGCACGGCGTTCGGCGTGCAGCTCGACTCGCTGGTCGACATCATCAGCTTCGGCGTCGCGCCCGCGTGCCTCGTGTACTTCTGGGGCCTCGCGCCGTACGGGCCGTTCGGGGTGTTCGTCGCCGGCGCGTTGATGCTCGGCGGTGCCTTCCGCCTCGCGCGCTTCAACGTCACGGCGGATGGCAAGACCCACCGGTGGAGCCAGGGCCTCACGATCACGATGGGGGGCGGCACCGTGTCGTCGCTCGTCATGTGGCACTCCGGGTCGGGCCTTCCGGGGCCCACCGATCCGACGGGCATCGTGCTCTTCGTGCTCGCCGTCTCGTTCCTCGAGGTCTCCTCGATCCCGTACCGCACCTCGAAGACCTTCAAGATGTCGCCCAAGGTGATGGCGGCGCTCGTGGTGTTCGCCGGGGTCTGCCTCGCCGTGGGCGCGGTCTACGACATCTCCACGGTGCTGGTGATCCTCGGCGTCGCCCACGTGGCGAGCGGCCCGATCGAGGCCATCGTGACCTGGCCGCGGCGGCGCAAGGCGCGGGCGCGGGGGATCGCGGAGGGCAAGCCGCCCCCGGTGGAGAACGAGTAGTGTGTTAGGGCGCGCCGCAACAAGGTCTTCACGACCGGGGACGTGACCGTGGCAGACATCAACGAGACCCGTCGCAAGAAGCTGCTCGTCTACCTCCACCAGGAAGGCGGGGTCATGGCGATCGGCCCGCTGCACGACTGGAGCGGCCTCAAGCTGCTCGCGGCGCACCAGGCCTTCAGCCAGATGATGGAGGGGCTCACCTCCGATGGCCTCGTCACGTGGGACGGGGCGATCTTCAGCTTGACCGACGAGGGGAAGGCCTTCGCCGCCGAGGCGGCCGGCAAGGAGAAGCCCCGCGCCAAGAAGAAGACGGCGGACGCGCCGGCGGCCCCGGACGCGCCGGCGGCCCCGGTTGCGGCGGCCCCGGTCGCGGCGGCCCCGGTCGCGGCGGC
Organism: Pseudomonadota bacterium; assembly: GCA_030685065.1. GTDB lineage: Bacteria > Myxococcota_A > UBA796 > UBA796 > SXON01 > CAJBVW01. The sequence goes on along the minus strand of JAUXQH010000001.1, from coordinate 5,803 downwards.
CCCTGTCGCGGCGGCCCCTGTTGCGGCGGCCCCGGTCGCGGCGGCCGCCCAGGATCCCGGGCACGACCATGGCCACTCCCACGATCACGGCGCCCGCGATCCGAAGCCCGCGCCGCCGCCGCGCCCCGCCGCCGCCCCGAAGCGCGCGCCGCCGCCGCCGCCGCCTCCGGAGAAGGGCGTGCGCGCCCTGGTGAAGAAGCTCCTCCGCCGGGTACTCGGGATGGAAAAGTAGGGACCCAGCGCGATCCGATCAGCGCGGCGTTTCGTTCCAGCGCGCGCGGACATCGTCGATGAGCGCGGCCGTGGCGGCCCGGCTCGGAGCGCGTCGCTCGGCCTCCTGAAGCGCGACCATGGCGCGCACCAGGTCGTCGCGATCGCTGTAGGCCAGCGCCAGCTCCTCGAGATCCTCGACCGTCACCTGCCGCGCCGCGAGCTCGATGGAGGGGCGCGCCATCCACTTCCGCAGCAGCCGGAAGTTGTCCGTCGACGTCTCGATGTGCAGGTTCTTCGGAGCGGAGTACTCGACGAGCAGGTTGTCGTCCGTGTTCAGCGGGATCCCGTGGGTCCGCCACATCACGGTCTCGCGGTCGAAGAGGAAGTGGCAGAGCAGATCGTACCCGTCCTCCACGCCGACCGACGCGAGCTCGGCGGTGACGGCCGGGTTCTTCGTCACGAGCGCGTTCGCCGCGGCGAGGCTGAAGTCGAGCGGGCTGTCGCTGCCGATCATCACGAGATCGGCGTCCTCGATCGTGGAGAACACCAGCACGTAGGGGTACACCGTCGCGAACGTGCGCATGATGGACTGGAGATCGCGAGCGTCCATCCCGTACATCTGGACCCACTGGCTCCAGATCCCGCCGGGCGCGAGGCGCGCCTTCCCCATCTCGAAGAACTCCCGCGTGAACAGGTTCGACACGCCGGTGAGCCACGGGTTCGAGGGCTCGGCCACGATGAGGTCGTAGGTGCCGGGCGGGGTGAGGAGGAGCTGGTTGCGGCCGTCGTTCGCGATGACGTTCACCCGCGGGTCGTCCAATGCGGCGTGGTTCCACGCCCGAAAGAACTCGGTCGCCTCCTGCATGGCGGGCTCGAGCTCGATGACGTCCAGGGTGTCGAGCTCGGGGTGCAACGTCATCGCCCCGAGGGTGATGCCGCTCGCGAGGCCGATGAGGGCGGCCTTCTTCGCCCGGTCACCGGTGAAGAGAAAACCGGTGTGCGCGACGAGCACCTGCGTCGGCATGTCCGACGTGGTGCTCGCGTCGATCTTGCCGTTGTTCGCGAGCCACACGTTCCCCGTGGTCTTGTTGTGCGCCACGGTGATCACGGTGGAGAGGCCCTCTTTGTAGTAGAGCAGCTCGTAGCGATCGAGGAAGCGCTTCTTGATCTCGGCGAAGGTCGGCTCTTCCAGGTTGTCGACGTACTTGTAGACGCCCGACGACATGAGCATCGGGCTCCACGGCGGTGGAAACGTCCAGGCCATCGCGACCATGCCCGCCGCGATCGCTCCGCCGAACGCGAGGCGCCGGCGCTCCCCGGCGGCCGCGACCGCCACGCACGCGGCGAGGAGGTTGAGCGTGGAGCAGAACAGCACCGTGCCCGTGACGTAGAGCATCGGCAGCAGCACGAAGCCGCCCCCGAACGCGCCCGCGATCGCGCCGACCGTGTTGGCGGCGTACACCCCGCCGACCGGGCGCGCGGCGTCCCCCGCGTGCTGGGCGAGCACCGCGCGCACGAGGAACGGAAAGGTGGCCCCCATGAGCACCGCCGGGGGCGCCATGACGAGGAAGGCGAGCAGGCACTTCATCGGCCACAAGAGCTCGGGGACCCCGTCGATGAAGAAGAACGCCTTCACGAACGCGACGGGGAGCAGCCCGTAGGCGAACATCGCCCCGTACGAGAGCAGCGCCACGCCGACCTGGATCGTCGCGAGCCCGAGCAGCGCGGAGCGGGCGTCCTTCGCGCGGTCGGCGATCGGCCCCCCGACGCGGCCCCCGAGGGCGATACCCGCGAGGAACGCCAGGAGCATGACGGAGAACGCGTATGTGCTCGCGCCGAGGATGAGCGTGAGGAGGCGGAACCACGCCACCTCCATCGCGAGGCTCGACATGCCGGCGAGGGAGGCGACGACGAGCACGGGCACCGGGAGGGGGACGACCCGGGTCGCGGGGATGGCGGGAAGGGGCGCGGTGCCGCGGTCCATCCAGAAGGCGAGCCCGCAGAGCAGGAAGTTCCCGCACGCGACGAGCAGGGTGGTGTCGCGCACGCCGAAGTCCGGCAGCATCCAGAAGCCGGCGACGCCGACGCCGACGACCGCGCCGGCGGTGTTGATCCCGTAGAGCCGCCCGACGACCGCTCCGGCCTCGCCGGGCTTGGGCGCCACGTGGCGGACGAGCAGCGGCAGGGTCGCGCCCATGCACGCGGTCGGAATCAGCAGGCCGGGCCCGAGGAGCAGGAACTGGAAGCTCCCGAACGCGAGCGGGCTCGGGTCGGTCGCGTGCCAGAAGCTCAGGTAGATGGGCTCGAGGATGCGGACGACGCCAGGAAAGATCAGCGCGTAGGCGCCGATGGTGGCCTCGAGCAGCCCGTAGGCCCGTAGGGGCCGCGCGACGCGGTCGGACAGCCGCCCGCCGATCCAGCCGCCGGCCGCGAGCCCGGTCATGAACGCCGCCAGCACCGTGGCGATGGCGAACTGGCTCGTGCCGAACACGAGGTGGAGCTCGCGGCCCCACACCGATTGGTACACGAGGCTCGTGGCCCCGGAGAGGAAGAAGACGACGGGGAGCAACGGCATGGGGGCGCGCCCTAACCCCCAGGCGGGCGACTGGGGGCCCGGCGAGAGGACGGCGCGAACGGCCGACTACAGCGCGAGGTCCCCCGACGCGTAGACGGTCCCCGTGCGCTCGCCCAGCTTCTCCATGTCACCCGCGAAGGTGGCCGCCAACCCGTAGCCAGCGGCGACGATCGCCACGACGAGCACGGAGATGAGGAGCAGCCACTCGGTGGTGGCCTGCCCGCGGCGGGAAAAGGGCGACATGGAGGCCGTCTCGAAGAGGGACTGGGACGCAGGTGTGTGCACGGCTTCCTCCCCGGGGATGGGCTCGGTGCGATAGCATACGCCCCCGCACGCCCCCTCGCACGATAGACGCCACGCAATCCTTCGGGCAAGGCGCCATGTACCCCCATCAGAAACTCGACTGGTCCGCTGGTCGCCTCGAAGCGCGGCTCGCCGAGCACCCGGAAGATGTCCAGTCGCGCCTCGAGCTCGCCCGGACATGTCTCTCGCGCGGGCTCTACCATGGCGGCGGCGAGAGCCAGTGCTCCATCGCCCTCCAGCACGCCCGCAAGGCCCTCCAGGACGATCCCGCCTCCGTCGAGGCGATGGTCCTGGGCGGCGCCGCCCTCGTCGGGATGGACCGCCCCGAGGCCGCGCAGCGCTACCTGGACGAGGCCGTGCGGCTCGACGCCGAGCGCCCCGATCTCCACCTCGCGCTGGGCGCGATGTACCGCGGGCTGGGGGATCGCCACCTCGCCATCCGCCACCTCGAGACCGCCTGCCGCGGCGCCCCCAAGGCCTGGGAGGTGCACCTGCTCCTCGGCCGTACCCTGGCCGAGCGGTCGCGCCAGGTCGCGGGGCAGCGCCTCGTCGAGCGCAGCCAGTACCACCTCGTGATGGCGCTCAAGCTCGATCCGAGCCCCGATCTGCTGCCCGCCCTCATGCGCGATCTGGGGGTGAGCTGCCTCCAGACCGGGCGCTACGCCGAGGCGGAGAAGCTGTTCGTCCGCCTGCGCGAAAACCCGAAGCACTCCGCGGTCGCCCGCAAACATCTCGGGCAGGTGGCCTTCGCGCTCGGCAAGTACAAGAACGCGATCCAACACTACCGCCACTACCTCGAGGCCCACGGGGACGACGCGAACGCGCTCGCCCAGATGGGGATGGCCTACCTCCAGCTCGGCGAGCTCGGGCGGGCGCGCGAATACAACAACAAGGCGCTCCTGCTCGCGCCGGACCACCTCCCCGCGCGCCACGCGCTCGGGTGCACGCTCCTCGAAGAGGGCCAGACCGCCGAGGCGCTCCGGGTCTTCAAGGAGACCCTGGAGGACCACCCGGAAGACCTCGCGAGCTACGTCGAGCTGGTCCGCACGCGGCGGCGCGGGGGCGACACCGGCTGGCTGCAGAAGGCGCTCTCGGTCGAGGTCGGCAACCACGATCGCCTCCCCATCGTCGGGGGGGACGGCGCGCCGCGCGCCCTGACGCGCCGTCGGATCGCCGTTCTGCTCGACGAGCTGAGGGCCGTCGGCCCGTCCTCGGTGCCCGCCGTCCTCGAGGCCATCGAGCTCACGGACGACGAGGGCCTGCGCTTCACGCTCTGGGAGGCCGCTTGCGGGCTCACCCAGGGGCACGTGGCGGACGACGTGGCGGCGCGCCTCCGGGAGCCGGGCAAGTCCTACTCCGCCGGCCTCGCGCGGAGCGTCCTCGCCGCGGCCTCCGTGCTCCCCGAGCCCACGCTCACGGCCGGCCTCAACGTGACGGTCGAGGACATCACGCGCGCCGCGGTCGACCGTCGCGGCGGCGCCTCCGATCTGGTCGCCCACCGTCGCAACGTCGAGGCCGAACGCGAGGTCGCGCGCGGCTACCAGGCGCTCGTGCTCCTGGCGATCGCGTCCCGCCGCAGCCGCTCGGCCCGGCAGCTCCTCACCTCGTGGGGGCAGAACGCGGACGCGGAGCTCCAGGTCGCCGTGCTCGCCGGGCAGGTGATGTGCGGAGACGCCGACGCCGCGCGCACGCTGATCCGTCGCGCGCAGGAGCGGGGCGCGGGCCCCACGGTCGAGCGGCTCCTGGCCCACGTCACCCCTCCCAGCCAGCGCGCCGAGCCACGCCCCGTGGACTCCCGGAGTGGCGGCAGCGATCACCACGACGTGCACTGCTCGTCCTGTGGCCGGACAGGCAAGGAGTGCACGCACCTCATGTCGGGCACGCGCGCCGTCGTCTGTGACGTGTGCACCGCCGAGATCGTGCGAAACCGCCGTGCCTGGCTCGCCCCGGACGACGCGGCCTGCCACCTGTGCGGCCGTACCCACTTCGAGTCCCGCGGCGTCTACCGGCACGCCGGCATCGACATCTGCGCCGACTGCCTCGACCTGTCCATGGGTCTGCTCGAGCGGGAGGAGGTCGACAAGTTCCTCGCCACCTGGTGATTCACTTCTGTCGAGCCGCCGCCGCCTCTGCCTCCAGCTGGGACACCATCGTGCAGCTGATGCGCTTGCGATAGGTCTCGAAGTTGAACTGCGGACTGTTCGCCGCGTCGTGGCAGGTGAGGCACGTGGCCTCGGTGACCGCGAGCGGGACCACCTCGGCGCGCTGCGGATGGCCGGCGGTGGGGCCGTGGCAGCCCTCGCACTGCACGCCCTTCCACGTGCGCATCGCGGCGGCCGTCAGCGACGCGTTCCCGCCGGGCTGGCCCCAGCCCGTGGTGTGGCAGGCGACACACTCGGGGTTCAGCTCTTCCTTTCGGGGCAGCAACGCCTCGTAGGCGCGGGCGTGCGGATCGAACGCCCAGCTGTTGAAGCGCTCCCGATGGCAGCTCGTACACGCCGCGGCGGTGGCGTAGCCGGCCACCTTGGGTGCGGACGAGGCGCGCACCTCGGCGGCGGCCGTCGAACGCGCCTTGAAGACGTCGATGCGCGGGTCGAGCGCGCTCGGGCCGTCCAGGTCACTGCCGAGCGGCCGATCCTCGACGAGCACCACGTCGTGACCCGCCAGCTCCGCCTCGATCCGCGCCCGGATGCCCGCGATCTTCTCCTTTCC
>JAUXQH010000175.1 GCA_030685065.1 Pseudomonadota bacterium | reverse complement strand
CGGCGCCTACGAGGGGCTGCGCGGCTACCACATGTTGCCTGAGGCGGCGCTCCCGTCGGCCGAGGGCATGACCGTCGGCCCAGCGCTCGGGGAGGCGGCCGGGCTCACGCACGCGGCGGCGCTGTCCCAGGTGGCGCTCCTCCCCGAGGAGCGCATCGCGCAGGGAGCGCTCTTTCCCGAGGGGCGGCTCGATCACGATCTCCAGCAGGTCGACCTGCGGGGGCGCAACTCGTGGCGGCTCCGGCTCGCCGAGGTGCCGAGCGTGGAGCTGCTCGAAGTGCAGCTCGTCAACGCCGTGGCCCCGTTCCTCCTCAACGCGCGGCTCACCCCGCTGATGCTCCGCACTCCCGAGCGCGACAAGCACATCGTCAACGTCTCGGCGGTCGAGGGGCAGTTCTACCGCCGCTTCAAGACGACGCGGCACCCCCACACGAACATGGCGAAGGCGGCGCTCAACATGATGACGCGCACCTCCGCGCCCGACTACCACGCCGACGGCATCCACATGAACAGCGTGGACACCGGCTGGGTGTCGGACGAGGACCCCGCCGAGATCGCGGAGCGCAAGGCCGTCGAGCAGGGATTCTCCCCGCCGCTCGACATCGTGGACGGCGCCGCGCGCATCGTCGATCCCATCATCGCGGGCTTCAACACCGGCGAGCACGTGTGGGGGAAGTTCCTGAAGGATTATCGGCCGACGGATTGGTAGGGGGCGGGGGTTCGGGGTTGGGTTGGGGCCGCGCGGTCAGCGGGCCCCGGGGGCTGCCGCGCGGGCGGCCCCCCTGGGGGGCGCCCGCGCAGTGTCCCTCCCAACGCCGCACCCGCCGCGCAACGACGGTTCGAACGCCGCACCCGGGCCCCGCGAGGCCGGCCCGGGGGCTGCCCGGCGCTTGATTTGGGCCGTTTTGGGGCACCCGCGACCCACCGTGCGGCGTTCGACCCGACTCTGTGTCGAGAGTGCGGCGTTCGAGCTGACTCTGGCGTGACGTGCTCGGTCCGCGCTCGACGCCGCGCCCAAGCGCTCACGGACGCATCGCGCCAGCAATCAAACCTGCGCCAGATGCTCCGCCACCCGCACGTTCGTGAGCGTGACCCCCTCGCTCGCCGGCTTCAACCCCTGGAACTGCTCGGTGCCCGGCACCAGGTGGGCGCCGGCGGAGCTGTAGGCTGCGCGCCAGTCGCGGGTGGCGTCCGGGTCGAAGTACGCGAAGTGCTCGGGGTAGTGCTTGAACCCCATGACCGGGCCGGGCTGGTAGCTGTCGTAGATGCGCTTGTAGGCCTGTCGCATGACGTGGTCGGGCAGGTTGTTGTAGTTCAGGAACTCGTCGCGCTCCAACGCCTGCTCGACCGCGAGCCAGTTGAGGTGCTCGGTCTCCGAGTTGATGTGCCCGTCCTGCAGGCCCTGCTGGTACACGGTCGTGCCGGGCATCGCGGAGAGGTACTTCACGCGCGTGATGTGGCGGTGCTCCTCGGCCCACTTGCACATGTGGTCGAGGCTCTCCTCCGTCTCGCCGGGAAGGCCGACGATCGTGAGCCCGCCGTAGCGCACGCCCGCGTTCCAGCTGTGGTGCATGGCGCGGATGACGATGTTCTCGGTGGAGCCCTTGCGGGCCTCCTTGAGCGCGTCGGGGCTGAGCGTCTCGACGCCGTAGAGCGCGATGTCGCAGCCGGCCTTCTTCATCGCGGTGAGCCGCTCGGCGTCCACGTCGGCGTTGCGGGTCAGGCAGGTCCAGCCGATGTCGTGCTGCCCGATGACCTCGCAATACTCGAGGGTCTGCTTCTTGTGGGCGGTAAACGTCAGATCCACGAAGAAGATGAAGTCGGTGTCGTAGTTCTTCTTGTAGAACGCCAGCTCTTCGTTCAGCTTCTCGGGGGACTTGACCCTCTCCTGCGGCGTGGTGCGGTAGCAGAACGAGCAGTCCATCTTGCAGCCGCGCGAGTAGCTCGCGATGACCTGCGGCTGGAGGCCCATCGGGCTCTTGAACTGGGGCCAGAGATCGAGCCGCATCGTCGGGAGCGAGTTGAGGTTCGGCATCTGCCCGCGGGGCAGGTTCTTGTGCACCTGGCCGAGCGCGTCGCGGAACCACACGCCCTTGATGTCGGGGAGCCGGTGCGCCCACGCGCCCTGGGTGAAGGCCTCCATGACCTCGAGGATGGTGATCTCGCCCTCGGAGATCACCGCCACGTCGGCCTTGGTCTCGCGCATGAACACGTGCGGCACGGAGGTCACGAGTGAGCCGCCGAGGATGACGGGCATCTTCGGGCGGTCTTCCTTCACCTTCTGGATGAGCGACGCGATGAAGGGGTAGCAGTCCTCGTAGGTGGCGAGGCCGAGCACGTCGGTCCCGTCGATCACCTGTTCGTAGGCGGAGCGCAGCGGGTCGAGGTCGTACCGCACGTCGACGATGCGGACGGGGTAGCCGGCGTTGTGGAGCACGGTCGCGATGTAGGAGACGCCCTCGTACGGCGAGGTGAGGAAGAATTCCCACCCGCGCGGCATCGAGAACGGCGACGGCCCGACCACCAACGTGACGCGCGGCAAACGCGCGTCGGTCGCGACGGGTGTGCGGTCCTGGCCCCTCATCTGGTCCATGTACTTCTGATCGACCGAGCCCCCCGCCGTCACGTAGAGCGAGGGGTCGAGCGAAGGAGTGTACGCCATCGGAGGGCTCCGGACGCACCGCTGGGCACGATGCAGCGCCCTACCCTACCCGAGGTCGGCCGCGGTCGTCAAACCCGGGCACCGGGTCAGAACAGCTCGATCGGCTTCTGCCGAACCCCCAGGTAGTCCTGCGGATTCGTGCGCGTGGCGTCCATCCAGGTACGGAGCGCCTGCTCCATCTCGTACGTCTCCCGGGCGCTCGACGAGCTGATGTCGGTCTGCTCGTCGGGGTCCTTGCGCACGTCGAACAGCTGCTTCCCGCCGTCCTCCAGATCGAGGACCAGCTTCTTGTCGCCCACCCGCTTCATGCGCTGGTGGACGAACAGGCGGTAGTCGGTCTCGGCGAGGACCGCGCGGTCGTCCGGCTTGCCGCGCAGGATCGGGAGGATGGAACGGCCGTCCACGCCCGCGGGGCCAGGGATGCCGAGCGCGTCGAACACGGTCGGGAACAGGTCGATCGTGCGGATGGGCGCGGACACGTCGTTGCGACGCGCATAGCCGGGAAACCGCATGAGGACGGGCACGTGGAGCTGGTGCTCGCAGAGCGTCGCGCCGTGGTCGAGGTAGCCGTGCTCGAGGAACTCGTCCCCGTGGTCGGAGAACAGGACGATGATCGACGTGTCGAGCAGCCCCATCGCCCGGAGCTGCGCGAGGAACGACCCGAGCCGCTCGTCCGCCATCTTGACCTTCTTGTCGTACACCTTCGCGAGGAACGCCACGTCCTCCTTGCTCACCGCCGAGGAGAGGTCCGGCGTCTGGCCCGGCTCCTGAATGGTCGCGAGGCCCTGCTCGCGGAGCCTCGCCTGCTCCTCGATCGACCCGTCCATCGTGCCGTTGTACCCAGGCACCGCGTCGCGAGGCGAGATGCCGAGCAACGGGTGCTGGCCGTGGGCGTCGTACCCGTGGAGGAAGAGAAAGAACTGCTTGTCGAGGTTCTTGGACAACCAATCGAGCGCCGGCGGCACGCTGTGTTCGAACCCGGCAAAGGGCTTGTCGTCCACGTACGTCGTGAAATCCCGCCCGAAGCCGAAGCTGGCCTGCACGCCGGCCCCGCCGGTGAAGGCCGCCGCCGTGAACTTGTTGCGGATCAGGTAGTCGGGAAAGGTCTCGATCCCCGGCGAGAGCGAGGTCGGCACCATCTGGTCGGCGGACAACATCTTGAGCTTGTTGGTGACCCCGTGCACGGAGGGCCAGCGGCCGGTCCAGATGGACATGTGGGACGGGAGCGTCCACGGGGCGGCGCTCGTGGCGTTGGAGAACACGACCGCCTCCTCCGCGAATTGGTCGAGGTTGGGTGTCAGGCCGTCCGGGTTGCCACCGAATCCGGCGCGGTCGTACCGGAGCGCGTCCATGCTGATGAAGATGATGTTCATCCGGTCGGCGCGGGCCTCGAGGTCGTACGCGCTGTCGTCCATCGCGGCGTCGGACACGAGCGGCCGGACCGCGTCACGGATGGAGCGGGGGCCGGTCTCCGGCTGACCGGCGGGCGTCCGGAGCAGCAGGAACGCGACGAGCGCGATGTTCGCGAGGGCGACGAACAGGACGATTGCGCGGAGCTGTTTCATTGCGGCGAGCCTACCCGATTGGCCGTCCCCGCCGGCACCGTCACCTCCGACCCCGGCGGGACCAGCATCACCTGGGCCCGCGAACCGATCCGGTCCCACAGCTCCGCGCGGAGCTGGATGCGCGTGGCCGCCGGATCGCTCCGCCACGCGGGGAGGAGGGCGAAGAAGCGGGCGATGTCCCCGTCGGCACGGGCGCTCTGTTCGGCGGCGGCGGCGAGCGCCTCCTGCTCGAGCTGGGCGGCCCTGCCCCGCACCTCGGGGAGGACCTTGGACGCGTAGGAGTCGGCCGCGAGGCGCATCGTCTCCTGGTCGCCCTTGGCGCTCGAAACGTCGTTGAACGCGTTGACCACGGCCACGGGGGGGACCAGATCGCGCACGTCCACGGCGACCAGACGGACGCCGGTGGCGAGCGCGTCGAGCGACTTCTGGGCGGCGTCCATGAGCGCCTGTTGGAGCTCGGCGCGGCCCGTCGTGAGCAGGGCGTCCACCGCGACGTCGGCCACGCGCGCGTTCAGGGCCGACTCCACCTCCGCCGCGACGACCTTCTCGGGATCCTCGTGCACCAGGGCGAACAGCACGGGATCGGACACGCTGAACTGCGCGACGATCTCGAGCTCGACGAGGTTCGTGTCCTCGGTGAGGAGCCGGCGGCGGGGGAGCTCGATGCGGCGCACCTCCGTGACGCGGATCCGCTCGGCGCGCTCGACGAGCGGGAGCCGGAAGCCGAGCCCCGCCCCGAGCACCCGATCCACCGCGCCGAAGCGGTAGACGACGGCGACCTCGGCCGGATCGACCACCATCACGCTCGAGGCGAGCACCCCGAGCCCGACGATCAGCGCCACGACGCTGCCCGCGCGCCGGAGCCCGTCCGGGAGGCTCATCGCGGCGCCCGGTCCAGCGCTTCGAAGAAGCCGCCGTCCGAGGGGAGCACGAGCACGGTGTCGGAGCGGACGACCTTCTCGTAGCTGTCGAGCGCCCCGAGCAGCTCGTAGAGCGCGGGATCGGCGCGGTACGCCTCCGCGTAGCGGCGCGCGGCGCCCTCCGCCGCCTTGGCGTTCACGAAGGCGGCCTCGCGCTCGGCGCCAGCGAGGATCTCGGCGGCCTCCCGGTCCGCCTTGGCGCGGATCGTGGTGGCCAGCTCCTCTCCCTCGGAGCGGTAGGCGTTCGCGATGCGGAGGCGCTCGGCGCGCATGCGCTCGTAGATGGATTGCTCGTTCTGGAGCGGGAGGCCGACGTGGCGGAGGCGCACGTCCAGCACCTCGACGCCGAAGCGCTCGGAGGCGGTGGCGGCGACATCGGTGCGGACCGCGCCCGGGAGCAGATCTCCGGTGGAGGCGTCGATGGTGAGCACGTCGTTCAGCTCGACCTTGCCGATCGCGGCGGCGACGCGGCTGGTCACCAGATCCCCGAGCTGGGCCTCGGCGGCGGCGGGGCTGCCGACGGCCTCGAGGAAGCGCTGTGGATCCGCCACGCGCCAGATGGCGAAGGCCTCGACCACGAGGTTCTTCTTGTCGGCGGTCAGGAGCTCGGTCGGGGCCACCTCGAGCACGCGGGCGCGCGCATCGAAGCGGACGACCTCGTGGAGCGGCCACGGGGCCCGCACGTAGAGGCCGGGCTCGAGGAGCGTGCGCACCGGGGCGCCGAAGGAGGTGACCACGGCCACCTCGCGGGCGTCGAGCGTGAACACCGATGCGCCGGCCAGCACGAGGGGAACGAGACCGAAGGCGGCCAGACGAAGGCTACCCATGGGAGGCTCCCTTGGTTGTGTCGGGCTTGGGAGGGTTGGGTCGGGCCCTGCCGGGGGCGGGCGCCGACCTGCCGGGGGCGGGCGTGGGAGAGACCTGCTGCCCGCCGATCCAGACCCGGATCGAGCGGGGAACGAGCACGAGCGGCGTGTGATCGAGCGCCGCGGCGATGCGCTCGCGCCAGAGCCGTGTGCGGGTGAGGGTGGGGGCGGAGGCGCCGCCGGCGCTCACCCCGGCGATCCAGGCGGACGCTCCCTCCGCGTCCGCGGTGCGCCCCGCGGCGTCCCCCGCGGCGTGCTCGAGGACGGCGGCGGCATCCCCCCTCGCCTTCGGCACGACCTGCGCCGCGTAGGCCTCGGCGCTGTTTACGAGGCCGCGCTTGTGCTCCTCGGCGGAGATGACGTCGAGGAACGAGGCCTGCACCGACGGAGGCACGGCGACCTTGGAGAGCTGCACCGCGACGATGGACACGCCGAGCCCGACCCGATCCGCGCCCGCCTGCGTCGTGACGGCAACACGCTCCTCGACCTCGCGACGGCCGGTGGTGAGCACGCTGTCGAGGGGGAGGCGCGCCACGCTCTCCGCGACGGCGCCACGCCCGAGCGCGCCCAGGGCGGCGGCGGGATCGGAGGAGCGCAAGGCATACGCGAGGGGCCCGGACACGGTGTAGTAGAGGGTCACGTGGGCGGTCACCAGCGACTGATCGCCGGTGAGCAGCGACGTGTCCTCGAAGCCCCCCGGGCCGCCCGTGAGCTCGATGGAGCGCACGGAGGCCACGTCCACCAGGGTGATGGTCTCGATCGGGGGCGGGAAGCGCAGGAGCAGCCCCGCGGGAGCGGGATCCGGCAGCGGCGCGCCGAAGCGCTCGATCACCGCGACGTGCCCCGCGGGGACGGCCCGGAGGCCGCCCGTGGCGAGCACGATCACGGCGATCACGGCGAGGCGGCGCGGCTGACCGAACCACGCCGGCACGGTGTCGAGGCCCTGAACGCCCCTGGGATCCGCGTCGCGCAGGGCGGCGACGAACACCCCGAGCGCGGCGAGCGCGACGAGCAGCGCGCTCGCCCGGAGCATCCACGGGCCCATGGGGTGGGCCACCGCGGCGAGGCCGATGCCGACGGCCGCGGTGAGGAGCGCTGCCGAGGCGAGCGGGTCGGTGTCGAGGTCAGCGAGGTCCTCCCGGGGGACCAGGGCGCGATCCGCCAGCCAGACGACGAGCGCGACGAGGGCCCCGCCCAGGGTCGGCGCGGTCACGTCCCAGCCGCCGCGGACCGCGAGCCCGAACCCCACCGCACCCGCGAGCGCGGCGACGCCCCAGCGCACGGCCTGCCCCGCCCGCGCGGAGACGAGCTCGGCCGCCGGCGCCCGCCCGAGCCGGATCGCCGAGACGAGCGCGACCCACACGAGGAGCGCGCCCGCGTCGTCCCCGGTCACGAGCACGAGGCCGGCGCCGACGTTGAAGAGGACGAGGCGGAGGCCGAGCCGCGACCAGCGGACCGGCTGCGTCACGTCCTTGAGGGCGCCGATCGGCGCGGCGTCCCCCGTGTCGCTCCCGGCGAAGAACGGGTAGGCGATCCCGAGCGCGACGAGCCCCCCGCCGATGAACCCGATCGGCGCGAGCGACTCGCCGTAGATCGCGAGCCCGAGCAACGTGGCGAACACGACCTCGGCCATCGACACCAGCGAGGTCATGCCCGCGGGCAGCCGGACCATCGCGAGGTTGAGCAGGTAGAAGGGGATGTTCGTGCACAGGATCGCGAGCCCGAGCACCCACGGCACCGCGGAGAGCGGCAGCGCGAGGGTGCCGAACGCCAACGCGACGAAGCAGAGCAGCACCGCCGCGACGGACCATGCCACGGTGAGCAGCGGCAGGATCGGCGTGTCGCGGGTGCGCGCGGCGCGGGTCGCGACGAGGACGGCGCCGTACCCGAGCGCCGAGACGAACGCGAGGATGTCCCCCGCGAGGAAGCGGGGATCCGCGTAGTGCGTGAACCGGAAGATCGAGGCGCCGGAGAGCAGCGCGACGCCCAGCACCGCGATGCCCGTGCCCGCGAGCGCCCGCGACGAGGGCTGCTCCTTGAACAGCCACCACGCGAGCGGGAAGACCGCGAGCGGGGACAGGCTGTGGAAGAAGATGGTGTTGGCCACCGTCGTGAGCGAGTAGCCGGCCACGAAGGTAGAGGAAGCCACCGCGAGCGCGATGCCGTACACGGCGCCGAGCCGCAGCGTGGCGCGATCCGGGACCAGCTTCGCGGCGCCCGCGCCGGTCCGCACGCCGCCCGCCGCGAGGGACCACCCCGCGAACACCAGGGCCACGAACACCGCGCGCCACGCCGCCACCGCGAGGATCGGAGCGGCCGCGCCGCGCGTGAACACGGCCATCAGCGCGAAGGCGAAGGTGGCCGCCAGGACGAGGCCGTAGTCACGGCCCGGACGCAGCAAAGAGGGCGGGCCGGAGGGCATGGAGGCTCGCACCTTAGTTACCGCTCCGGCGGATGTCCACTTTGCACGGGGGGCGCCCGCGGACCGCGCCGGCCGCGGTGTCCCAGGTGCGGCTCTCACGACAAAAAACGGCCGCGTGCTATTGTCGCCCTCCCCCCCCCCGGCCCCCCGGAGACCGATATGTTGGCGATGGCCTTCCTCCCGCTCGTCCTCTGGTCGATGCCGGCCCACGCGGAGCAGCACGGCCTCGTGGTACGTCTCGACTCCAGCGGCGCCACGTTCAGCGGCACCGTCGTCGTCGTGCTCACCCCCCCGACGGGAGAGCCCACCCGGCTCGAGGTGCTGGATGACGGCGTCGCCCCCGACGTGGCCGCGGGCGACGGGACCTGGTCGAGCTCCCTCTGGCTCGACGGGGACGCCTTCACGATCTCGGTCGAGGCGAGCGGAAAGACGCTCGAAGGCGGGCCCGTGTCGTGGAACGCGACCGACTCCGCGCGGGATCTCCAGGTGATCGTCAAGGGCAACAGCGTCGTCGCCGAGGCGGGCGTGTCGACGGGCGGCGGGGGCGAGCAGCAGCCGGGGGACGCCGGCGCGCCCCGCACCACGCAAGAGGGCGGCTCGGGTTCCGCCAGCACGGCGTCGAGCGCGGGCCCCAGCACGGGGCCGAGCCCCGGCTCCGGCTCTCCTTCGGGTCCCAGCGCCGGGCCCAGCAGCGGCCCCAGCTCCGGCCCCTCCGGAGCTCCCGGCGGGTCGGGAACGCCGCCGCTCGGAAACCGCACCGCGACCACCTCCTCCTCGAACGACGGCACGCTCTACATCGGCTTCGGCATCGGCGTGCTCCTGCTGGTCGGCGTGGCGTGGCTCTGGCTGCGGAACCGCCCCCCCGAGGGATCCGCCCGCACCGGCGGGCTCGCGGTCCTCCCCGAGCCGGGCCTGCTCGGCCCCGGCAGCCCCTCCCTCTCCGACGGGCTCTCGCTCTGGCTCGTACCCGAAGCCGACGCCGACGCCCTCGTGCGGCCCCTCCTCGCGACGCTCGCGCGGCACCACCTCGTCCTCTTCGCGGCCCCCGTGAAGGTGGTACCGCCGGCGGTCCACGGGGGCCCCGTGTACCGGGCGACCAACATCCGCCCCTCCCACGTGGGAGACGCCGCGGAGTCCCTGCAGCGCGAGGGCCGCGCGCTCGCCGTGTTGTTCGTCGGGACGCAGGCGGACGCCGCCACGCTCAAGGACTACGCCGACCTGCTCCCCACGGGCGTCGGCTCGATCTGCGTGCTCACGCAGGATCCGGGCGTGCCCGCCCTGGCGCGCGTGATGGCGCATCGCGACAACGGCGCCTGGAGCGTCCAGACGGCGGAGCGCACGTTTCGCCTCGTGGAAGCACGCGACGGCGCGCTGGAAGAGCCGGCGGCATGAAACGGGCAGGGCGCCGAGCCAGCCGCCGGTCCCTCCGCTTCCGCCTCGTCGCCTCGACCGTCGTGCTCGTCGTTATCGCGGCCATGCTCGAACAGGGCGCTCGCCTCGTGGGCGCGGAGTTCCCCGAGTGGCGGCTCACCGACGCGGCGGGGGTCGTGATGACCGGCCACCCCACGCGGCTCTGGGGGCTCTCCCCGGGTGTGAAGCAGAACGGCGGGGTCGTGGCGAACATCAACGCGCTCGGCATGCGCGGCGCACCCCCCGAGGACCCGAAGCCCCCCGGGAAGCTCCGCGTGCTCGTCGTGGGGGACAGCACCTTTTTCGGTCACGGGGTCTCCGACGACGAGACCTTCCCCGCCCAGCTCCAGGCGCGCCTGCGAGCGGAGGGGTTGGAGGTCGACGTCCTCAACGCGGGCGTGCCCGGCTACTCGACGGAGCAGACGCGGATCCAGCTCGACGAGGAGGGGTGGGCGCTCGCGCCCGACCTCCTGATCGTCGGCAACCTGTGGAGCGACAACAACGTCGACTCCTTCCGGGACGAGGACCTCCTGCGCACCGCGCGCGCCCGCGAAGAGAACCCGCTCTTCGCGAGCTACTTCTTCCGGCTCCTCGCGACCGCGGTCGACCAGGCCCGGGGCGGTGACGGCGCGCGCCTCGTCACGTGGACGCGCAAGAGCCAGTGGCCCGAGAAGGGCGGCCGCCGTGTGTCGCTGCGTCGGTACGGGGAGAACCTCGACACCATCGCCCGGGAGGCGGCATCCCGCGGCATCGGCACCGCGTTCATCTCGCCCTGCAACAGCGGCCTGGTCGTCGGGAAGTACCCCGACGGCGCCTCGTGGGACGTGTTCTTCAGCGCGCAGCGCACCATCGCCGCGCACCACGGCGTCCCGCTGATGGAGACCCTCCCCGCGCTCCGAGCCGCCACCATGGGGGATCCCACCCCCTTGTTCGTCGACATCATGCACCCCTCGGCGTTGGGGCACGCGGTGTTCGCCGAGGTCGCCGACACGGCGCTCCGCGAGGCCGGGTGGCCGACCAACCGCCTCCTCGCAAGCGGCGGGGTGTTTCCGGTCGAGACGCTGAACGACAGCCGCTTCGGCATCGGCCACGCGAATCCGCGCTCGCCGCAGCGGAACCTCTTCGGCGACGGGGAGCTCGGCGCGCCGCCGAAGGACGACTACCAGCCGGACCAGGGTACGCCCGCCCGGCCGAAGGGTGCGGACTCCACGAGCGGCGCGTCGACAGGGGCGCCGGGCGCGGCCACTACGGGTCCGGATGCAACGGCGCCCGACGTGACGCCCCCCCCCGACGCCAGGGCGCCCGACGCCCAGGGGACCGACACGACCGGACCGCGCTGGGCGCTCTCGGGAAGCGTGGGCGGCGGGCGGGCCCCGTACCGCGTCGACGTGCACGCGCCGGGGGGCGCCATCGTGACCAGCGTGCGGCTGGATGCGGCGGGCCCGTTCGACGTGCGGGTGCGGGGGGACGTCACCGCGGTCGACATCGTGGTGACCGACGCTCTCGGGGTGACGCGGACGACCCCCGGAGGGCCCGAGCGCGGGCCCGTGGACATCAAGCTGCCGTGAGCGCGGGCGGTCGGTATCAGAGCGCCAGGTCGATCAGCCCCTGCCCCAGCGCGCGTGCCCAGCCTCCCAGATCGAGGCCGAGCAGCACCGGCACGATCAGCACCAACGCGATGCCGAGCCCCGCGCGCGCATAAAGCGCGCTCCACAGGGGACGGAGCCAGTCCGGACACAACCAATCGACCACGCGGCTGCCGTCCAACGGAGGGATCGGGAGCAGGTTGAACAACGCGAGCGCGACGTTCAGCACCACCGTCGACGCGAGCACCCCGCCGAAGGCCCCCGTGACGAGGCCCGGCGCGAGCGCCCCGAGCACCGCGATCATCGCGGTGCAACCGAGCGCGATGAGGACGTTGGAGAGGGGGCCGGCCGCCGCCGTGAGCAGCATCGCGAGCCGACCATCTCCGCCCCCGCGAAAGTTCGCCGGGTTCACGGGAACAGGCCGCGCCCACCCGATCGGCACGCCGAGCAGCGGCAGCGCCAGCGTCCCGACCAGGTCGATGTGCGAGAAGGGGTCGAGCGTGAGCCGGCCCTGGGACTCGGCGGTGTTGTCGCCGAACCACGAGGCCGCGCGTGCGTGGGCGTACTCGTGCACCGAGAGCGACAGCACAAATGGAATCCAGAAGACGACGCGCTCGCCGAACCAGGCGGCGAACCAGGTGACAGAGAAATCCATCACGCTGTCCCGGTGCGATTGGACGCCCACGCGTCGGGCCGGATCTCGGCCGCGATGCTGGTGCCCGCGAGGGCCTCGGCGGCGGAGATCCGCGCCTTGGGGATGAGGAGCGGCGCGGGCTTGCGAGCATCGCTCGGATCGGCGAGCGGCTCGATCTTCACGTAGCCGGCGTCCGCCCAGACGATGCGCCCCTCGACGACGGAGGCATCGGCGAGCGTGAGCCGGGCGTACACATCTCCCGAGGGTTGACTGAATTGGCTGGTCGACTCCACGAACAAGGCGTCCAGCGCGTCGAACGTGCGCTCGGTCTTGGCGGAGGCCTCGAGCGCGGACCAGAAGTCCTCGAGCCCGATCATGACCTCGGACGCCTCCTTGCGGCTGCGGCGCACGGCCCTCAGCCCCGCCTCGTTGCAGAGATGTTCGAGCATCGCTCCGGACACCGACGGGGTGCGTGCGGCGACCGCGCGCAGGTCGAGGTCGGGCGCGAGCCGCTTGCCCCGGCAATGGATGCCGAGGATGGCGGTGCGCGCGTCCAGGTCGGGCGATCCGAGGAGCAGGCGGAGCCCGAAGCGTCCGGGCCGCAAGAGGGCGCGGTCCAGCACGTCGGAGCGATTGGTTGCGCCGATGACGACGACCCGCGTGGCGGGCTCGAAGCCATCCAGACAGACGAGGAGCTGGTTGAGCGTCTGCTCGCGCTCGTCGTGCGAGCTGCCGAGCCCCGACCCCCGCCGCCGGCCGACCGCGTCGATCTCGTCGATGAAGATCACGGCGGGCGCGGCCTTCTTGGCGTTGTCGAACAGGTCGCGGATCCGCGCGGCGCCCACCCCGACGAACATCTCGACGAACTCGCTCGCCGAGATGACGAACACCGGCACGCCGGCCTCTCCCGCGACCGCGCGCGCGAGGAGCGTCTTCCCGCCGCCCGGGGGGCCCTCGAGGAGCACGCCCCGCGGGAGCCGCACGCCCGCGTCGGCCCACCCTTTCGGATCCTTGAGGAAGTCGACCACGTCCGCGAGCACCTCTTTCGCCTCCGCGTGGCCGCCCACGTCGGAGAACCGGGTCTTCTCGACGCCGGGCGCCAGCTTGCGGGCGTTCGACTTGCGCATGTCGAAGATGGTGTTCTGCGCGCCCGCCCCGCGCGTTTGTTGGTAGCGCCGCAGGAAGTAGAGCGCCCCCACCACGACCGCGAGCAGCAGCACGATCGGCAGCAGCCGGCCCGACTCGGACTCCCGATACCCCACGGGGATGCCGGTGTCGGCCATCCACTCGAGCATCTCGTCGGTGGCCGCCGCGGTGACCACGTAGGAGGGGCCGCTCAGGGGGTGCACGACCAGGTCGCGGCCGTCGATCTCGACCTCGGCGATGCGGCCCGCGAGCATGTCCGCGTCGAGCACGTCGGCGGGTCGCTCGGGGACGTCGTCCCCCATCCCGCTCAAGCACAGGACCGTGGTGAGCACGGTGAGGAGGAACGACCAGACGAGGAAAGTGCGGAGGCGAGGGTTCACGCCGCGAGCTTAGCGCGCTCGGTGCCCCCTACCCATGCACCCTCTCGGCCGCCCCCTTTGCGCTCGCCCCGATCCGGCCTCACCACTCCGCCCCCCAGAGCACCACGATCGCGCCGGCGTGGACCACCCCGTCGGGTGACCATCCCTGGGCGCCGACCAGGAGGTCTCCCTTGCCGTCCCCGTCGAGGTCACCGCCCGCGTCGAGGGCCCAGCCGACGTCCTCTTCGGCGTAGGTGCCGTACAAGCGGCGATCGGCGTTCGCGGCGTCGATCGAGGCGCCCGCGAGGGGCCCGTGAAACAGGTAGACGGCGCCGGTCTCCACACCGCGGCGGGAGGAGCTCCAATGCGGCGCGCCCACGGCCAGCTCGTCGTAGCCGTCCCCATTCACATCGGGCACGACCGCGACCGCGTAGCCGAACGCGGGCGCCGTCGCGCCGTCCTCACTCGGCTCCCCGGCCACCTCGACGTCGGCGTCGAAGAGCGATCCACCGGCCTGGTTCGCAACGTCGTGGATGACGTAGACGGCCCCGTCCACGTTCGCGTAGAGGGCGCCGGTGACGAGGTCCGCGCGGCCATCGCCGTCGAGGTCGCCGCTCGCGATCGAGATGCCCGCGAGCCCGCCTTCGTCGGCGCCGGTCCACACGGCCACGTCCGCGGAGGAGGACAGATCCAACGTCCGCGCGGGCTCGGTCGGGAGGGTGCCGGGCCGCCACACGTACAGCGCGCCACGCCCGCGCTCCGCGTTGGGATCGCCGATGGCCAGCAGCGCAGGGCGCACCTCGTTGAGCTCGCCTGGCACCGTCAGCACGGCGCTCCCGAACCCGCCCTCCGGCACCCTGTCCTCGAACTCGCAGCTCCCGTAGAGCTTCACGCCACGCGTGTCCGGGTCGTTGTAGTAGGCATTGACCTGCTCCCACTCCGGAAAGCTCGCGCTGCCGTACGCGACGTAGACCGCGCCGCACCCGTCTTCCCCACCGGGCGCGGCCATCGCGAGGTCGCCGATTCCGTCGTAATCGAGATCGCCGATCGCGACCTCGTGTCCGAATTGGCTCGTGTCGGTCTCCGCGACGATTGTCAAGTCCACCGCCGAGTTGCCTGCGTAGACCGTCCCGTGGAGGAACACCACCTTCGGCTCGCGGCCGTACGGCGCCTCCGGGTCGGTGCTGGAGACCGCGCCGGCCACCAGATCCCCCACGCCGTCCCCGTCGAGATCGCCGCCGGCGAGCGCGTTGCCGACCGAGAGGGGACCGTCCCGCAATTCCCAGTCGGGATCGCCGAGGAGGAACACGCCGGAGGCGGGCAGCCTGGCGCCCGAGTACGACTCCACCACGTGCCCCCAGGGCCGCCCGATCACGAGGTCGTCGTACCCTTTCGGCGTGGGGACGAACAGCGAGGGGAAGCCCCCGAGGCCGCCGGCCTCCTCCCCGTAGGTGAGCACGAGGCCGGCATCCCGGAGGTCACAGTCGTCCGTGTCGGCATCACAATCGTCATCGATGCCATTGTTACAGTCCTCGACGGCGTCGGGATGGACCGTCGCGGCGGCGTCGTCGCAGTCGAGTCCGGGCGCTGTCGTCGCGGCGTCGTCGGGCGGAGCACACGACACGGGCGAGCCCGCGGTGCCGACGAACCCATCCCCATCGCCGTCCGCGTACCAGGCGCCGGGCAGCCCGACCGCCGGATCGGCGTCGTCACAATCCCCGTCGGTCGCGACGCTCGCATCGGGACACGCGACGACCGCGGCGCCTCCAATCCGGTCTCCGTCGAGGTCCTCGAAGCGCGCGGCCGGAGCGCCGACGGTCGGGTCACCGTCGTCACAGTCCTCCCACGCGGGGACGCTGTCCGCGTCGGTGTCCGCGAGGGCGAGCAGCTCCGCCTCCGTGAGCCAGGCGCACCCGGAGAGCAGGAGCAGGAGCGGGAACAGGCGCGCGTTCACCACCGGCCCCACACGAACGCCGTCGTGAGGCATCCGGCGGCCGCCATGCCCAGCCCGCCGGCCCCGAAGAGGAGCCCGTGGTTCTGCGCGCCGAGCGCGTCGAGGTCCGCCTGGGAGTCGATGGGCGGTGGGTTCGTCCCGAGCCCGTCCGCCACGACGTAGAGCGCTGTCCCCGCCCCCGCCGCCGCGACCCCCGCCAAGAGGAGCGGGAGCCGAAACCCCTGCCCCCGCTGCCGATACGCGGGCGCCGGGTCTCCCGGGGCGAGCCATCGGGTCTCGACGGCCGGCTGGCGCTCGAGCTGGAAGAGCGTCGCGCGGTCGATCGTGCGGGCACGCGACACGATGCCGTCGAGCCGCACCGCCCCCTTCGCGGGCGGCGGCAGCGGGACCGTGGCACCGCTGGTGGTCGACGCGTCGTAGAGGGTCCGCACCGGGTTTCCCATCGGGACCATCGTGACGGGAAAGCTGTAGGCAGGGTCGGCCGCCTTGGCCGCGGCGAAGGCCGCCCGAGCGCGATCCAGGTCGCGGTCGACGAACGCCTCGAGCCCCTTGGCCCGGTGGATGCGCGCGGCGTGCTCGGGGGGGATGGCCTCGGTCAGGCAGGGAAGCTGCGCCGAGACGGTCGTCATGCCCGCGCGGAAGGTGTCCGTGGAGATGCCCCACGCCGCGTCGATCCCGTCGAGCTTGGGCGCGAGCTCCGCCCAGGTGATCCGGCAGGGAGGTTCGGCCGCGAAGGCGCCGACCAGGAGGGAGATGAGCATGCCGCGAGTGTAGCGCGTCCGTGCGGCGGAGCACCGCCCGCGCGCCTGGCGACCAGGAGGCCACCTCGGCACGCGCGGTCACGGCCTTACCCTCTAGGTGGAGATGCCCCATTGAACACCGATCTTCGCGCCCGCCTGCTCGGCGCGCTCGGGCTGTCGCTCGCCGGCTGCAGCGGGGAACCCTTCCCCGACACGCTCTGCCTGGAAGCCGACGCCGAGGCGAGCTGCCCCACGATCGAGGAGGCGGAGGATCCCCTGTTGTACGACGGCTGCGGCCTGCGCACGTTGTCGGTCGACGGCGAGGCCGAGCGCGTCGAGTCGGCGGACACCGGGGTGGCCGGGGACGCGCCGGTGGCCTGTTGCTACCCCGTCACCCGGGTCGACGGCCCGGACTGCTGGAAGATGGGCCGCCCCTATCGCCCCGACGGCGTGGCGCTCACGGCGCCGCCGGTCGCGCGCGACCGGCGCTGGAGCGCGCACGGCGCGACGCCGCACGTGTTCGGCCTCACGGACGACGCGCGGGCCACGCTCGCGGCGGCATGGACTCACGACGCGCTCCTGGAGCATGCCTCGGTCGCCTCGTTCGCGCGCCTCGTCCTCGAGCTCCTGGCGGTGGGCGCGCCGGCCGACCTGGTGCGTGAGGCGGCCTCCGCGGCGGCCGACGAGGTGCGTCACGCGCGGCTCTGCTTCTCGCTCGCCTCCGCGTATGCGGGTGCTCCCACGGCGCCCGGCCGCTTTCCGTTCGGAGGCGCGGTGCCGGCGCGGGCCGACCTCGCCCGGATCGCGGCCGACACCGTCCGCGAGGGCTGCGTCGGCGAGACGCTCGCCGCGGTGATGGCCGCCGAGGCGCGCGACGGCGCGACCGACCCCGCGGTGCGCGCGGCGCTCCACGTCATCGCCCGCGACGAGGCGCGGCACGCCGAGCTGGCCTGGCGCATCGTGATGTGGGCGCTGCAGGAAGGCGGCGCCGCCGTGCGCGGGGCCGTCGCGGATGCCTTCGCTGAAGTCGGACGCCCGGGGGTCGGGGCCGCGGGCGTCGGGGCCGCGGCCAGCGCGGCCGCGGGGCTCCGAGCGCACGGCCGCCTCGACGCCCCGACCGCGGACACGGTCGCGACGAACGCGCTCACCGAGATCGTCCTGCCGTGCGCCGCGGCGATGCTCGCGGCGATCGGGGCTCCGGACCACCGGTTCGCGTCGTAGCAGGACCAGGCGCCACGGCGCCAGCCGACTCACCCCAACAGCAACACCACGAACCCGAGCGTGTCCCGCCCCCAACGGTCGTACACCCCCCACCAGCTCCGGGCGCGGGCCGCCATCTCGGGCGCGTCCGGATCGCTCGGGTTCGCGGCCACCCAACGCTCGATGTTGTCGCGGTAGCTCGTCTCGTAGGCCTCGAAGTCCGCGTCCGCACTGAGCTCGACCGCGAGCGTCTCCATGCCCAGCTCGCCCGCGTAGGCGCGCGTCCCGACGAGGTCCCGCAGCTCGCCCGACGTCCCGCCCAACGCCGCGAGATACCCCTCCTCGGGCGCCCGCTTCCAGTAGCCGTCGCCGATCAGGAGCCGACCGCCGGCCGCGAGGCTCGACCGCCACCCGAGCATGGCCGAAGCCTGGCTTCCGGGCGGCATCGCGCCGATGTTCAGGACCAGATCCCACGGCCCCTCGGGCAGGGGCCCGGACAGGTCGGCGTCCAACACCCTGAGGCTCCCTCGCGTCAGCCCCGCCGCTCGTCGCCGCGCGATCTCCAACGCGTACGGCGAGCGATCGATCCCGACGCAGTGCGCGCCCCAACGGGCGGCGATGCGCGCGCCGAGCTCGGCCTTCCCACAGCCGAGGTCCAGCACCCGCGCGCCTTCCCGCAACGCCAGTCGCTCCACGAGGCGCGCGAATGCGTCGGGGTGCACCGGCGCCGCGAAGGGGCAGCTGGCATGGGCGAGCGCCGAATACCTTGCCCGGTCCATCACAACCCGCTCCCCTCCGGCGATGCGGGCGCCTCTGCGCCCGTGAAGCCGGCCTGTTCTCCCGCCCCCTTCCGGAGCGCGATCGCGGCGGGGAGCTCGGGCTCCTCGAGCGCCATGAACAGGATCGCCGCCACCTGGAGGCCCTCCAGCCGGCGGTCGGGCCCGGCCTGCATCGCCTCGATGCTCCAGAGCCCGCCGAGATCCATGTGGCCCTCGTCGGTCGGCCGCACGGTGGCGCGGAGCGAGCCGAAGTCGCCGCCGTCCCACATGGTCCCGACCAACGAACCGTAGTCGCCCGGGTTCACGAACGGGCCGAGGCGCCGCCCGAGGAAGAAGCGGCTCTCCGCCAACGTGGTCCGCTGGGCGCTCGTGAGGGACTCGATCCAGGGCTTCGACGCGAGGAGGAGCTGCGTGACCCCGGCGTAGTGCAGCGCGCGGGGATCCTTGCCCTCGTAGGCCACCGCTCGGGCCGCCCCGAGGCGCTCGGCGAACACGGTGCTCTCCGCTTCGGTCATCGGATCCGGCCGGGCGAGCCGCGCTTCCAGGTCGGCGTAGACGGGGCCGAGAGCCGCCTGCTCGCGCACCCCCACGGCGGTCCGCGCGACGGCGAGCGTCGCCTCCCGCTGTTGTACGTCCACCGCGAGGACACCGAGGGCATCCAGCTGGGCGGGGTCGAGCTCCATCGCCGCGAGCCAGGCGAGCACCCGCGTACGCTGGCCCAGCGCGCGCGTCTCCGCCCCGAGCTCCCCGGCGTAGAGCACCTGGTAGAGCTTCTCCCCTTCGGGGCCCGCGGCGGGCGGCGGCGACGCGGGGTCGACGGGGCGGGGATCCGCCGCGGTCGGCCGGGCGAGGTCGGGCGCGGGCACGGTGCAGGCGGCGAGCAGGAGCGCGAGGATCACGGGGCCCCCAAGGGGCGACGCTACCACGGTCCACGCGGCCACGACTCCCCGCTCCCCGGTCAGGGGCCCAGCGACGCGCGCACGGCCGGGGCCATCGACGCGCCCACCTTCAGGTTTCCCTCCGCGGCGAGGTGGCCGAAGTCGTCCGCGAGGACGAGCGCGCCGCTGTGGGAGCCGCAGCACGCGCGCGCGTCGATGACCGCGACGTCGTGGGCCTTGCCGTAGGCGTGCGCCCAGTCGACCCCGATGCGATCCCCGCCCTGCCCCACCAGATCGGCGTGGAACGGCAGGAACCCGATGAGCAGCTCGCCTCCCCAGGTTGCCAGCGTGGCCCGCATCGCGTCGAACCCCCGGGCGCGCTCGGCGTCGGAGACCCTGTCGACGCGCGGCTCCCCCGTGTCCTCGTGCGGGAGGAGCATGACCTTTTCGGTCGAGACCCACATCGACTGGCGGAGGAGCTGGTACATCCGCGAGTTGGATGCGAGGAGGATGCGGACGCGGGCGGCGGTCGTGCTGCCGCCTTCGAGCAGCTCGCGATCCGAGATGAGCACCTTGTTGAAGTCGTGCATGGTCACGAAGACGATGACGCGGTCGGGGGTGTAGGCGGCCACCACCTCGTCGAAGAGCCACGCCGCCTGGGTCGTGGAGTATCCGGGCTGCCCCGCGTTGAGGACCTCGACCGCCCGCGGGGGCGCCCCGTCCACCGGGGCCTGGAGCGCGGCCTGGAGCCCATCGGCGATGGAGGCGCCGTCGTCCACGCCCCAACCGAACACCGTCGAGTCGCCCATCACGGCGACGCGCATCACGCCCGGGGCGCGCTCCTTCGGCAGCGCCGTCCGGAGGCCATCGGCGTTGGTGGTGACGATGAAGGCGTGGCCGTCACGCGGGCCGCGCAGGGAGGAGGCCCGCAGGTTGGGGGTCATGCGCCAGCTCGCGGACTCCCCGGATCGGTAGGCGGGCGCGACCCCGGCGATGCGCAGGCCCACCTCGCCCAGGTACAGCACGACACAGGCGAAGGCGAGGCCGAGCACCAGGCGGGCGAGGCGGCTGCGATTGCGACGGTCGGCGCGCATGAGCCCGGCTGGATAGCGCACGCGCGCCCCCGACGGTTGTAAAGATACTGCGGCGTCCCGGGCACCCCCCTGGCCATGGCACCGGGTAAGAGGGCAGGTGACCCGCGCACTCCTCCTCGGCACGCTCCTCGCCATCGCCGTGTTCGTGGCCTCGGCGTGGCCTTCCCTCCCCTCCATGGTGGATGACGCGTACGTGTCGCTCCGCTACGCGCGGCACCTCGCGCTCGGGAACGGGCTCGTCTACAACGCCGGCCAGCCGCCGGTCGAGGGCTATACCAACCTCCTCTGGGTGCTGTGGATGGCCCCCGGCACCGTCCTGCCGGTCCATCCGTCCAGCTGGGCAACCGGCTGGGGCCTGTTCTTCGGCGCGGTCGCGCTGGTCAACGCGACGGGCCTGACGAGCGCGTTGTGCGGGCGGGGCTCCCCCTGGGCGCTGCTCCCCGCCGCGATCCTCGCGCCGCTCCCCGTGTTCGGCATCGCCGCCACCAACGGCCTGGAGACAGCGCTGTACATCGCGCTGCTGCTCGGCGCGGCGTGGGCCGCGGTCGATGGAACCCGCCCCCGGCTCGCGGGGGCCCTGTGCGGCCTGCTCTACCTCGTGCGGCCCGAGGGGCTGGTCGCCGGGGGGGCGCTCGCGGCGCTCCTGTCGGCGCGCACGTTCGTGGCCGACCCGCGCGATCCCCGCGCGCGCCTGGGCACCGCGCTGGTGCCGCTCCTCGCGTTCTCGGCGATCGTGGCGCCCTACTTCGTCACGCGGGCCGCGTACTTCGGCACCCTCGTGCCGAACACCTACGCGGCCCAGGCGCGCGAGCCGTTCCTCGACATGTTCGCGATGAACAAGGGCTACTACCAGCGGTCCGCCGAGCTCTACGGGGGCACGGTCGCGCTCTTCGTGCTCGCCGCCGCGCTCGGGCCGCGGCGCGCCGCGACGTACGCGCTCCTGGCCATCGCCGCGGGGCTCACGCTCCTCTCGATGCGCGTCTACAACTGGATGCCCGGCGCGCGCCTGTTCCTGGCCCCGATCGCTCTGGTCGCCTGCGCCGCCACGCCCACCCTGCAGGCGATGGCGCCCTGGGCCCGACGCACGGTGGTCCCGGTCCTGGCCGCCGGCACCCTGTGGCTCACCCTCGGCCCCTCGCGCGCGATCGAGGTCCGCTACGATGTGCGCAACACCGCGCTCCCCGGCAACGAGGCCGAGCGGATGGGGCGCCGCGTGGCCGCGCTGGCGCCGAGCGGCGCGTGGCTCCTCGCGCGGGACGCGGGCGTGGTGCCCTACTTCGCGGGCCCCGACGTGAACGTGGTGGACATCCACCCCTATTCGCTCACCGATCCGCGCCTCACCGGGAAGCGCTTCGACGTGGACTACGTGCTCGGACACGAGCCGGCGTTTCTCGTCACCACCGCGACAACGCCCGAGGAGCTGCCCACCATCTACGGACCCGAGCGTACGCTGCTTCACGACGCCCGCGTGGCCGGGCACTTCGAGCAGGTCGAGGTCGCGTGGCAGCACCACCGCCGGTGGTACGCGCTCTGGGTGCGGGAGGATCTCGCGGGTGGCCTGGTCGTGGAGGCGCCCCCGGCGCCGGCGAAATAGAGCCCGACCATGCTCTTGGTCTTGCTCGTCGCGTGTGGGGGGCCGCTGGAGCCGGCCGCCTTCACCGAGGCCGATCTCGCCGCGGAGATGATCGGCTACGCCGACTGGTCTCACCCGGACGACTGGCCCGGCGTCCAGCCCTCCTGCGAGGGCTCGCACGGAAGCTACGTCCAGATCTGGCAGAACGACGTGGTCGACGCCGATCGGGCCGCTGGTGGCGCGCTGTCGAACGGGGCGCTGTTCGTGGCGGCGTCCTACCAGGACACGGCCGGCACGCCGAAGATGTTCGTCTCGATGCGCAAGGTCGAGGGCGCGCCGAACACCTGGTTCTGGGGCCACTACGACGAGGACGCCGCGCCCATCGACGCCGGCGATCTGCCCGCGTGCTCGGCCTGCCACGTCCAGGGCGTGGATCGGGTGCGCCACACGGGGGTGGTGCCGCCGACCCACCTCGCGGAGTGCCGCGAGCGGGACACCGGCTCCTTCCCCGGGTAGCTCCCCCGGGGAAGCTCGCACTGGGCTGGCGCGTGTTACCGCGCCCCCCATGCTCATCGCGCTCTTGTCAGCCGCCCTCGCGGCACCCGCCGCGGACCCCACCACCTACGAGGATGCCCGTGTGTGGGTCGGAGCCGCGGTGGGCGGCGGGGTGGGCGCCGACGAGGTCCCGAGCGGCGGCGGCGGCGCGGCGGTCGAGGCCGGCGTGCGGCTCGGCCGCGAGCGGCGGCGCTCGCTCTCGCTGGTGGCCTATGTGCGCGAGGCGATGATGAGCACGCCCGTCCGGAACATCGGCAACCTGGGCGTGCTCGTGCAATACCCGAGCGGCACCGGGCCCCACGTCCACCTCGGCTTCAGCCACAGCCATGAATCGCAGCTCGCGGACTACCTGGCCCACCCCATCGAGGTGACCACCGGCGTGCACTCGTCGCTGACGCACCGAACGGGCTTCGAGGCGGGCGCGGGCTGGGACTTCCCGCCGCCGTTCCCCAGGAACCGGATCACCGCCGTGCTCCGCCCGACCGCGGCCGTCAACGTGCTCGTGTTTCCCGACAATGGCGGCCCGCACGCCTACGTGCTGGCCGAGGTCGGCGTGCGCTTCGGGCTCGACCCGCTGTTCACGTCCAGCGCGCCGGCCTCCAGCACACCCTGAGCCGCCCGCGCGCCTACTCCCCGGAGTAGGCCGAGATGTCCCGGGTCAGCCGCGTGACGTCGACGTGGCCGTCGAGCAGGGCGAAGCCGTACACATCGTCGGAGAAGTCGACCGTGGCGGCGCCCTCCTCGGTGATCTCGCCGGAGGCGGCGATGTCGAGCTGGTAGAACGACAGGTCGAGCGCGGCATCCCCCGAGAGGGTGCCGCCGTCGTTCGCGAGGTCGAAGATGTAGGCGGTGTCGAGGTCGTAGCCGAGGAGCGAGAGCAGGCAGCCCGCGTCGCCTTCGACGGTCTCTCCGTACGAGTCGACGACGAGGGTGATGGCCCCCGAGCAGCCCGCCGTGTACGCGGTGCCGTCGTATTCGGCCGTCGCGTCGACCTGGAGCGTGCCGGTGTAGATGCCGGTGTACGCGCTCTGGACGAGCACGCCGCCGATGGTGTAGGCGAGGCGGTCGCCGTTGGGGAGGTCGGCCACGGCGGTGAGCGCGTGGGTGCCGACATCCAGGCCGTCATCCTCGACCGCGGCGCCGGCGAGCAGCCAGGCCGCGTCGACATCGCTCGACCAGGCGATGTCGTCGAACGCGAGGACGGTGCCGTCCGCGCCCCGCACTTCGGCGGAGAACGTGGAGACATCGCCGTAGGGGAGGAAGGCCCCGCTCGAGGGAGCGGTCACGACGAGCGTGGCGCCGTCGAACTCGGAATAGTCCGGCGCGGTGTCCTCCTCGACGACCGGATCGTCCTTCCCGCCGTCGCTCGCGACGTCGCCCGTTGCGTCGTCAATCACGTACTGGCTCTCACACGCGAACAAGGACAGGAGAAGGGCGGAGGTGACCATGGGCTTTCCGGTGAGAGCGGCAGCTTAGCACCGGGCTGGGCGGTGTGCGCCGCGACCTCGCCGACATCCCCCCCCGCGACGAGGCCCGGATAGCGGCACGAGGGGGCGCCGGGATAGTGCCCGGGGATGTCCGTGATGATCGAAGTCCGCGACCTCGCGCGGCAGTATGGCTCGTTCCACGCGCTCGCCGGCGTGACGTTCACGGTGAACTCCGGAGAGATCGTCGGCTTTCTCGGCCCGAACGGCGCCGGAAAGACGACCACGATGAAGATCCTCACCGGGTTCCTCTCTCCCACCGGGGGGGAGGCGAAGGTCGCGGGCTTCGACGTGGTGACGGAGTCGTTGGAGGTCCGGCGCCGCATCGGGTACCTCCCCGAATCGGCCCCGATCTACGCAGAGATGCGCGTGATCGACTACCTCGACTTCATCGGGCGCGTGCGCGGCATGGCCCAGGCCGAGCGGGTGACCGCCATCGAGCGCGCCGCCTCCGAGTGTGACATCACCGACCGCCTCCACCAGCCCGTGGGAACCTTGTCAAAAGGGTATCGGCAGCGCGTGGGGCTCGCGCAGGCGCTCCTCCACCAACCGCCGATCCTCATCCTCGACGAGCCGACCAGCGGCCTCGACCCAAACCAGATCCTCGCCATCCGCAACCTGATCCGTCGGATCGGGCGGTCGCGCACGGTCATCCTGTCGACGCACATCCTCCAGGAGGTGCAGGCCACGTGTGACCGCGTGCTGATCCTCAACCACGGCCAGATCGTGGCGGACGCGCCCACCGAGCAGATCCAATCCAGCCAGGCCGGTGGCGCGCTCGTGAAGGTCGTGTTCGGGGCGGGCACGGTGCGGCTCGGCGCACCCGCGCTCAAGGCGCTCGTCGCCGCGCTGCCGGGCGTGACGCGGGTCACGGAGCAGACCGCGGAGGATCCCGAGCAACACGCGTTCGAGGTGCTCGCGGCGCAGGACGTGCGCAAGGAGCTCTTCGACCTCGCCGTCGCGCAGGGCCTCCGCGTCTGGGAGCTCACCAAGGAGCGCTCGACCCTCGAAGAGGTGTTCCGCCGCCTCACGGGCTCGGCGGAGAGCTCGCCGGACGCCGGCGACCGCGGCGGTGGAAGCGGCCCGCCCCCGGATCAGGTCGTTCGCAGCGCCTGATTGCCGCGGCGTTCGCGGTGCTATGGTGGCCGCCATGCTGCTCCTCCTCGCCTGCGTCGCGGATCTCGACGACTCCGCCACGGCTCCGCCCGACGAGGAGGCCTGGCCGTGCACCGCGGAGTCCCTCGCCTACGAGGACATCGGCGCCGCCTGGGGCCTGGTGGACACCACCGACGACGAGCCGTTCCCGAACGAGGGCAGCGGGGTCGCCATCGCGGACCTCGACGAGGACGGCCTCGATGACGTGATCCTCACCGTCCGCACCGACACCACCGTCGTGCATTGGAACCGAGGCGACCACTTCGAGGCCGAGCGCCTCGAGGTGGGCCTCCTGGGCAACGCCGCCGCCGCGCTCGACCTCGACGGCGATCGCCACCTCGATCTCCTGCTGGCCGGCAAGAACAGCAACGGGATCCAGGGGATGGTGCTCGTCCGCGGGGATGGGGCCGGCGGGTGGGGCCCGCCCGAGTCCGACATCCCGCAGCCGATGGGGACGCTGCTCGCGCTGGACGCCGCCGACTACGATCACGACGGCGATCTCGACCTGTACCTCAACACCAACGGTCCCGACGATCTGCTCCTCAACGACGGCACCGGCCACTTCACGAGCCGCGGCGCCGCCGCCCTCGCGGTGGACGAGTGGACGTGGCGCTCCTGGGTCGGCATCTGGGCGGACGTGGACGGCGACGGGTGGCAGGATCTCTTCGTCGGAAACGACCTTCAGTCCGAGTTTGGCCCGTCGCGCCTCTACAAGAACACCAACGGCACCTTCACCCAGGTGACGGCGCCCGTCACGGTGAACGCGATGGGAGGCTCGCCCATCGACTACGACAACGACGGCGCCATCGACCTGTTCGTCACGGGGACCGGCCCGGACGGATTGTACGCGAACTACGGGGAGGGCGGCTGGGTCGCCGTCGGCGCCGCAACGGGCGCCTCGGGAACCAACGGGCTCGGGCGCATGCACCTGGGGAGCGCGGCGGTCGACCTCGACAACAACGGATGGACCGATCTCGTGACCATCGGTGGCCGCGTCGCGATCGATGACGCGCTGTTGAGCGTGCAGGATCCGATCGAGCCCGACGGGCTGCTCCTCAACGAGGGCGGCACCTTCGTCGATGTCTCCGCGGCGGTCGGGTTCGGTGACGACGGCGACGGGCGCGGGGTCGCCGTGGGCGATCTCGACGCCGACGGTACCTTGGAGATCGTGGTGGGTGAGTTGGGATCCCCGTCCCATGTGTACCGCTCCGACTGCCAGAAAAAACGCGCGCTCGACGTGGAGCTCGTCGGCTTCGAGGACAATTCCTATGGAATCGGGGCGCGGGTGGAAGCCCGCACCAGCGAGGGCGTGGTGCGGGGATGGATGGGCTCCTTGCAGGGGGAAGGCGGGAATGGGCCGCCGCGAATCCATCTCGGCCTCGGGGACGCCGACATTGAGGGGCTGACCGTGTATTGGCCGAGGGGAGAGGTGCAGGAGGTGGACGTCACCTCGGCGGGGCGCGTCCGGGTGGAGCAGTGATCCGCGGGACCACGGATTAGGGTAGGCGGATGCTGCTCCTCCTCGCTTGCGCCCGCCCGCCGGTCGACACCGACGACACCGGGCTCGACCGTGTCGTCGAAGGTCCCCTGACCCTCCCGGAGGCGCAACAGTGCCCTTCCCCGGCGCCCACCACGACGTACACCGAATCGGGTGAAGCGTGGGGGCTCCTCTCTCCCGAGAACACGAGCCTGGCGCACGAGGAGGGCCCCACCATCGCATCGGGCGACATCGACAACGACGGGCTCGATGACCTCGTCATCGTGAACGTCGAGGGAGTGTCGTACGCCTATCGCAACACCGGCACGAGCTTCACGGCGACAGACCTCTCCTCCCTCCTCGTCCCCAGCCTCACCCTTCTCCTCCACGACCTCGACGGCGACGGCGATCTCGACCTGATGAGAGGCGGATCGGCCCCGAGCTCGCTGACGAACGAGGGCGGCGTGTTCGCCCGCGAGACCCCGCTCCCCAACACGGCCACCGCCGGGATGCTCATCCACGATTTTGCCCCGGGGGACCTCGACAGCGACGGCGTGATCGAGCTCTACATGCCGCTGACCTACAACTTTTTCGACCCGACGCACCCCGCCAACGACCTGGTCATGGTCGGCTCCAGCGGCGCGTACGCCTACGATGCGGACGCGGTTCCTACCGAGGTCGGCTACCGACACAGCATCGACGCGGTGTGGTTCGACGCCGACGGGGATCTCGATCAGGACGTCTACGTCGTGAACGACTTCGGGATGCTCTACGGGGCGAGCACCCTCTTGCGCAACGACGGCGGCACGCTGTCCAACGCGGAAGACGACTGCTACTGCAGCGTCCTGAAGAACGCGAAGGGGGTCGACATCGATGACTACGACGCCGATGGTCGCGCCGACATCTTCGTGTCCGGCAACCCCTCCGACACGCTCCTGAGCCAACTGGAGGATGGCACCTTCGTCGATGTCACCACGCTCGCGAACGCCGCGGCGATCGACCCCGACGCGACCGGCTGGGGCGGGATCTTCCTCGACTACGACAACGACGGCCAACGTGACCTCCTCCCCTCCCAGGGCGACCGATGGAACGATGGGAATGACCACCTGCGCTTCGACGCGCCGCTGAAGCTGCTGCGCCAACAGGACGGCGTGTACGCCGATGTCTCCCTCGAGATGGGGATCACCGCCGTGGGCTCGTTCCGCGCCGTCTCCGCCCTCGATTTCAACCGCGACGGAGTGGAGGACCTCCTCGTCACCAGCATGGATGGCCGGCCGCTCCTCTACCTCTCGGACGGATGCACGGAGGCGGGCTGGTTGGAGGTCGAAGCGCCGGTCGGAAGCGTGGTGCAGGTCGAGACGGGCGGGCGCACGCAGACCAACTGGGTGAAGACCGACTCCGGCTACCAGTCCCATCGGCCGCCGCGCGTGCACTTCGGGCTCGGCAGCGCGCAGACCGTGGACAAGCTCACGGTCACCCTCGTCGACGGCACGACGTTCAGCGCGACGGAATTCGCGGCGAGGCGGCGGATCGTGATCGAGGGGTGATCACCCCGAGCCGTCCAGATCGATCATCCCGATGAGGACGCCGACCTCGTCGGAGGCGCTGCGCCCGGCGCTGTCGGTCGCGTCCATCCGGAGGATGACCGCCGTGTTCTGCAGGCCGAACGTGGTTTCGGAGGTGAACCCGAGGTAGCCGTACATCCCCGTGTACACGTCGACGCAGTCGGCCTCCGCGATCATGGCGACGCGGAAGGTCTGGTCCGAGAGCACCGACCCGTCGTCCTTGCGCGCGATGGTGTAGTGGACGATCGCGATGCCGTCGGTGTTCCAGAGGCGGATGCTGCCGAGGATGTGCTCGCCGCCCTGGGATCCGTGCTGCATGTAGACGGTGTCGCCCTCGGAGAGCTCCTCGAAGCTCGTCTCTCCCGTGCCGATGAGGGCCGACGGCTCCGCCAGGAAACAGGCGTCATCCGGCGGGGCGCTCGTGTCGCCCGAGTCGGTCGGCGCCGTGGCGGGGGCACACGACGCCAGGAGGATGCCGAAGAGGATCATGCTGGGCTCATCCTGCCATTCCCGTGGCCGCGCTCACTCTACCGCGGGCACCCCGGCAATGCTCGCGGTCCCGCTGTAGACGAGGGTGCCTTGGGTCATGGGCGTCGAGGCGAAGTGTCCACCGGCCGCCCACACCCCTCCATCGGGATCGACCCAGGTGGAATGGAGGTCATGGAGGGTCGGAAGCGCGCGCGCATCGGGAACCCACTCCCCGTCGTCGCGATGCCAGACGCTGCCGCGCGTACCGACGGCCACCGGCGCGGCTCCCCCGAACACGCCGAAGATCTGTACGGCGAGGTCGGGAGACTCATCCACCCACGCCGTGCCGCTTTCGGAGAGGCGGAGGATGGTACCCGCGCTGCTTCCGCCGACCGCGTACCCGTCGTTGACCGTGTAGAGGTTCGTCTGGGCGCCCGTATCGATCCAGGTCCACCGGGTTCCATCCCAATGCCCGGAGACGCCCTCGCTCCCCACCGTCCACACGTCGTCCCCGGCGGAGCCCCAGACCTTGAACAGCGCGTACTGCGATGCAAGTTCGCTCGGAAGCTCCGCCGGGGCCCAGTTCGCGCCGTCGAAGTGCCAGAGGACCGCGGCGCCGCCCGACAGCTCGGTGTCGCCGCCGGCCGCCCACGCCGTGCCGTCCCCCGGACCCCAGACGCCGAAGAACGTCTTCGTGTCGTCGAGAACCCACGCATCGACCTCGGCGGTCGCCCGGTCGACGCGGAAGACACGTCCACCGATGCCGGCCGTCCACACCCGTGACGCATCGCCCGAAACCCACCAGAGGTCGCCCGAACCGAGCCCGTCGACCGGCGTCCAGGCGAGGCCGTCGAAATGCCACGCTTCGGGGCCGCCCCCGGCGTCCGCGCCCACCACGTACACGTCGTCCGCGGCGGCTCCCCACACCGAGAGGAACGAGCCGGGCATGTCCTTCGACACCACCTGCCACGGAATTGACTCGGCGCCGCTGTCGGCTGGCTCGATCGGCTCGGGGCGGCCGGCGTCGCACGCCAGCAGGGTGAAGAGCATGGGCGCCTCGTTCGGGGAGGGATTCGCGGTCGAGCGCGCGCGCCGCCGCCGGAGCGCGCTCGGCTGCGCTCAGCGGAAGGCGACCGCCGCCGCGACGAGGGCCGCCAGGACGACCCCGCCGATCACGTAGAGCGTGGCGCTGGTTTGCGGCGGTGGCGCTGCCGGCCGAGGCCGAGTCGGGCGGGCGGGGAGCAGCGGCTCGGCGCGGGCCGAAGGGGCGCCGCCGACCGGGGCGGCGGCGCGCGCGGGGAGGGGCGCGCGGGCGGGGAGCGGGGCGCGAGCCGCGGACGCGGAGGGCGCCGGTGCCCGCGCCGGGGAGATCGCGCGCGGAACCTCGGCCTCGGCCGGCATGCGCGGGAGCCCCGGGCTCGAGGGCTCCGGCGGTTGTCCGGACTGCCTCCACCCCGCCAGCTTGCGCGTGCCCGCCATCGGCGCGAGATCGCCGCCGAGGAGGCGAAACACGGACGCGAACTCGGGGTAGCCGCCGATGAGCTCCCAGGCGACCGCGGGCGCGGGGCCAGCGGGCGGGGCGGCGGCGTCGCCGCGACTCACGGGGCGGACGTGCGCCGAGGCGGTGAAGCGGCCGACGTAGATGGCCTCGCGGATGGCGTACCGGGAGAGCCCGTGCAACACCGACTCTCCGCCCGGCTGCACATCGAACGTGCGGACCGCCCGCGCGGTCGCCGGCACGAGGAACGGCATCATGCACGCGGGGCACACGTTCTCTGCGCCCGAGACGCCCTCGAGGCCGGCGCCACACTCCGGACACTCCACCCACATGCCCCGATGATACCGCAGTCGGGGTGACCTGTGGGAAAGCCGCCGCCCGGCATCGCGAGGGGTTCGCCCGCGGCGCCCGGTTAGGCTCGCGCGATGTCACTGGCACCACTCGTGTTCGGGACCGCGGGCCACGTGGATCACGGGAAGACCTCTCTGGTGAAGGCGCTCACGGGGGTGGACCTCGATCGCCTCCCCGAGGAGAAGGCGCGAGGCATCACCATCGCGCTCGGGTTCACGCCCCTCACGCTGCCGAGCGGCCGGATCGCGGGGATCGTCGACGTGCCGGGTCACGAGCGCCTGGTGCGCACGATGATCGCGGGGGCGAGCGGCCTCGACGCGGTCGTGCTGTGTGTGAGCGGGGTCGAGGGGGTCATGCCCCAGACACGCGAGCACCTCGACATCCTGGGCCTCCTCGGGGTCAGCGCGGGCATCGTCGCGGTCACGATGGCCGATCTGGTGGACCCCGAGCTCCTCTCGTTGTGCGTCGAGGAGATCGGCGAGCAGGTGCGCGGCACGTTCCTCGAGGGTGCCCCGATCCTCGCGACGAGCGCCGTGACGCGCCTCGGGCTCGACGCCCTCGTCGCCGCGCTCGACGCCATCTCCCCCCCGCCGCGGCACACCGATCGCCCCTTCCGGCTCCCGGTCGACCGCGCGTTCGCGCGCAAGGGCTTCGGAACCGTCGTGACCGGCACGGCGTGGTCGGGCCGCCTCGCGGACGGCGCCGAGGTCGAGATTCAGCCGGGCGGGCGGCGCGCGCGCGTCCGCGGGGTCCAGGTGCACGGTGCCACCGTGACCGAGGCCTACGCCGGCGCGCGCACCGCCCTGAACCTCGCGGGGGTGGAGCTCGACGAGGTGGGGCGGGGCAGCTGGATCACCGCGCCGGGCACCCTCCCCGCGCCGCTCGTGATCGACGCGCGCTACACCCATCTCCCCGACGCGCCCCTGTTCGCGGACGAGGCGCGCCTGACCATCCTCCTCGGCACGCGCGAGGTGGAGGCGCGGGTGGTCCCCCTCGACGCGGAGGGCCTGGTGCCGGGCGAGACGTGCCACGTGCAGCTCCGCCTCGGCGAACCATTGCCCTGCCTCGCCGGCGACCGGTTCGTCGCGCGCCGCGCCTCGCCCGCCAACACCGTCGGCGGGGGCGTGATCCTCGATCCGTTCGCCGCCGTGGCGCGTCGCAAGGACGCGGCGAGGACCGCCGCGATGCTCGACCGCATCGAGGCGGGCGACGCGGAGGCCTGGCTCCAACGCGCGGGACCGGCCGGGCTCTCGGAGGCCGAGGTCGTGGCGCGTCTCGGCGCGCCGTGCGGCACGCGGATCGGCGAGCGTTGGTACGCCGCCGACGTCGCGGAGGCCCACCGCGCCGCCGTCCGCGAGGCCGTGCACCGGTTTCACCGTGAACACCCGCTCTCGACCGGCGCGAACCGCAAGTCCCTCCGCAACGGCGTGCTCCTCGCGCTCGGCGAGCGCGACTACCTCGCCCTCGTCGAGGACGAGGTCGCGGCGGGCCGCCTCGCGGCCGAAGGCGGGCGGGTGCGGGCCCCCACGCACGCGGTCGCGCTCTCGCCCGCGCAGGAAGCCTGGCGCGCGCGCGTGGGCGCCCACCTCCTGGCGGCGGGGCTCGAGGGGAGCGCCGACCTGCGCGAGGTGGCGCCCGATCCTGCCTACGACGCCCTCGTCCACCTCCTGCGCGAGCGCGGTGAGGCCGAGCAGATCGGTGACCGGGCCTGGTCGGGCGCCGTGCTCACCGACCTGGTGGAGCGCGTCCGAACCTTCTTCGCGTCGCACCCGACGCTCGATCCCGCCGCCTTCAAGGAGCTGACGGGGCTCTCCCGGCGCACGGCCATCCCGCTCCTCGAGTGGCTCGACGGACGGGGCATCACCCGACGCGTCGGGGACGCCCGCGTGCCTGGGCGCGCGTTCGAGTAGACTCGTCGGTCGTATGGACCTCGCGCGCCTCAAGTCCCTGCTCCCCGCGTCGCTCTCCGCGCACGCGGACGTTGCGTGGCGTCGGTTCGTGTCCCGCAACCGCGAGGGGGACGTGAACGATTTCGTCGCCTCCCTCCACGCCGACGGGCACCTCGACGCCGACCAGCTCCGGGAGGTGCTCGCGTCGCTCGACGTGACGCTCACGCTCTCGGAGGCCGCGGCGAGCCAGGCGCCCGCCAACCCCCATCGCCTGCTGGGCCTGCTCGGCAAGGGGGCGATGGGAGAGGTCTACATCGGGCGGGACGCGAAGCTCCGTCGCAACGTCGCCATCAAGCGGATGGACGCGCGCCTGGCGAAGTCCCCCGTCCTCATGACGCGCTTCACCCACGAGGTGCAGATCACGGCGCAGCTCGATCACCCGTCGATCATCCCGATCTATGGGCTCGAGCCGCAGGCGGACGGCGCGCTCGCGTACTCGATGAAGCTCATCCGTGGGCGGACGTTGAAGCAGGTCCTCGTCGAGGCCCGCGCCCTCACGGAGAAGCGGAAACGCCTCCCGGCGGAGCTCGCGCTCCCCGCCCGCCTCGACATCTTCCTCCAGGTGAGCAGCGCCGTGGCGCACGCGCACACCCGCGGCGTCATCCACCGTGACCTGAAGCCCGACAACATCATGGTGGGAGCCTTCCAGGAGGTCATCGTGATGGATTGGGGCATCGCCCGGCTCATCGGGGGCGCCGAGGCCATCACGGAGGACGACGTGCCGAGCGGACGCGCCGAGAGGACGCAGCTCGGGCTCGCCATCGGCACGCCCCGGTACATGTCGCCCGAGCAGGCCCAGGGGCTGAACGACTCGCTCGACGGGCGTAGCGATCAGTACGCGCTCGGCCTCCTCCTCGCCGAGCTGGTGACGCTGCGGGTCGCGCGCGGCGGCAAGGGCGCGGCGTACGTGCTCCAACGCGCCGCCGCCGGAGAGAAGGACCCGCTCACGCCGCTCGATCCCCGCGAGAAGGTTCCCCGCGAGCTGGCCGCGATCGTGCGTCGCGCCACCCAGCTCGAGCGGGCGCGCCGCTACCCCGACGTCGCCGCGCTCGGCGAGGACGTTCGCCGCTATCTGCGGGACGACGCCGTGCTCGCCGAGCCCGACACGCTCGGCCAGCGCATGGCCCGCTTGATCAGCCATCACCGGCAGACCGCGCTCGCGATCGGGGTCGGCCTGGGGCTCCTCGTCGTGTTGACCGGTGCGCTGGGCGTGCTGGCCGCCCTCGGCGT
This sequence comes from Pseudomonadota bacterium, assembly GCA_030685065.1. Classification (GTDB taxonomy): domain Bacteria; phylum Myxococcota_A; class UBA796; order UBA796; family SXON01; genus CAJBVW01. The sequence goes on along the minus strand of JAUXQH010000175.1, from coordinate 144,223 downwards.
GCGGGAGGTCGCCCGGGAGGCCGCCGCCGAGCGCGAGGGTCGGCTGGGGCTCCTGATCGGCGCCACGTCCGGCCAATCGCGACGGATGGAGTCCTCGCTCCTGCGCTACGAGGGGCTCCTCCAGGGCCTCGCGACGGCCGCGGAGGCGCGCCTGGGGGATCCGGTGGTGCGCCGGCCTTACTTCCTGTCGGCCGCGTTCTCTCTCCCCGGGAAGGCCCCGCCCGACCTGGTCCTCTCCCCCTACTACGACGGCCGCATCAGCCTCCTCCACCCCGACGTCGTCCTCGCGCCGGGCGTCGACGAGCGGTTGGTGGCCGACCAGGTCTCGCAGGTGGTGGCCCTCGGGCCCGTATTCCAGGACGTGCACCGGCGAAGCACCGGAGCGGCCGAGGGATGGCAGGGGCGCCTCAAGTCCACGGGCGTCCCCATCGTGTGGTCCTACGTCGCCACCGAGTCCGGCTTCCTGGTCGGCTACCCGGGCAGCGGCGTCTACCCCGACGCCTACGACCCCCGCGAGAAGTCCTGGTACCGCGCGGCGATCGCATCGGTCGGCCCCCATTGGGAGCCGGCCACGCTCGACGAGAGCGGGATGGGCCTGCTCGTGACGTGCACCCGCGCGCTCCGTACGCCGGAGGGCGCCTTGCTCGGGGTGGCCGCCGTCGACATCACGGTCGGGTACCTGATCGACACGCTCCTCGTGCCCGCCAACGTGCCGGACGGGGTGGAGGCGTGGCTGGTGAACGGCGACGGGCGGGTCGTCGTCCGCTCCAGTCTGCGCGACCAGGCCCGGCACGTGCGCGACTGGAAGCCGCCGCCGTTCGCCCGCCCGGTCGTGCTCGAGGCGGTCGCGGCCAGCCCGGACGCGGGCCACATCGTCGCGGACGGCACCCTCTGGGCGTGGAGCGCCCTGCCCACGTTGGGGTGGACCTACCTCGTCAGCGGCGACGCCGCGGGGATCCTCGGCGGCTAGCCGCCCGTAGACCCAGCGGTGACACAGCCATTCCGCGGGCACGGCTACGCTTCGAGCACCCGTTCGGAGCTCCCTTGTTCGACAGCGTCGGTCGCGCCACCTCCCGCTCGCCTCGCCGCCGGGTAGGGGCCCTGCTCCTCTCGCTCGTGTTCAACGGAGGCGCGGTCGGCGCCCTCACCTGGCTCGGTGGGCGCGCCATCGAGGAGGTCAAGGAGGTCGAGGCCGTCCTCGAGCGCCCGATCGAGCTGGTCCTCCCCGCCCGCGGCGCCCCGAGCCTCGCGGCGCCGGCGGCCGCGAAGCCACGAGCACGCGCCCAGGCGGCCGCGCCGGTCGTCCCGCCGCCCGAGGTCGTCACCAGCGTGACGCCCGTCGTTCCGCCGCTCGTGGTTCCGCCCGTCGCCCTCCTCGCCGCGACGAGCGACGACGGCACCGCGGACGCCACTCTCCCCGGAAAGGGAGGCGGACGTGGCGGGACCGGAGGTGGCGGGGGCGGCGGCGGGGAGAAAGACGGCCCGGGCTCCAGCGGGGGCGGCATCAAGGTGGTCCACTGGACCGAGGCGGCGGTGAAGGTGCGCGCGGACGTTCGCCCATCCGACTACCCAGCCGCGGCCTCCGCCCTCAACCTGCCCGACACGCGGTGCGTCGTCCGCATCCACATCGACGAGCGCGGTGCGCCCTATGAGGTCGTGCCGAAGGCCTGCCCCGAGGTGTTCCGCGTCGCCGCGCAGAACGTCGCCATGCGCTACCGCTTCTACCCCGTGCGGGAGGGCACACGGGCGGTACGGGCCGGGTTCGACCTCACGATTCACTTTCGCGACGAGTGAGGGCGCCGCGGGCGCCGCTCCGGGGAGCCGAGGCCGCGCCTCCGAGCGTGAAGCACACCTTCGCGCCGCGATCGACCTCCCCTTCGGCCCACACGCTGCCCCCGTGGCGCTCGACGATCCGGAGGACCGTCGCGAGCCCCACCCCCGTCCCCGGAAACTCCTCGTGCCCGTGCAGACGGCTGAAGGGCTTGAAGAGCGCGCCGACATAGGCCATCTCGAAGCCCGCGCCATCGTCCTCGACACAGAAGGCGTCTCCCGCTCGCCGCAGTCCGATGTGCGCGTCCGGACGGAGGCTCGTGAACTTCCAGGCGTTTCCGATCAGGTTTTCGAGGAGAAGTCGCACGAGCCGACGATCCGCCGACACGACGAGGGGAACGTTGGCCGAGAGGGTCACGCGTCGGCTCGGCTCGCGACGACGCAGCTCCTCGAACACCTCCCGCGCGAGCGTCCGGAGATCGACGGGCTGCCGATGGAGCGCGGAGCGCGACACCCGGGAGAGCTGGAGGAGGTCGTCCATGAGCTGGGCCATCCGCTCGGTGTTCTTTCGGACCCGCCGAAGGCAATTGCGCCCGACCTCGTCGAGCTGATCGGCGTGCTCGCGGAGGAGCATTCCGCTGAAGCCGTCGATGGCGCGCAGCGGGGTGCGGAGGTCGTGGGAGACCGAGTGGCAGAACCCCTCGAGATCCCGGTTCGCCGCCTGGAGCTGCGCCTCCGCGCCCGCGTGCTGGCGGACCTCCGCGGCGAGCTGGAGGTTTTTCTGGCGGAGGTCATCCTCCGCGATCTTGAGGCGCGTGATGTCGTGGATGATGCCGACGAGGTGGGTGACCTCGCCCGAGGGGCCGCGGAGCGGGACCTTCGTGGTGGCGAGCCAGTGGATGTTTCCGCTCGCGTCGGTGATCGGCTCCTCCTCGACCACGACCGAGCTCTCGAACGAGAACATCTCCCGGTCCTTCGCGTGGAAGAAGTCGGCCTGCTCCTTCGGGAAGAAGTCGTGGTCCGTCTTGCCGATCATGTCGTCGTGGGGAAATTGTACGAGCTCGGTCAGCGCGCGGTTGAGCACCACCCACCGGTGCTTCCGGTCCTTCACGAAGATCGGATCGCCGACATGATCGATGATGGCTCGGAAAAACGCCTCGTTCGAACGTGCTCGCTCCCGCTCGACCACGCGACCGAGCAGCGTGCCGACCTGCACGAGCACGTCGAGCAGCGCCGGGTCGGGGGCCGTGTGTTCGGGCGCGAAGAACTCGAGCACGCCGACCACCTCGTTGCGCACGAGGATTGGGAAGCCGAAGCCGGCTCTGAGGCCCGCGGCTGCGGCGGACAGACGGAGAAACGTCGGGTCGCCGGTCATGTCGGGGACCACCACCGGCCCTCCCGTCTGGAAAACGCGGCCCGGCAGCCCCTCGTCGAGCCCCACGTTGGTGGCATCCATCGCGACGCAGAGGCTTGCGTACCGCTCCCGATCCGCGACATAACGAACCGTCGTGGCCACGAATCGAGGTGGAAGACCTCCCACCAGCAGCGCCTGTCCCACGCTCCAATGGGCCGCGCGTCCCACGGCCTCGAGCGTCACCAGGAGCGCCTCGTCGAGGTCGGTGGCGTCGTTGGCGGCCACCGCGACAACGCGCAGCAGCTCGATGAATCGGCCTTGGAGCTCGGCCTCCGCGCTGCCCGCGGCTTCGGCGTGCCGCACGACCGCCACCGCGCCCGCCGAGGCCCCGCTCGCATCCCGAACGGGCCAGGCGCAGAGGTGAAGGAGCCGGCCGTCGGGTGAAGCCCGATCGCGGAGGAACACGTCCTGCTCCACCGGCTCGCCGCGGCGTGCCGCCGCCATCGGCGCGAAGTCGGCTTCGGCCATCGGGGTTTCCCGGTCCGCCCGGAACGCCCCGAGGCCTCCGAACCAGGCGGGCGCTCGCGTGGACGGCTGAACGTCCGACCGAGGCTCCCCCGGAAGGGCCAGAAGCGCGGCCGCCGCCGCGTTGACGAGCCCAAGCTCACCATCGGCGCCGACGGAGAAGATGCCATCCCCCAGGTGATCGAGGAGATGGGCGACGTCGAGCGGATCCACGGCCCCCCCGGACCGAGTCGAACACGCGAACGGGCCCCTTTGCTCCGTGAGAACGGGAGCGACGCTACACGCTCGGGGTGGATCCCGGGATGAGCTTCGGGGACGGGCGGAAGCAGCGCCGCGAGCCGTCACAGCGCTCCGGGACGGCCGGCGCGTCGTCCGGCCCCCACGGCTGGCAGGTCTGCAAGCAGGTGTACGGGACCTCGTTCGCCCGGAACGTCTCCACCAGGCTGGACTCGGTGAACGCGTCGGTCCCGTACCAGCTCTTCCATCGGAGGGATCTACACAGTTGCATCACGATGCTCCGGCGGCGCGCTCGAGCGCCTCGCGTACCGCCCCGACCAGGATGGGGAGCTTGTAGCCCGTCATGGGCAGCGGTCGCGCACCTTCGCTCGCCAGGGCGGCGGCCGCGGCGATGCGCCCCTCGTCCGGCGCGCCACCGACGAGGGCGGCCTCTACCGCCTCGCGACGGATCGGCACGGTGGCGACCCCGCCGACCACCACCCGCGCCGCGGTGACAAGCCCATCCACGACGGAGAGCCGCACCACGACCTCCGCGAGGGGCCACTCCGCGCGGGCCCGGGCGATCGCGCGGACATAGGCGGCGCGCTCCCCGGCGGCCGGCGTCGGCACGCGCAGGGCCACGATCATCGGGGGCTGGCCGCGGCCGAAGTGCGCCGCTTGCAGGGAGGCGAGCACCCCCGCGAGGGGGAGGAGCGGAGCCTGTCCCGCGGCGGGGGCGCCGGCGCCATGCGCGACCTGACCGGCTCCGGGCGCCTCCGCGACCTCCACGGTCGCGTCGTACGCGAGGAGGGCGCACGCCAGGGTCGAGGGGTGCGGCGCGACGCATGCCTGGTCGTCGAAGCACGAATGGTAGAGGTGGTCCCCGTCGCGCGCCAGGCACGACGTGCCCCCGCTCTGCAGGCACGAGAATTCCGGATTGCGGAAATACCAGCAGCGGACCCGCTGCGAGAGGTTGCCCGCCACCGTCGCGACCGCGCGGATCTGGGGCGTCGCGAGCCCGCCCGCCGCCTGGGCCAGCCCGGCGGGCACGGAGGCGTGGGCCGCGAGCGCCGCGATGGTGACCTTCGCGCCCACCCGCAGGCCTCCGTCCACAAGCTCGATGGCGCCGAGCCCCGGCAGATCACGGAGGTCCACCAGGGGCCCGCGCGATCGCCCGCTCCGGCGCCGCTCGGAGAGGTCGGTGCCCCCCGCGCGCAGCTCTCCGGGCCGGCTCGCGATCTCGGCGATGTCGGTCGGAAAGCGGATCACGAGGCCACCCCCGTGATGACGCGATCCGGCCGTATCGGCAGCTCGAGCGGCCGCCACCCCGTCGCGGCGTGCACCGCGTTGGCCACCGAGGCGGCCGTGGGGACGGTCGACAGCTCGGCAAGGCCGACACCGAGGCCATTGACGTGCTCGAAGCCGCGCTCCTCGAAGTGCACCTCGATCTGCGGGATGTCTCCGAGGCCGGGCAACCGGTAGTCCTCGAGCCCCAGCGTCAACGCGCGCCCCGTGCGCGGGTCGAGCCGCCGCTCTTCGTACAGGGCGAAGCCGAGGCCCTGGACGACCGCGCCCTCCACCTGGCTCTTGGCCAGCGCGGGGACCCAGATCCTGCCGACGCCGATGCCGATCCACACGCGTCGCGCGGTCACGCGACCGAGCCGCGTGTCGACCTCGACCTCCGTCATCTGGAGCGCGCCGGGGAGGCGCTTTCCGAGCGCCACGTCGGGGCCGGCGCCGAGCTGGAGCCCCTCCTCGTCGAGGCGCCTCCGCCCGATCGTCGTCACGGGCGGGGAGCTCGCCATCACGTCGCGCCACGAGGTCAGCCCGCCTTCGTGGCGCACGCCGTCGGGCCCCGCGACGGGCCGCACGAGGCCCATTCCGCGCCGCGCCCACCCGACGAGCTCCTCGCGGAGCTGGCGCGCGGCATCCTGCGCCGCGGGCCCCACCGACGCGGTCGTGCGGCTCCCCCCGGAGGGGACGCCGTGCACGTCTTCGGAGTGGCCCAGGCGCGCGACGATGTCGGCGGGCGCGAGCCCGAAGATGTCCGCCACCGCGGTGGCCAGCACCGTCCGCGCGCCGTTGCCCATGTCCTGCGCGCCGCACGAGGCCACCAGCTGCCCGTCGGCGAGGTCGAGCCGCACCTGGGTGCCCGGCGAGAAGAGGTAGTACCAGGTGCCGACGGCGAGCCCGACCCCGCGCCGGTAGCGCCCGGTGTCGCGCGTGGCGGCGTCGCGCGCGCCGCGCCCGGTCCAGAGCGGGTGGGCCTCCGCGGTGTCGTAGAGCATCGCCCGGATGGGGTTCGGATCCCAGCGGCGGCGGAGCGTGATGGGGTCCTCGCTCCGCGCCACGGCGAGCGCGTCCATCGCCTGCTCGATGGCGAAGATCCCCTGGGGGCCGCCGGGGCCGCGGAAGGCCTTGCCGGGCGGCGCATGCGAGAGGATGTCGTAGTCCTCGAGCGATTTTGGCAGGTCCGGGTAGAGCAGCCGCGCCATCAGCCCGTTGGTCGCGCCCACGGACACGCCGCCGTCCCCGAGGCCCGTCAACACCATGCCGGCGGGGGCGCCTTCGGGCGTGGCCGCGAGCGCGATGTCGATGTCCATGCCGGGGCGGTAGCCCCCCACGACCATCTCCTCGGCGCGATCGTTGACCATCCGGACCGGGGCCCTCGCCTCCCGGGCGAGCCGCACCGCCAGCTCGGTTTCGGGCGTGTACCCGAGCTTGGCGCCGAAGGCGCCGCCGACGTGCTCGCAGTTCACGTGCACATCCTCACGCTTCAGATCGAGGCGATCCGCGAGGTCCTCCGCCATGGCCGAGCAGCCCTGGGTGGAGAGCCACACATGGAGCTTCTTGTCGCCCTCCCACTCGGCCACGCACGCGTGGGGCTCGAGCGCGGTGTGCACCTGCGCCTGGGTGACGTAGCGCGCGCGCACCACGGTGTTGGCCGGGTCGGCCACCGCCTTGCGCGCCCGCGCGGGCCGCGCGAGGAACGAGGTGTCGAGCGGCCCGCGGCGGTTTCCCTCCCACGGAAGGCTGAACGCCACGCCCTCGAAGTGGAGCGGGAGATCCTTCGTGTGCACCTCGTACACGGGGGCGGCGCCGGGCGCGAGCGCGGCCGCGATGCCGACGGCGGGCACCCCGACCTCGTACTCGACCGCGATCAGCTTCAACGCCGCGTTGGCGTGCTCCCAGTCCGTGGCGGCCACCGCGGCGATCTCCTGCCCCGCATACCGCACCCTTCCGCCCACCTCCACGAAGGCGATCGCGGCCTTCACCCCCGGCGCGGCGAGCGCGGCCGTCAGGTCGATCCGGCGGACGATCGCGTTGGCGTGCGGCGAGCGGAGGGTGCGCCCCTCCAATTGCCCGGGGCGCTTCACGTCCACCGTGTAGATCGCGCGTCCGGTCACCTTCTCCCGCGCCTCGTGGCGGGGGGCCACGGGGTCCGCGCCGTCATGCAGGCCGGAGCAGGCGCCGATCACGGCGGCACGGATGCTCGGGTACGCGCCGCACCGACAGAGGTGTCCGGCGAGCGCGGCGGCCACCTCGTCCTCGGTGGGAGGCCGCGTCTGCTCTCGCCGCCAGCGATCGTGAAACGCCACGGCCTCCATCACGAAGCCCGGCGTGCAGAACCCGCATTGCAGCGCGTCCTCCGCGATGAAGGCGCGCTGGACGGGGTGGAGCTCCGCCACGGCGGAGGCAGCCGACGGGGCGCCGAGGCCCTCGATCGTCGTGACCGCGTGCCCCGCGAGCGCCGTCGCGGGCAGGAGGCAGGAGGCGACGGGCGTGCCGTCCACGTGGATCGCGCAGGCCCCGCACGCGCCGTGCCCGCAGGCCTCCTTCGTCCCGGTCAGGCCGAGGCGCTCGCGCACCACGTGCAGCGCGGTGTCGTCGGGGCCGACATCGAACGACTCGGCGCGCCCGTTGACGACGGTGCGGACGGAGGTTGTCTCCGTCCCCGGCGCGCCGGCGGATGGGGGGGCGGGGGAAGGGGCAACGGGCGGGAGCGACTCGGCCAGGGCGCGATCGACGATCGCGCCGCCTACCGCGGCCGCACCGAGGGTTCCCCGGAGGAAACCGCGACGGGAGAGGGCGTTCGACATCGCGCGAGTATGCCACGAGGCCCTCGCTTCCACCGCCAGGGCGCGGCGTCCGCCAGAGCCGTGGTACGATCGACGCCCGCATGCTTGCCGCCACCCTCGCCTTCTTCCTCGCCCTCGCCGGGCTCGTGGTCCCTCTCGCAGTCGCGGCGGACGGTCCGGCCGGCATCCTCAAGGTCCGCAGCAACGTCGAAGGGGCCGAGGTCTGGGTCGACGGGGCGGCGCTCGGCGTCACCCCGCTGACGAAGTACCTCGCCGCCGGGGTGCACCAGATCCGGGTCGTCGCCGACCGGCACGATCCCTTCGTGCGCCGCGTCGAGATCGTGGCGGACAAGACCCTCGACGTCCAGGCCTCCCTCAGCCCCGGCGGCGGCACCGTCGAGTTCTCCGGGCCTCCGGGCGCGCGCCTCGTGATGGACGGCACCGACCGCGGCCCGCTGCCCATCCGCCTCCCGGCGCCGAGCGCCGGGCCGCACCCCTGGCGCGTCGAAGCGCCGAAGTTCGAGCCCGCCGAGGGCATGGTCGACTTCGTGGCCGGCAAGAACTACCTCGTCGACGTGCCGATGATGTCCTCCCGCGGCATCGTCGTGGTGGAGTCCAGCCCGGCGGGCGCCGCGGTGAAGCTCGACGGCGCCGACGTCGGCGTGACCCCGCTCCGCCTCGCCGACATCGAGCCGGGCCGTCACGTCGTCCTCCTCACCCACCCGGAGGCGGCGGGCGTGCTGCGGGTGATCGACACGACGGACGGGAGCCGGGGCGAGGTCCGCGCCTCCCTGCCGAGCTCGGGCGGCACGCTCGACATCACGACCGGCAGCCCCGACGCCCTCGTGTTTCTCGACGGCACGCGCGTGGGCGAGGGCACCCACGTCACGCTCGGGCCGCTTGAAAAGGGTCGCTGGAAGCTTCAAATCCGAATCGGCGAGCGCCAGATCATCGACACCGTCGCCGTGCCCGTGCGCGGCACGGTCGCGCTCCGCGTCTCCGGCGACCTCCTGGTGGAGCGCAAGCCGCTCGTCCAGCGCTGGGGCTTCTGGGCGATCGTCGGCGGCGCGGCGGTGGCCAGCGGCGCGACGACCGCGGCCGTTGTCGTCGCCACCGCGCCCGAACCCCCGCCGACGGGCGACACCGTGGTGGAGCTCCCATGAAGCGTGCCTGGCTCCTCCTCGCCCTGTTGGGCTGCGCAACGAAGGACGATCGTACGGCCATCGTCGTCGAGATCGACGCGGCGGACGTCGCGAGCGCGGCGGACACGTGGTGGCTCATCCTCGACCCCACGACCCCGTTCTCGGAGCGGGACGCCACCGTGCTCACGCCCGAGGACGACGGGCGCCTGGGCGACTGGATCCTGGACGACGAGGAGCTCGAGCTCCGCATCTCGATCCCCGTCAACGACGGCGTGCCGGACACCATCGAGCTCCGCCCCGGCGGCGGCGATCCCGACTTCTCGGTGCGGGCGTACGGCTACCTCGGCATCGATCGCACCGTCACCACCAGCGTCGTGGGGCCGCTGACCTTCACCGCCGACGAGGTCGTGGCGGTGCTCCTGACCGCTGCGGCGCTCGAATCGCCCATCGGCCCGTGCCAGGACGAGGTCGACAACGACGCCGACGGGTGGCGCGACGCGGACGATCCGGACTGCGCCGCCGGGGTCGAGGAGCTCGGCTACGGCGACACCGTCTGTAACGACGGCGTCGACAACGACGGCGACGACAACGTCGACGCCTTCGACCCCGACTGCACCGACGCGCTCGACACCGACGAGATCGAGCCGTGCGCGGACGGCCTGGACAACGACGGCGACGGCTGGGCCGACGCGGAGGATCCCGACTGCCACGATCTCGGTGACGAGCTCGGGTACGGCGACACCGAGTGCAACGACGGCGATGACAACGACGACGACGGCGAAGCCGACGCCGACGACCGCCAATGTGACTCGGCCTGGGACCCCCTCGAGGCCATGCTGGGCTGTGAGGACGGCGCCGACAACGACGGCGACGGCTGGGTCGACGAGGAAGATCCCGACTGCCTCACCGGCTACGAGGAGCTCGGGACCTCCCCCGACTGGCTGTGCAACAACGGCCTGGACGACGATGGCGACGGCGACGTCGACGCCGATGACGCCTCCTGTGACACCGCGGTCGACGACTCCGAGCTGAACGCCTGCGAGGACGGCGCCGACAATGACGGCGACGGATGGACCGATCTCGAGGATCCGAGCTGCGCCGACCCCACCGGCGACTCGGAGGGCACGGGCTTCGAAGCGATGTCCGCGTGCTCGAACGGGCTCGACGATGACGGCGACGGCCGGGTGGACGCCTCCGACCCCGAGTGCACCGACTCCGGAGACGACTTCGAGGCGAGCGACTGCGAGGACGGCGCCGACAACGACGGCGACGGCTGGGCGGACGCCCTCGACCCCGACTGCGCGGGCGGCGACGAGGAGGTCCGATACGGAACCACCGCCTGCAACGACGGCGAAGATCAGGACCGCGACGGCCTCACGGACGCGGCGGATCCGGACTGCGCCACGGCGGCCGACACCGACGAGTCGAGCGCCTGCTCCAACGGCGACGATGACGACCACGATGGCTGGGCCGACTCGGACGATCCCGACTGCACCACCGGCCGCGAGGAGCTCGGCTTCGGCGCGGGCGAATGCAACGACGGCCTCGACAACGACACCGACCTCGGCATCGACGCGTCCGACTCCGACTGTCTCACCGCGCTCGACTCGGCCGAGGCCGCGGAGTGCGACAACGGGATCGACGAGGACGGGGACGGCTGGTTCGACGCGGACGACCCCGACTGTTCCGGGCCGTTCGAGACCGGCTTCGGCGCGACCGCGTGCAACAACGGCGAGGACGACGACTTCGACCGTCTGAGCGACGCGGACGACCCCGACTGCACCGGCGCGGCGGACGACAACGAAGACGACGCCGCCTGTGGCAACGCGGCGGATGACGACGGGGACGGCTGGGCCGATCTGCTCGATCCTGGCTGCGAATCGAGCGTCGACACCTCGGAGGCCCCCGGCGCCACCAGCGCCTACGGGTGCAACAACGGCGTCGATGACGACAGCGACGGCGTCATCGACGCCGAGGATCCGGGCTGCACGTCGGGATTCGACACCAGCGAGGTCGATCCCATCACGGGCTGCAACGACCTGCTCGACAACGACGGCGACGAGTGGTTCGACGGGGACGACCCGGACTGCGCCACGGGCACCTCCGAGCGGTCCTTCGGCACCACCGAATGCAACGACGGGCTCGACAACGACGGGGATCGCCTCCGCGACCGGCTCGACTCGGGCTGCATGGACGCCTACGACACGCTCGAGGGCGCGGCGACAGACGGCTGCCACGACGGCGCGGACGACGATCTCGACGGCTGGACCGACAGCGACGACCCCGATTGCAGCACCGGCACCGAGGAGCTGGGCTTCGGCACCACGAACTGCAACGACGGTGTGGACGACGACAGTGACGGCGCCATCGACGCGGACGACCTGGGCTGCACGAGCGCGACCGACGCGGGCGAGGCCGACCCCACCGGCACCTGCTACGACGGCGAGGATGACGACGGGGACGGCTGGACCGACAGCGACGACCCGGACTGCGCCAGCGGTGACGACGAGAGCGGCTTCGGGGCGGGCGGCTGCAACGACGGCCTGGACAACGACGGTGACCTCGCCATCGACATCGCCGATCTCGGCTGTGTGGACGCGTGGGACGACGTCGAGGACGAGACCGCGGATGACTGCGCGAACGGCGAAGACGACGACGGCGACGGATGGCGCGACAGCGACGACGCCGACTGCCACTCGGCGTTCGGAGTGTCGGACGCCGACGAGCTCGGGTCCGGTACGCGCGCCTGCGACAACGGCCTCGATGACGACAGCGACGGGCGCATCGACGCCGCGGACGACGGCTGCACCATCGGGTGGGACGACGACGAGACCGCCACCGGCGACGACTGCGCCAACGGCGCGGATGATGACGGCGACGGCTGGATGGACGACGACGATCCCGACTGTGCCCTGTACGGAGACGAGTCGGGCTATGGCCGCGCCGCGTGCAACGACGGCGTGGACGACGACACGGACGGTCTGATCGACTCCGCCGACCCCGACTGTACCGACGCCGCCTCGTGGGCCGAAGCGGGCATCTCCCGGGCCGCATGCGCGGACGGGGATGACAACGACTTCGACGGTCTCGCCGACTTCGCGGATCCGGGGTGCGAGGACTCCAGCGACAACGTGGAGAACGACCCCACGAGCGCGTGCTCGGACGGGCTCGACACCGATCGTGACGGCTGGGTCGACGCCGACGATCCCGACTGCATCAACGCCACGGCCGAGGCCGGCGCGACGGGCGTGGCGGCGTGCAACAACGGCGAAGACGACGACGCGGACGGCCTGGTCGACGCCCTCGATCCCGACTGCCTGGACGCGTGGGACAACGTCGAGAACAGCGTCGCCGCCAGCGGCCTCGACTGCTCGGACGGCCTCGACGGCGACAGCGATGGCTGGATCGACGACGAGGATCCGGACTGCGGCTGGCTCGGGGCCGAGGTCGGCACCGAAGACTTTGCCTGCAACGACGGCGCCGACAGCGACGGCGACGCCCTCGTGGACGCCGCCGATCCCGGCTGCGCCAGCGCGCTCGACCCCGACGAGGAGCACACCCCCGAGTGTGACGACGGGCTCGACAACGACGGCGACGGCTGGACCGATCTCTCCGACGTCTCCTGCCCCGACGCCCTCACCCTGTTCGAGGACGACGGCGCGGGCGGAAGCGCGTGCAACAACGGCCTGGACGACGACAGCGACGGCCTGATCGACGCGCTCGACTGGGGCTGCGAATCGGGCGCGGACACGAGCGAGGTCGATCCCTCCACCGACTGCAACGACGGCGTCGACAACGACCTGGACGGCTGGTTCGATCTGTCCGATCCCGACTGCCCCACCCCGGTGACGACCACCGGCGAGCTCGGCACCAGCGACATCCAGTGCAACGACGGCGTCGACAACGACGGCATCCAGGGCGTCGACAGCGCCGACCCCTCGTGCGCGTCGGCGTACGACAACTCCGAGTACGGGTAGCCAGTGCGCGGTTGGTGGTTTCGGCCCGCCGGGCTCCCGGCAGGCTGAACCGCTCCCCGCTCCGAGAGCGCCGAGCGGCCGAAATGTCCCCCCGAACTACCGGGGAGGAGGCGGCGGAGGCGGCCCACCGCCGAGCAGCCCGGCGATCTCGGGGACCTCGCGCGCGTCCTTCCAGCTGGCGTAGCCGTCCTTCCAGACCAGGTGGCGGCCCGCGGGGTCCGCCTTTACGCGCTGCGCGATGTCGGCGGGGCCGCCGGTGGCGGTCGTGCCATCGGGTGCGGCGTAGTGGAACACCGCCGCGGTGGGCACGGGGGGCGGGACCGGGGGGAGGAGCGAGCTGATCTCGGCCACTTCGGACCACGACTTCCAGCCCGGCCAGCCGGCCGCCCACACGTTGTGCGCGCCGTTGCGGTTCTGCTGGACGAACGCGGCGATCTCCCGCGCGGTGTGCTCGCCCTGCCCACCCGCGCCGTTGTAGTGGTACCGGGTGTCCACCTGCGGGGGAGGCGGGGGCGTGGACAGGCCACCGTGCGGGTTGAACGTGCCGGGGCCCTGCTGCGCGCGGCCGAGCTGGTTGCCCATCGCGTTGCCCATCGCGAGGCCGAGGCCCGCATCGAGCATGGGGTTACCGCCGCCGGGCCGGCCGGCCGCCTGCTCCATGGCGTTGGCGGCCTGGAACTGGGTGTAGGCGTTCATGTCGCCCACGAGCGCCATCGACGAGCGCTTGTCGAGCATCTTCTCGACTTCGGGCGGGACCGAGATGTTCTCGACCACGAAATCGGTGAGGGTGATGCCGTAGTTCTCCTGGAACCAGCCGTTGAGGCGCTGGCGGAGGGCATCCCCCAGGTCCATGTACTGGGAGATGAGGTCGAGCGCCGCGATCTTGGACTCGCCGATGGTGTCGGCGAGCGCGCTCACGAGCTTGCGCTTGAGCTGGCCGTTGATCTCGTCGGTCGTGTAGAGGCCCGCGGTGCCGACCAGCTCGCGGATGAACACGGCGGGGTCGGTGATGCGGTAGGCGAAGACGCCGAACGCACGGATGCGAACCGCGCCCAGGTCCTTGTCGCGGAGCATGAGCGGGTTGGCGGTGCCCCACTTCTGATCGGTGTACTGCCGCGTGGAGAGGAAGTACACATCCCCCTTGTAGGGCATGTTCAGGCCGTACTTGATGCTCTCGAAGAAGCCGGTGATGGCCTTGGTCCGGGTCGAGAGCTCATACGTGCCCGGCCCGAACACGTCCGACAGGCGCCCCTCGGCGACGAAGACGGCCGCCTGCCCCTCGCGCACCACGAGCTTCCCGCCGTCCTGGATCGCCTGGTTGAAGATCGGGAAGCGGTAGACCAGGGTGTTCTTCGAGTCGTCCATCCACTGGATGACATCGAGGAACTGCGCCTTGGCGTGGGTGGAGAGAGTGTCCCAGAGACCCATGACTTTACCTCTTCAGGAGAAAACCGACATAACCACATACACACCGGCTGCCGCCGGGCAAGCGCCCCCGTCAAGGCGACCGGCTCACGCGGCACGGCGGCTTCAACGAAGGGCCGCTCGGGGCTGGAAGATCGGCTCCCCTTCCGGTTGGGGAGGGCCGGCCGCCGACGCGCCGGGGGCCTCGAACAGGCCGATCCGGTTTCCCTCCGGATCGAGCACCACCGCGACCCGCCCGCCCCCCGGCGCCGGCCCCGGCCGCACGAGCGCCATCGCACCGAGCGCCACCGCCCGGCGCAAGGCGGCCCCGAGGTCGGCCACCCCGACGAAGATCTCGGGCCCGGCGGTCGAGGGCTCGCCCTGTCGGAACACCCCGCGCAGGCCTCCGGGGGTGCTGAAGGCCAGCCCCGCCGCGCCCGGCTCCCCCACGATCCAGCCGAACAGCGCGGCGTAGAAGCACGCCGCGCGCGCGGTGTCACGCGCGTGAATGCGGAGCATCACCACGTCCCCTTCCCCCGCTGTCCGTCCCATGCCCCCGATCTACACCTGAACATTCGTTCAGTCAACTCTCAGCGACGGGGCTGGGCCTCGAGCTTCTCGAGCAGCGGCCCCGCCAGGAACACCGCCATGCTCCGGAGCTGATCGGGCGCCTCGCGGTCGTTCAGCACGAGGAAGTACAGAGGCGCGGCCTCGCGATCCCGGCCGCGGCGACGGAGCAGATCCGCGAGCTGGTACGTGATGCGGACCTTCTCCGCGTAGGGGAGCTCCCCGCGCAGGGCGGCGGTGAAGTGGGTGATCACCGCGTCCTGGAGCGCGGGCTCGACCTCATCGGCGATCTTGCGGAACCGCGCGAGGGCCTCGCGCTCGTGGGCGGTCGTCGGCCCGGCGGCCTCGAAGCTCGCGAGCAGGCCGGCGCGCTCGGCCCCCCACCCGCCGCGATGGGCGATGCGGGCGAGGTTGTAGAGCACCTTCTTCCGGTCGGCGGGCGCGAGCGGCTTCTTGAGCTCCTCCCACCCCGCGTCCAGCAGGGCGCGCGCGGCGATCGGGCCCTCGAGCCCCACGTAGACGCCGACAGCCTCGTCGCGCGCGGTCCAGCTGGCCTCGAGGAGCAGATCCCCGAGAAAGCGGTGATCCTTGCCGAGCGCCTCGTAGAGCGCGGCGGCCACGCGATACCGCTCCCAGATCGGCGGCAACGCCCCGGGGGTCGCGGCCGACTCGACCACGACCTTGAGGGCCTCGGGGAGCGCCGCCTTCACGCGGTCGCGATCGGCGGGCACGAGGGCGAGCAGGTCGGCGCCATACAGCGAGAGCAGGTTGTCCGAGCAGGTCGCGAGGCGGTACGCGCGCCACTGTTCGCCGCTCGAGTACGACGCGAGGTCCGAATCGAATCCTCCCGCGGCGTTCGCGCTGAGCTTCTCGTACACCTTCACCGTGCCGACCCCTACGGGGCAGGGGCCCTCCCGAGCCTCGAGCTGGATGGCATCCGCGCGACCGACCAGGAGGAGCAGCAGCATCATGGTCCGAACAACGCTCCGAGGAGGCCGCGCGATTCCCCGCGACGGCGTACGACCAACACCGGAAGCGGGCTACGGCCCGCGAGACGCTCGGCCGTGCTCCCGAGGAACGCGACGGCCAATGCACTCAATCCACGCGTACCGACCGCGATCAGTTCCACGTCGGCACCCGATTCGGAAGACACCGCGAGCAGAACGTCCGCTGGCGCCGCCCCGGCACGCGTGAGGATCTCGGGTACCGGCAGGCCCCGCGCCGCGACGGCCTCTCGCACGTTCGCCTCGATCCCCGCCACGTTCCCCTCGTCCCCTTCCGGATCCAGCGCGACCACGCAGACGAGCTCGTCGCAGAGGTCCCCGACGAACGCGAGGGTGTCGAGCGCGGAGGTAGACAGATCCATCCCCACCGCGGCTCGCCGGAAGCCGACCGAGGCGCCCGCGGGCACGATCAGCACAGGGCACCCGGCAGCGCGCAACAAGGCGCGGCCATGCGGCCCCCACGCGGACGCCCCCTCGGCGGCGGCGCTCCGCCCCACCACGAGCAGGTCGGCGCCGAGCTCCGCGAGCACGGCGGTCGCGGCTTCGTCAACCGCCCCCACGACCAGGCGGACAGCGGCCGACACGCCGAGGCTGGCTGCCCGGGCCTCGAGGGCCGCGGCCGCGGCCGCGCGGTCACGGCCGAGTACGTGGAGGAGCGTCACCTCGCAGGGGCGCCGGGCGGCGAGCGCGGCGACCGCGCCCAGAACGGCCTCGTCGCGGTGGTCGAGGGCGAGCGTCGCGACGACCCGGAGGGCGACCGGCGTCATCCGGCCATCCCCCCGCCGGACAGAGGCGTGTCCCGACCGGGGTGCCGCCGCCCGACCCGCGCGAAGCGACTCACGATCGCTCCCAGGCGCTCGAGCTGGTCATAGGTGCGCTTCAGCCGCAAGGTCACCGCCTCGGGCAGCTGCGTCTCGAGCAGCAACATCTCCACGTTTCCCATCGCCGCGGTCAGCGGCTGGGCCATCTCGTGCACCGCCGACGCGACGGCGACGACGCCGACGGTGCGGCGCTCCACGGTCTCCACCTGCACCGCGGCGTCCTCCAGCCGCTTGTCGAGCGCGACGTACTCCCGACGGTCTTCGAACACGCCGAGCGAGGCGCACTCGGCACCGTCGGGGCCGCGGAGGAGGGACGCGGAGAGCCGCACGGGGATGAGCTCTCCGTTGCGCGCCCGGAGGGTCACGTCGAAGCGCGCCTGCGCGTGCGCGCCCGCACCCTCGGCCGTCAAGCCCCGCAGGCGCCGCCCGACACGCCGAGCCTCCTCCGGATGGTGGTACAGATCGGTGACGTGCAGGTGGCCGCACGCCTCGTTCTCCGGGTACCCCAGCGCTCGTTCGGCGGCGGCGTTGAACAGGAGGATGCGCCCCGTCAGATCCGCCACGATCAACGGGGAAGGCACGATGGCGATGAGGCGCGCGAGCAGGTCGGTGCCGGACAAAGGCATCCCGCCAACTAACCCGCCTGTCCGCCCGACGCGCCGCTCCGGGAACCGGCCCAGGCGGCGAGCGCGGCGCCGCGCACCTCGGCGACCGGGACCCCCCCCGCCAGCGCGACGCGGGCGCAATCCTCGTGCTCGGGGGCAGCGTGCACCACGCGGCCGTCCCGCTCGGCGACCTTCACGCGGACCTCCCCCCACGGGGTCTGCACCGGCACCAGCCGCCGCGCGGCGACCTCGCGCGGATGCATGGACCATCGATACCCGAGCGTCCCCGCGTGCCGGATGAGCGCCTCGCCCACGGCGACGCGGTCCTCGGCGGACGAGAGCGCGGTGATGGCGAGGCCCGGACGCCCCTTTTTCATCGTCACCGGTGCCACGTACGCATCTACCGCGCCCGCGGCGAACAGGGCCTCGATCAGCCCGGGCACGGACTCTCCCGTCAGGTCGTCGACCTGCGCGCGGAGCTCGACCACCTCGGCCGCCGCGCCGGCCTCCCCGCGCCCCAGCACCGCCCGCACCACGTTGGCGTGGGTGGACGGGTCGCGGGTGCCCGCGCCGTATCCGACCAGCTCCACGCGCATCGCCGGCATGTGGCCCGGACGCGCGAGGGCGGCAACGAGCGCGGCGCCGGTCGGCGTGACCAGCTCGCCCGCGTAGGGAAACGGCACCACCGGAAAACCGCGCAACACCTCGACCGTAGCGGGGACAGGCACCGGGAGGAGCCCGTGGGCCGTCCGTACCTGGCCGTGGCCCATCGGCAGCGGGGAGGCGACGATGGTGTCGACGTCGAGGCACTCCATCGCGGCGCACGCGGCCACGATGTCCACGATCGAGTCGACCGCGCCGACCTCGTGGAACGCCACGTCGTCCACCGGGGTGCCGTGCACCCGGGCCTCGGCCTCGGCGAGCACCGCGAACGTCGCGAGCGAGCGCGTGCGCACACGGGGCCGCAACCGCGCCTGCTCCAACATCCGGCGGATGGTCCGCCACGTACGCGGAGGTTGCCCCGCCCAGGGGTCGACGGCGGAGCCGGCGTTCGAGTCCGCGACAGACCCGTGACCGTGGCCGTGATCGTGCCCGTGAGCATGCTGATGGGAATGCCCGTGATCGTGCCCGCTCCCTGTCTCCGCCTCCCCCGCGGGCGCGCCCGTCGGCTCCACCACGAAGCGTGTGGCCGCGTAGGCGCCCCGGTGCACCCGCTCGACCCGTGCGTCCCATCCCCACACGGGGAGCGCGCGCACCTCGGCGAGCACGTCCGAGAGCGGTGCGCCGGCGTGGATCAGCGCGGCCACCGTCATGTCTCCGGCGATGCCCGCGAAGCAGTCGAGGAACAAGACGCGCCCCACCTACCGCACCCGATCGAGCTGGTTGATGAGCGAGGCCTGGTAGGCGGCGCCGAAGCCGTTGTCGATGTTGACCACGGTGACGCCCGGGGAGCACGCGTTGAGCATGGTCAGCAGCGCCGCGACGCCGCCGAAGCTCGCGCCGTAGCCCACGCTCGTCGGCACCGCGATGACGGGCACGCGCACCAGCCCCGCGACGACCCCGGGCAGCGCGCCGTCCATCCCCGCCACCACGATGATGACGCGCATGGTCCGCAGCAGATCGATCTGGGCGAGGACGCGGTGGATGCCCGCCACGCCGACGTCCGTGATGCGGACCACGTTGTTCCCCAGCGCCTCGGCGACCACGGCGGCCTCTTCCGCGACCGAGTGATCGCTGGTCCCGGCGCTCACGACGGCGATGCTGCCCACGAGCTCGGGGACCTCGCCGACGCGCGACAGGAGCACGCGGGCGTCGGAGGACCACACGAACGCGGCGAGCGGGAGGCTCGCGATCACCTCGGCGGCCTTGTGGGCCTCGATGCGGGTGACCAGGCCGTCCTGCCCGCGGCAGTGCAGCGCCTCGAGGATCCCGGCGATCTGCGGCCCCGTCTTGCCCGCGCCGTAGATCACCTCGGGAACGCCGGTGCGCAGGGCCCGATGCACGTCGACGGTGGCATAGGTGAGCGTGACCGCGGCGACCGAGAGACGCTCGATGGCGACCCCGACGTCGGTCCGCCCGTCACGAACGGCGTCCAAGAGCTCGAGTACAGCCACGCGGTCCACGGCAATCCCCTCGGCGTCATATACCCTGTGTGTCGCGTGATGCTGCCGCTCCTCGCCCTCTTACCCTTCCTCCTCCGGAGCCTCGTCCCGAGCGCGCTCGCCGGGGATCAGGCCCTCTACGATCGAGCGCTGCAGCTCATCGACGCGCACTACCTGCGCCCGGAGACCCTGACCCCGGACCAGATGTTGGCCGGGGCCGCGGATCACCTCGAGACGCGGATCGAGTGGCTGCTCACCGACACGTCGGGGGGCGTGGTCTCCCTGCGGGACGGCCACGGGGACTGGAAGGCCACGGTCACGCTCGACCGCGGGCAGCTCGGACCCGCGCTCGCGAAGCTCGAAGACGCCGTCCGAAGCGCGGAACGTCCCATCGACCCCGAGATCGATCTTCGCGTCGAGATCCTGCGCGGCGCCGTCAAATCGCTCGATCGCCACTCGGTGGTGCTCCACGCCGCGGGGCTGGAGCGCTTCGACGAGCGCCTCTCGGGCACGCTCTCCGGGGTGGGCGCCACGATCAGCGTCGACGATGACGGCCTGTTCGTCCGTGACCTGGTGGAGGGCGGGCCGGCGGCGCGCGGCGGGCTCCGCCCCGCGGATCGCCTCCTCACCATCGACGGGGTCTCGACCGTCGGCATGGTCCCGGGGGACGCGACGGATCGCATCCGGGGCGCCGTCGGGACGACGGTCACGCTCGCGGTGCTCCGCGGCGCGGCGCGGGTCACGCTCGTGCTGCGGCGTGAGGAGCTGACGATCCGCAACGTGGAGGCCTCGCGGGGTCCGGGCGGCGTCGGCGTCGTCACCATCGCGCACTTCTCCGAGCAGACCCGCACCTACCTCGCCGAGGCGCTGTCGGAGCTCGCGGCGAACGGCGGGCTCCAGCAGGGGCTCATCATCGACCTCCGCGGGAACACCGGGGGGTCCCTCCTGCAATCGGCACAGGCGGCCGACACGTTCCTCCAAGCCGGACTCATCGTGAGCACGGTCGGACGCGGAGGGGCGCCGGTACCCGGGCTGGTGCCGCGGCTCGACGCCCACCCCGAGAGCCCCGGGCACACGATGCCGATCGCCGTCCTCATGGACCACGCGACCGCCTCGGGCTCGGAGATCCTGGCGGGGGCGCTCGCGCGGCTCGACCGCGCCATCCTGATCGGCGCCACTTCGTTCGGAAAGGGCACCGTGCAGAAGGTCTATCAGCTCGACCCCGCGATCAAGCTGAAGCTCACGGTGGCCGAATACCTGCTCGAAGGGGGCACCCACGTCGCGGACATCGGGCTGGTGCCCGACATCGCGCTCGAGGCCGTGCGCTTCGACGAGGGCGGCGCCTGGTACCCCTCCCCCGTGCGCGAGCGCCGGCGTTTCCGGCCCGGCACCCCCATCCTGCGGCACGCGTCGGGAGAGGAGGACCGCGCCCTCGAGGTCGCCGCCGCGGTGGTGTCCGCCGCCTCCGGGCCCACGCGTCAGGAGCTGCTCGCGTCCGCGCGGGGGCTCGAGTCCAGCCTCGCCGCGGCGGAGGACGTGAAGGTGGCCGCCGCCTTCAAGCAGCGCGGGATCGACTGGAGCGCGGCGCCCGCGCCGCCCGACGGTGACCCGGTCGTCGAGGTGCGTTGGAGCCTCTCCACCCAGCCCGCGGCGGGCCAGACCACGCAGCTCGTCGCCACGGTCACCAATCGCGGGCCCACGCTGTACCGGGCTGCCTTGCGGCTCGAGTCGGTCAACCCGGCCTGGGATGACCTGGTGCTCCCGCTGGGCCGCCTGGAGCGCGGGGAATCCCGCGCGGGCACCGTCACCGTCTCGCTCGATCGGGGCCTCTCCACCCGCACCGACCGCGTGGGCGTCACGCTCGAAGCCGACGGCATCGCGTCGCGCACGCTCCTCCCCCACGCGATCACCACCGTGGGAGAGCCGCTCCCCGTCATCGCGGTGACGGCACGCGCCCTCCCCACCGGCACCGCGAACGAGCTCCGCATCGCGCTCGACGTGGAGAATCGAAGCGACCGGCTCCTCTCCGCGCTCGAGGCGCGCGTCGCGTTCCCGAACGTGGAGGGCATCGAGCTCGTCGACGCGGTGAGCGACTCGGTCTCGGCCGCCGCCCACAGCACCGCGCGCCTCGAGCTCCGCCTCCGCGTCAGCTCGACCTGGCGTGGGGACATCCTCCCCCTCGACGTCACGGTCACCGGCGAGGGTAAACGCCTCACGACGTGGGATCTCCAGCTCCAGCGCAACGGCGCGCCCCTTCGCCTCGAGTCCCCCAGCCTGACGGTAGAGAGCCTCGAGGGCGCGGACCTGCCGACCGTGCTGCCCGTCGGCTCCACGCGCCTCCGCATCCGCGCGAGCGATGACCGCGGACTCGACCACATGGTGGTCTACGCGGGTCCGGAGACGATGAACCGGGTCCGCACCACGCCCACCTTGGACCACGATCGGGAGAAGATGGCTTGGCGCGCCACCACGGGGCGTCGCACCGAGCTCGACCTCGTCGTGCCGATCGTCGCGGGCACCAACCACTACGTGATCGTCGCCGAGGACCGCGCCGGGCTTCGGACCCAGCGCGATCTCTACATCCTCGGGGACGACACCGGGCCCGCCGTCACCGCCACTCCGGACTGATGGTCAGAGCCGGACTGACGGTCGGAGCCGGGCTGACCGTCAGAGCCGCGCGAGCCCGACGGCCACGTCGTCCACACCGACCGCGCCGTACATCACGTACCCATTGCTCACCCAGATCGCGACGTCGGACACCGCGAAGGGGGCGGGCAGATCGATCAGGGTGTAGCCCGCGGCGGCGGAGCCCCAGGCCATGTGGGCCTCTCCGCCCGAGGTGACGTACGCCACGTAGAGATCGCCGCCGGCGTCGACGAACACGTCGACCTCGAGGGGCACCGAGCCTTCCGCGATGGTCTCCGCGCCCAGCGCATCGAGCAGCACCACGCTGTCGGTCGTCGCGTCGGCCATGACCAGCACGCGGGAGTCCCACTCGGCGGGGATGTCGAGGTCGAGCGGCGCGTGGCTGGAGGTGTACTCCACGCCGGTGAACACCGGATCCTCGGAGGCCGCGTCGAAGGTGTAGTCCCACACCCCGCCGCGCTCGGAGGTGAAGATGTGGCCGTCCACGTCGTGCAGATCGATCGCGCAGTCCGCGGCGCCGATCCCGGGGGTCTCCACGTCGGCGGAGAAGCCGCCGGAGAAGCTGGAGGGGACCCGGATGTACTGCAGCACCTCCGTGTCGTCATCACACGCGACGGCATGGAGCGCGCCCGAGGAGTCGAGCGCGATGGAGATGTCGTCGTAGGCCGCCAGGCCGTCCGTGCCGTTCGCGTTGGCGGCGAAGCGCGCGCCGGTGGCCACGTCGTAACGGACGAGCCGGAGCGCGCGGCCGTCCCCGTAGTTCAGGCCGATGACGCCGTAGAGGTAGTCGTCCCGCGCGATGAAGCCCTGCCCCGCGCCGATCGTGTACTCCGAGGAGTCCGTCGTGCTCGCGCTCCAGGCGGCCACGCCGTCACGACCGTCTCCCAGGTCGGCGTTCAACCACAACAACGCCACCGCGCTATCGTGGTAGTGCGACGAGCCGGTGTCGATCTCGGTCGCCGCGATGGACAGGTAGACGCGGTCGGTCGACTCGTCGAACACCGGGGAGCGCGGGCCGACCCAGCTGTAGCCGGCGATGGGGTCGAGGGAGAAGGTGTCGATCCCACCATCACAGTCGGAGTCCGAGGCATCCGCGAGGGTCTCCATGGCGCCGGGGTAGATCTCGGGATCCGTGTCGTCGCAGTCGCCGCCGCCGCCGCGGGGATCCGAGTAGCCGTCGAGATCCTGGTCGAAGTCATCGTCGCCGTGGCAGTCGGAGTCGACGGCGTCGTACCAATCGTCCGCCGCGGCCGGGTTGACGACCGGGTTCTCGTCGTCGCAGTCCCCATTCGGGAGGTTGCCGCTGCCGGTCACGTAGGTGGTGGGCCCGTATTCGGCGTACAGCTCAACCGGGATGAAGCCGTCGCCATCCTGATCCCAGTCGTCCTCTCCGCCGCAGTCGGCATCGATGCCGTCGTACCACTCGTCCGTGGCGTCGGGGGAGATGACGGCCAGCAGGTCGTCACAGTCCCGACCGGGAAGGGACCCGGTGCCCGCGGCGTGCGTTGTCGCGAGACCGACGTAGTCGTCCTCCACGAAGCCGTCGCCGTCTTGATCGTAGTCGTCTCCCCCGTCACAGTCCTGGTCGAGGCCGTCGTACCAGACGTCCGGCTGCTGCGGGCTCACGCGGGGCTCCGCATCATCGCAGTCGTTGCCCGGGAGCTCGCCCGTGCCGGCCACCCCCTCCGTCGGCTTGCCCACGTTTTCGGTCGCGACGTACCCGTCGAGATCCTGGTCGTAGTCGTCGCCACCGTCGCACCGTTGGTCGATGCCGTCGTACCAGACCTCCATCACCGCGGGGGAGATGCTGGCGTCGTGGTCGTTGCAGTCGGAGGCGGCGGCCACGCCGTCGGCGTCGTCGTCGACCTCCTCGAGGCGCTTCTCGAAGGCGGCGTCCCCCACCCAGGAGCAGGCCCCGAGGCCGAGGAGGAGGAGCATGGCCGGAGCATGCAGGCGGAGACTGGAACTCATCACGGGCGTCGCCTCGAAGCGGTCACGATACCACGCTGGGCGGGCCCAGCCAGAGGAGCCACTCACGGTTGCCCGCCTTGGCGCCGGGCACGGGGCTCTCGAGCGTCGCGTGGACGGTGAATCCGCTCCGCGTCGAGGCCGCGGCGACGGCCGCCAACGCCGACTCGATCGCGTCCTCGTCGTCCACCCGCCCCCCCTTCGTGATGGCCGTGGCGGCCACCTCGAACTGGGGCTTCACGAGCAGGACGGCCTCGCCGCGGGGGGCGACCAGCCGGCGGATCGTCGGGAGCACCAGGGTGAGGGAGATGAACGAGAGGTCCGCCACGAGCAGGGAGATGGGTTCGGGAAAGGCCTCGATGCGCCGAGCGTTCGTTCGCTCCATCACGACGACACGAGGGTCCTGGCGAAGCGTCCAGGCGAGCTGACCGTAGCCCACGTCCACCGCGTACACCTTGGCCGCGCCCCGCTGGAGGAGGCAGTCGGTGAAGCCCCCGGTCGAGGCGCCCAGGTCGACGCAGACGCGCGCGGTCGGATCCACCGGCCAGGCGTCGAAAGCAGCCTCGAGCTTGAGCCCCCCGCGCGAGACGTATCGGGCCGGGGCCGAGCGCAGTCGGACGGCCTGCTCGGGGCGCACGGTCGTGGCGGGCTTGTCGCAGGGCACTTCGTCCACCAGGACCTCGCCGGCGGCCACCAATCCCCGGGCGCGTTGGCTGGTGTCCGCGAGCCCCCGCGCCACGAGCACGTCGTCGAGGCGCATGCCCGGGCGTCGCGGCGGCGCCACGCTCAGATCGACCGTTCGACCGTGAACCGGGCGAGGGCGCGCAGCGCGTCCGCGTTCGCGAGCCCGGCGATGGCGGTCGAGGCGCGCTCGGCGTGGGCGATGGCCGCGAGCCTCGTCGCGTCGACGCCGAGCAGCTTCACGAAGCTCGGAGGACCGCCTTCGTCCGCGTCCTGATCCGCGTCCAGCACGTCGTCGTGCACCTGAAACGCGAGCCCCACGGCGTCTCCGTAGGCGTCGAGCGCGCCGAGATCGGTCGCCCCCCCACAGAGCCCGCCCATGCGGACCGCGCACCGGATCAGCGCGCCGGTCTTCAAGCGGTGTAGCCGCACGAGCGGATCGAGCTCGCGGACCGGGCCGCCCATCCCGATGTCGAACGCCTGGCCCGCGATCATCCCCTGGGCTCCGCCCGCGCGCGCCAGCTCGGTGACGAGCTTCATCGCGAGGGACGGCGCGTACCCGGCGCCCGCGAGGACGGCGAACGACTCGGTCAACAGGGCGTCACCGACGAGCACCGCGACGTTCTCCCCGTAGCGGACGTGCACGGTGGGACGGCCGCGCCGCACATCGTCGTCGTCCATGCACGGGAGGTCGTCGTGGACGAGCGAGTAGGTGTGGAGCAGCTCCACGGCGACGGCGGCGGGCAGGGCGACGCGCCAGTCTCCCCCCACGGACTCGCAGGCGGCGAGCGTCAGGAGCGGGCGCACGCGCTTGCCGCCGGTCTGCAACGGGTAGATGCAGGCCTCGCGGAGCGTGGCGGGCAGCGCGTCCGGGAAGGTCCCCAGGAGCGCCTCTTCGAAGGCGGTGATTCGCGGGGCGGCCCACGCGGCGAGAGCGTCGTTCACGGGCGCGCGCCGACGGCGGCCAGGTCGGCGTCCACCTTGGCGATGTTCTCGGCGATCTGCGCGGCGTAGGCGTTGTCGGGGAACCGCTCGTTGATGGCGGCCAGCGCGATCCGCGCCGCGCGCAGGGACGCGACCCGCTCGCCGCCCGGCGGCAGCTGACGCGCCTCGAGGAACATGTGCCCGGCGCGCTCGCGCTCCGTACGCGCCCAGCCGTCGACGGCTTCCTTGCGGAGCGTGGACGCCTCGGGCGTCGTGACGCCCTGGAGCAAGGCGACGGCATCGAGGTACCGGGACTCCGCGAGGGCGGCGCGCGCACCGACGACCGCGCTCGCGAGCGTCGTAGCGGCCTCCGCCGGGGCGATCACCGACGGGAGCGGTTGGATGTCGGGGAGCGGGAGCGGGGCGCCGCCGGTGGGCGCCGTGGACGAGCCCCCGAGCGGCTCTTCCTCGATCGGCACGCCGATGGGGTCCATCCCGATGGGCGCGGGCCGCGCGCGCTCCTCGATCGTCAGCACCGCGTCGAGGTACTCGTACACCTTGCGCTGCGCGATGGCGTCCTTGTTGCGCATCGTCTGCATGAGCTCGCGCGCGGCGACCAGGCGGTCCCGACGATCGGTGTCCTGCGCCTCCGCGACGAGCACGTTCACCCGCTCCTCGAGCGGCACGAAGCTGACGGCGGGCGGGCCCGCGGTCGTGGCGAGCACGGTCCCGTCGCCACCGGCCACGGGGGGCGGCGACGGCACGGTCACGCAGCCGATCATCAACGGGATCCAGAACAGAATCGACATGGCGCCCCCCTTATCGCGGCGACCTGGAGACAACGGCCTCACAGGCCGTCCCAGACGCTCTTCTCCGTCGCGTTGCCGGTCACAGCCTCGGTCCCCTCCTCCAGATCGCCGGGCAACAAGTCGAGCCCGGGGCCGTCCGCCACCGGAGGCGGGGTGCTGCCGCCCGCCACCGCGTCGGCGACCGCGGGCGACTCGGTGAAGGGCGCGAAGCGGCGCGCGGACCCCGCGGAAACCAGCGTCGTGGCGCCCTCCGCCCCGTCCGCACGCGCGAGGCCGGTTCCGGCGGCGACCGGCATCCGCACCAGCCCCTCGGAGGGCAGGTACTCGGTGCCGCCCGCGCCGCCCAACATGCCGGCCTTTTCGAGGCCGCGCACGGTCGCGAGCCAGACCGGGAGCGCGCCGTTGGCGCCCTGCACCTTCCAGCCCCCCCGCCGCATCGACGTGTTGTCGTCGTAGCCGACGTACGCGGCCACCGTGTAGCCGTCGCCCCAGGTGTACCGTCCGTCCCGCGCGCGGGGCGCGAACCCGAGGAACGCCGCGTTCCGGTAGTCGTTCGTGGTCCCCGTCTTTCCGGCGAGCGGCACCGCGAGATCGTTCACCCGCACGGCGTCCGCCGCGCGACGGCCGGTCCCGACGCGGACGACGTTCCGGAGGATGTCCCCGGTGAGCTCGCCGCTCCGCGCGTCGATCACGCGCTCGGCCTTCGGGCGGGCGCGGTAGAGCACGTTCCCCGCGGCGTCCCGGATCTCGGCCACGAGCGCCGCGGCGGGCGGGGCGGCGGGAAGATCGAAGGTGGTCCGGAGGCCCGGCACCGCGCCTTCGTCGTACCCCTGCCCGACGAAGGACCAGCGCTCTCCCCGGAGCATGCCCTGGTAGAGCGCCGCGGCGTCGGTCAGCGTGAGGTCCGCTGCACCCAGGGGGAGCGAGAGGACGTCGGGCAGATCGGCGTCGACGCCGAGCGCCGCGACCATCCGCGTGACGTACCGGATGCCCACGAGCGTGCGATAGTCCGGATGCGACGCGAGGACCTCAGGGTCCCAAGGATCCCGGCCCGCGAACGTCGCGACGTGGCGGTCCACGGCGGCGCGGAGCTCCGTGATGGTGGAGCGGTGGAGGCGCCCGTTGACGAGGAAGTCGGCGCCCTCCTCGAGCGGCTCGACCACGGGCTCCCAGCCCTCGGGAGCGCCCCCACACGCAAGCGCGCCGGACACCGGATCGCGGCGGATCGCGCCGAGGTCCGAGAGGCAGCCCGGCACGGCCTCCTCGAGGGCGAGGAAGTTGTCCTGCAACATGGCGAGCCGCGCGGAGCGCTCGGACGACGCGGCCGTTCGCAGGACCCGCGCCCGCTCGGCGGCGAAGCCGTGGCCGTGGTGGAGGGAGCGGAGCTTCGCCGCGTCCTCCGGGTGGGCGCCGAACGCGAGCCCCGAGAGCACGTCCGGCCGGGCGGCGGTGAACGCGAGCTCCTCGAACCGCTCGGGCGAGGAGCGGAGCCCCTCGTCGTCCCGCATCCGGACGCGGAAGGCCTCGTCGGACTCGTCGGCGCGCTTGGCGAGCCCCACGAGCCCGGCGAGCCGCCGGAGCTGTTCGGCGTTGAGCGGGTCGGTGATGTGCGCGAGCAGCCACACGCTGGAGAGGTTCTCCGATCGCGCGCCCGCCATCGACATCGTGACGAAGGCGTCGCTCGGGTGATCCGGCCGCGGGTAGTACCAGACGTCGCGGAAGGGGAAGACTGAGCGACGGTTGTCGAGCGCGTCCGTCGGCAGCCAACCGAGCTGGAGCGCCGCGAGGTACACAAGCGGCTTCCACGTGCTCCCGAACTGCCGCTGGGCCGACGAAGCGCGGTTGAAGTTGCGGTTGTCGTTTCCGCCGACCAGCGCCCGCACCTGGCCGTCTTCGAGGACGACGGCGGCGCCCTGGAGCCGCGGCCGAAGCTCCAGATCGCAGATCCCCTCCTCGCGGACGCTGGTGAGCACGATGGTGCCGACGGGCAGCGCCTCCACGAGCGCGGCACGCGCGGTGTCGTCCGCCTTCGCCGTCGCATTGCCCGTGCGGGCGCGCGTCAGGACCGACGCGATGCGGTCGACGCCCTGCTTGTCGACCTGGCAGGGGTGCCCGCCCACGTCGAGCGAGAGTCCGCCCGTCGCGAGGCTGTCGAGCGAGACGCTCGCGATCCGGGCCGCGTAGAAGCCGTGCACCAAGAGCGCGGTGTCCGGATCGTGCGGGACCGGGGTCTTCTCCGACAAGCGCAGCGCGCTCGCGCCGGTCTTCTCCAGGATGGGCCCGATCTCGGTGAGGTGGTGCCACAAACCCCAGGTGGCCTCGCGCTGCACCGTCGCGTCCACCGTGGTGATGATCTGGATGCCCGCCGTCGACGGGTTGTCGATCTCGAGACGCTCGAACAGCTCGATGAACGCGGGCTCCTCGAGGCGCCGCTGGACCTCGTCGAGGAGCACGGACCGGTCGTACTGGAAGGTGCCGCGCCGGAAGACGAGCGGCTCGGCGGTGAGCGCCGCACGCTCCCCCGCGCTCAGGGAGCCCTCCTCCTGCATCCGGCGAAGGACGTAGGCCGTACGCTGCTCGGCGGCCTCGCGCGCGGCCTGGCGCCGCTCCTCCGTGCCCCCGACGAAGGGGTTGTACCGCGAGGGCGCCTTGACGAGCCCGGCGATGAACGCGCACTCCTTCACGGAGAGCTCCGAGACCTCCTTGTCGAAGAAGTAGCGCGCGGCGATCCCCAGCCCGCGGCCGTTCGCCGACACGTGGAACTGGTTGGCGTAGAACTCGAGGATGTCCTCCTTCGAGAAGTGGGCCTCGAGCCGGAGCGCGTTGACCAGCTCGCCCCACTTGCTCCGCAGGCTGCGATCGGGCCGGTAGAATAGGTTCTTCGCCGTCTGTTGGGTCAGCGTCGACCCGCCCGCGACCACGCTCCCGGCCTTGGCGTTGTTCCACATGGCGCGCACGATGTGCTTCGGACTGACGCCCTTGTGCTCGAAGAAGTCGCCGTCCTCCGCGGCCACGATCGCGTTCACGTAGGCCTTGGGGATCTCCGCGAACGGGACGTAGGCGCGGTGCTCCAGATCGAAGAAGACCCCGATCCGCGTGGCGCCGTCCCGATAGTAGACGGGAGACTCCTGGGCGATGATCGCCTGGATGGCCTCCCGCGTGAACTGCGGCCCCGGGTCCTCGACGACGCCCTCCTGGTAGCCCCAGCCGCCCGCGCACGACACGGCGCCGAGCGCGAGCCCGCCACCGAGGACCAACCGCTTCACGAGTGGGCTCATCGCGACGCCTCCTGGAGCAGCACGAACGCGCGCGCATAGCTCGTCTCGGTGGTGAAGCGCTCGGCCGTGGCCCGGCAGGCGTCCCGCAGGTCGCGGCCCCCCGCCTCAGCCGCCAGGAGCCCCGCCCGGAACCCCGCGGCGTCCGTCGCGACCATCCAGGAGTGCGGAAGGACCTCGGCCGCGCCGTTGCTCGGCGTCGTGAGCGTGGGGATGCCCGAAGCGAGCGCCTCGAGGCATGCGTTGGCGAAGGGGTCGTAGCGGGTGGGAAGGATCATGACGTCCGCTGCCTGCAACAATCGTTCCGGATCGCGCCAGGGGCCGAGGAAACGTACGCACGCCGGCGCCTTCCAGGGCCGATCCTTACCCGCGACCCACAACGTCCAGCCCGGGGGGAGCGCGTCGATCGCCACGTCGAGTCCCTTCCGGGTGAAGCCGGTCCCGAGGAACAACGCCGTCGGACCCTGGGCTCCCAGCTCGGACCGAACCGCCGCCCGCGCCTGCGGATCGGGGCGGAACCGCGCGAGATCGACGCCGTTGTAGACGACCTCCACCCTCGCGGCGCCGTAGTCCGCCACCAGGCCGCGCGCGCCGAGCGCCGAGTTGGCGATGCAGATGCGCGCCGTGCGGATCGCCGCGCGGTCCATCCGCATCTCCACCCAGTCCGCGGGCGAGATCCAGCGTCGAAGCGGGTGCATCCGGCGGAGCGCTTCGACATGGGATCCGCCCCCGGCGCGGAAGAGCTGGTGGCCGGGGGTGCGCCCGAACCCCATCACCGCGTCGTAGCTCGCGCGGCGAAGGGCCCGCGACGCCGACACCCAGAGCGAGACCAGCTTGGCCGGCCGGAGCATGGACAGGTGCTCGAAGTGGACGCCCGGCTCGCCCCGCAGATCCTCCCGCACCTCGTTGCAGAGCACGTGCACGTCGTGGCCGTGCGCGACCAGCCACCGCGCGAAGCCCACGAGGTACCGTTCGGTGCCGCCATGCGTCGTGAAGCGTCGGTGAACGAGCGCGATCTTCACGAGGGGCTCACAGCCGTGCCCGCGACCACTTCAGCAGCGTGTAGACCGCCCCGAGCGCGGCGACGACGAGCCCTGGGAGCCCGTCGAGAAACCCGCGGCGAAGCAGGTAGCCGTGGATGAAGTGCCAGGGCGGGCGGACCAGGATGTCCACCCAGGATCCGCGTCGGGCCCCGATCGTGCTGTAGCGATCGATCGTGGCGAGGTGCTCCGCGAGCGTGCGGTACGGATGGTGGTCGAGATCCCCGGTCAGATCGGCGACCACGCCCCCCACGATCAGCACGTCGTGTGGATCCTCGCCCCCCCACCGCGCGCGATCCCTCCGCGCGAGGCGCACCCGCCGATCCGGATACCACAGCCCGTGGGCGAGCCGGTGCCCCAGCCAGTGGTTGCGACGCGCCATGCGAAACCCGTCGGCCGCCGGCACGAGCAGGGCGGCGACGATCGAAGCGCGGAGCGCGTCCGTGACGCGTTCGTCCGCGTCGATGGCGAGGATCCAGTCTCCGCGCGCCTCGGCGAGGGCGCGGTTCTTCTGCGCCACGTGCCCTGGCCAGTCGGTCTCGACCACCCGCGCGCCGAGCGCCCGGGCACGCGCCACCGTGTCGTCGACGCTGCCCGAGTCGAGCACGACGCACTCGTCCGCGAAGGCCACCGAACGGATGGCGTCCTCGATCCGGTCGGCTTCGTCGCGAGCGATGATGACGGCAGAGAGCATCTCGGCCGCATCGCTATCATCGGTGGCATCCATTCCACCAATCCGCGATTCGTCTCTGTGCTTCATCGGCCGAGGAAGGCGGTCAGTTTCTGTCCGCCCCGCGCTTCGCCGGTGGAATAGAGGGCGGCACGCGCCGTGCAACGTGCCGGGCGAACGGCGGGTACATGCTCCTCTCCTTGATCCTCTCCGGGATCCTCCCTGGCTGCTCCTACTTCGCGAAGGACGAGCTCTCGTCGCTCCGCGCGTCCGTGCTCGAGAGTCCCGGCACGACCCTCGCCGTCGCCGCGGTCGACGCGGCGCCCGACGTGCCGCCCCTGCGCGCCGGCGAGCTCCAGCCGCCCCCGATCGCGACCGGGAGCGGGCTCGGCATCCTCGGCGTCGCGCCCCAGGGAGAAGAGGTCGATCCCTCGCAGGTCGCCGTCGTGTTCGACCGTCCGATGGTCCCGCTCGACGCGATCGACGCCACGAGCGGCGCGGTGCCCATCCGATGCACGCCGGACATCGCGGGGCGGCTCCGCTGGGCCGGCACGTCCACCGCGGTCCTGGTGCCCGAGGGCAACCGGTTCCCCACCGGCACCGCGTACACCTGCAAGGTGCCGGCTGGCACGGCCGCCGCGGACGGTACCGCCCTCGAGACCACGGTGGAATGGTCCTTCTCCACCCTCCGCCCGGCGCTGGAGCGGAGCCGCCCCTCCGGGGGAGAGAGCGCGTGGGATCCCGCCGATCCCATCGTGCTCCGGTTCAACCAGCCGGTCGATCCGGCCACCCTCGCCAGCGGCATCCACCTGCGCACCGACGCCGGCGTCAACGTGCCGCTCCGCCTCGCCCGCGGGGAAGAGAAGCAGAACCGGCCGGACGTCGTGCTCGCCCGCGCGCTCCTCGTGCCCGACATGGGCTACACGCTCACGCTCGACGAGGGCCTTCGCGGGGCCGGCGGGCCGCTCGGGATGCTCGCGGAGCAAGCGATCGCGTTCCGAACCTACCCGCCGCTCAACCTCGAGGCCGCCGCGCCCGAGGGGCAGGGCGTCTCCCCGGTCGAGGGGCTCCGCATCGACTTCACGACCGAGGTCGACGCCGCCGAGGTCAACGAGAAGGTCCACGTCTCCCCCGCCCCGCCCGACGGGTGGAAGCCCGCCGAGAGCTACACGAGCGACTCGTGGACCTACTGGACCCGCTTCGCCCCCCGCACGACCTACACCGTCACGGTGGACGCCGGGATCGTCGACACGCACGGGCAGAAGCTCGCGAAGGGCCACAGCTGGTCGTTCACCACCGGCGACCTCCCCCCGATGCTGGACGCGCCCGAGGGCTTCCAGGTCTACCCGGCCACCAACCCGCTCACCCTTCCCCTCCGCTACCGCAACGTGAGCCGGGTCGACGTCCGGGTCGAGGCCGTCGATCCCCTCGCGCTGGTCCTCTCCCGCGAGCAGTGGCGGAGCTGGCGCGATCAGGCCGGCGGGCTGCCCATCGCGATCACGCCGACAGGCGCCTCGAACAAGGTCCAGGTCGGCTCGGTCGACCTCGCGCCCTTCCTGTCCGCGGGAGGGCACGGCCTCGTCCGCGTGCACTCCACCGCGCCCGAGGTGCGGGGCTGGAACGACGAGCCCAGCACGTCCGTGGCGCTCCTTCAGGTCACCGATCTCGGCACCACGCTCAAGCTCGCGCCGGACGGCGTGACCACCTGGGTCACCCGCCTCTCGGACGGAACGCCCGTCGTCGACGCGACCGTGCGCGTCGTGAGCGGCGGTCGCATCACGTGGACCGGGCAGACCGACGAGGACGGGCTGGCGGTCGCCCTCGGCGATCACGTCCCGGACGATTGGTCCTCCTGGAGCGATCCGCTCTGGATCGTGGTCCAGCACGGCGACGACACCGCGATCACCAACCACCAATGGGACCAGGGGCTCGACGGATGGAGCCACGGCGTCTCGTCGAGCTTCGACGCCGAGCAGGCGCCGGTGCGCTTCTCGTCGTTCACCGACCGCGGCGTCTACCGCCCGGGCGACACCGCGCACGTCCAGCTCTCCCTGCGCGAGGAGTCCCTGGCCGGCCTCGCGGTCCCCGCCCGCCGCGAGCTCACCTGGGAGCTCGAGGATCCCAACAACCAGCAGCTCGCCGAGGGCAAGGGCGTCGCGGACGACCACGGCGCCTGGGCCGTCGATCTCGCGCTCCCGGCGGACGGCGCGATCGGCGATCACACGCTCATCGTGAGCCGCGGAGAGGACCGCGCCTGGGTGAACATCGCGATGCGCGCGTATCGGGCGCCCGCGTTCCGCGTCGATGTGAAGGCGCCCGCCGAGGCCCTCGCGGGCGGGTCGATCGCGGCGACGGCCGAGGCCCGCTACCTGTTCGGCACGCCCATGAAGGGCGCCAAGGTCGCGTGGTCCATCGGGCGGGAGCCCCTCACGCTCGCGCCCGAAGGCTGGGAGGACTTCAGCTTCGACGTGATCCCCGACTACTCGGACTGGTCCGATCGTCCCGGCTACGAGAGCGTCTCGAGCGGCGAAGGCACGCTCGACGCGGACGGTCGCTTCGCGATCGTGCAACCCCTCGCTCCGGACGCCGTGAAGCGTCCCTGGTCCTACCAGGTCGAGTCGACGATCACCGACACCGATCGGCAGCAGCTCTCGAACCGCGCCACGGTCGAGGTACACGTGGCCGATGCCTACGTGGGCGTCCGCACGCCCGCCGGACTCGGCAAGTCCAACGAGCCCGTGACCGTGCAGGTCGCGACGGTCACGCCCTCCGGCGAGGCCCGCGCCGGCGCCGCGGTCAAGCTCTCCGCCGCGCGCCGCACGTGGGACGTGATCCGCGAGAAGGCGATGGACGGCACCTGGCGCTGGGTGAACACCGCGAAGGACGAGCCGGTGGCCGCCGGCACGATCACCACGGGAGCCCAGGCCTCGTCCTGGTCGTTCACCCCCAAGGAGGGCGGCTACTACGTGATCCGCGCCGAAGCCGGCGGCGGCAAGCCCGGCACCACCGTCGCGGAGACCGGCGTGTACGTCCTCGGCGGCGAGGTCTCGTGGGCGCGGAGCGACACCCGCACCCTCGAGCTCGTGGCCGACAAGCGGAGCTACGCCCCCGGAGAGACCGCCAAGGTGCTCGTGAAGGCGCCGAAGCCGGGGATGCAGGCGCTGGTCACGGTCGAGCGCCAGGGGATCTGGACACGCCGCGTGATCACGCTGAAGACGACGGCCGAGGCCATCGAGATCCCGATCACCGCGGCGATGATGCCCAACGCCTACGTCACCGTGCTCGCGGTGGAAGGCGCCCCGCCCGCGAACACGCCCGACGCCGGCAAGCCCGGCATCTGGTACGGCGTCGCGCCGATCACGGTCGAGACCACCGGCCAGACCATCGCCGTGGCGCTCACGACGGACCGAGATGCCTACCAGCCGCAGGACACCGTGCGGATCCACCTCGAGGCGCAGCGGGACGGGCAGGCCCTCGCCAACGCGCGCGTGACGCTCTGGGCGGTCGATCACGGCGTCCTCTCGCTCACCGCCTACGAAACGCCCGACCAACACGAGGACTTCTACCAGGCCCAGCCGCTCGGGGTGCTCACCGCCGACAACCGCATCTCCGTCTACGACCGGGCGCACTACCTCGCGAAGGGCGCGGAGGCGGGCGGCGGCGGCGGCACGTCGGACGTCGACGTGCGTCGTAAGTTCGAGACCACTCCCCTCTGGAAGCCCGACCTCCGCACCAACCGCAGCGGGGTCCTCGACCACACGTTCGTCCTTCCGGACAACCTCACGACGTTCCGGATCATGGCCGTGGTCGACGACGGCAAGGCCGCCTTCGGCTCGGGCGAACACGAGGTGCGGGTGAACCGCCCGCTCATCGCCCGCCCCGCGCTCCCCCGGTTCTTCCGCCAGGGGGACCGCGCGTTCGCGGGCGTCGTGATCCACAACAACACGCCGGCGCCGCTCGAGGTGGTGGTGAACGCCACGGTCACCGGGGCCAGGCTCGCGGGCGCGCCGCGCACGGTGTCGGTCGGAGCCGACGGCGCGGTCGAGGTGCCGTTCGCCCTCACCGACTTCGACGGTGCCGCCGTCCAGCTGCGCTTCGAAGCCTCGGGGGGCGCCAACAAGGACGCCGTCGAGATCTCCGTGCCCGTCTCCAGCCCCCTCCCCCAGGAGGTCGTGGCGTCCAGCGGCTCCACGACCGACACCGCGAAGGAGACCGTGGCGGTCCCGAAGGGCGCGGTGCCCAAGGCCGGCGGCCTCACGGTGAACGTGAGCGGGTCCGCGCTGGTCGGAATGGGGAGCTCGGTCGACTACCTGCTCGACTACCCGCACGGGTGCCTGGAGCAGGTCGGCAGCCGCACCCGCGTCGCCTTGCTTGCGCGCACGCTCGGCCCCAAGACAGGCATGGAGACCCCTCCGGAGAAGCTCGACGAGTACGTGCGTGTCGGCCTCGCGAAGATGGAGTCGTTCCGCACTGCCAGCGGGGGCTACGGCTATTGGCCCGGGGACGACGCCACTGGGCCCGCCTCCGCCTACGCCCTGGAGATCCTCACCGAGGCCAAGGCGGCGGGCCACGCCGTCGACGACAAGTCGATGGAGAGCCTCGCGGGCTTCGTCCGCGAATTTCTCGGCGGGAAGCACGTACCGCGGTGGTGGTCGCCCGAGATGACCCGCGCCGCCCAGGCCCGCGCCGCCCTCGCCCTCGCGCGCTCCGGCCGGGGGGACGCCGGCTTCAACGCGCGGCTCTGGGACGACCGCGCCGGGCTCCCGCAGTTCGGGAAGGCGGAGCTGCTCGAGACCCTCGCCCGCACGACCGGTCAGGACGCGCGCACCCGCGGCCTCACCCAGGAGCTCGAGGCCGCGCTGAAGATCGAGTCGACCAGCGCCGCGCTCGTCGACAAGGACACCGACCGGTGGTCCGCCCTCTGGTATGGCGACGATCTCGGCACCTCCGCGCTCGTCCGCGCGTGGATGCAGGCGGCGCCGACGCATCCGTTGCTCGGCCGCCTCGTGCACCACCTGGTCGACGCCCGGAAGGAGGGGCGCTGGGCGAATACCTACACCACGGCCGCCGCGCTCGAGGCGCTCCGCGACTACACCGCGCGCTACGAAACCGGCGCCGTGACCGCGCGCGTCACCCTCGCCGGGAAGTCGCTCATCGACAAGCCCCTCGGCGAGGGCGGGCAGGCCACGGCCTCCGTGCCGATGACGGAGTTGAAGCCCGGAGAGCTCGCGTTCGCCTCGTCCGGTGGGCGGCTCTACTACGAGAGCCGTCTGGCCTACGCGCTCCCCTCCCTCCCTCCCCGTGACGAGGGCTTCACGCTCACCCGGACGTACGAGGTCCTGGAGGGCTCCGGCGGCGGCGCCCAGGTCAGCCCGGGGGCGGTCGTGCGGGTGACCCTGCGCGCGGTCACCCCGGTCGACCGCTACAACGTCGCGCTGGTCGACTGGTTGCCCGCGGGCCTCGAGCCCATCGACACCGCGTTCGCCACCAGCGTCCGTGCGATGGGCGCCTCCGACACGGGCGGCGGGTGGAACCCCATCGACACGGGGATCTACGCGGAGGACACCCACGAGTGGACGTCCAGCTGGGTCTTCAACCGTCGGGAGCTGCGAGACGACCGGGTCGCGATCTACGCGGACCACATGCCCGCCGGCATCCACGTGCAGACCTACCTCGCGCGCGCCACCACCCCGGGGGACTACGCCCACCCGGCCGCCACGATCGAGCAGATGTACACGCCGGACACCTTCGGGCGCACCGAGTCCGGGCGGTTCGTGGTCGGCTTCCCCGTGGCCACGCGGTAGCCGTGCGGCCATCCGGCGCCCTTCGGGTCTGCGGGCTGGCGGGCGTCCTCGCCTGCCTGGGCGGGCTCCTCCGCCCCCTTCCCGCCGACCTCCTCGCGCCCGTCAGCGGTACGGAGGTGGTCGATCGGCATGGGGTGCGGCTCGTCTACCGGGCCGCCCCCGAGCGCGCGCCCGGCCAGCCGCTCACGCTCGGGGAGTTCGGCGCCGACCTCGTCGCGGCCACGCTCGCGGCGGAGGACCACCGCTATCGGTGGCACCTCGGGATCGATCCGCTGGGGATCGCCCGCGCCGGCTGGAACAACGCCCGCGCCGGCCGCGTGGTCGAGGGCGGCTCCACGATCACGCAGCAGCTGGCCCGGAACCTGGTCCCCCGCGGGCCCGGCTTCACCGGCAAGGCGGGCGAGGCCCTCCTGGCCCTCCGGCTCGAGGCGTGGCTCTCGAAGGACCAGGTCCTGGCCGAGTACCTCTCCCGCGTCTACTACGGCAACGCCGCGATCGGCGCCGATGCCGCCTCCCGCCTGTATTTCGACCGGCCGCCCAGCGCGCTCTCGCTCGCCCAGGCGGCGACCCTCGCGG
Source organism: Pseudomonadota bacterium (assembly GCA_030685065.1). GTDB lineage: Bacteria > Myxococcota_A > UBA796 > UBA796 > SXON01 > CAJBVW01. The sequence goes on along the minus strand of JAUXQH010000175.1, from coordinate 106,264 downwards.
CCATCCCCCGTCGGCCCGCGGATCTCGACCCGCTCCGCTTCCCCCTCCGCGTGAGGGCCGCGCGCGACAGCGTGCTCCGCCGCATCGCGACCCTCGGCACCGCGACCCACGGCACCGCGACCCACGGGACCGCGGGCCGCGGCCTCGCCGCGGACGCCCGCATCGCGGAAGCGCTCGCCGAGCCCCTCACGCTGACCTCCCCGCCAGCCGTGGGCGAAGCGCCCCACCTCGTCCGGCGGGTGTACCAGGCGGTGCCGCGCATCCGCACCACGCTCGACCTCACCCTCCAACATCACGCCGAGGACGCCGTGCGTGACGTGCTCGCCGGGCTGGCGGCCAAGCGCGCGCACCACGCCGCCGTGCTGGTCGTGCACAACCCCACGCGGGAGGTGCTCGCGTACGTGGGCTCCGGAAGCTGGCGCGCCGCGGATGGGCAGGTGGACGGCGCACGGGCGCCCCGCAGCCCGGGGAGCGCGCTCAAGCCCTTCCTGTACGCGCTCGCGCTCGAGGAGGGCGCAACCCTCGCGGAGGTCGTGGCGGACACACCGGGCACCTGGTCCACCACCCACGGAGCCTGGCACCCGGAGAACTACGATCACGGCAGCGCGGGCCCCGTGACGCTACGCGCGGCGCTGGCGCGCAGCTTGAACGTGCCCGCGGTTCGGCTCGCCGAGCGCGTCGGCGTCGCCGACCTCCACCACCGGCTTCTCCGCCTCGGCCTCACCACGCTTCCCGAGCGCCCCGCCCACTACGGCCTCTCGCTCGCCCTCGGCGGCGGCGAGGTGCGGTTGGACGAGCTCGCCGCCGCCTACGCCACGCTCGCGTCGAGAGGCCGTTGGCGCCCGCTGCGCTACACGCTCGACGCGCCGCGCACCGAACCCATCCAGGTCCTCACGCCCGCGTCCGCCTTCCTCGTGGCGGACGCGCTGGACGACGCCGACGCGCGCGCCCCCGCGTTCGGCCGCGAGTCCGCGCTCGAGCCCGCCTTCCCGATGGCCGCCAAGACCGGCACGAGCACGGGATGGCGCGACAACTGGGCGATCGGCGTCACCCCCGCGATCACGGTGGCGGTCTGGGTCGGAAACTTCGACGGGAGCCCGATGATCGACGTCAGCGGGATCACCGGGGCGGGCCCCATCCTGGAGCGAGTGATGGCGGCCGCGATGGCGGGCCGACCGGTCGAGTCGTTCGAGCCTCCCCCGACGCTCGAGCAGAGGGCCATCTGCCCACTCTCCGGGCGCGGGCGCGGGCCATCCTGCCCGGACACCCGGGACGAGTGGCTCCCGGCATCGACCCAGCTCGAACCCTGCGACTGGCACGATCCGGAGGGCCTCCTCGTCCCGTCGTCCCTCTCCGCGTGGGCAAGCCGCGTCGGCGTGGGCGTCCGTCCGGGCGCGGGCCCGGTCGCCGTGGCAGGGCCCGCCGACGGCGCCATCTACTGGCTCGACCCCGCGCGGCCCGCGGCCGATCAGGCCATCCCGCTGGTGGCCGAAGCGCCCCCGGGTGCGCTGGCGATCTGGGAGGTCGACGGGGAGACCATCGCGACCGCACCTTCCCCGTTTTCGGCGAGATGGGTACCCGAACCAGGTGATCACCGCGTGACGGTCACGGTCGACGGGGTGCGGAGCGCCGCGGTTCGTGTGTGGGTCGGGGGAGGGCCTTGACCTTCCGCCCTTGACCATTATCGATGAGGCCAATAGTAGCCATGCCCAGCGGCGACGTAGCCAAGTGGTCAGGCAATGGTTTGCAAAACCATTATACGCCGGTTCGAATCCGGCCGTCGCCTCCAACTTCCCCTCTCCAATTCCCCCCGCTCGGGTCTCCCGGTCTTGTTCGGCATTCCGCTGCTGATCAGCACGCTGTCGATGAGCGCGTGCCAGGACCCGCCTTCCCCGGCGCCGCTCCCCTCCTCCACCGGCTCCACGGCGCCGTGGGTGGAGTGGCGCGCCGCGGACGCGGCCGTGCGGGGCCCGGTCGCGCTCGTGATCGACCGGCCCGGCGGCCCGCTCGATCGGCTCGTGGCCGACCCCGACGTGACCACCTTCCTCAACGACCGGTTCCATCCGCTCTTCCGCGTCGAGAGCCCCCTCGACACCGGAGCGGGCGGGCAGCCCGTCGGAACGGTCCGCTTCTATGACGGCTGCGGTTGCCCGTTGACGCCTCCGCTCAGGCCGGAAACGCCCGCCGCCTTCATCGCCGCGGCAAACGAGGTGATCGTCCGCGCGGAGGCGCTCGCCTGCCAGGGGCGGCCCTTCCTCCTCGCCTGCGGTTCCCCTCCCCTCCGCGCTCCGGACTGAGGACGCTCCAGATCGAGCGCCCCGCTGCGGAGAGCCCCGGGCTCAGGTTATGCACTGCGGCCTCGGAGATGCCCGCGGATGCTCGAACAGAAGATGCTGCAGTTCGCCCTTTTCGGCGCGGGCTGGGTGTTGTGGCTCCTCGTCGGATTGAGCGTGATCGTGATGACGATCGCGGTCGAGCGCGTGATCTACATGGTGCTCAACACCGCGCCACGCGCCGCGTTCGAGGCCGCGATCGGCGGATTCCTGGGCGGAGGCTCCCGTGAGGAGCTGGAGAAGAGCCTCACCGGCATGCGCGGGCTGGAGCCCCGCGTCCTCCTCGCGGCCCTCACCGCCGCGAAGAAGTCCCCGGACGCGGCCGAGGACGCCCTGGTCGGCACCCTGACGTTCGAGAAGCTCCGCCTCGAGCGCTTCCTGATCATCATCGGCACGGTCGCCTCGAACGCCCCCTTCATCGGGCTGTTCGGCACCGTGCTCGGCATCATCCAGGCCTTCAACGACCTTGCGCTCTCCACCGAGGAGAGCGCCGGCGCCGTCATGGCCGGCATCAGCGAGGCGCTGGTCGCGACGGCCGTGGGGTTGGTGGTCGCGATTCCGGCCGTCGTGCTCTACAACTACTTCAGCCGGCGCATCCGTGAGTCGACGGGGAGGATGGAGAGCCTCGGGTCCCTGGTCCTGTCGCGCCTCCGGGCCGACGAGGCGGCGTAGTGGCCGGCAAGCTCGGCGGCGGAAGCGACGAGCCGATGACCGAGATCAACATCGTGCCGCTCGTCGACATCGTGCTGGTCGTCCTCATCATCTTCATGGTGACCGCCACGTACATCGTGTCGCCCGTGATCAAGGTCAACCTCCCCGAGGCCGCCTCGGGGGAAAACCTCGAGCCCACCTCGCTCGGGATCACCGTCGCGGCGGACGGCTCGTTGTTCCTCGACGGGGTGCCCGTGACCGAGGATGCCCTTCGCGCCGCCGTCCGCGCGGCGAAGGCCGAGAACGCCGAAGTCGTCTGCCTCATCGCGGGCGACAAGGAGTCCCGCCACGGGGACGTGACGCACATCATCGATCTCGTGAAGCAGGAAGGCGTGGCCAAGTTCGCGATCAACATCGATCCGCTCGCCGTGGCCGCCCAGGCCGCCGTCGCCCCATGAGCCTCTCCCCCTACCGCCCGGTGCCCCGCTGGCAGCGCGTGCTCCGCTCCTCGGCGGTCGGGGTCTCCGTCGGCGTCCACGTGGTGTTCGCGATCTTCCTGCTCTCCAACCCGGCGGCGGCACAGAAGGCCTCGCAATGGGTGGAGGTGACGCTGAACGAGCCCAAGCCGCCGCCGCCAAAGCCGCCCGAGCCGAAGCTGCCCGAGCCTGAGCCGGAGAAGCCCAAGCCCGTCCCCAAGGTGGTGAAGTTCGAGGACACCACCCCGACCCCGCCGCCCCCGAATTCGGTGGCGCCGCCGCCCGAGCCCGCGCGCCGCGTCGTTCGGCAGGTTCAGGGACTCACGGCCAATTCCTTTGCGCCCGGGGCGAGCACCGGCTTGTCGGTTCGCGCAGGCAACTCCACCGGCGTGGCCGCGGGGAAGGACTCGATGAGCCTCGGCGAGGCGTCGGGGCCGTTCGAGGCGCGCCCCTACACCGCGGTCACCAAGGCGCCGAGGCTCCAGTGGAGCCCGATGATGGACGTCCCGGACGAGGCCCGGAAAGCCAACGTCAAGGGCATCGTCAAGGTGCTCCTCGACCTCGACGCGAAGGGAAAGGTCACGCGCGTGCAGATCGTCCACGGGCTCGGCTTCGGGGTGGACGAGGCCTGCGTGGCCGCCTACCGCAAGTCGCAGTGGAAGCCGGCGGAGCAGGACGGCGTGGCCGTCGCCGTGATCGGGGTCCCCGAAAGCTGCGCGGTCAACGAGATCTGATGGGCGCGCTCCTCCTCACCCTCGCGCTCGCCGGGCCGGCGCACGCCGAAGCGCCCGTGCCCGCAGAGCCTCCTCCGGACCCTGTCCCCGCGGACGAGCTCCCTCCGCTCGTGAAGGAGCCGGCGCTCGTCGAGTTCGTGGAGGCCCCCTACCCGGACGCCGCGCGCGCCGCCCAGATCGAGGGGAAGGTGCTCCTCGCCATCGAGATCGACGAGTCGGGCGCGGTCACCAACGTCGATGTGCTGCGCGGCACCGGCACCGACGTGGGCCTCGAGGCCGCGGCGGTCGAGGCCGCGAGGCGCTTCCGGTTCTCCCCCGCGGAGGACGCCACCGGCCCCGTGCCCGTCGTGGTCGAGTTCGAGTACGGGTTCGTGCTCGACGCGGCCTCCAAGGAGGGCGCCGTCCCCGAGGCCCCGCTCCCCGAAGCCGGCGCGCCGAACGCGGCAGAGCTCCCGATCAACCTCGACGGCGTGCTGATCGAGATGGGCACCCGCCGCCCGCTCGCGGGAATCGTGGTGCGGGTCGAGCCCGCCGGGGTCGAGGCGACCACCGATCCCTCCGGCCGCTACACCTTTCGCGGGGTGCCCGGCGGCGCGGTCACCCTTCGCGTTGTGCACCCGGGCTACGAAACCCTCGAGCAGCCGGTGCAGGTGAGCACGAGCGAGCTCACGACGGTGAAGCTCTGGATCCGGAACCAGTCCTACAACAACGCCGGCGTGATCGGCGTGTACCGCCAGCCCAGCGCCGAGGTGTCCAAGCGGACCATCTCGATGGAGGAGATCCGGCGGGTGCCCGGCACCTTCGGAGATCCCATCCGGGTCATCCAGACCCTCCCGGGTGCCGCGCGCACTCCCTTCGGCACCGGATTTCTCGTTATCCGCGGCTCGAACCCCGAGGATTCCGGCGTCTACGTTGACGGCATCCGGATTCCCTACATCTACCATATCGGCGGGTTCGAGTCCGTCCTCAGCCCGGACCTCGTCGGCGCGGTGGACTACCTGCCGGGCGGGTTCGGCGCCCGGTACGGGCGCAGCACCGGCGGCGTGGTCGATGTGCGCACCCGCACCGAGTTCCCAGAGCGCACCCACGTCACCTGGTCGACCGATCTGCTCGACTCCGGCGCGCTCGTGATGGGCACCGTCGGCAAGAAGAAGCAGCACGGCTTCGGCGTGGCCGCGCGCCGCTCGTACATCGACGCCATCCTGCCGATCTTCCTCGACGAGGGCTTCGTCGCCCGGCCCCTCTGGTGGGACTACCAGGCGAAGTACCAATGGCAGGGGGATGGCCCGGACGAGTTCTCGCTCCTCTTCTTCGGCTTCGAGGACGTGCTGATCGTGTCGACGCCACCCGGCTTCGCGCAGAGCAGCGACCAGGACAACCAGGGAGAGCTCGGGACGACCTACTCGACGCACCGGATCCTCGCGCGGTGGGAGCACAGCTTCTCCGAGAAGTTGGCGCTCCACCTCATCCCCTCGTTCGGCAACGACAACGCGGAGTTCAGCCTCGGGAACGCATGGAAGCTCCAGCAATCCCAGTGGCTCGCCGAGATCCGCGCCGAGCTGCCGTGGACGCCCAACGAGCACGTGAAGATCGTGCCGGGCATCGACTTCATCGGCGGCATCTCGCCCTTCTCGATCGAGCTGCCCTTCGACCCCGCGCAGTTCGCGGAGACCGACCCGCTCGCCGAGCGCGAGCCCTACGTGGTGGACGACGTGCAGACCGGCTGGGGCCCCGACCTGTACTTGCTCGCCGAGCTGCGCCCGATGGCCGATCCCGAGCGCCTCCTGCTGACGCCGGGGCTGCGCTTCGACTTCCTGAGCATCCCGGGCGAGTACGACATCTACGCCTTCGACCCTCGCTTCTCCGGGCGGTTCTCCGTGTTCCCGGGCGGGCGGGTCAAGGGCTCCGTCGGCCTCTACCACCAGCCGCCACAGCCGTTCCAGAGCTACCGCGCGGACGAGATGGCCGTCGATCTCCAATTCGAACGCTCGCTCTCCAGCTCGCTCGGTTGGGAACAGGACATCGGCCCGGCCGTACAGGTCGACGCCGAGGTGTTCTACAAGGCGCTCGACAACCTCATCGTCTCCAACCCGGACTTCGAGTCGCTCGAGGACCAATTCTTCGTCAACGCGGGGGTCGGGCGCGCCTACGGGCTCGAGGTCCTGCTCCGCCACGCCCCGATCGACCGGCTCTTCGGCTGGATCTCGTACACCTTGTCGCGGTCGGAGCGGCGGGACCAGCCCGGTGAGGCCTGGTACCCCTTCGACTACGACCAGACCCACATCCTCGTCGGCACCGCCGGCTACAAGCTGCCGTGGGACATCGAGGTCTCGGCCAAGGCCGAGTACGTGACCGGAAACCCGACGACCCCCTATTCGCTCGGCGTCTACGACATCGACCAGGACACCTACCAGGCGTTTTCCACCGGCGCCCCGAACTCCGAGCGCCTCCCATCGTATTGGGCCGTCAGCGCCCGAGTTGACAAGCTGTTTACCTTCCGCGATTGGCAGCTCAACCTCTACGTCGACCTCCTGAACGTCGTGCACGGGACGAACCCAGAGTTCGAACTGTATAATTACGACTACACCGAGAAGTCCTACATCAAGGGCCTCCCGTTCATCCCCAGCCCCGGCTTCGAGGCGAGGTTCCAGTTTTGATGCCGATCTTCGCCCTGCTGACCCCGATGCTCGGGTGTACGACCACCGAGCTCTCGGAGAGCTGGCGCATCGATCGGCTCCGCGTTCTCGGCGTCGCGGCGGAGCCCGCCGAGCCGCGCCCCGGCGATCGCGTCACGTTCACGTCCCTGGTCGTCTCGCCCGACGTGGCGGTGGCTTCCACGGTGTGGTTTGCGTGCCTCGTGGGAGGAGACGACTTCGGCTGCTCGATCGACGAGTCCCTCCTCGACACCCTCGATCCGAGCGGAGAGCTCTCGCCAGACGACCTGGAGGCGCTCTACGCCGCCGGGTTCATCGGTGCGGAGCCCTACCTTCCCCCCGTGTGGAACGTCCCGCTCGACGCCTTGGACGCCCTCGCGCCGGAAGATCGCCTGGAGGGCCTGACCGCGATCGTGAATGTGACCGCCATCCCGGAGCCATCCTCCGAGGGAGAGGAGCTCGACGAGAGCGACCTGGAGCTCGCCTACAAGCGCGTTCCCGTCAGCGAAGCCGTGTCTCCCAACCGCAACCCGATCATCGCGGCGATCGCGCTCGACGGCGTGGAGATCCCGGAAGGGACGGTCGCCTCCATCGACCGCGGACAGCCGTACACGATCACCGTGGCGCTCTCCGATGAGTCCGTGGAGACCTACCCGTTCGTGAACAAGGAGGGCGTCGAGGAGACGCGCACCGAGGAGCCGTACCTGACCTGGTACGCCGAGGCGGGCGAGTTCGACCAGACCAATGACCTCTGGCCCTACTTCGAGGCGATCTACTACCCCCCCGACGACGCGGCGCCCGACGCGAAGGTGTGGGTCGTCGTGCGCGACCGCCGGGGCGGGATGGCCTGGACGGCTCTCGCACTTCGCTACCGCTGACCGCGCAGGACGTCGCCGGGGGTGCTGAAGCGCCCACGGGCACGATGCCGGCGCGGGCGAGGGGCAGCGGCACGTGGCCGCGCGCGACCTTCCACTACCTGAAAACAGGAACCGTGCTACAGTCCCGGGCCGCGAGGGTGCCTGCCCTCTTTCCCGCCTCGAGATCCAGGGCACTGTGCTGGAGCATCGGAGAAGCCTGAATGACCACGTTGCCGGTCCCCCGCCCGACACGAAGCAAGCTGACATCGCAGTTGTTGTCCTCGACCCTGTCGTCCTCGACCCTGTCGTCCTCGACACTGTTGTCTTCAACACTGGCGATCTTCCTCGGTCTCGTGGGGCTGATGGCCGCCGTGCCGGAAGCAGCCGCAGCTGACCACCCCGCCGAACAGGCGCTGGAGGAGATCCGCGGCAAGAAGCTGCCGGTGAGCCTCATCCAGAACAAGTTCTTCGTGAAAGCGAACCGATTCGAGATCGCGCCGGTCGTCGGCTACGTCCCGAACAACGCCTTCGTCACGAGCGTGTACGGTGGGGCCATCGCCGCCTACCACTTCAGTGACAGCTTCGCCGCGGAGGGCACGTTCCTCTACGCGCCCAACACGGGTGCGGCGGGCATGAAGGGCCTCACCCAGACCCTCGTCGGCATCGCCTACGAGGGCAACAACGACACGACGTTCCGCCAGCCGCTCGACCGGCTGCAGCTCGGAGCGATCTTCTCCGCACGTTGGTCGCCGGTCTACGGCAAGATCAACCTGATTGGGGAGGGCGTGCTCAACTTCGACGTATACGGGACCGCCGGCGTCGGCCTCCTGCTGGTGACGAAGGACTTCGCGAGCATCAACCCTGACTACGCCTCGGGCGTAGAGGGCTCTGATCCGGCGATCCCCTCCACCAGCCCGAGCACGGAGGCCTACCCGGCCCTCAACCTCGGGATCGGCCTCAACTTCTTCCTCACCCAGTCCATCGCGCTGAAGATTGACGCACGTGGCGCCTTCTACATCGCCGATGAGCCGGACTACGGGAACAAGCTCCCCAATGGGGAGCCCGAAGAGCTGGAGACGCGTCTGTACAACACGTTCCTCACGACCGCCGGCATCAGCATCTTCATTCCGCGGATGAAGCCGCGGATGTTCAACTTCTAAGGTCGGGAGCGCACACATTGATGTCCAGCTTCATGTTCAGCCTCCCGCTGCTCGCGCTCTCCCTCAGCATGGCTCATGCTGAAGAGCCGACCGTCGAAGCCCCCGCCATCGCCTCGGTTGACGCCGTCGCCCAGGACGCCGTCGCCCAGGACGAAGAGGAAACCGAGGACGAGGACTCCCCGGAGGACTCGGTTCGCTCCGAGCGGGACTCGGTCAAGAAGGGCGCCGCGGCCGACAGCACGCCCTCGCTCCCGGGCGAGGACGACAAGCGCCGCAAGATCATCAAGACGATCCAGAAGAAGAACTTCATGAAGATCCACCGCTACGAGGTGGGTCCGAGCCTGGGGTTCGTCGCCAACGATCCGTTCCTCAACCGGTACATCATCGGCGGCGTCTTCGACTACCACCTCACCGAGCTGTTCGCCGCCGAGCTGCAGCTCGGGTACGCCCCGATCCTCGGCCAGGGCGGCGAAAACGATCCGGACTGGAAGCCGCTCTCCAAGCAGCTCCTGCTCGAGAACAGCGTCTCCCCCGACATCTCCAAGCTGACCGCTCACGGCAGCCTCGCGCTGGCCTTCTCCCCCATCTACGGCAAGGCGGCCGTCGGGCGGAAGATCATCGCGTTCGACATCTTCGGGTACTTCGGTCTCGGCATCACCGCGACCCAGGACGACCTGGTCGCCCTCCAGAACGATGACGAGTCCGCCGTCCTCACGCAGAACCAGGTGCATCCCACCACGGTCATCGGCGGCGGCGCCCGTGTCGCGTTCAGCGAGAGCGTCGCGGCCCGCGTCGAGGGCAAGTCGATGTCGTACATCGAGACCGTCAACTCCACCACGCTGGAGATGAAGAACAACTTCATCGTCCAGGCCAACGTGTCCTTCTTCTTCCCGGGAATGAAGTGATGAAGTCGCACCTCCTTCCGGTCGCCCCCGCGCTCGCGCTCGCCCTGCTCTGGTCTCCGTCTGCGCACGCGCTGACGTGCGAAGAGATCATGAACATGGTGAACGTCAACGTTCCCGCCTCCATCGTCGTCGAGACGATCGATTCGTCGGGCGACAAGTTCACGTCCGACGATATCCGGTGCCTCACCAACGAAGGTGCGCCCGCCGAGATCGTCGCCGCGGCGAAGGCCTTGATGCAGAAGGACACCGCCGAAGAACCGGCGGCGTCCGAGCCTGTCCGCGGGGAGACCACCAAGTCGACCAAGTCGGGCACCAAGGCCGAGGACGAGGAGTACCAGAACACCGAGGCCATCGGCGCCAAGAAGTCTGGCACCAAGACGCTTCAGGACCTGCCGGAAGAGGGCGGGGACAGCGAAGACGAGGGGCGTGATCCCGAAGGGCTCGAGAGCGCGGTCAAGGCGTACAACGCCAAGAAGCCCCTCACGGCGAGCTACGAGCTCCACCGGATGCTGCAGGAGAACCAGTACCCCGACAAGGAGAGCAAGATCCTGTACTACCTCGCACGGTCGCTCTACGACCTCGAGATGTACCACTCCTCGCAGTACTACTTCATCGAAGTGCTGAAGAAGGGGCCCTCCAATCCCTACTTCAAATACGCGCTCCCCAAGCTCGTGAGCATCGCCAAGTTCACCGGCGACGAGTCGGATCTCGCCCGCATCGTGGCGAAGATCCCGCCCGAGGAGTTCCCCCGCTCCGCGCGCAACCAGCTCTACTACCTGCTGGGTGTACGGCTCTACGAGCAGGACAAGCTGACCGAGGCACGCAAGTACTTCGGGCAGGTCTCGGACAAGTCCGACCTGTTCACGCGCTCCAAGTACTTCGAGGGCGTGATCTACAACAAGCAGGGCAAGCTGAAGAGCGCGGTGCGCTCGTTCACGGACGTGGCCCGTACCGAGGCCTCCGCCTCGACGCAGCAGGAGCTCGAGGAGCTCGATCGTCTCCGCGATCTGTCGCTGATGAACATCGCGCGCATCTACTACAGCATCGAGAACTTCAAGGACGCAAACACGTACTACGCGTACGTGGCGCGCGACTCCCGCTACTGGCCGCAGAGCCTGTTCGAGAGCGCCTGGGCGAACTTCATGCTGTCGGACCTCAACCTGACGCTCGGCCAGCTCCTGACGCTCGAGAGCCCGTTCTACAACAAGGACGAGTTCGTCCCCGAGGCGACCGTCCTCCGCGCGCTCACCTTCTTCAACCTCTGTGAGTACGAGGACGTTGATCGCATCCTCCTCGACTTCGACGCGCGCTATCGCCCGATGCACGCGGAGATGAAGGACTTCCTGAAGCAGTACTCCACGGAGGAGGGCCGCAAGCTCGCCGACCAGGCGTACGACCGGTACTTCGACCCCAAGGCCGCGGACACCGTGCTCCCCAAGTCGATGTTCACCCGCGTGCTGCGTGACCAGGAGCTCGCGGGCATCGTGACGCACCTCGAGATCATGGATCGCGAAGAGGCGCTCATCGACTCGCAGAAGTCCCAATGGAAGGACGGCGTGGGCGAGCAGCTCCACAAGGTCATCTCCGAAGACCGCGAGCGCCTCAAGCGCCGCGCCGGCCTGGCGCTCCTGCAGGAGATGGTCACGATGACCACCTACCTGGGGGATCTGTTGACCCAAGCCGAGATCATCCGGTTCGAGGTCATCGACGCCAAGCGCGGCATCCTCAACTACATGATGTCGACCCCCGACCTGTCCGACCTCTCGAAGGACGTCGACATCAACTACGGCACCTCGGCCAACAAGATCTACTGGCCGTTCAACGGCGAGTTCTGGCAGGACGAGCTCGGGTACTACCGGTACACCGAGCAGGGATCCTGCAAGTAGCCTTCCCCTTCTTCCTGGGCGGCCCCGGTGCGCCCCTGACCAGCGGTCCATCCGCCGGTTGTGGACAAGGAGTCCGATTCATGGAACGCATGTTTTCTCCTCGCGTCGGCCTCGCGCTGAGCCTCCTTCTCGGGGCGGGCACCTTCGCGGTGACCCTCGCCCCGTCGGCCGCGTACGCGCAAGGCCGCGACCAGAAGGCCGAGCGCCGTGTGCTCAAGGCCACGGACGTGGATGCCGCTACCCAGCAGTCGGAGGCCCTCCGGGCAGCCGCGCGGGCGGCGCGTCTCGAGTCGATCTCCCGCCTCAAGGAGATCATCTCGGGAACGTCCGCGCAGGGCGACCAGAAGGCGGAGATGCTCCTCCGCCTCGCGGACCTCTACTTCGAGGAAGGGCGTGAGCTCTACCTCACGGAGATGGGGATCTTCCAGAAGGCCGTTGACGAAGAGTTCAACAAGCCGAACGGAAACACCGACAACATCAAGCAGGCCGACTTCGTGAAGGAGTCGCGCGGCTGGCAGGACAAGAGCATCAAGCTCTACAAGCAGATCCTGGCCAGCTACCCCCAGTATCAGCGGGCTGACGAAGCCACGTTCTACCTGGGTCAAGCGCTGTCCGACACCGGGCAGACCGATCCGGCGAACACCGAGTTCACCAAGCTCGTGAAGACCTACCCCGAGAGCCGGTTCGTCCCCGACGCCTACGTGCTCATCGGCGAGTACTGGTTCGACAAGAACGAGGCCTACAAGGCGCTCAACGCCTACCAGAAGGCCGCCGCGTACAAGGACCACGAGAAGTACGCCTTCGCGAACTACAAGCTCGCCTGGTGCTACTACAACGTCGGGGACTACCCCACCGCCATCGACAAGATGAAGGCGGTCGTGTCGTACTCGATGAGCGAAAGCGCAGTCGGGCCCGACGGAAAGCCCGTCCGCAAGACCCTCCAGCTTCAGGACGAAGCGCTCAAGGATCTCGTTCGCTTCTTCGCCGACGCCGGCGAGATGGACGAGGCCTACGAGTACTTCAACAAGCTCGGCAAGAAAGAGCTCATCCGCGACATGCTCAAGCGTCTCGCGTCGACCTACTTCGAGCAGGGCAAGTTCGAGTCGTCCATCCAGACCTACCGCCGCTTGATCGCGGAGGATCCGCAGGGCCCGGCCGCCCCGGACTTCCAGAACGAGATCATCCAGGCCTACACCAAGATGGGCAAGAAGGAGGACACGCTCGCCGAGATCGATCGCCTCCTCAAGAACTACGGCAAGCAGAGCTCCTGGGCGCGCACGAATGCGTCGAACCAGGACGCCGTGAAGACCGCAGAGGAGCTCATCGAGAAGGGCCTGCGTACGGTAGCCATCAACTACCACAACGAAGCGAAGAAGCTGAAGACCGGCTCCCAGGCCGCGCAGACCTACGCGCTCGCAGAGAAGGCCTACGAGGTCTACATCCAGGAGTTCCCGGACTCCAAGTACAGCTACGAAGTGCGTTATTCGTACTCCGAGCTCTTGTACACCATCAAGAAGTTCGACAGCGCCTACGACCAGTACATGAAGGTCGTCAGCATCGACACCAAGGGCCAGCACTCCCGCTTCTGCGCCGAATCCGCGATCTTCGCGGCTGAGGAGATGATCAAGCGCGAGGCCAAGAACAGCGGCGCCGGTGGGCCCGATCCAGGCAAGAAGACCGACGCGATCCCGCTCTCCGATTGGGAGCAGAAGCAGCTCAAGGCGCTGGATCAGTTCCGCGAGCTCTTCCCGACCGATCCGAAGGCGCGCCAGATCATCTACAAGTCGGCCTACCTCCTCTACAACAAGAATCAGTTCAAGGAAGCGTCCGAGCGCTTCAACGTCGTCATCTCCATGGATCCCAAGTCCAAGGAAGCCGAGCAGGCGGCCAACCTGATCCTCGACAGCTTCGCGCTCGTCGAAGATTGGGACAGCTTGAAGAAGAACTCCAAGTTCTACTTCGACCAGGTGGGCCTGGGCTCCGACTCCTTCAAGAAGGAGGTCTACGGCGTCTACGAGAACTCCTCGCTGAAGTTCATCGAGATCAACTTCAAGAAGACCTCGGACAAGAAGCAGGGCGCGGCGGACTACTGGGCCTTCTACCAGGAGTTCCCGAGCTCCCAGAACGCGGACCTCGCGTTGAACAACGCCGCGGTCTACTACCGGGACCTCGGAAACGTGACCGACTCCATGAAGGTCCGGCACGTCATCGTCGAGAAGTTCCCCAAGTCGAAGTACTACAAGGACCAGGTCGCCGCGTTGGGCTTCGACTACGAGTCGATCGCCAACTTCGGCGAGGCCGCGAATTGGTACGAGAAGCTGTACGTCCTCGACAAGGCGCACCCGGGCGCGCCCGACGCGCTCTACTCGGCCGCGCTCTTCCGCAACTCCCTCGGCCAGTGGGAGCAGGCGGTCAAGAACTACCAGCAGTACATCACCGCGTTCCCGGACAAGCCGAACCTCAACGGCATCCAGCTCGACATCGCGCGCATCTACGAAGAGCACGAGAAGTGGGCGGAGGCCTCCAAGGTCTACCTCGGGTTCTACACCCCCAAGCCCGTCGTGAGGGGCGCCCCTCCGCAGGTCATGGGCTCTCTCGATGAGCTCATGTACGCCCGGCTCCACTACGGGCTCCTGATGGACAAGCTCGGCCAGGGCGCCAAGGTCGGCACCCACTGGAAAGAAACCGTCGCGTTCTTCGACATCCAGAAGAAGGCGGGCGCGCAGTTCGAGCTCTCCGTCGAGTACGTCGCTCAGATCATGTACATCCTCGCCGAGCCCCAGTACCAGGCGTACATGGCCATGAAGATCGGCGGCCCCGGGGACAAGAAGCTCAACCAGAAGCAGACCGACAAGCTCCTGACCGAGCAGCTCGTCTCCAAGGTCCGGGCGATGAGCGAGGTCGAGAAGACCTACGCGGGCATCATCGGCACCGGTGCCGGCGAGTGGGGCCTCGCGGCCCTGGCGCGCCTCGGCTCCGCCTACGAGAACCTGAGCGAGTCGCTGAAGGGCTCCTGGATCCCGACCTACCTCACGGCGGACCAGAAGGAGCTCTACACGATGGCGCTCGAGGACAAGGCGTACCCCCAGATCGAGAAGGCGGCGGCGGCCTACTCGGCGGCGCTCCAGAAGTCCTACGAGCTCAACCTGTACAACGACAACACCGCGAATGCGACCCGTCGTCTTGGCGTCCTGCGCCCCGATGACTTCCCGGGCCTGTTCGAGAAGATCCCGGAGGCCCGGTACTCGGCGCCTTCGACCTTCGCCGGTACCATCGAATCTGAGCCCTAAGAGAACACGATGCGCATTCTCCCCATCATTGTCCTCCTCGCCGCGGGCTGCGGTCCGAAGGTCCCTGTTGACACCAACCCCACGGCGCAGACGGTGAACCCGAAGCAGGCCTTCACCGAAGGCGTGACCCTGCTCAAGGCCAGCTCGATCGACTACGCCGCGGCCCTGGCCAAGTTCGAGGCCGCCACCACGGCGGACCCGGCGTACGCCAAGGCTTGGTACAACGCCGGATATTGTGCCGAGCGCACGGGTGACCTCGCGAAGGCCGAGGCCAGCTACCGCAAGGCCCTCGAGCTCCAGCCGACCTACAACTCGGCGCTGTTCAACCTGGGCCTCGTGCTCGGTCAGACGGGCAAGAGCACCGAGGCGATCGAGCTCTACAAGGGCTTCATCGAGAAGAACCCCACCGATCTCCAGGCCCGCGCCAACCTGGTCGACGTCCTCACGAACGCCAAGCTCTACGACGAGGCGATCGCGCAGGCGCAGGAGATCCTGGCGCGTGATCCCAAGAACGTGGGTGCCTACCGGAACCTGTCCCGCGCGTACTACGCGCAGGGCAACTTCGAGATGAGCCTCCTCTGCGCGCAGAAGGCCAAGACGTTGAACGATGCCGACCCCGGCATCTACAACAACATGGGCGTCATCCAGCTCCAGAAGGGCAACGAGGCCGCCGCGATCGAGGAGTTCAAGACCGCGATCAAGGTCGACCCCGGCAACATGCAGGCCAACCTGAACCTCGGGTACATCGCGCTCGATTCGGGCGACTACGTCCTCGCGAAGACCTGCTTCGAGGCCGTGGTCAAGCAGTTCCCCGGCAACGCCGACGCGCAGATGGGCTACGCCATCGCGCTTCGTGGCGTCCAGGACTACGACGCCGCCACGAAGATCTACGACACGCTCCTCGCCAAGGACCCGGGCAACCGCGTGCTGGCCTACAACGCGACGATGCTCTACCAGAAGTACACCAAGAACTTCGACAAGGCCAAGAAGGTCCTGGAAGAGTTCCAGAAGGGCGCCGGGACGCTCTCCCCGAGCGACGAGTTCTTCGAGTGGCAGGCTTCGGTCGAGAAGGATCGCGAGATCGACCGCAAGCGCAAAGAAGAGCTCAAGCGCATCGAGGACGAGCGCATCGCCCGCGAGAAGCGCCAGGCCGAACAGCTCAAGCAGATGGCCGAGAACATCGCGAAGATGAAGGCGGACCTCAAGAACGAGTGCCTCCTCGCCACGGACGCCGGTCAGATGGCCCAGATGGTCATCGAGCAGGCCGAGCCCGTCATCACCGAGAAGGATCTCGGCATGGTCGGCGACATGGAGACCTTCGTGACGGACTCCATGGCGCAGCTCGAAGCCGCGAAGGCGACGTGCGGTACCGCCGCTCCCGTGGAGGGCGCCACGCCGCCCGCACCGGAAGGGACGGTGCCCGTGGGTGCGGGCACGGCCCCGGCCCCCGCTCCGGAGGCCCCTCCGGCCCCGGCACCGGCACCGCAGTAGAGGCGAAGTCGCCCCAACCCACCAGCCCCGCCGCGAGTATGCTCGCGGCGGGGCTGTCGGTTTTTTCGCCCCCTCGTCCGCTTGCCCAGGCTGCCTCTGAGCGGCCCGGTTCCGGCCGAGCGCCAGGGGAACGTCCGCTAGACAGAAGTTTGACCGGAACCCCGGCAACGTCCTATTGTCCTATGCTTCATGGCACGCGACAATGTGCCCGCAGCGCCCACACCTCCGGGAGCCTCCAATGACCCGTACTCTCCTCTCTCGTCTCGTCCTCGTCAGCGCCCTCACGGGCGCGCTCTCCGGCGCCGCCTTCGCGCAGGAAGAAGAAGCCGAGGGCCGCAAGGTCTCCTACAAGCAGAAGACCGAGATCGACTTCGAAGGCCTCGACGTGAGCGGCGAGCTCGTGAAGCCGTCCAGCGCGCTCGTGCTCGACCGCAAGAAGGCCAGCTTCAATCCCCTCATCAAGCTGCGTGAGGACTTCAACGCCGAGATGGAACAGTCCGTCGACGAAGTGAAGTAGCCCCTCCACAGGCCTTCTCCACAGCCTTCTACAGAACGCATCCACGGGGCGCCCGTCCCGTTCAGCGCCCTCCCGGGCGCGCAAACCTCAGGGGCCGCGCATGCGGTCGCAAGGGACTCCCATGGCCGGTTCATCCTCCGGTTCGCTCGTCCTCACCTTCGAGATCTTCAACGGCGGGGAATTCGTCCGTCGCGAGGAGCTCTCCGCTGAGAGCGTGACCATCGGCAAGGGCCCCGCCGCGATGCTGCGCATCGAGGACCCCTCGCTGCAGGACCTGCACGCCGTGCTCAACGTCAACGAGGACGGCACGGTGCAGCTGCTCGACCTCGTCGGCGACCAGAGCACCCAGGTGAACGGCGCGTCGGTGAGCAACGTCGTGCTCTCCAACGGCGACACCCTGGGGTTCGGCGCCGTGCGCGTGGTCGTCCGGATCACCGACTCCGCCGCGTTCGCGGATGACGAGGCCACGCGCGTCGACGCGCCGACCCTCTCGCTCGAGAAGCACACGGTCAGCACCGGCGAGGCTCCCGAGGCCCAGGTCTTCGGTGACGACGACGAGCCCGCGGAAGACGTGATGGCCTTCGTGATGCGCGCCAGCGCCTCCGCGACCGACGCGGCATCCGACCGCTCGCGCGGTCGGCACCTCGAGGTGGCCCAGGTCTTCGGGGACGCCGTCCTCGACATCAAGCACTTCTACGCCTCCGGCGGTGCCGGCAACCGCACCGTGGTCGTGGGCTCCGCGACGCTCCCCATCGTCGGCCTCGATGACCGCGCCTCGTCCAAGGCCGGCTTCTTCGTCCCGGTCGAGTTCCTCCCGAGCGAGAACTACGTCCTCTTCCAGAACGTCGGCGGCCAGTGGGTCTGCAACGCCAGCGACAAGTGGGCCGGCTTCGTCGACATCGGTGAGACCCGCCGCACGTTCACCGAGCTCGTGGCGGACGGCAAGGCGAAGAAGAACGGGAGCACGATCACCGTGCAAATCCCGGAAGACGCCCGGCTCGTCGTCGATCTCGGCAGCACGATCTTCGTCGCCCACCAGGCGTACCCCGGCAAGAAGGCCGTCTCGAAGTTCGGCAGCGACATCGACTACCCCTTCCTCGGCATCATCGCGTTCATGACGTTCGTGACGTTCATGTTCGGCGTCGCCGTGGCGGTCATGCCCCCCCCGCCGGACAGCTCGAACAACCTCCTCGACGACCACATGGTCGAGCTCCTCCTCGAGAAGAAGGAAGAGATCAAGGACGAGAAGAAGCGCGACGACAACCCGGACGCGGGTGAGGGCGCCAAGGCCAAGAAGGAAGAGGGCAAGGTCGGCAAGAAAGACGCGAAGATGGACAAGGCGAAGGGCGACAAGGTCCAGATGCAGAAGCAGCAGCTGGACAAGGAAGTCGCCGAGAACGCCGGTGTCCTCGGCGCCCTCCGCGACGACTCGGCGCTCGACAGCATGCTCGGCGCCACCGGGCTCAACGCCGACATGATGAGCGGCATCGGCGGGCTCATCGGGGCCAAGGGCACCCAGATCGGCTCCGGCGGCCTCGGCGCGCGTGGGTCGGGTCTCGGCGGCGGCGGCACGGCGGAAGGCCTCGGCGGCCTCGGCACCAAGGGCCGTGGGTCGGGCGCCTCGGGCTACGGCTCGGGCGGCGGAAACTTCGGCACCAAGGGCGATGGCGGCATCGGCACCGTCGGTGGTGACCCCATCATCCTCGGCGCGCTCGACAAGTCGCTCATCGACGCGGTCATCAAGCGCAACATGAGCCAGATCCGGTACTGCTACCAGCGCGAGCTGACCAAGAACCCCTCGCTGGGTGGCAAGATCACCGTGAAGTTCGTCATCGCCAAGGATGGAACGGTGTCGTCCGCGACCACCAAGACCACCACGATGAACAACCCCGCGGTCGAGTCCTGCATCAACGGCCGGTTCATGCGGTTCCAGTTCCCCGAGCCGAAGGGCGGCGGCATCGTCATCGTTTCCTACCCCTTCATCTTCTCGCCCGGGTAGGCAGCGGGCCCTCCAGGGCCGATTCAAGAGAGCGGCGCCTTCGGGCGCCGTTCGTCGTTTTGGATGGACCCTCCCAAACCAGGGAGACAGCGCGCGGACACACTTGGGAGGCTCTGACATTCCCTAGACGATTGGATTGCGACTCCTAGACGAACCCGCGGACACGGGCGATGTCAGACCAGGAAGAGACGAAGAGTCTCGTTCCCGCAACCACTTCTCCCGCAATCCTGCGGGGTTGAAGCAGCTGTCACCACCTGGTGATTGGAGTCCTCATGTCCGAAGCCACCCTCCCCACCGCCGCCGTTGGCACCGGCCCATGGGACGACACCCTTGCCACGCACGTCCTCGACCTGCTCCTGAGCGCAGAGGACATCGCCGACCCCTCCGCGGATCGGGGCAAGGAGCGGGTCCTCGAGGTGGCCCAGGTCTTCGGTGACGCCGTGGTCGATCTCAAACACTTCGCCCCCGGCCGCGCCGTGCAGCTCGGTGCCACGCTCGTCCGCTCGCTGCGTGGCACCCGGATGCAGGAGGACTTCTTCGTCCCCACCTCGCTGCTCGCGGCTGGCACGCACCCCCTGTTCGAGGCCGAAGGGCGCGGCTGGGTGTGTGTCGTGCAGCCAGAGTGGGACGGGTTCGTGGAGGGCCCCGCGGGCCGGCGCTCGCTCCCGGCGCTCGCCGCCCTCGTGGGCCCCGGCGTGGACGGGCTCGTGCGCCTCCCCATCGGCCCGGAGGACCGCGCCGTGGTGATCGTCGGCGGCACCACCTTCGTGGCTCGCCCCGTGCACCCCAGCAAGCGGGTTCCCATCTACGGCGGAGCCGGCATCGACTACCCCCTCCTCGGCATCACCGGGTTCATCGGGTTCGCGGCGATGCTGCTCGGGGTCGCGCTCTCCGTCGTGCCCTCCAGCTCCCGCGCCTCCACCATGACCGACGAGGATCGGCTCGTGCAGATCCTCCTCGAGCAGGCCGCGTACGTGGCGCCGGTGCCGGTGGCCGAGGCGGTCGCGCCCAAGGCCGCCCCGAAGGGGAAGGAGGGCAAGCACGGGCGGCCGGACTCGCAGGCGCCGAAGGACCGCGACCCCATCTCGAAGGCCGACCGCGACCAGCACGCCGCGAAAAACGCCGGCCTGCTGGGCGCGTTGCAGGACGACGCGAACCTCGCCTCGATGCTGGGAGACGCGGGCCTCCCGGGTGAGCTGGCGAACGGAGTCGGCGCCATGATCGGGCCGCGCGCCACGCAGCTGGGGTCGGGTGGCCTCGGCAGCCGGAACGGCGGCTTCGGTGGCGGCGGAACCGCGGACTCCATGGGCGGGATCGGGCCCATTGGGCGTGGGAGGCCCGGCGGCTCCGGCTTCGCGCCCACTGGCGGGCCCGGAAAGCAGACGGGAACCATCACCAGCCCGGACACCACCATCGTCATGGGCGGGCTCGACCGGTCCCAGATCGACGAGGTGGTGAAGCGCGGCATGAGCCAGATCCGGTACTGTTACCAGCGCGAGCTCACCAAGAACCCGGCGCTCGGCGGCAAGGTCACGGTGAAATTCACCATCGCGGGCGACGGCTCGGTCTCCTCGGCGGTCACCAAGACCTCGACGCTCGGAAACCCGGCCGTGGAGTCGTGCATCAACGGGCGCTTCCTGCGCTTCGGGTTCCCCGCGCCGAAGGGCAACGGCCTGGTGATCGTGTCGTACCCCTTCTTGTTCTCGCCCGGCTGACGGCTGCCGCGGGCCCGGTTCTCACCGGGCCCGCTTTCCGTTTTGCTATGCCTCGTGCTACTGTGGTGGGCCTCTCTGCCGGAGTCGTTGATGATGGTCCTGGCGCTTACCGCCTCCCTGCTCTCCTCGCCGATGATCACGTCCGCCGCGTTTGCTCAGGACGAAGACGACGACAGCGGCTTCAACGAAGAAGACACCAAGCCGAAGAAGCTGACCCGCGCCGCCAAGGCCGCGCAAGATGACGCGGGCACCATCCGCGAGATCAACCGCGGCTTCTACGGCAAGGCCTCGGCGGGCGTGAGCGCGTACCTGCTCAACTTCAGCCGCTCGGTCGACGCGGGCACGAACGTCACGCTGGCCGTCGGCCAGGACTTCGTGGACACCGAAAAGCAGTCGATGGCGTGGGAAGTCGCGATCGGCCAGGGCGTGCACAACGGCGCCGCCTGGTACGAGCAGGCCGGGGCCGGCTGCTACACCACCCCTCTCGGCGGCTCCGAGCCCTGCACCGAAGGCGACCTGCGCACCTACACCCTGCAGGCCAACTACGAGATCTCGTTCTACCCCGTGCGCCGTATCGGCATCGGCGCGCGCATCGGCGCCGGGGTGCTCTACAGCCCCCTGCTGATCGAGCCCAACGCCTACGCGGACGAAGTGCTGGGCGACTTCGAAGGGGATCCCGGCCTGCACAACTCTCCGAAGCCGGTCGTCTTCGTGGGGCCGACGTTCGAGTACTATACGAAGTTGTCCCACTTCTCCATCGGCGTCGATGTCGACGTGGTGTACGGTATCGGGTGGGACCTCGGCGTGAACGGCACGGGGTCGCTCAAGTACACGTTCTGAGCTGAGGCACGACGCCACGACCACGCGAGGAGCCTCCCATGTCCGCATCCCTCCTCCTGCTCGTCGGCTGCTTCGGTCTCGAAGCGCTCCCCGGCAAGGGCACGGACGCCACCGCGGATGACAGCGGGGGCGGGGTCTCCACGATCGGTGGCCTGGAGATCGACGCAACCGCGATCGATTTTGGCGCCGTCGCCGTCGGGAGCTCCCTCACTCGCGACCTCGTGCTCACCAACACGGGGGACTCGCCGATCCCGGTCGACCTCCAGATCGATGGGGATTCGTTCGAGATCTCCACGGCGGCCGTGCAGGTCACGACCGACTCCATCGTCACCGTCACGTTCGCGCCGCGAACCGACGGCCGCTACGACGGCATTCTCACCGTGGTCGCCGGCGAGGGGGGCACCCTCGACATCCCCCTGACGGGCACGGGCGGAACCGAAGGCGACGTCGACACGGACACGGATGCCGACACGGACACCGACACCGACGAGCCCGCTCCGGGCGGCAACATCAGCGTCACGCCCGCCCGGTACGACTTCGGCCGGGTCGATGTCGACGACACCGTCACCACCACCTTCACCGTGAGCAACACGGGCACCGACGATCTCCTCATCAGCGACGTGGTGACGAGCGCCGGCGCATGGACGACGGGGGGCACTCTCTCCCCACCCCAGGTGCTCTCGCCCGGCTCCAACAAGCTCCTCGAGGTGTCGTTCACCCCGGGGACCGAGACCAGCTTCACCGGCACCGTGACCGTGCAATCCGACGATGGGGACACCCCGGCGCTCCAGATCGCGGTCGAGGGCGAGGGTGTCGACCTCTGCGACATCTGCAGCCCGCTCATCGACGTCGACACGGGCGCCGACCCGTACGTGCTCAGCGGCTTCGTCTCGATTTCCGCGTTCGCAACCACCGACACCAAGACGATCTCGGTCCAGAACGTGGGCGACATGGACCTCACCGTGAGCAGCGTCCGTGTCAGCAACGATATTCTCGCCACCTGCGGGTCCTTCACCGTCGGCGGCTGGTCCTCGTCGCGCACCCTCGCGCCCTACGGCTCCTTCGACTTCACCGTCTCCTACCGCGCCACGGAGAGCTGCCTCGAGGTCCCGTCCGCGGATCTCGATTGGAACATCCTCCACATCCTCTCCAACGATCCGACCCAGGGCGACTGGAAGATCGAGCTCTCCGGGTTGGGCCTCTGATCGGACCCCGACGCGGCGAGGCCAGTTGCCTTGCCTCGAGCCGCCCACCGAGATAGTCGCGTGGGCCCATTCCGGAGTCCTTCCGGCCGGGCTTCACAAACGTACGACGTCCGCCCGCCCTCCTAGGCCGGCATCCGTCCTATGCGAGGTATTTCATGGCGAACGAACAGATTGGCCTCCTCGGCCGCAAGCTGGGCATGACCCAGATCTTCGATGACGTGGGCGTGGTTTCCGCGGTCACCGTGCTGGAAATCCAGCCCAACACCGTGATCCAGGTCAAGTCCTCCGCGTCGAAGGACGGCTACGCCGCCCTCCAGCTCGGGTACGGCTCCCGCAAGGAGTCCCGCGTCACCAAGGCCGAGATCGGCCACGTCGCGAAGGTCGGCGCCCGCCCCTTCCGCGTCGTCCGCGAGATCCGCGTCAGCGACGCGGTCGCCAACACCCACGCCGCCGGCTCGCAGATCGCGATCGACGCGGTGTTCGCGGTCAAGCAGAAGGTCGACGTGACCGGCAACTCGAAGGGCCGCGGCTTCGCGGGCGTCTTCAAGCGCTGGAACTTCTCCGGCTTCAAGCGCAGCCACGGTGTGCACGAGTACTACCGGCACGGCGGCTCGATCGGCACGCGCCTCACCCCGGGTATGACGTTCAAGGGCGTCAAGATGCCGGGTCGCATGGGCGGCGGCAAGAACACGGTGCAGAACCTCCTCATCGTCCGCATCGACACCGAGCGCAACCTCGTGTTCGTGCGCGGCGGCGTCCCCGGCCCTGACGGCGCGTACATCGTGCTGCGCCAAGCGGTCAAGGGCAAGACCCCCCGCAAGCGCAAGTAGGCTCGCGGCCTCGTGGAGACCAAGAAGCCCCGCCGATCACTCGGCGGGGCTTCTGTCGTTCGGCACACACCGTTCAGATCGGGAGACGCACCAGGTCATCCGCGATGCGGAAGCGGGCGCCGGTGGCCGCCTTCACCTGGTCGACCGTGAGGTCTTCCGCGATCTCGCGAAGGACGAGCCCCCCGTCGAACGAGAACACGCCGTAGTCGGTGATGAGCAGGTGGACGCACCGCAGCCCCGTGAGCGGGAGCGTGCACTGTTCGAGGAGCTTCGGCTCGCCTTTCGCGACGTGCTCCATCGTCACCACCACCCGTTTGGCGCCGCTCACGAGGTCCATCGCGCCGCCCATCCCCTTGACCATCTTGCCGGGGATCATCCAATTCGCGAGGTCACCCGTGGCGCTCACCTGCATCGCGCCGAGGATGGTGAGATCGATGTGCCCCCCGCGGATCATGGCGAAGCTCTCGGCGCTCGAGAAATAGCTGGAACCGGGAAGCGCGGTGACGGTCTGCTTGCCCGCGTTGATGAGGTCCGGATCGACCTCCGCGCTGGTGGGAAACGGGCCCATGCCGAGCAGGCCGTTCTCGCTGTGGAGCACGATGTCCATGCCCGCCGGGATGTGGTTCGCCACGAGGGTCGGGATGCCGATCCCGAGGTTCACGTAGTAGCCGTCCCGCAGCTCGCGGGCGGCCCGCTTCACGATGGCGTCGCGTGTCAACGGCATGGCTCAAGCCTCCCGGGTGGTGCGGCGCTCGATCCGCTTCTCGTAGCGTTCCCCGACGACGACGCGCTGAACGTAGATGCCGGGCACGTGGACCTCGTCGGGGTCGATGTCGCCCGGCTCGACGAGCTCCTCGACCTCGGCGATGGTGACCCGCGCGGCGGTCGCCATCATCGCGTTGAAGTTGCGAGCCGTCTTGTTGAAGGTCAGGTTGCCGAGGCGATCGGCGCGCTGGGCCTTGATGATCGCGAAGTCGGCGAGGAGCGCGCGCTCCATGACGTAGGGCCGCCCGTCGAACCAACGGGTGTCCTTTCCCTCGGCGGCGAGCGTGCCGTACCCGGTGGCCGTGAAGAACGCCGGAATGCCGGCGCCGCCGGCCCGGATGCGCTCGGCGAGGGTACCCTGCGGGCACAACTCGACCTCGAGCTCGCCCGAGAGGTACTGCCGCTCGAACTCCTTGTTCTCCCCGACGTAGCTCGAGATCATCTTCTTGATCTGGCGCGTCTGGAGCAAGATCCCGAGTCCGAAATCGTCGACGCCGCAATTGTTCGAGATGACCGTCAACCCGCCGACGCCGCGATCGCGCAGGGCCAGGATGAGGTTCTCGGGGATGCCGCACAGGCCGAAGCCCCCCGCCATGACCGACGCGCCGTTCGGGATGTCGGCGACAGCCTGCGCCGCCGAGGCGAACACCTTGTCCATTCCACCCTCCGGAGCGGAACCCTCTATGCCGCAGCCGCGTGTTCTGGCTTGTCCCATTCTGCGCCGAACGGGGCGTTCCGTGGGATTCGTGGTGGACATCCGCCCACCCCCGGACCTACCCTCTACAGGTTACCGCGTACGCCACCGTTCGTTCGAGGTCCAATGTCACGCGCCGGCCTCTCGCTGATGATCGTCCTCGCGCTCCCTGCCTGCGTCGTCGACAACGAGGTCAACACCGAACGCGAGCGATATGACGACGTTCCGGTGATGGTCGTGGATCCGGGGTTCCTCGACTTCGGCGGCCTCGGCACGGGCCAGTCGGCCGTGCAGAGCTTCACGATCCGCAACGAGGGCGGGATCCCGCTCGAGATCACGGAGGTCCGGATCGAGGGGGCCGCCGGCTTCACGCTCCTGAGCACGGCCACGGGCGACATTCCGCCGGGCGGCGCGATCACGGTGGACGTGATGTACGAACCGACGAACCTCACGGATTCTGCGACGGTGCGGGTCTTCGGGGATGACGCGGCCAATCCGGAAGACCAAGTGACGCTCGGCGGCGCATGGCTCCTCCCGATCCTCGCCATCGATCCCGATCCCTACGAGTTCGGCCCCGTGCCCTTCGGCTGCCTCACCGGCAAGACGCTGATGCTCTCCAACATCGGCAGCGACACGCTCGTGATCGACAGCATCGTCCCGATGGGAGAGGGCTACTCCCTGCCCGCCATCCCCGCCCTCCCGATCGAGATCGCCCCGGGCGACCACGTGCCGCTGCAGCTCCTCTACGAGGCCACCAGCGCGGAGCTCCAGACCAACCAGGTGTGGGTCAGCAGCAACGACCCCTCCGGCGCCAAGGTCGCGACCCAATCCGGGTGGGGGGTCGTCGGGGACTGCGTCGAGATCGAGCTCCCCGAGGGCGAGCCGGTCGCGATCGATCTCTCGTTCACTGTCGAGGCTGGCCTGGCGGACATCGCGTTCGCGCTCGACACGACCAGCTCGATGTCGAGCCTCGCGACGGCGATGGCGAGCGAGTTCAGCAACATCGTGACCGACCTCGACCTGCTCTTCTCGGACGCGACGTACGGGGTGGCCACCTACGACGACTATGCGGAGTCCCCCTACGGCGGCGTCGGGACCGATCTCCCGTTCATCCTCCGGCAGCAGCAGACAGAGGTTCCGGCGGTGGTTCAGGCCGCGCTCAACAACGAAGTCGCGATCCACTACGGGGACGACACCCCCGAGAGCACGATGGAGGCCCTCTACCAGGGGCTCACCGGCGTCGGGTTCGACCACGATTGTGACGGACAGTTCGACATCCGAACGGACGTGCTTCCGTTCGAGGCCGTCGCGACCGACCTGTTCGGGGGCACCGGCGGCCAGGCCAACGACGCGTCCACGGTCGGCGGGGGCACCATCGGCGGCTTCGGCTTCCGCGAGAACATGCTGCCGATCATCATCTACGCGACCGACGCCCCGCTGCGGGACGCGGACAGCAGCGACTACTCGACCCCTCGCACGGCCTGCCACGCCGCGGGCCACACCGACGTGGTGAACGCCGCCAACGCCATCAACGCCAAGCTCATCGGCATCGGCGTGAACGTCCTGACCTATGAAGCCGCGTTCGGACAGATGGAGTCGCTCGCCGCAGCCACCGGCTCGCTCGCGGACCTCAACGGGGACGGCACGGACGAGCCCGCGGTGATCACGTGGTCCGGCACCAGCGCCCAATTCCGCGCGGACGTGGTCGCCGCTGTCACCCAGCTGATCGCGGCGATGAACTACGAGAAGATCTCGCTCGTCGCGTCGGATGACTCCCTGGGCTTCGTCGCCGGCATCTCGCCCGAGGCGTTCTACGACGTGCAGAGCGGCGAAGAGGTCACGTTCACCGTGACGCTCGACGGCGTGTTGCCGGCCCAGGACTACGAACAGGCCAACCAGCTCACGTTCTTCCTGATCGGGGACGACGAGACGCTGCTGCACACCTACACGGTGACCGTCGTCACGCCGACGAACTGATGGCGCTCCTCCTGCTCGCCGCGGCCTGTACGGGCGGTGAAACCACCACGCGAGGCACGAACCTCGCCCCCTTCTTCCCGACCGACGGGGAGCGAAGCGCCGAGTTCATCAACGACGCCGACGACGTCTCGTGGACCCTCCTCGTCGAGAAGCTCGAGCCCACCGAGACGATCGGCGGTGCGGAGCTTGTGACCTTCGAGTGGAGCCGGGAGGACACCGGCGCTGTCCTCGGCGCGGTGAAGTGGTCGTCGTCGACCTCGGCCGGCGTCGCGATCCATGCCTGGGCGGGCGCGGACGGCGCGTTCGTGGTGCTCGACCCTCCGGTCCAGGTCGCGGACGAGGAGATGAAGAGCGGGGACACCCTCGAGACCCCGATCGGCGGCGCGACGTTCACGTCGACCTTCGTCGGCTTCGAGGACTGCCCGGTGGCGTGGGGTACCGACTGGACCGGCTGCGCGCACCTCACCATCGACGACGGCGATGGCGACCCGATGGCGGGCCCGCTGTTCGCCGGCGACTACTGGCAGGTCGAGGGCTACGGCGCCGCGTGGATGCAGACCACCGGCTACGACGGCCGGTGGGACCTCTCGCACTGGTCGGACGAGTAGGACTTACTCCATCCGATAGTTCGGGCTCTCCCGCGTGATGATCACGTCGTGCACGTGGCTCTCGCGCAGGCCGGAAGCGGTCATGCGCACAAAACGCGCGTTCGCCTTCATGGCCTCGATGGTGACGTTTCCGGTGTACCCCATCGCCGCCTTGAGCCCGCCGACGAGCTGGTACACGGTGTCGCCCACGGGGCCCTTGTAGGGCACCCGCCCGACGATGCCCTCGGGCACGAGCTTCCTCGTCTCCGCTTCGGGATCGCCCACGTCGTCCTGGAAGTAGCGATCCGAGCTGCCGGCCTTCATGGCTTCGACGGAGCCCATGCCGCGGTAGTTCTTGTAGGAGCGGCCCTGGTAGAGCACCAGATCCCCGGGGGCCTCGTCCGTACCGGCGAACAACGAGCCGATCATCACGGCGTCCGCGCCGGCGGCGAAGGCCTTCGCCACGTCACCGCTGTACTTGATGCCGCCGTCGGCGATGAGGGGAATGCCGTGCTTCGCGGCGACCTTCGCGCACTCGGCGATGGCGGTGAGCTGGGGTACGCCGACCCCGGCCACGACGCGGGTCGTGCAGATGGAGCCGGGCCCGATGCCGACCTTGATCGCGTCCGCGCCGGTGGCGATCACCGCCGCCGCCGCGCCGGCCGTGGCGATGTTGCCCACGATGATGGCCAGGTTCGGCCAGGTTTCGCGGATGCCGCGCGCGGCCCTGAGCACCCCCTCGGACTCACCGTGTGCGGTGTCGATCACGATGAGATCCACCCCGGCTTCGACGAGGGCGGAGATGCGCTCGTCGCGATCTGCGCCGACGCCCACGGCCGCGCCGCAGCGGAGCCGGCCCCGCGCGTCACGCGCGGCGAGCGGATGGCGGATGTGGGCCTCGAGGTCCTTGAACGTGATGAGGCCCGAGAGGGTGCCGTCGGCGTCGACCACCAGCAGCTTCTCGACGCGGTGCTCCTGCATCAGATCGCGGGAGGTCTCCAGATCGGTGCCGGGGGGGCAGGTGACGAGGCCCTCCTTCGTCATCGCATCCGCCACCGGACGATCCAGGTTGCGCTCGTAGCGGAGGTCGCGATTGGTGAGGATGCCCACCACGCGCTTGCCGACGACGATCGGGAGGCCGTTGATGCCGTGCTCCCGCATCACCGTGCGCGCCTCGCGGAGCGTGCTGCCGGGGCCGAGCGTGACCGGATCCAGGATGACCCCGGTCATCGCCTTCTTCACCTTCCGGACCTCCCGCGCCTGGGCGAGCGGCGACAGGTTCTTGTGCAGGATCCCGATCGCGCCGAGGCGCGCCATCGCGATGCCCATCGGCGCCTCGGTCACCGTGTCCATCGCCGAGGACAGCAGCGGCACGTTGAGCGTGATGTCGCGGCAGAGCCGGGTGCGCACATCCGCGTCGCGCGGGAGGAACGTGCTGTGCCCCGGAAGGAGGAGCACGTCGTCGAAGGTCAACGCCAGTGGGGTGTCGTCGAGCAGCATGGCGGCGTCTAACCGTGAGGCGTCACCCGCGGGAGGGGCAACCACCTTCGGCGGCGAATAGGGCGCCGTTGACAAGCGCGCGTGTTGCCCGTAAAACCGGCGCCCCAGGCCACCGAGTGGCTGGTCTCATCCTGGAGCTTCAGATGCGCATCCTCCCCCTCCTCCTCCTCCTCGCCTGTGGCAAGCAGATCGGCACCTACGCGGTGGAGGCGCCCGCGGCCGCCTCCTCGGCTGAGCAAAAGGCGTCGTTGAAGGCTGAAGCCGACGCGCTGTGGATCGAGCGTGGCGACAAGGCGAAGCTCCAGGCCGCCCTCGTCAAGTACGAACAGGCCTACACGATGGACGCGACCGATCGCGACGTGGCCCACCGCCTCGTGCGCGGCTGGTACTTCCTCGGCGATGGCCATGAGACGGAGAAGGACGCGAAGCTCTCCGCGTGGTCCACGTCGATCGAGTGGGGCAAGAAGTGCCTCGCGATCAACGGCGAGTTCACCGCGCTCCTCACCAAGGGCGATGAGGACGAGGCCTCGGCTGCCCGCGCCTTCACCGCGGCCGATGTGCCCTGCCTCTACTGGACCTCGTCGGCCCTCGGCAAGTGGGCCAAGCTCACCGGCCTCACGACGACCCTGAAGCACCTCCCCACCGTCAAGGCCTACATGACGCGCGCGGGTGACCTCGACCCGACCTTCTACTACAGCGGCCCGGATCGCTACTGGGGCGTGTTCTACGCGGCGCTCCCCAGCTTCGCGGGTCAGGACCTCGAGAAGTCGAAGCAGTACTTCGAGAAGGCCATCGCGGCCCAGCCCGACTTCGCCGGCAACAACGTGTTGTTCGCCGAGTACTGGGCCACCAAGACCCAGAACAAGCCCGAGTTCGAGAAGGCGTTGAACGGCGTGCTCGCGCAGCCGACCAACCTCATCCCGGACGTCCAGCCCGAGCTGGAATCCGAGCACCGCAAGGCAACGGCGCTGCTCGCGAACGCCGGGAATTACTTTGCGGACTAGCTTCGTCACCAGCGCGGACGGGACGCGCCTGCGGCTCGCCCACTGGGGGGATGGGCCCCGGGACGTGCTGATCGTGCCCGGCCTCGCCGAGCACGCCGGCCGGTACGAGCACGTGGGCGCCGCGTTCGCGGCCGCCGGATGGACCGCGACCCTGGTCGAGCTCCGGGGGCACGGCCACTCGGGCGGCAAGCGCGGCCACGTGAACCGGTGGTCCGAGTACGGGGACGACGTGCGGGCCGCCGTCGCGGGGCTCCGGCCCGGCTGGTCCATGCTCGCGCACTCGATGGGCGGGCTCGTCGCGCTCGATCTGATCTCCACGGCCGCAGCCTCGGAACGGATGCTCCCGGCCCGCCTCGCCTTGTCCAACCCGTTGCTCGGCGTCGCGGTCCAGCTCCCGGGTTGGAAGATCGGCGCGGCCAAGCTTCTCTCGCACCTGATCCCGTCCCTCCCGATGAAGAACGAGCTCGATCCCTCCGCGCTCTCGCGCGACCCGGCGATCGGGGTGGCCTACCTGGCGGACCCGCTCGTGTTCCAGACCGGGACGCCCCGCTTCTACACCGAGATGATCGCGGCGATCGCGCGGGTCAGCGCCGTGGCGACGTGGCACGTCCCCCTCTCGATGTACGTCAGCGGCGCGGATCGCATCACCGATCCGCGCGCGAACGAGGCCTTCGCGGGCCGTACGCACGCGAAGCTGACGCGTTACCCGGAGCATCGTCACGAGCTCTTCAACGAGCTCGGCAAGGCCGGGATCATCGACGAGGTCGTCGAATGGCTCGGCGAGGAGGCTTCCTGCGCGACCGCCTGATCGAGCTCCTGAAGGAGCGCTCCTACCGTCGGATGCGGGTCGTCCTCGCGTCGGGCCGCGAGAGCGACTTCTACGTCGACGGCAAGCAGACCACCCTCCACGCCGAAGGCGCCTGGCTCGTGGGAAACCTCGTCTTCGAGGCGCTCCACCCCGACGTACGGGGCGTCGGCGGCATGGTCATCGGGGCGGATCCTGTCGCCACGGCCACCGCGGCCGTGTCGTGGTCCCGCGGTCGGCCGGTGCACGCCTTCCTGGTGCGGAAGGAGTCCAAGGGCCACGGCACGGGCAAGTACATCGAGGGCCGCGGCAACCTGCCGGACGGCACGCCGGTCTGCGTGGTCGAAGACACGACGACCACGGGCGCGTCCATTCTCCAGGCCGTCGATCGCGTCGAGGCCGAGGGCCTGCGGGTTGTCCAGTGCCTCACCCTGGTCGACCGGGAGGAGGGCGCCGTCGAGGCGCTCGCCGCCCGCGGCCTGGTGCTGACCCGGCTCGTGCGGCGGTACGAGCTCGAGGCGTGATCTTCGCCCTCCTCGTCGCCTGCCAGGCCCGACGAGCGGTAGGAGACGACATCACGGCCGATGTCCCCGCACCCCACGCCTACGACGCCTCCGTGCGCGACGCGACGCGCGAGCTGCGCCTCTACACCGACGGCCTGACCACATCCCTGCTCCTGCGCGCCGCGTGGCTCGATCCGGACTTCCGCCGCGCGATGGAGGCCCAGCGCGCCCACGTGCTGCTCCTCGAGCCGGAGCTGCGCGCGGAGCGCCTCGCGGCCTCGCTCGCCGAGGCGGACGCCGCCCACGTCTTCGTGTTGTCGGCCGACTCGCAGTACCGCGAGGACCTCCGCTTCGGTTTCGGCGAGGCCGAACCGTGGCGCGTGCGCCTGTTCGCGGCCGGCCGCCCCTGCACGCCCGAGAGCATCGCGGAGATGGAGCCCACTCCGCTGGACCTCGACCTGCTTCGGTACCACACCCGCTGGGGCTCGCTCTGGACCGTCCGCTTCTCGAAAGACTGCGGCGAAGGGCCACTCGTGCTGCAGGTCACCGGCCCGCGCGGCGCGGGCGAGCTGGGCTGGCGCACGGAATCCTCCGAGTGACGTACACGAGTCCGGGATCCGCAACCATACTTCCTGCGGTGACCCCGTGAACCTGCTGCTCCTCCTCTCTACCGCCCACGCCCTCACCCTGGACGAGGCCGTTCGACGTGCCGCCGAGGTGGACCCCGACGCGTTGGTCTCCGAGCTGACCGCCCACCAGGCGCGCCTCGACGCCGCTGGCGCCTGGGTGCAGCTCGGGCCGACGCCGAGCATCTCTGCTTCACGCCGATTCGCGGCCGGGACCGTCGCCGATACCAACGGTGTCCGGGTGAGCCTCGACGTGCTGGATCCAGTCGCATGGGCCGACGCGGGCTCCGCCTCTGCGCTGGCCCGCTCGCTGAACCACACCGCCCACGCCACCTCGCTGGACGCCCAGTACGCCGCGGCGACGCTGTTCTACACCGTCCTCTCGACCGAGGCGGCCCTCGCCGCCGCGCAGGAGGGGGAGCGCTTCGCGCAGGCCACCACGGAGGCGACCAGCGCCCGGGTCAGCGCCGGCCTGGAGAGCGAGCTGGCGGGCCGCTCGGCGCGGCTCGGGCTGCTCGAGGCCCAGGCCACCACCGCGCAGTCCGAAGCCGACGTGGCCATCGCGCGCGCGACGCTCTCCCGCGCGCTCCAGCAGGACGTGGACGCCCTCGAGGCCCCCACCGGCCTGCTCGCCATCCCCGACGCCACCAACGACTCCCCCTGGATCGACGCCGCGGAAGCGCAGCTCGCGATGGCGAAGTGGGACCACGCGGCGGCGATCGCCGGCCTCTTCCCCTCCGGCTCCATCGCCGCGGACTCCACGCTCGGCGCGCTGGGCGACTGGTCGCTCACGCTGGGCGTCACCTGGCAATTCGACGGGGTCGCCGGCCCCTTCCTGAAGGCCCGCCGCGCCGCGCTCGAACAGCGGATCGAGGTCGTCCAGCTCGACGCCGTCGAGCGTGACCTCGCCCTGGGCCTCACCACCGCGCGCGAGCAGGCGCGGGCCGCCGATCGCGTCGCCGAGGCGGCCCGTGCGCGCGAGGAGCTCGCCAACGAGTCTCTGCAGGTAGGGCAGACCCGCCTGTCCGTCGGGCTGGCGAGCTCGTTGGAGGTCCTCCGCCTCCAGGACGATGCCGCGGAGGCGCGCTCCGACCGCGTGAACGCCGAGCTCGACGCCGCCACGGCGCGGCTCGAGGCGCGTCGTGTCGCCGGGCTCGGCTGGTAGGTCGCCCGGCGGGCGGTCGAGGCGGTCCGGCGGCGCGCCCGCGGATTTGAGACTTCTCCCGGTGCCACCGGCAGGGCTCGTGCTTAGTTTGGGCGACCCCCCACGAAAGGAGCCTTCGATGAGCACCGTCATGACGCTGTCCCTCCCTCCCCTGCCCTACGCCGACTCCGCGCTCGACCCCGTGATCTCGGCGAACACGATCGGGTTCCACTACGGCAAGCACCACAAGGCCTACGTAGACAACGGCAACAAGCTCCTCGCCGGCACGGACCTCGAGGGCCGCCCGATGGCGGAGATCATCAAGGCCACCTACGGCAAGGCGGACAAGGCCGGCGTCTTCAACAACGTCGCCCAGGTGTGGAACCACGACTTCTACTGGCTCTCCATGCGCCCGGGCGGCGGTGGCGCCCCCAAGGGCCGCATCGCCGACCAGATCAACAGCTCCTTCGGCAGCTACGACACGTTCAAGACCGAGCTGTCGCAGGCCGCGATGACCCAGTTCGGCAGCGGCTGGGCGTGGCTCGTCTCGGAGGGCGGCAAGCTCAAGGTCACCAAGACCCCCAACGCCGAGAACCCGCTCGTGCACGGGCAGACGCCCCTCCTCACGATCGACGTGTGGGAGCACGCCTACTACCTCGACTTCCAGAACCGCCGCGCGGACTACGTCTCGGCCTGGCTCGACAAGCTCGTGAACTGGGATTTCGCCGAGAAGAACCTCGGTTAGACCGCCTCCGGTCGGCGCGCGCCCTCCCATGGGGGCGCGCCGCCGACCGGGCCCCTCAGCATCGAGATGGAGCCCGAATGTCCGAACTTCGCCCCTCGCGTCGTGACCTGCTCGCCGGCACCCTCGCGGGCGCAGCCGTGAGCGTCCTCGCGACCCGCTCCTTCTCGGCCCTCGCGGCCGATCCCGCCCCCCCCGCGCCCGTCCCCGTGGCACCGGCGGGCCCGCTGATCCTCCTACCGCTCCCGTACGCGGACACGGCGCTCGCGCCCGTGATCTCCCAGAACACGCTCTCGTTCCACTACGGCAAGCATCACAAGGCCTACGTGGACAACGGGAACAAGGCCCTCGCCGGCTCCACGCTCTTCGCCCGGCAGTCCATCCCCGAGATCCTCAGGGCGACGCAGGGCAAGCCCGAATTGGCCGCCGTCTACAACAACGTCGCGCAGGCCTGGAACCACCAGTTCTATTGGCAGAGCATGCGCCCCGGCGGCGGCGGCGCCCCCTCCGGCCGAATGGGCGACAAGATCAAGAGCGACCTCGGCGGGTATGACGCCTTCAAGGCTATCTTCTCGAAGGCGGCAACCGGGCGCTTCGGCAGCGGCTGGGCGTGGCTGGTCTCCAACAAGGGCAAGCTCGAGGTGATGGACACCCCGAACGCCGACAACCCGCTCACGCTCGGCCTGACCCCCCTCGTCGTCATCGACGTGTGGGAGCACGCCTACTACCTCGACTTCCAGAACCGCCGCGCCGACTACGTCACCGCGTGGCTGGAGAAGCTCGTCAACTGGGAGTTCGCGGACGCGAACCTGGGGTAGTCGGCGGGCCCGCGGTGAGCAGATTGCCTGCCTACCGAGGATTGCGCATGCCTGACCGCGACCGCCGGGGGAGCAAGCCGGGCTCGCCCCCGCCCAAACCTGACGTGCCCTGGCTCAAGGACCGCCCGGACCTTCACCGCGAGGACGACACCGATCTCCTCGAGAAGGCCGTCGCGGTCGAGAAGGCGGTCGCGGTCGAGGAGACCGTCGTGACCGAAACGACCATCGTGGTCGAGGAGACGGTCGTGGTGGAAGAGACGCTCGTGGTCGAAGAGACGGTCGTGGTCGATGAGACCGTCCCCCTCGCCGGGCCTGGTCAGCGCGTGCCCGGCTCGGAGCGTCGAGAGCCACAGTCGGGCGTGCCCGGCGCGCAGGGCGATGCTACGAAGGCGCGCCGGCGGCCCTCGTAGGACCACGACCCCACGATCTGCCCGCGATCGTTGATGTCGCTCGCGCCCGCGTTCGCCTCGTCGGGCGTCTGCAGCTCGGTCATCGTCCCTTCGTGCCAGACGAAGGCCCGCGGCCGCCCATCCACCGCGCGCGCGCTCGAGCCCACGATCTGGCCTCCGGCGTTGATGTCGACGGCGGAGGCGTGCGCGCCGCCGAGCGTGCCGAGGTCCGTCAGCACGCCTCCGCGGTAGAGGAAGGCGTGCACCTCCACCTCCGGAGCGCTCCCCTCCTCCCCGAGGGACGCGAGCGTCGCTTGGAAGTCGGGGGCCTGGTCGGGTCGGAGCCCCGCCTCGATGAGCCCGGGCTGCGACGCCCTGAGCGTGCCGTAGCCCGCGGCGTCGCCCGCCTCGTTGATGGCGGACACGATGACGATGTCCCCGCCGAGGCTGAACGTGGCATCCGTACCGTCGGGCGACCACCGGTAGCCCATCAGGCGTGACCCATCGGGGAGCGGCGCGCTGCCGACCACCTGGCCCTTGTCGTTCAAGTCGAACGCCGAGGACCACGAGGCGCCCTGGGGCCCGACCTCGGTGCGCTGCCCATCGCGCCAGACGAACGCGCGGTGCCCGGTGGGCGTGGTGGACATGGCGAGCACCTCCCCGCGCTCGTTCACGTCGATGGCATAGCTGAAGCCCCCTCCGAGCGTGCCGAGGTCGATGGCACGGCCCTCCTCCCACAACACGGCGTGGGTCTCGCCGTCGACCGTCTGGGAGAACCCCGCGGCCTGCCCCTTCTCGTTGACCGCGATGGCGAAGCTGGCCTCTCCGCCCTCGAGCACGCCGAGGTCCTTGATCTGGCCGGCGGCCGACCACATCACCGCGTGCGTCCGCCCCTGATCGTCCTGCGCGCCCCCGACGATCTCGCCGCGCTCGCTGATGTCCCACGCGAAGCTGTGGCGGCCCCCCAGCGTGCCGAGATCGCGCATCTGGCCGTTCTCCCACACGAACGCGTGCTGCTCGGGGCCCTCCAGGCTGGAGACCCCGGCCACCTGTCCGCGCTCGTTGATGGCGGCTGCCGCCGCCGACCGCCCGCCGAGCGTGCCGAGCTCGACAACCCGATAATCGGCCGCGCTCGCGGCGAGGACCCAGAGAAACATCGCTCCTCCCCGGATCCCACCGGACCCACGCAGGAGAAGCTACGCACATTTGTGGATGGCAACCTCGGTCGCGACCGCGTGTGTCCGCCCTATCCGGGGCGGGTCACAGCCGCCGACGGAGCACGGTGTCGCGGATCCAGCGCGGATCCGCCGTCGGGTAGTCGAGCGTGTAGTGCAGGCCCCGGCTCTCGCGCCGCCGGAGCGCGCTGTCGATGACCAGATCCGCCACGGTCGCGAGGTTGCGGAGCTCGAGCAGCGGCGCGGTCAGGGTGAAGTCCCAGTAGTAGTCGTAGATCTCCTCCTGGACCGCCTCGATGCGCGCGCGCGCCCGCAGCAGGCGACGCGTCGTCCGGACGATGCCCACGTAGTTCCACATGAAGCGGCGGATCTCGTCCCATGTCTGGGTGATCACCACCTGCTCGTCGCTGTCGACCGCGCGGCCCGGATCCCACGGGGGGATGTCGACGTGGGCGGGCACGTCCGGTAGGCGCTGGACCGCGGTCACGACGGCGTGCTTCGCGAACACCAGCGCCTCGAGGAGCGAGTTGGAGGCGAGCCGGTTGGCGCCGTGGAGCCCGGTCGACGCGCACTCTCCGATGGCGAAGAGATTGGAGATGCTGGACTCTCCCGACAGGTCGGTCTGCACGCCGCCGCAGAAGTAGTGGGCGGCGGGCACCACGGGGATGGGGTGTGTCGCCATGTCGATGCCGAGCTCGAGGCACCGCGCGTAGATGTTCGGGAACTTCTGTTGGAGCTCCGCGCGCCCGAGGTGTGTCATGTCGAGGTACACGCAGTCGTCGCCGCGGCGCTTGAGCTCGGCGTCGATGGCGCGGGCCACGATGTCGCGCGGCGCGAGCTCGGCCCGCTCGTCGTACCGAGGCATGAACCGCTCGCCCGTGTTCAGGACCAGCTTCCCGCCCTCGCCGCGGAGCGCCTCGGAGATGAGGAAGCCCTTGGCGTGCGGGTGGAAGAGGCACGTCGGGTGGAACTGCACGAACTCCATGTTCGCGATCCGCGCGCCCGCGCGCCACGCCATCGCGACGCCGTCCCCCGAGGCGATGTCGGGGTTGGACGTGTACAGGTACACCTTTCCGGCGCCACCGGTGCATAGCGCGACGATGCGCGCGGAGACCGCCCGCACATCCCCCGACTTCGCGTCGAGCAGGTACGCGCCGACGACACGATCGGGCTCCTCGGGCACCTCTCCGAAGCGGCGCGCCAGCGAGTTGTGGGTGACCAGGTCGACCGCGTGGTGGTGCTCGAGGATCTCGATGTTTGGCTGCGCGTCACAGGCGGCGAGCAGCGCGCGGACGATCTCGGCGCCCGTCAGATCGTCCGCATGCAGGATGCGCCGCTTGCTGTGGCCCCCCTCGCGGTGCAGGTCGTACTCGGCGGGGTTCTGCTCGCGGCGCGAGAACTGGACCCCCCGCTCGATGAGATCGCGGATGCGCTCGGGCGCCTCCCGCACGGTCTGCTCCACCGCGTCGCGTCGGCAGAGGCCGGCGCCAGACACCAGCGTGTCGGACACGTGCGCCTCGACGTTGTCCTCCGCGCTCCACACGGCCGCGATCCCGCCCTGCGCGTAGCGGGTGTTCGACTCCTCGCGGTCGGTCTTGCTCACGACGAGCACCCGCCCGTGCTCGGCGGCGTCGAGCGCGAACATCAGCCCGGCCACGCCGGCGCCGAGCACCAGGAAATCGACGCGATGGGGAGAGGAGTCCATCCCGCCGTTCTACCCCGTCGGCGCTCGCCCCGATGAGCCCGGCGCCAGGGCAGGTCGAGGGATCGAGCGCCCCGGTGGCGCGGACGCCACCGTCGGGTCGGCTCCAGGCTCGCGCCGCGCGCTCGGTCCGCCCGCGCGGACGCGGGCGGGACCGGCCGGGCGGGGCCCGGCCGCCTTGCGCGCCCCTGGCGCGGGGGAGGTGTCGGTTGGGGTGTCGTGCTGGTAGCTCCGCACGGAGTGTCGTGACTCCACCCAGCCATTCGAGGTCGGCATCATCCAGGGCCTCGACGTGCCTTGGGGCGACGATTCGGCTTGGTAGCGACACCCTGCCCCCGCTCCGTACACCCCTTCGCTCCGCCCCCGGCTACTCGTCCACGACCGCGAGCATCATGTCCGCAATGGCGCCGTGGCCGAGATCGTTCGGATGCATGCACGTATAGTCGAGCCACACCTCGCCATCGCCGCGGTAGCAGCGGCCGGCGGGGTCGGCGTTGTAGCCGTGCCCGCAGAACTGCTCGCCCAGGAACACCATGTCCGTCCGCGTGTCGACGGCGATGGAGAGGTACTCCTCCTGCGCCTCGGCGAGCACCGCCTGGAGCGTGGTGCTCGCGAGCGGCGCGTCCATCCCGATGAGCTCGGCGCCCGGGCACGCGGCCATGTCCTCCGCCCCGTCGGGATCGGTGAAGTCGTAGGTGTTGGCGAACACGAGATAGGCGCCGTTGGGGAAATTCTCAGGGTCGGACACCCACTCCGCCGCGTCCCTGAGCAGCCCGGTCGCGGCGCTGAACGTCGCACGGAGCGTGGCCTCGTCGTTGCCGGCGGTCACGTCTTCGAGGAGCGAGTAGACGTCGTTGCCACCGATGGTCATGACCACGAGCGTGACCAGCCCGCGGTCCTCCTCGGGCATGCACGTCTCGAGCTGGTAGTGGGGCCCATCGAGGAGGTCGTCCGTGCGGGCGCCCCACTTGGCGCACGCCGCGAAGTCACCCGAGAGCTGGGTGTAGACCACGCCGTCGACCAGGTTGACGTTCTCCCAGCCCCAATCGGGCGCCTCCAGGCCGAAGCGGATCGCGAGCTCGTCCGCCAGGACGTTGCGATACCAGTCCGCCGCGTCGGTCGGCGGCGAGCCGACGGTGATCGAGTCTCCGATGAACACCACGCGCTCGACGCCGGCGATGTCCTGGTAGTTGGTTCCCTGGCAGTGAGAGCCGAGCACCGGCTCGAATTGGTCGTAATCGACGGGAAGCGGCGCGCTGCCCCACTGCGCGCCGAAACACTCGGTGGGGGTCGGCGGAACGGCAGGGATCTCGCCGGTGTCTACGGGAGCGGTGTCTACGGGCGCGGTGTCGGTCTCCGCGGTGTCGATTGGATCGGTGTCGATCGGAGCCGTGTCGACCGGATCGGTGTCGACCGGATCGGTGTCGTCCGGAGCGGTGTCGTCCGGAGCGGTGTCGCCCACGGCGCTGTCCGCGAGGGCGGGAGTGTCGTCGGTGCCGACGGGCTCGGGACCGCCGCACGCGATCCCTTGGAGCAGGAGGGCGTAGAAGGGGATGCGCATCCGGAGGGTCTCCGTTCGAAGGCCGTTCGGGGGCATGATACGCCGGATTTTGTCCGGTTGGGTTGGGGCTGGGCCGGTCCGGAAGTAGCATGGAGAAGAACCCCAGGCGCCGCCGTGCTACTCACCCTCACGCTCACGACGCTCGGGTGCTCCCCTGCCACCACGGACACCTCCGCGCCTCCCCCGGTGCCGCCGCCCGGTGGGACGGGCTGGGCCGCGCTGTCACACGACGGTTACGCCGCCTGTGCCCTCGATGGCGACGGCTCCGTGCACTGCTGGGGTAACGACGATGCCCGCGTGGTCACGGACGCCCCGGCGGGGACCGGCTTCCGCGCGATCTCGGTCGACCAGGCGGCCTGCGCGCTCGACGCCGAGGGCGCTCTCACCTGTTGGGGCACGAACCTGTCGGGGAACCTCACCGACCTGCCATCGGGATCCTTCGTCGCCGTGAGCCTCGGCGGTGGGTTGGGCTGCGCGGTCGACGCGGGAG
Source organism: Pseudomonadota bacterium (assembly GCA_030685065.1). GTDB lineage: Bacteria > Myxococcota_A > UBA796 > UBA796 > SXON01 > CAJBVW01. The sequence goes on along the minus strand of JAUXQH010000175.1, from coordinate 66,239 downwards.
GGCACCCCGTCTGCTGGGGCGCAAGCGCCTGGACCCTCGCCGACCGCCTCGCGCTCGTCGTCACCGCGCTCGACGTGGAGGCCTCGCTCGTCTGCGGGCTCGACGCCACGGGTGCCCTGGCCTGCGACGGCACCTTCGGCGACGGTGACGACAACTTCACCCCGCTCGAAGGTTCCTATTCAGAGGTCTCGGCGGGCGGGAGTCGAGGATGCGCGCTGGACCACGAGGGCCGGGCGACGTGCTTCAACGACCGGTGGAGCTCGGACGACTACGAGATCCCGGGCACCGGACTCCATGGGCTCGTCTCGGGGCGGGCCTTCAGCTGCGCGCTCGACGCCCACCACCTCGTCGTCTGCGCGGGCCCTCGGAGCGCCCAGGAGGTGACGCCCGGGATCCCGGATCGACCCCTCGCCCGGCTGGTGGCCGGCGGCGACGTGGTGTGCGGCCTCGACGACGTGGGCGCGATCACGTGTTGGGGCGAGAGCACCTCGAACATCACGGACGGCCCAGCGGCGGACGGCGGCTGATCCTGCGCCACCGCCCCCCCCACCGGACGCCGACCCCACCCCCGACCGACCCCCCAAGTGTCAATCGGCGGCCCCAACCTCCCCCGCCGTGATCTACCCTGCCCCGCATGGCCTACACCCCCCGCTCCGTCCGCGCTCCCCGCCTCGCGGGGCTCTCGCTCCGCGCCTTCTCCACGCTGGTCGACATGCCGGGCATCGGCCCGCTCCTCCGCGCCCAGATGTTGGAGCAGGTGGGCATCCCCAAGCTGCGCGCCGCGGCCGTCGCGGGAACGTCCCCCAGCCGCCCGAGCTGGCTCGACCACGGCGCCTCCTCGCCCGACGACGCGCACGCGCACCCGGGCCGCGCGACCACCGCCGGCTACGCGCACCCCTCGATCGACGACTACACCGAGGCGTACCGCAAGGGCACGGCCGACCCCGTCTCCGTCGCGAAGGCGGTGCTCGCGGCACGCGCGCGCCTGGACGCCGGGGACCAGCCGCTGCGCGCGTTCATCGCGATGGACGAGGGCGATCTGATCGCCCAGGCCGAGGCCTCCGCGGCCCGCCTGCGCGCCGGGACCCCCCGGAGCTGGCTCGAAGGGGTGCCGATCGCGGTGAAGGACGAGCTGGACCAGGCCCCCTACCCGACCACGGTCGGGACCTCGTTCCTCGGCAAGTCGCCGGCCGGCGCCGACGCGACGGTCGTGGCGCGCCTTCGCGCGGCGGGGGCGCTGCTCGTCGGCAAGACGAACATGCACGAGCTCGGCATCGGCGTGACCGGCATCAACCCCCACCACGGCGCCGCCCGCAACCCCTACGACCTGGGCCGGGCCACCGGCGGCTCCTCGAGCGGCTCGGCGGCGGCGGCCGCGGCCGGCTTCTGCCCGGTGGCCATCGGCGCGGACGGGGGCGGCTCGATCCGCATCCCCTCGGCGTTGTGTGGGATGGTCGGGCTCAAGGCCACCTTCGGCCGGGTGAGCGAGCACGGCGCGGCGCCGCTGTGCTGGAGCGTCGCGCACGTCGGCCCGATCGGCGCGCACGCGGTCGACGTCGCGGCGATCTACGCCCTCATCGCGGGGGCCGATCCCCACGACGCCGGCAGCCTCGGCCACCCGGGCGTCCGCCTCCCGGGCGCCGCCGATCTGTCGGGCCTGCGCGTGGGCGTGCTGGACAGCTGGTTCGAGCACGCCGAGCCCGCCGTGGTCGAGGCCTGCCGCGTGCTGCTCGACAACCTCGGCGCCACCCTCGTCCGGGTCGATCTGCCGGACCCCGACCTGGTCCGGCTGGCGCACCTCGTCGTGATCGTCGGCGAGATGGCGGCCGCCCAGCTCCCGCACACGTCGAACGGCGGCGGCGCCCCCACCTACGGTCCGGACACGGCCCTCAACTTCGCCATCGCCCGCAGCCTCTCGGCCTCCGACTACGCCCACGCCCTGCGCGTGCGCGGCCACCTCGCCGAGGGCTGGCGCCACGTGTTCGACCAGGTCGACGTGGTCGCGACGCCCACCACCGCGTGCACCGCCCCGCCCATCCGGCCCGACGCGTTGGGTGGCGAGTCCGACATCGAGCTCCTCGACCGGATCATGCGGTTCGCCCACGCCCCGAACCTGTTCGGCTTCCCCGCCGTCAGCATTCCCGCCGGTTACGACGCCGCGGGCATGCCCATCGGGCTCCAGCTCATCGGCCGGCCCTGGTCGGAGGACACCCTCCTCGGCATGGCAGCCAGCGCCGCCCCGCTCGTCGAGCGTCGGCGCCCCAAGGTGTTCGCGGAGCTACTCGGTTAGGCTCGCCGCCCCCAAGAGCGCCGACCCTGACCAGCCCCGTCCGCCACGAGACCACCCTCCGCGCCGAAGCCCGCGTGGTGTGGGGGCTCGCGTGGCCGGTGAGCGTCGGCATGCTCGGCCTCATGGGCATGTCCGTGGTCGACACCCTCATGGTGGGCCACCTCGGCGCCGTCCCCATGGCCGCGGTCGCGCTCGGCACCTCCTGGTACTTCGCCCTCGCCGTCGTCGCGCTCGGGGCCCTCCGCGCGCTCGACCCCGTCATCGCCCAGGCCCACGGCGCGCGCGACGTCCCGGCGGTCGGCCGCGGGATCCTGCACGGCTGTGCCATGGCGCTCGCGATGGCGCCCGTGCTCATCGGCCTGCAGTTCCTGGCCGTCCCCGGGATGCGTTTTCTCGGCCAGCCCGAGGCCCTCCTCGGAGACGCCGGCGTGTGGTGCCGCACCGCGGCGTGGGGCGTGCCGGGGATGATGCTCTTCAGCGCCATCCGCCAGTCGCTCCAGGGCCTCGGCATCCAGCGCCCGGTCACCATCGCGATCGTGGTGGCAAACGTCGTCAACCTCGTCGCCGACGCCGTGCTGATCTACGGCTTCGACATGGGCCCGTTCGGTGCGGCGCTCGCGACGGCGGGGAGCCAATACGTGCTCGCCGGCCTCACGTTGTGGATGGCCCGCGACACGCTCGCGCCCTACCTCGTGGGCTGGCGGGCGTCGCTCTCCGGCCCCGCGCTCCTCGGCCTCTTCGCGATCGGCCTCCCGCTCGGCGTCCAGATGGCGATGGAGGCCTGGGCTTTTCACTTCGCCGGCCTGATGATGGGCTGGCTCGGCCCCACGTCCATCGCGGCGAACGCCGTGGTGCTCAACCTCGCCACCGTCTCGTTCATGGTCCCCATGGGCGTGTCCGCGGCGGCCTCCACCCGAGTCGGCCACCTGATCGGCGCCGGCCTCCCCTGGGCCTTCGCGGGCCGCACCGCGCTCCTCCTCGGCGGCGGCATCATGGGCGGCTCCGCGCTCGCGTTCGCCTTGCTCCCCGACCTGCTCGCGCGCGTCTACACGGACGATCCCGCGGTCATCGCGCTGGTCGTCACGCTCCTGCCGATCGTGGCCGCGTTCCAGCTCTTCGACGGCCTCCAGGTCGTCGCGTTCGGCGTGCTGCGCGGCGCGGGTGACCTCCGCCTCCCCGCGCTCGCCAACCTCCTCGGCTACTGGGCGCTCGGAATTCCGCTCGGCTGGTGGCTCGCCTTCCGCGCGGGCTGGGGCGCCCCCGGCATCTTCGCGGGCCTCGCGCTCGCGCTCGCGACGGTGGCGATGCTCCTGCTCGCGCGCGTCGCGTGGATGGCACGAGCGGGCGGGGTGCGCGTACGGATGGCGTGAGGAGCCCGGGCGTCCGGACGGAGGGGATCAGGCCGGCTTCACGGGCGCACGGGCGCCCGCATCGCCGGGGGGGAGGCGGCAGGGCGCCGGGTCAGGGCGGCTTGACGGCACGCTCGTCGGCCTCTACCTTTCTTCGATGCCGCGCCCAATCACCGTCACCGCCCGAGGCAGCGTTCAGCTTCCTTCCGACCTGCGCGAGGCGTTGCATATCCAGCCCGGTCAGCAGTTCACGGCTGTCGCGAAGGGGAACGTGATCATGCTCGTTCCTGTCCAGGACGTGCGGGAGCTGCGCGGCGCGGCGCGGGGGGCGGACACCTCGGGCTACCGCGAGCGGTGAGCCTCGTGGTGATCGATACCTGCGGATGGCTCGCCTACTTCGCGGATGAGCCCCACGCGGGGGTGTTTGCCCCCCACATCGAGGGTGCAGACGACCTCGTCGTGGTCCCAGCAGTGGTTGACTACGAGGTCTAATCGCTGGGCCCTCCGAGAACGGGATGAGGCACCTGCCGGGCGTGGAATACCACGCCCCGCCGAGCCGAACGGGCTCCTCGAACAAGGCACGTCGGGCAGCCGCCCGCCCAAAGACCTAGCGGACGGCGACTGCAGGGCGCCTCCACGGCGCCGCCCCGACAAAAAATGCCCGAACGAAGAGATCGGCCAACGCCAGATCCGAACGATCCGCCCCGATCTTTCGACGATCGCCGTTGACATGCCAATAGGTCGAGATCATGCTGGCGGGCATGGCTGACGGTTCAACCTCGATCCCGCACCCCCGCCCCTTCCTCAAGTGGGTGGGCGGCAAGCGGCAACTCCTCCCGGCGCTCCTCCCCCACACCCCGCTACGCTTCGGCCGCTACCACGAGCCGTTCGTCGGGGGCGGCGCGTTGTACTTCCACCTGCGCCCGGCGCGCGCCGTGTTGTCGGACACCAACGCGCGGCTGATCCGGACGTGGACGGGCGTACGCGACCACGTGGAGGACGTGATCGCGCTCCTCCGCGGCTACCCGCACGACCGCGGCTTCTTCGAGCGCCTCCGCGAGGACGTGATCGACACCCGGAGCGACGCCGAGGTCGCCGCGTGGTTCATCTACCTCAACCGCACCGGCTTCAACGGGCTCTACCGGGTGAACCGCAACAACCGGTTCAACGTGCCGTTCGGCTCTTACACCAACCCCACGATCTGCGACGCGGAGACGCTCCGCGCGGCGTCCATCGCGCTCGCGGAGACCGAGCTCCACGTCGAGGACTTCGGGGCCGTCCTGACGCGCGCCGAGCCGGGGGACTTCGTCTACTTCGATCCGCCCTACGTGCCGCTCACGGCCACCTCGAGCTTCACGGCCTACACCGCGGGCGGCTTCGGGATGCCCGAGCAGGCGCGCCTGCGCGACACGGCGCGGACGCTCAAGGAGCGGGGCGTCCATGTCGTCCTCTCGAACTCGTCGGCCCCCGCCGTGCACGAGCTCTATGCGGATGGTTTCTTGCGCACCCCGGTGGCGGCGACGCGCGCGATCAATTGCGACGCGAAGAAGCGGGGCGCGGTGACCGAGCTGATCCTCGCGTAAGGGCGCGGCGGTGGGACCCGCGGTGCCGCTCGTGTCATACTCGGCACACCCAGGCCACGAATGACGCGCGCAACGCTGACCCTGCTCCTCCTCGCCGGCTGCTCGCCCCTCTCCGTCGAATTCGTCGACGACAAGGTCGACGACACCGGTCCCATCGGCGTGGACGAGCAGCTCCCCGACATCGAGGTGAGCCCTCTCGAGCTCGATCTCGGCGCCACTTCGCCGGGCGTGTCGGTCACGGGCGTGTTCGTCGTGCGCAACCTGGGGGCGGGCGCCCTGACCACCAGCCTCGCCGTGAGCGGCGGTGACTTCGAGGTCGACGTCGTGAGCCCGCTCACCCTCGCCCCCGCGGAGGAGGCGGTCGTGACCGTGAGCTTCAACGGCGGCCCCGCGGGGCCCTCGTCCGCCACGATCACGGTCACGTCCGACGATCCGGACGAGCCTCGCGTGGACGTGGCGGTCGTCGCCGAGGTCATCGGCGGCGTCGACGCCGACGGCGACGGATGGGGCGTGGGCGATGACTGTGACGATGAGGACGCGACCGTGAACCCCGGCGCGGCGGAGGTCTGGTACGACGGGATCGATCAGGACTGTGACGGCCGCTCCGACTACGATCAGGACGGGGACGGCTACCTGGGCGGCGGCGCGGGGGACGACTGTGACGACACCGACCCGGCGGTGAGCCCCGGCCAGCTCGAGATCCCCGACAACGGCACGGACGACGACTGCGACGCGCTCATCGACGAGACCCTCGAGACCATCGACAACGACGGCGACGGCCAATCCGAGGCGGACGGCGACTGCGACGACGCCGACGAGACCGTGTACGTAGGCGCGGACGACACCTGGTACGACGGCCTCGATCAGGACTGCGACGGCGCCTCCGACTACGACCAGGACTCTGACGGCTACGACGGCGCGGCCTACGGCGGAACCGACTGTGACGACCTCGACGCCGCCATCCACCCCGGCGCGGTCGACCCCTGGTACGACGGCGTCGACCAGGATTGTGACGCCCGCTCCGACTACGATCAGGACGCGGACGGCTACGACGACATCTCTCACGGTGGCACCGACTGTGAGGATGCGGACGCCGCGATCCACCCCGATGCCGACGACACCTGGTACGACGGGATCGATCAGGACTGCGACGCCGCCTCGGACTACGACCAGGACGCCGACGGAGTCGAGTCGGACGCGTTCGGCGGCGCCGATTGTGATGACACCAATTCGGCGATCGGCCCCGCCGTGGTCGAGGTGTGTGACGGCATCGACAACGATTGCGACGGCACCATCGACGACGGCGTGACCTCGACCTGGTACGCCGACACCGACGCCGACACGTACGGCTCGGCCACCGCCTCCCTCTCGGCGTGTTCGGCGCCCGCCGGGTACGTGGCAAACGCCACCGACTGCAACGACGCTGCGTCCACCATCTACCCAGGCCGCACCGAGGTCTGCGACGACGTAGATCAGGACTGCGACGGCGTCCCGGATGACGGCCTCGCCACCTCGTCCTGGTACGCCGACGCGGATCGGGACGCCTACGGAGATGCGGACACCGAGGTCGAGGACTGCGCCGCGCCCTCCGGGTACGTCGCGCTGATCGACGACTGTGACGACACGGACGCCGCCGTGAACCCCGGCGCCGCAGAGGTGGGCTGGGACGCGCTCGACAACGACTGCGACGGCATCCAGGACCCCATGGCGGCCGAGGACGAGAGCGGCTGGACCGTGTACGGCACCAGCTCCGGCGATGCCATCGGCAGCGCCGGCGTGACCGCCATGGAGGACCTCGATGGAGACGGCGACGGCGAGCTGATCATCTGCGCGCCGAGCCGCGGATCGGGCACGCTCGCGGATCTGGGGGTGGTCGCCTTCCACGACGTCGACACGATGGCCGACCCCGCGAACCTCACCGACGGCTACCTCCGCGTCTACGGCGACACGACGGACGAGTTCTTCGGCTCCGCGATCGTATCCCTGGGGGACCCCGACCACGGCGGCGCGAGCGAGCTCGCCGTCGGCCTCTACCAGGCCGATGCGAGCGCCACCGACGACGGCTCGGTCTACGTGTTCGACGTCGATGGCCTGAGCGGCAGCGAGTACGGGAGCTGGCTCGCCGAGGGCGCCATCTTCGGGCGCTCGTCCAACGGCTACTACGGCTACAGCCTCGCGGTCGGCGACTTCGACGGGGACGGCGGGCCCGATCTCGCGGGCGGGGCGCCCGGGGAGGAGACCGCGAAGGGCCGCGCCTACGTCACGTTCTACGAGGACGAGTACACGACCGATTACATCGACGACGACGATTCGAGCTTCTACGTGCGCGGCGTCGGCAACAGCGACAACCTCGGGTACTCGCTCGCGCTCGGCGATCTGACGAACGACGGCTACGACGATCTGGTCGCCTGTGCCCCGAACGACGACGACGCGGGCACCTCGTCCGGCACCTGCTGGGTCGTAGCCGGCTCCGCCATCCGTAGCGATGGCGGCACTCGCGGGACGACCATCAACGCCGCCGACGTCGCGGAGATCACCGGCCCCGCCGCGAACAGCCAGCTCGGGCTGACCCCGGCCTCCATCGACCTCGGAGACCTCGACGACGACGGCATCCTCGACCTCGCGCTCGGCATGCCCGGGTACAGCGGCGGTGACGGCGCCGTGCTCGTCTACCGGGGTGGGACGCTCTCGGGCGCGGAGACCCTCTCGACCGCGAGCTGGATCCTCAACGGGGATGGCGCGCTCGGCACGGGCCTCTCCATGGCGGACGTGACGGGGGACGGCGTCGAGGATCTGCTCGCGGGCGCGACCACGGCGGGCCCGAGCGGCGAGGGGGTCGTCTACCTGTTCGAGGGGGGCCAGCCCACCGGCACGTGGACCCTCCCGAACGACCAGTACGCGAGCTTCACCGGCGGCGCCGCGGGAGACGCGTTCGGCACGACCATCAGCGGCCTCTACGATCTCGACGGCGACGGCGCGCTCGACTGGGCCGCATCCGCGACGGGCAACGACGAGGCCGCCACGGGCGGCGGCAAGGTCTACGTCCTTCCGGCCTATTGATCTGGTCGGGCGGGCGTCCGTGATCGGCCGGCGCACCAACGACCGCTACGGTGGCGCGCATCGGTGCTATCCTGCCCCCATGGAAGACCGTCGCGCGTTTCTTCGCCTCGCCGTTTTCGGCCTCGCGTCCTCGGCCGTCGGCAGCGCCGCCGCGGTTGCAGCACCCGGCGCGCCCCTCCTCGGCGCCCCCGTCCTCGGTGCAACCGGCGTGTCGGCAGGCCTCGCGGCCGCGACCGGCGTCCACCAGAGCCCCTGGTGGCTGATCCAGCCGCTCCAGGCAGGGAGCGCCATCGGCCTCGGCTGGCACGTCGCGCGCCTCTACCCGGCGGTGCAGGGCGCGGTGACGCTCAACCTCCTGCATGAGGACGGGCGCACCGCCCGCGTCGATCTCTCCCTGCGCATCGGCGCCCCGCGCGGCCCCGCGTCGAGCGCGTACATCGATTTCATCGTGATGGACGGCGGCGACGGCGCGTCCCCGATGGACGAGTCGCTCGGGCGCGCGGTGGTCCGCCTCGCCGCCATCGTCTCGGACAACGAGGAGCGCGATCTGGACTCCCTCGCGGCGCTCGAGCCCCATGACGAGCGGATGTGGCGCCACGCAGACGCGCTCGCCCAGGCCGCCACGCGGCTGGTGCCGGGATGACGATCGAGCCGAACGGGCTCACGACCGAGGTCGGCGCGCGCCGCGTCTCCTTCGTGGTCGACGAGTCCATCTACGCCCTGGACACGATTCAGGGCGCCGCCTACCTCTTCCTCGATCGTTGCTACGTGTTCCTCGATCGCCCCGCCGATCAGCGCGTCGCCGTCGTGCTCAAGTCGAAGGACGAGGCGGACCACGAGGCCCTCGAGGCCCTCGCGGGCGAGTTCGCGAACGAGCTGCTCAACCAGGCGCTCCGCAAGGCCGTCGGCGCGTCCAACGCCAAGATCCGCGAGTTCATCCTGGCCAAGGCCTTCTTCTCGGTAGACGCCCCCTCCTCCATCGACAAGCTCCTCGCCGAGCTGGACGCCGAGGAGATGGAGCCGCTCGAGATCCCGGTCCCGTGGGAGAAGTCGGATGGTTGAGCCCGCCGCTCCTCCGGACGCGAGCCCCGGGGCGGCCGTGACGGTTCGCTTCCACCGCTCGCTGTACGCGACCCCCGCCGTTTCGCGCGCCGCCGAGCGGTTCGCCGCGTTCGGCCCCGCCGTGATCGAGGCCACAGGTCCCGCTGGAGACACCGACATCCTGGTGACCTTCTCCAGCGTGCCCGACCGCCTCCGCGATCGCCTGCCGGACGAGTTCGCGAACCATGCCCTGTTCCAGACCATCGTCGACGCCCGCGCGGCCCTCTCCTCGGCCCTGACCAGATGACCGGCCGCCTCACCACCCCGCTCCGCGTCGATCCGAGCGCGCTCGCGCCCGAGGTCGGCTTCTTCCGCTACGGCGTCGTGGGCGGAAAGGTCCTGCTCACGAACGAGGGCGGCGAGTTCCACTTCCTCCCCAAGGAGCGCTTCGACACGTTCCTGCGCGGGAAGATCGACGGCGAGGAGCGCACCGAGCTCGAACGCAAGGGCTTCTTCAAGACCGGGCTCGACATCGACCGCATGGCCGCGCGCATCCGCCGCAAGAAGAGCTTCCTCGGCGGCGGCCCGCATCTGCACATCGTGGTCACGACGCTCCGCTGCAACCACGCGTGCAAGTACTGCCACGCGTCGCGCACCGACATGGACCGCGTGGACACGGACATGTCCCTCGCCACCGCGCGCGAGGTCGTCGAGTTCGCCTTCAGCACGCCGTCGCGGGTCCTGAACTTCGAGTTCCAGGGCGGCGAGCCCACGGCCAACTTCGCGGCGCTGCGCTTCATCGTCGAGCACGCCCTCGAGAAGAACCGGTACGAAAACCGAGAGCTGCTGTTCTCCCTCGTCACGAACCTGACCCTGATGGACGAAGAGAAGATGGCTTTTCTCGTCGAGAAGGGGGTGATGGTCTGCACCTCGCTCGACGGCCCGGAGGATCTGCACAACGCAAATCGGGGCTGGATCGGGAAGAGCTCGAGCTACCAGACCGTCAGCGGCTGGATGGAGCGGTTCAACCAGGCGTGGATCGACAAGGGGCTCGATCCGAACCTCTTCCACGTCGACGCGCTGATGACCTGCACGCGCGCCTCCCTCGGCCGCGGGCGCGAGATCGTCGACGAGTACGTGAAGCGCGGCATCAAGAGCATCCACCTCCGCCCGCTCAACCCGTTCGGCTTCGCGGTGAACACGTGGAAGCAGATCGGCTACACGATGGAGGAGTTCCTCACCTTCTACCGGGACACGCTCGACTACATCCTCGAGCTCAACCAGGCCGGCACCTTCATCCAGGAGCGCCAGGCGGCGATGTTCCTGACGAAGATGCTCACCCCGGATGACCCCAACTACACGGATTGCCGCTCCCCCAGCGGCTCGGGCAGCGCACAGCTGGCCTACAACTTCGACGGCGCGATCTACACGTGCGACGAAGGCCGGATGGTGGCCCACATGGGCAATGACTTCTTCAGGCTCGGGCACGTGTCGGGCTCGACGTACGCCGACATCGCCGCGCACCCCACCGTGCGGGCCCTCGCGGTCGCGAGCATCCAGGAGGCCCTGCCCGCCTGCGCCGACTGCGTCTACAAGCCGACGTGCGGCATCCAGCCGCTGCACAACTACATGTTCGACGGGGACATCTTCGGCCAGCGCCCTCGGTCGCGCAAGTGCCAGGAGTTCTACGGCGAGCAAGCCGACCTGTTCCGACGCCTCGCCGAGGACACGGACGGTCGCACCGAGAAGATCTTTCGCCGCTGGACCATCCAGCGGTCCCGCCCGGGAACAATCCCCTACCCGACCGAGGGGTCCGCATGAGCCTTCCCAAGAACCCCAGCCTCCCGGGCAAGAAGCCGGCGGCGCTCGCCGACGACTTCCCCAGTCTCCCCAAGAGCGCGGATCAGCTCCTCTTGCCGGACGAGGCCCGCGCGGCGCGTCAGGAGGGGGACGACATCGCCCAGAGCCTGCTCCTGCTCAACGCCACCGCGGGTGATCTCGAGCTGGATCCGAGCTCGCTCGACCGCCGCGGGCTCGAGCCCATCCGGTACGAGGCGCTCCTCGCGCAGCACTGCTCGCACGGGTCTCACGGCTCGCACGGGTCCCACGGCTCGCACGGGTCCCACGGCTCGCATGGGTCTCACGGCTCGCACGGGTCCCATGGCTCGCACGGGTCCCATGGCTCCCACGGTTCGCACGGCTCCCACGGCCAGTGGTGACGGGGTGCGCGCCCGTGCCGACCGCTGGCGCGCGGCGCTGATCCTGACGATCACGCGGCGCTGCAACCTGCGCTGCGCCTACTGCCCGACGGTGAAGGACGGCGTCCCCGACCTCTCGGCTGACGACGCCCGCCGCGCCATCGACCTGTTCGTGGCTCGCTACGGCGGGGGCGACATCAAGCTCTTCGGCGGGGAGCCGCTGCTCCGCCCCGACATCGTCGGGGCGGTGCTGACACACGCGGCGAATGTATCGAATGTATCGGTCTACCTCTCGACGAACGGCACCCGCTTCGACGCGGGAATCCTGGATCTCCTGCGCGCCCACCCCCGCGTGACGCTCACCCTCTCGATGGACGGCGCCCCGCGTGACCACGACGGTCTCCGGCGCCCGCTCCCCGGCGAGGCCCCCTCGTTCGCGCAGATCGAGCGCTGGCTGCCCGAGCTGCTCCGCCTGCCGCGCTTCGTGGTGACGCAGACCGTCGCCCCCTCGACCGCCTCCCGCGCCGCCGCCAACTTCCGCGCTCTCCGCGCGATGGGCGTGGTGCGGTTCAACCTGCTCCCCGGCTACTACCTGCCCTGGAGCGCCGCGCAGCTCTCGGCGTTGGAGGGCAGCTTCGACGCGATCGCCACCGAGTTCGAGCGCGACTGGGAGGCCGGCGGGCGGCTCTACCTCCGCAACCTCTACACCCGCGCGCCGACCCCCTTCTTCAACACCGGGTTCGTGGTCGACTCCGATCGGACGATCCACCCCTCGAACCTCGTGCTCGCCGAGGCCGTGGGGGACCGCACCGCGGTGGGCACCCTGGACGATCCTCCCTCCGCCGAGGTGCTCGCGGAGGCCGCGGCGCGGGTCCCCGGGCTCCTTCGCGAGGTCTACACCCCCGAGGTGCTCGCGAGCACCGCGGCGGTGGACGCGGTGCTCACCCGCCTGTGTGACCGCCTCTACCCCGCCTACTTCCGCGCGCGCGCCGCGCGCCCATCGCATGTGTCGGGTGCGGCGTGACCGACATCGATCCGGTCGTCGAGACCCCCTGGATCGGCCCCCACGGCCAGCGCATGCGGCGGTTGGAGCTGCACATCACCTACACCTGCCCGGAGCGGTGCACGTTCTGCTCCGAGGACCACCGGATGAAGGAGTTCAACGCCTTCCCGGTGACGTTCGGGCGCATCACCCGGATCCTCAAGGAGCAGGTCTCGCGCGGGGTCGAGTCGGTGCACTTCACCGGCGGAGAGCCCACGATCCACCCGCGCTTCGTGGACGTGCTCAAGCTCGCCAAGGCCCTCGGCCTGCGCACGAGCATCGGCACCATCGGCACGCGCCTCGCGGATCCGCGCTTCGCCGAGGCGGCCATGCCGTACCTCGACGAGGCCCTGTTCTCGGTGCACGGCCCGGACGCCGCCACGCACGACCCCTGCGCCGGCCGTGTCGGCTCGTTCGAGCGCGTGACCCGCGCGATCGCCAACGCCCGGGCGGTGAAGCCCGGCTTCCGCCCGTACATCAACAGCGTGCTCACCCGTGAGAATGTCGACCGCCTGGTGGAGACCGCCGCGCTCGCTCACGACGTCGACGCCGCCTTGCTCATCATCTCCAACCTCACCCCCGAGGGCCTGGGCGCGGATCGGTACGATCGCCTCCCGGTGCGCCTCGACGAGATCGCCGCGCTCGCGCCCGAGGTGGTGCGCGCCGCGTCCCCCGCGATCGTCCGCTTCTTCGGGGTGCCCATGTGCGCGCTCGGGAGCGTGCGGATGACGAGCAACGATCTGTACTGGAACCCGCGGGTGACCGTGGAATGGGTGCGCCACCCCCAGAGCGTGTCGCTCGACGGTCTCTACAACTGGGCGCCCGACCGCGGCCGCCGCCATGCCGACGCCTGCGGCACCTGCGCCTACAACGGCGTCTGTGCGGGCGTGTTCGGCGCCTACCTCGACCGCTTCGGCCCCACCGAGCTGACCCCCCTGGAGGCCGCATGAACGAGACGCGCCCGATCCCCGAAACCCAGGCGGTCGCCGAGACCCGCCCCGACGTGGCGAACATGTGGCGGGACACCCGCAAGAACGTCGAGATCAACGTCGGCAAGATTTGCAACAACAAGTGCGTGTTCTGCCTGGACGGCCTCCCGGCGACCGAGATGCGTCGCTACATGCCGTTCGCGGACATGCAGGCGGAGATCCAGCGTTGGTTCGACGCGGGCAACCGTTCGGTCGGTTTTCTCGGCGGCGAGCCGACGACCTACCCCTGGATCCTCGACGCGATCCGCTTCGCGCGGGACCTCGGCTACACCCGCATCGCGTTGGCGACCAACGGGACCAAGTTCTTCCGCCACGACTTCGTCGACAAGGTGCTCGACGCCGGGCTCACCCGCGTCACGATGAGCATGCACGGGCACACCCCCGCGCTCGAGGACGCCCTCACGCGCGTACCCGGCAACTTCGAGAAGAAGAAGTCCGGCCTGCTCTACCTGTTGAAGAAGCGGGAAGAGGGGTTCCTGCGGGACAACGTCTCGGTCAACGTCGTCGTGAACGCGTGGAACTACAAGCACCTGCCGGCCATCCTCAAGTTCTTCTACGAGCTCGGCCTGGACGACGTGCGCGCCAACTTCGTGCGCGCGGAGGGCTACGCGGAGACAGAGACCTCGCTGATCCCGACGTACACCGAGGTGGTCCCCTACGTCGTCAAAGCGGTGCTGCTCAACGAGTACAAGTACAAGCGCACGTTCACGCTCGGCGGCTTCCCGCTGTGCGTGCTGCCGCTCACCCTCGTGTCCAGCAAGTCGATGGCCCGGCGCTACATCGGCGAGTTCCGCGACCTCGACACCGACTGCTCGATCCGCACCTTGAACGCCGAGGGCTTCCCCGAAGGCATCGCGACGGTCGAGGGCGGCCGCGCCCGCTTCAACTGGCAGGAGCGCAAGCGCTACGATCTGAAGCGCCACGTGAAGGCCTGCGAGACGTGCGCCTACACCCACGTCTGCGAAGGCACGTGGCGGGAATACCTCGGCATCCACGGAGAAGGCGAGCTCCGCCCCATCCCGGGCTGAAATCCAGGATGGGCCTCCGCTACTTGTTCGCCGCGGCGGTCAACGCGGGATCGACCTCGAAGCTCCACGTCTCGACGGTCAACGGGGTGGTCACCGCCTCGGAGAACGTGTCACCGAACACGAGGTGGTACGGAACGAACTGCATGTCCCCGTCGGTCGCGGGGATCTCGATGCGGATGCTGAACTTGGCCTTGTCGCCCGGGAGGAGCACGTCCCGCTTCGAGTTCTTGTACAGGTTGGCGTACAACGCGCCGCTCTTCGAGCGCGCGGAGATCTTGCGCCCGTCGATGAAGCCGAGGCCCGTGCCCGCGTAGGTGCAGGTGAACACCGCGAGCGAGTAGTCGGTGGTCTGGTTCACGTCGTTCACGTTGCAGCTGAACGGCCCGGCCGCGAAGTCGTTCCGGCTCGGGATCATCTGGAAGTCCGGCGCCGGAACCACGGTACCCACGTTGGGCGCGCTCAGGATCCCCTTCGCGTTGAACGCGAAGCTGTCCACGTGAAAACCGGTCTCACCGTCCACCATCCAGACGTTCGAGCGGCTCTCCCCCGGGGGGATGACGAGCGGCCCCCCGAAGAGCTTCGGCGCCCTCACGGTCATGGGGCCGGTGGGGAGGACGAACTCGGACTTGTCCTTCGGCACCACGAACACGCGATCGCCGGTGGTGTTGGTGAGCTTGGAGTCGAGCTTGAGGAACTCCTTCTGCGACTCGGCGGAGCTCGCGGCGAGGCCCAGCCCCTCGGCCACCGGCACGTTCACGGCCTTGTAGTGGTTCTCGTGCTTCGAATCGGTGGGCTTGCGCGCCGCGACGACGAAGATCGCGAGGACGGGCAGCGAGAGGGCGAGAATGCGGCGGGTCATGTGGATCTCCTCCATTTGCGGCACGGGACGACGCACCCGCCCGAGCGAGCTGGCGCGCGCACTCGTTAGCACTTCTGGACCCGTGCGGCTTCCTGGCCGATACACTGAGCGAATGCGATTCTCCTTGGGCGCCCTCGTCTCATTGCACATCTGCGGGTGCACCGGGGCCCCGACCGCGGAGCCCACCCCCACGCCCATTCGAAGCGCGGACGGCGCGTCGCTCGCATTCACCTGGGAGGAGCACGGCGAGGTCGCGCTGACCGGGGCCGCCCGCGGGGAAGGAGAGCTCCAGGTGTCGGTGGCCGTGGTGGGCGGCGCGTTCGTCCCCACCGTCACGGCGGGTCCCGAGGGCGCCGTGCTGGAGGGAGTCGTGTTCACCGGGACCTGGGCGCTCGCGGACGGCGCGGGCGAGGCCGTCCTCTGGCGCCAGGGCTACCAGTCGTGGTCGTGGTCGGGCGTCACCGAGCTCGGCGCACCGACCGTGGAGGACGGCGTGCCGCTCGCGGCGGGAGACGGCGACGTCGAGACGATCGCGCAGGAGACAAGCGCGACGTCCTGGTGGGCAGGGCTCGTCGGCGTGCCCGGCGGAGACGCCCTGCTCGTGGGGGCGACAGGGGTCACGCGCACGAAGTTCTACGTGGCCTTCTCGGAGACCGAGGCGTGGGCGGTGTACGGCATGCGCGGAGAGCGGATTCCGCTCGCCGCCGGGGAGTCCATCACGCTCGATCCGCTCTCGGTCGAGGTGGGCGGGGACGCCCACGGGCTGTGGAAGGGCTGGGCGGCGGAGGTGCCCGCGCGGACGCCGACGCGGGGCGCGTGGGTGGGCTGGTCGGACTGGTATCAGTACTACGGGGAAGCATCCGAGGCCGACCTGCTCGACAACCTGGACGCCGCGGCGAACCTGGATGACTCCCATGCGCCCATCGAGGTGTTCCAGGTGGACGACGGCTGGGAGGTCGCGTGGGGCGAGTGGGAGACGAACGAGCGTTTCCCCTCCGGGAGCGCCGGCTTCGCCGCCGAGATCGCGGCCGCCGGAATGGTGCCCGGGCTCTGGATGGCGCCGTTCTACGTCGCCCGGTCGACCGACACCTACGCCGCGAACGCCGACTGGTGGGTGCGCGACGCCAACGGCGACGAGCTCACGCACGGCCGGCTCTCGGGCAACGACTACGCGATCCTCGACATCACCCATCCGGACGCGGCCGCGTGGCTCCGCGGCCAGATCGCCGCCAAGGTGGCGGATGGATGGGCCTATCTCAAGCTCGACTTCCTCTACGCCGGGGCGGTCGAGGGCGTGCGCCACGACAACGTGACCGGGGCGGAGGCCTACCGGCTCGGAATGGCGCTCCTCCGCTCCGCGATGGGCGAGGACACCTGGTTTCTCGCGTGCGGCGCGCCCATGCTGCCGAGCGTCGGCTACGCCGACTCCTGGCGTTCGGGCGCGGACATCGCGTTCGACGTCGACCCCGACCCGCGTCGGCCCTACCTGCGGTGGCAGGCCCGCAGCACGGCAGCCCGCGCGTTCGCGAACGGGATCTGGTGGTGGAACGACGCGGACAACCTCCTGCTCCGCGCCCCGTTCACCGATGGAGAGGCCCGTGGCGCCATCGCCGCGAACGTGGCCTCGGGCGGCGTCTGGCTCCTCGGAGACGCCTTCGCCGCGCTCGACCCCGCGCGCCTCGCCGGCGCCCTCGACCCCGACGTGGTCTCTCTCGCCGGGCTCCCCACCACCCCGCGCGATCCGCTGGCGTTCGTCTCGGGCTTCGACGCCGGGCCGTTCATGGAGGCCGGGGTGCCCGATGACGAGGCCCCGACGGCCTGGACCATCGGCGACGACGCGACCGTCCTGCTCAACCTGGGGGACCTCGACGCGGTGGTGGAGGGCCCCGGCGGCACCGACCTCCTGAGCGGAGAGACCGCGGCCGCGGGCCCGCGCACGCTCGCGCCCGGCGCCGGCGAAGTGTGGGTGCGCTGATGCCCTGGCTCGACCTGCGGACCGGCTATCGCTGCAACAACCGCTGCCGCTTCTGCGACCAGGGCGCCCGCCGAGACACCCTCGCGGACGCCACGCTCGCCGAGCTCACGGCGCTCCTCGTGCGGGAACGCGCCGCGGGCGCCGACGCGGTGTGGCTCGCCGGGGGAGAGGTCACGCTCCGGCCCGACCTCCCGGATCTCATCGAGGCCGCGCGCGCCGCGGGCTTCGCGCGGGTCGGCATCCAGACGAACGGTCGCATCCTCGCGGCGGTGGGGGCGGCGACGCGCCTCCAGGCCGCGGGCCTCACCGACGCCGTGGTCGCCCTGCACGCCGCGACGCCAGCGCTCCACGACTGGCTCACCCAGGCAGAGGGGGCGCACAAGCAGGCCTCGGTGGGGCTACGCCGCCTCGTGGCCGCCGGCGTCGCCACCCGGGTCAACACCGTGCTGACGCGCTCGGGCACCGGAGAGATCGGCGCCCTGGCGGCGCTGGTGCCGCGGCTCGGGGCGGATGGGCAGCGGTGGATCCTGGCCCGTGGGGACGGGCAAGCGGCCGCGGAGTGGCGGATGCTCCTGCCGCGGCTGGCCCTGGTGCGCGGCCCCCTCCAGGACGCCCTGGCGCTCGCGTGGAGCCTCCGCCGCGAGGCGGAGACCGTGGGGCTTCCGCTCTGCGTGCTCGGCCCCAAGCGCGCCGCCGCCGCCGATCGCCTCGATGTCCCGGCCGCGCGGCGAGCCTTCCCGGTTGGGATGGACGAGCCAGCCGCGCCCTACCGATACGGCCCCCCCTGCGTCGCGTGCCCCGTGCGCTCGGCCTGCCCCGGCCTGGCGGCCGGCTACGCCGATCGCTTCGGCTGGGACGAGATCGTCACGCCCGTCGACACCGCGGCCCCCGAGAGCCCGCCGGTCGCGCCCTCCCCACACGAGGGCCCTCCCCCTCCTCGCGCGGGGCGCTCCCCCTCGACCAGCGTGCCGTGGGTGCGCGCCTGGCGCGGGGGAGACCCCGTGCCGGAGCGCCCGCGGATCGGCCCGGATCCGATCGTGTTGCACGTCGAAGCGACCTGCGTCCTCGCGTGTCCCGGCTGCGCGACGCGACGCGCCTACGGGGACGCGTGGCCCACCGAACCCGAGCGCACGCTCCGCCAGCGCGTCGTCCGAGCGGCGTCCGACGGCGCACGCGGCATCGTCTTCGCCGGGGCCTCCCCCTGGAGCCACCCCGGCCTCCCCGCCGTCATCCGGGAGGCCCGGCGCCTCGGCTTCGCCACGATCGAGGTCTGGGGGCCGATCGAGCCGCTCGACACGATGACCACCGCCGCCGCGGAGCGGATGGCCGGCCTCACCCGCATCCGGGCGCCGCTGCTCGGAGTGGAGGCGGGCGAAGGGGCGGCGGTGCGCTTCACCGCCGCGTTGTCCCGGCTCCAGGAGCTGCTCCCCCGCTGCGTGGTGGAGACCTACACCCCCGGCGATACATCGCCCGATGTATCACCCGATGTATCACCCGATGTATCGCTGTATCAGACGATGCTCTACCAGGCGGCGGGGCCTCGGGCGGTGTGGGGGTCCTGTCAGCGGGCTCCGGTGGCTCCACCGGTGGCCTGACCGACGGCCTCCCGCTGCCACTGCTCCAACGCCCGCATGCCGTCGAGCAACACCGCCCCGAGCGCAGTCGGGCGCGCCCCGGCGAGCACCGCGAGCCCCTCGCGGTTCGCCTGCATCACCTGCCGCAGCCGCTCGGGATCCCCCGCCGGATGCCCCTGCGCGAGGAGCTCCAGGTGGAGCTGCGCCACGGGAAGGAACGCGTGCACCGCGAGCAGGACGCCGAGGAGCGGGCGAGGATCGGGCCGCACGGGAGAGCTGACGAGCACGCCGTCGTCATGGAGAAGGGCGTCGCTCCACAACAGCAGGTTCAGCTTGTTGTGCTGGACCTCGTGCAGGAGGGCCTCGGCGAGCACCGCCACCTTGGGGTGGAGCGTCAGGTACACCACGCCGATGGCCTCGCGGTAGCTCGCCGAGAGGCTCTTTTCGGCCTCGAAGCCGACCGGGACCACCAGCGCGAGCACCTGCGCGTGTTCCGCCGCCACGTCCGGCAGCGCGCGCGCGATCAACGCCCGTGCCGCGTCGAGGGCCTCCACCCAGGCCTCCGCGGTGTGCCCGCCCAGGGAGAGCGCGTTGCCCGACTTGTCGGGGTGGGCCTCCACCAGCGCGAGCGGGTTGTTGTCCGCGAGCGCCAGCCACCCGCCCCGGGCGAGCGGCAGGAAGGCGCGCTCCCCCCCCTCGTCCCAGGGTACGCCCGCCGCGATCTCGACCTCGCCGTCGGAGAACAGGGCGCCGATCAGCGGCGGGTCGAACGTGCGCGCCACGCCCCGTGGTGCGGAGAGGAGCCGCGGTACCACGTTGGGCCACCACATCCCCTCGCGCCCGAGGACGCGCCGCCGGGAGAGCTCGAGGAGGAGCTGGGGAATCGCCTCGTCGAGCCGGCCGGCGCAGAGCGGAGCGCCGACCTGCGGGAGGGCGATCGCGGCGAGGAGGTCACCTGGATGCGCGCGGAGAATGTCGGCGAAGGGCTCGCGCACCCCCGACCACGCGGACATCAACCAGCTCGGCACGGAGGTGGGGTCGAGCAGGAGGCGCGCCGCACGGGCCAGATAGCGCGATCGCGCCCGCGTAAGCCAGACGACGCCGTGCTCAGGGAGGGTGTAGGGAGCGGCGGGTCGCATGCTACGTTCCACGTATGCCGATCGAGGCCACGCCGGCCGCTCCCCTTCTCCCCTCGCGCACGTTCGACCACGAGCGGGTCGCGAACGAGATCAAGCACTGGGTCCGGCTCACGGCCGCCTGCAACAGCAAGTGCGTCTTCTGTCTGGACGCCGAGGCGCAGGACGGCCGCTTCATGCCGTTCGAGGACATCCAGACCGAGATCCGGCGCGGTCGCGAGGAGAAGGACGCGACGCGGCTCGTCGTGAGCGGAGGAGAAGGCTCGATCCACCCCCGCTTCCATGACGCGATCCGCTACGGCAAGGAGGCCGGCTACCGCTGGGTTCAAACGGTGACCAACGGGCAGAAGCTCGCCGATCGCGCCTTTTTCCACGCCGCGATGGACGCGGGGCTCGACGAGATCACGTTCTCGCTCCACGGGCACACGCCGGCGCTGCACGACCGACTGACGCGCACGAAAAACGGTTTCGACAACCTCATGAAGGCGATGATGCGCGCCGTTCGTGACGGTCGGTGCGTCGTCAACGTCGATGTGTGCATCAACAAGCAGAACGTCGAACATCTCGAGGCCATCGTCGCTCTGTGCGCGCGCGTGGGCGTCAAGGAATTCGACCTGCTCCACGTCATCCCGCAAGGCGTCGCGTGGGACAACCGGGCGGACCTCTTCTATGACCCCGAGGAGCACCGGGACGCCCTCCGGCGCGTGTTCCGCCTCTCCCGCTCGTCCCAATTCCACATCTGGACGAACCGCTTCCCCGTCTCCCATCTGGAGGACATGGAGGAGCTCATCCAGGACCCCCACAAGATGCTCGACGAGGTGGGCGGGCGCCGCACCCAGTTCCGCCGCTACCTCGACGAGGGGACGGCGATCGACTGTCGCGACAAGGAGCGCTGCCCCCACTGCTTCATCGAGCCGTTCTGTTCGGCGCTCGACAAGCACGTGGCGGACCACACCGCCGCCCGGTTCGACGTGTGGTGGGTCGGGGATCCGACGCTCTTGGGGCGGGGGGCGAGCCCCCCGCAACGCCCCCCCGATCCCGCGGCGCTCCCGGGCGGCGCCCGCCTCCTCGGCGTCTCGAGCATCCCCGCCGATCCGCACGGTCCGCTCTACCTTCGGGCCGATCGATACACGCCAGATGGTTCACTTGTGTCACTCGCGGCGGGCTCCCGGATCGTGGCCACCCTCCCCGAGCACCTCGGCCCGCTCCTCCACATCCCGCTCCTCCACGCCGGCGTCGAGGTCGAGGTTCACCTCGACCTCGAGATGTGCGCGGCCCTCCAGGCGCTCCCGTCCATCCCCTCCACGTGGATCCTCCACGCGCCCACCCGCGCCACGGCCGAGCTCTCCGCGACGCTCGACCCGGACTGGCGCGCGTTCTTCGGGGCCCTCCCGGCCGGCACGCGCGCGCAGAACCTCCCGGCCTGCCTCGCCCCCGGCGCCCACCTCGAGCGCCCGCTCCGCATCCTGGACGCCAGCCTGTTCCATGACGACGGCCGCCGCGCGATCGAGCCCTTCGTGGACCGACACATCGAGCAGACCTACCGCGTGAAGTCCTCGCGCTGCCGCGCCTGCCCCGCCGACAACGTCTGCGAGGGCGCGCACATCCAGTCGATCCGCGCGCACGGCTTCCGGCAGCTGGTGCCGCTCACGGGAGATACGGCCGAGGTCGTGCGCCGGCTCGAAATCACCGATGTGTCGCCCCGCCTGCGGGACGGCGCCCCGCCCCTCCCCGCTTCGCCGCGCGTGCCGGTGCCCGGTAACGAGCCGGTGCCGTTCATCGATCTTCACGCCGGCCGGCGGTCCTGAGTGGCCAACCTCGGGTACCTCCAGCTCACGCGTGACTGCAAGCAGCACTGCCGCTTCTGCTCCAACCCCCCCAGCGGCGTCGAGCTCGAGGACCTCGAGCTCCGCGGCATGATCGATGACCTGGTCGCGCGCGACTACGACGGCGTCATCCTCACCGGCGGCGAGCCCACCATCGCCCCGCTGCTGCTCCCCGCGATCCGCTACGCCAAGGCGCGGGGCCTGTTCATCCGGATGATCACCAACGGGCAGCGCATCGCCGATCTCGCGTTCCTCACCGAGCTGGTGGACGCCGGGCTGACGCACGTGCACCTGTCGCTGCACTCGTGCCGCCCCGAGGTGCACGACTTCCTCACCCAGACCCCGGCGTCCTGGTCCCTCATCGACGCCGCGCTGACCAACGTGCAGCGCGTCGGCATCACCGCCGACATCAACACGGTGATCAACGCCTACAACAGCGACCATCTGCACGAGACCGTCATGTGGGTGTGCGACCGCCACTCCCATGTCCGCCACTTCGTGTGGAACAACATGGACCCGAACATGAACCGCGCGGAGCGTCACCCCGACGTGATCCCGAAGCTCGCGGAGTTCGAGGTGTCGCTGCGGCTCGCGATGGAGTACCTCTCCTCCACCGGCCGCACCTTCCGCGCCGAGCGGGTCCCCCTCTGCTACATGCCGGACTTCGCGGAGTGCTCCACGGAGACACGGAAGATCGTCAAGGAAGAGGAGCGGTGCATCCGCTTCCTCGACAAGAAGGGCTTCGTGCTCCAGAAGCAATTCCTGCACGGAAAGGCCCCCGCCTGTGACGCATGCGCGCTCGATCCGGTGTGCGCGGGCCTGTACAGCATGGGCTACCACTACGACCCCGCCGAGCTCTTCCCGCTCACCGGCAGCGTGGTCGACGTGATGCGTCGGGTCCTCCGACGCGAGCCCGAACCGGAGCTCGTCGCCCGTGTCGAGGCCCGTCGCGGGATGCGGAGCGACGAGCAGCCGGACGACCACGGCCAGCGCCTCAATGGCGGCGGCACCATCCCGCAGCCGGCGGGTGCGCCCGTCACCGCGTCGGCCGCAATCGTGAGAGGAGTGAGACTTGGCTGATCCGAATCGTCGTCACGCGCAAAACGTGAGCGGCGCCTGGTTCGTGGATACGCGATGTATCAGCTGTGACACATGCACCGATGTGTCACCCGAGATCTTCGGGCGCGATGCCGATCGCAAGGCCTACGTCCGCGAGCACCGCCCGGACGAGGAAGCGCTGTTCCGGTCCGCGCTCGAGAGCTGCCCGGTCGAGGCCGTCGGGGACCTCGAGGACCCCGTCAGCCTGCGCGTCCGTGGCTGATCGCATGCCCAGCCCCCTCGACCAGACCGCCGCCGCCCTGCTCGCCTTCGCCATGTCGCTGCCCGGCGCGACGGAGGACTTCCCGTGGGGGGAGCGCGTGGTGAAGGTGAACAAGAAGGTCTTCGTGTTCCTCGGGCACACCCAGGACACCAGCGGCGGCTTCGGCCTGTCCGTGAAGCTCCCCACCACGGGCGAGCAGGCGCTCGCGCTGCCGTTCGCCAAGCCGACCGGCTACGGGCTCGGCAAGAGCGGGTGGGTCAGCGCGAAGTTCGCGCCGGTCGACCAGCCGGACCTCGCGCTGTTGCAAGCGTGGGTCGAGGAGAGCTACCGCGCGATCGCGCCGAAGAAGCTCCTCAAGCAGCTCGACGCCGGGGCCTGACCCCCACGATCACGCGGCGACGCGGAGCCGATGCCGCGCGGCGGCCTCGAGCCCGATCCCCATCGCGAGCGGCACCACGTTCGCGAGGGTGGTCAGCGTGGTGATGAGCAGCGTCCCGGAGCCGGTGGCCAGCGCGACATCGAAGTACAACATCGCCCCGAGCGCGAGGGCGAAGAACAGGACCAGGCCGAGCGCGAGCGCGACCAGGCGCCCGCGCCACCAGGTCCGCGACGCCCCCGAACGCGCGAGGAGCAGGCTCGCCCCCCACACGCACCCGACCGGAATGGCCGCGAACAGCGCGTTCACGCCCGCCACCGCGAGGGCCTCGCGCCAGCCGCTCAACGCGGTCACCAACGCCCAGATCAGCACGAGGAACGGCGTGTAGCCGAGAAACCACGCCACGAACGGGCGGGAGGCGGCGAGCTCGACGAGGGGCTTCATCGCGGCGGGCTTATCGCGCCGTCCGCCGTAGGCGCTGTGCCTGGGCACCGCCAGAACCCGATCGTGCGCTCCTCGAGCGAAAGATCGAGGTCCACCCGGCCGTCCAGCCGCGTGACACGCCACTCGACACATCCGGATGTATCACAGCCCCCCGACGCGCGGCAGTCGAGCCCGACGTAGCGGAGCCCGCCCTCGGGGAGCGGCCCATCCGTCCAGCGCGCGGGGCCGATGGCCTGCATCACGGCGGCGAAGGCCTCGGAACGCTGCGGGCGGCCGTCGTAGCGCACCCGCCAATCGGCTGGGATCTCCGGCACGTTCTCGCGCAGGAACTGCCACTCCTGCGTCTGCACCCAGGGGCGCACCGGCAAGTACGGGAGGAACGTCAGCAGGGCCCCGGGGAGCGCCCACCGGGGCAGGGCGGCGACCCCGATCGCCGCCAGAGCGATCCATGGCGCCTGCCCGGCGAGCTGGAGCCGCACCGCGTCCACGAGGGGGAAGACCTTGGCGGCAAACGGAACCGTCGTGACGATGGCCCAGAGGAGGAGCAGACCGAGGAGGGCCAGCCGTCTCCCCCGGAGCAGGACCCCAGTCCCCACGAGGGCGAGGCCCCAGACCACCGGGGGCGTGAGCCCGGCGTGCCAGAAGAGCTGGAAGGACCTCGAAGCCAGGGGCGGACCCAGCCGCGGCAGCAGCACCTCCGGGCCGGGGGGCACCAGGAGCTCGCTCGGGGCGTCCCCGAGGCTCGCCAGCCGCAGGCCGACCAGCCCGGCCAGGGTGAGCGCCGGGAGCCCCAAGCGGACGATCCGGGCGCCGAGGGTCCGCTCGCTCGCCGCCTCCGCCCCCGTGGATCCCGCGAGCGCCCACAGGACCGGCACCACGAGAAACGACAGTGCATCCGGCCGGATGTGCACCGCGATGCCCGAGGCGAGCGCCGCGACGAGGCCGACACCCACGCCCCCTCCCCGCGCGAAGCTCCCCGCGGCGAGCACCGCGAGCAGCTCGAGCGTCAGCGGCGGCACGTGCATGGTCTCGCTCGCCGACACCGCGACGTGGGTCGGGAGGCAGGCGAAGAGGAGCCCGGCCGCGAGGCCGGCGAACGCTCCTGCCTCCCGGCGAACGATCGCCGCGAGCAGGGGCGCGGCGACCACGGCGAAGCCGAAGTCGACGAGGAACACGCTGTCGGGCCAACCGGGGAAGAGCCCCATGATCGCGCCCCATCCCTGCCCGTACGGGGCCTCGAGCACGCCTCCCCGGGCCAGCAGCAGCTTTTCATAGCCGGCGAGGGCGCCGTTGGTGATGCCCCGCGGGGCTGCCCACACGCGTACGAGCAGCGACGCGGCGGTGACGCCGAGCAACATCCGGTCGAGTCGCAGGCGGGGCAGCGCCAGCACCGCGAGCAGCCCGAGCGCGAGATGGATGGGGGTCCAGCCCATGGGGCCCCCGAGCTCGGCGAGGCCGGGCGAGCGCGCCACCGACACCCCGCCATCCGACCCGGGGGCCGCTTTTTCCGCTCCCGCACGCGCGCGGAGCGAGGGCCGACGCGCCGCGAGGCGCTCGCAGAGCGCGCTCATCCCGGTGGTCTGGTTCACTCCGGAGAGGTCCGCGCGCGGAAAGATCGTGAGGCCTCCCACGTCGCAGAGCCCGCCCGCGCCCGTCGTCAGCTCCGCCACGGCCACGCGCCCATCATCCAGCCGCAACGCGTACCGTTCGTACTCGGGATGCACCTCCACCCCGACGACGACCACGCTCCCAGCGGCGTCCTCGAGGGGCTCCCCCGTGGCCGCCAAGGCGCCCGTCCCCCCCTCGGGAAAAGCAGCAAACGCATTCGGCGCGACGAGGAAGCCCAAGAACAGCACGATGCCCGCTATACTGCTCCCGCCGCCCACGAAGCGCCAGAGGTGTCCCATCCGCGCGCTCCCCACCGTTCTCCTCCTCGCCAGCCCGTACTTCCTCGCCGCCTGCGGCGACACGACCCTGTCGAAGTACGTCGAGCCGCCCGTCGTCGCGATCGAAAACCCGCTTGACGGGACGATCATCGACGCAGACGTATCCGTTGTGCTCTCTGGCCGCGTCATCGACGAGTCGTATGAAGACTCTCTGAACCTGATCGACGTGCTGTGGGCAGTGAACGGCGGGCAGGTCTGTGAGACCGCCGTCTTCGACCTCACGGGCATCTCGACGTGCGACTACGTCTTCTCGCCTGGTGCGGCGACCGTGAGCATCACGGCCACGGATCCGGGTGGCCAGACCGCCTCCGCCAGCATCGAGCTCATCGTCGAGGCCGGCAACGCGCCGGCGGTCGAGATCCTGACCCCTTCCACGGGCGACAGGGTGAATGACGGCGACATCATCCTGTTCTCCGCCACCGTGGCCGACATCGAGGACTCCCCCGCGGACCTGCTCGTCTCGTGGGAGAGCGATCTGGACGGCGTGCTCGACACGAACGGCGCCGCGTCCTCGGGTGACCTCGAGTTCGCGAGCAACGTGCTCAGCGTCGGCACGCACTCGATCCTGCTCAGCGTGACGGATTCGGACGGAAACGTCGGCGTCGACCGCCTGACCCTCTTCGTCAACGGCCCGCCCGAGGCGCCCGTGGTGCAGATCACGCCCGATCCGGCCGGCGCGGACGACACGCTGCGCGCCACCATCGTGACCGAGTCGGCGGATCCCAACGGGGACACGATCTCGTACAGCTTCGCCTGGTACCAGAACGGCGCCCTCACCGGCCACACCGGAAACACCGTCCCCGCCTCCGACACCGCGCGCGGGGACGTGTGGGAGGTCAACGCCACCCCGTCGGACGGGTTCGACATCGGCCCCTTCGGCGTCGACGACATCGTGGTCGGAAACGCGCCCCCGACCCTCTCGTCCGTCACGATCACGCCTGGCACCGCCTACACCGATGACACGCTCACCGCCGTGCCCTCGGGCTTCAGCGACTCCGACGGGGACCCCGAGGGGTACCGCTACCAGTGGACGCTCAACGGCACCGACATCGTCGGGGCCACCGACCCCACGCTGTCCGGCACCTACTTCGTCAAGTCCGACCAGCTCACCGTCACGGTCACCCCGTGGGACGGCACGAACGTGGGCTCGACCGTCACGTCGGGCATCCGCGAGATCCAGAACAGCCCTCCGACCGCCCCGCTGGTGGCCATCTCGCCCGAGTACCCGGAGGATGACGCCCCGCTCGAATGCTCCGTCGTCTCCGCCAGCGTCGACGCCGACGGCGATCCGGTCACCTACACGTACGCCTGGACCAACAACGGCACCGCGACCTCGATCACGGTCTCGTCGGTCAGCTCGAGCGACACCAGCAACGCGGACATCTGGGTGTGCAACATCACCCCGAACGACGGCTCCATCAACGGCGCGATCGGCTCCGACTCCGTCGAGGTCAACGACTACACCGCGCCCGATTCGCCCGTCCTGACCTCGATCGACACGTTCCGCAACGAGGACACCGTCACGCTCATCGGCACGAGCGAGGCCTTCTCGACGATCACGCTGTACTGGACCACGTCGACCGGCAGCGGCAGCGACACCACCACCGCCAACGGCGCGGGGTTGTTCACCTTCTCGCAGACCCTCACGCGCGCCTTGACCTACAGCTTCTACGCCACCTCGTCGGACGCCGAGGGCAACACGAGCGGGATCTCGAACACGGTCAGCACCGAAGCGTGTGACCCGTGGGACCAGTACGAGGACAGCTCCGGCTACGGCGACACCTGCACGAGCCCCGTCATCGACTGGTCGACCCTCGCCGACACGGGCGCCACCACCCTCTCCGTGGTCGGCAACCTCATCGCGTCCGGAGACGAGGATTGGTACTTGATCCAGACGAGCGACGGCGCCACGTCCGGCATCAACTACTACAACTTCCACGTCGAGCTGGTAGACGGCGCGAGCGACTACGCGTTCGTCGTCTACGAGGGCGGCTGCACGGAGTCCTACCTCGACTGCGGATCGGGCTCGGGAACCGACCCCGAGGGCAGCGGGTACACGGAGTACCAGGCCTACGCGCGAGACGTGGGGGACGGCGGCCACGGCGCCCCCGTCGAGACACGCGCGTGCGAAGCAGGGAGCCCCTACTACAACGTGTGCGACAACCTCTCGAGCGACTACTACATCCACGTGATCCGGCTCTCGAGCTTCTCCTGCGCCAACTACGAGCTCCAGATCACCAACGGTCGCTGATCCCCGGGTAGCGGCGGCGGGCGTTGCCCCCCGGATCTACCGGCCGCGGTCGTCCCACCCGCGCGGGTTCGCCAGGGCCCACCGCCACGCCGAGCCGATGATCGCGCCGAGGTCCTGGTGGCGCGGGCGCCAGCCGAGCTCCGCCCGGATGCGATCCGAGCTGGCCACGAGCACCGCCGGATCGCCGGAGCGGCGCGGCCCGATCGTGACCGGGATCGGGTGCCCGGTGACGCTCCGCGCGGCGTCGACCACCTCCTGCACCGAGTAGCCCTCCCCGCCACAGCCGAGGTTGTAGACGCGGCTCTCGCCGCCCCCCCCTCGTGTCTCCGCCACCATGGCGTCGAGCGCGGCGATGTGCGCGTCCGCGAGGTCGAGCACGTGGACGTAGTCGCGCACCCCGGTGCCGTCCCGCGTGGGGTAGTCCTGCCCGAACACGGCGATCGGCTCGCCAACGCCGAGGGCGAGCTGCAGGAGCCTCGGGATCAGGTGCGTCTCCGGCTCGTGGTCCTCTCCCGCGCGCGCCGAAGCGCCCGCCGCGTTGAAGTAGCGCAGGCCCACCGAGCGGAGCCCATAGGCGCCGCCGTACCAGCGGAGGATGTCCTCGAACACGAGCTTTGTCGCCCCATACGGGCTCGTTGGCCGCGTCGGATCCTCTTCCTGGATCGGCTGGCGAACGGGCTCCCCGTACACCGAGGCGGACGAGGAGAACACGATCCGCCGCACGCCCTCGGCGAGCATGGCGTCGAGCATCGCGAGCCCGGCGGTGACGTTGTTGCGGTAGTACGCGGCGGGATCCTGCACGGACACGCCCACGAGCGACACGGCCGCCATGTGCACCACCGCGTCGATGCCCTCCTCCCGCAGGGTCCGGCGCAGCGTGGGGACATCCCCGATGTCGCCCTCGACCAGCCGCGCGCCGGGCGGCACGGCGCGGCGGTGCCCGGTGACCAGGTTGTCGTAGACGACCACGTGATCGCGGCGCGCCACGAGCTGCTCCGCGACCACGCTGCCGATATACCCGGCGCCGCCGGTGACGAGGACCCGCACGCTCACCCCCTCTTCGGCGGTTCTATTATCAAGGCGCGCGCGATAGACGGGGGAATGCGCACGCTCTCCGTGGTCTCCCTGCTCGTCCTGCTCTCCGGCTGCTACGACGGCGCCACCACCACGGTCGCGCTCGACGTGAAGGCGGGCACCGCCCATGTCGTGCAACGGCTGCACAACGCGTGGCCCGACTCGGTGGGATGTGACGCGCCCGACTCCGTCGAGAGCTGCGTCGCGGGCGTCCGGACCCACCTCGAGGACGCGCGCGCCGAGCTCGTGACAAACGGAGCAACGGTGGCGACGGCGGGCGTCATCCTGGCCGACGGCAAGCTGGACATCCTCTACGACTACGTGGCCGCCGTCGGCGCGAAGGCGCTCTCGAAGCAGGATCTCACGTTCTTGTACCTGGAGGACCGCACGCAGGGCCAGGTCGAGAAGGGGAAGCCGGGGAAGAAGCGCGTCGCCATGATCACGCTCCCGATCTCCGGCGGAGAGACCACTACGACCGTGGAGGGCAAGTACCGCCTCCTCAGCGCCCAGACCGATGAGGCCGCGCTCTCCGTCCACGTGTTCCGGGGCAAGAGCGCGTCGATCACGTCGGAGTGGGTCTACGTGCCGGATGCGGAGGGAAAGAAGAGCCCGGGCGCCTGGCTGAAGGAGCGTCCCGGCCTCGAAGAGGCCCTCCGCGCGAGCGGGATGGTGGTCGAGCCGCCCGTCTGAACGCCGCCGGAGTACCCTCGCGCGGGGTACTCTCGAGCCATGTCGCTCCTGCTCCTGGTCCCCCTGGCCGCCGCCGAGACCGTCTCCCTCCGCTTCGATCCGTCGGCGGGCGCCGCCACCGCTCCGATGCGATGCACCGGGGACCGTGAACAGCGGCGTGGCCCGCAAAATGCAACCGTCCACACCGAGCTGCGCGTGGTCCCCGAGGTGGCGCCCACGGGGAAACGGTGGGCGATCGGGACTCGCGAGCTGCAGGTGCTCTCGGTCACCGTGGAGCCACCGCCGCCGCCGGGGGCCCCCGCGCTCGATGCGCTCCTCGCGCAGCTCGAACCGGCGATGCCGCGCTACCTCGTGGACGCAAAGGGGCGATGGAAGGGCGTCGACGCCTACGACGCCGGCGCGATCGAGGCGCTGTTCGTCTCCTCGCTGGTCGCCGCGAACCTCCCCTCCGGGCAGGTCGAGCGGATGCGCCCCCTCCTCACCGCGACGCTCGGTCCGGAGCCCCTTGCCGCGCGCCTCCGCGAGGACTGGTACGCCCACGTCGGCCACTGGCTCGGACGGGAGCTCACGGTCGGCCGCTCGGAGCTCGGCGTGGCCAAGAAGAACGAGCCCTTCGCCGAGGGGACGGCCCTGACGTGGAGCGCCTCCCGCCGCGTGCCCTGCGGGGACACGGGCGGGGACACGGGCGGGGACACGGGCGGCACCGCGTGCGTCGAGCTGCGGCTCGAGGCGCGGCTGCCCGACGCGATCGTGGAGGAGGAGACCACCACGCGGATGGCCGGGATCGCGCGGGCGGCGGGGATCGAGCTCGGCGAGATCGGCTTCGAGAGCGGCTCGTCGGTCACGACGTGGATCTCCGTGGTGGACCCCGCGACCCTGGCCGCCACCTCCACCTCCCGCCGACGCGTGACCGACGCCCAGCTCTCCATCGGCGGGCGCGACGTGGGGATGGGGACCGTCGACGTGATGGGGTGTGTCGCGGAGTGACTCACGCGGTTCTGCACAAACCTACGCGTGAGCGCGCGATGGTTTGTGCCGGGCCGCGGTTGTGCCGGCGTCGGTCGGGGGGCATCTTGCCAGTACCCCGAGGATCCCGTGCCCCGATCCCTCTCTCTCCCCTCCCTCGCCGTCGCGATCGCCCTCTTCGCCTCGTCCGACGCCGCCGCGTTCTGCGGCACGTACGTGTCGAGCTACGGCGAGGCCCCCCAGAACGCCGCCAGCGAGGTCGCGATCGTGCGGCAGGGCAACCGCACCACGCTCACCGTCGCGAACGACGTCCTCGGCGACACGCGCGACTTCGCCATGGTGGTACCTGTGCCCGTGGTGCTCCCGGAGGACGCGATCCACGTGGTGTCTCCGAGCGTATTCGACCGGTTGCGTGGGTACTCGAACCCTCGGCAGGTGCACTACGAGTGCGAGGACTTCGCGTCTTCTGCCGACACTGCCAGTTCCGCCGACACCGACACCGACACCGACGCGGACTCCGACGCGGACTCCGACGTGGAGGTCGAGGCCCAGTACATCGTCGGCGAGTACGACATCTCCATCCTCTCGGCCACGGAGTCCGGGGGGCTGGTCGATTGGCTCCAGACGAACGGCTACGCGGTGCCCGACGCATCGGAGCACCTGCTCGGCGAGTACATCGAGGGGGGCGCCTACTTCTTCGCCGCCCAGGTGCGCGAGGACGCGGAGATCGAGCCGGGGGCCACGCTCTCGCCCTTGCAGTTCAGCTACATGTCCGAGGCCTACGGGCTGCCGATCCGCATCGGCACCTTGAACTCTCCCGGCGAGCAGGACCTGCGCATCTACGCGATCTCCGACTACGACCAGGGCAGCACCGCCATCGCCAACTACGCCGAGGCCTCGATCGACCACGACTGCATGTGGCAGCCGGAGGGGGGCGAGGACCTCACCGGCTACTACGACCGGCAGCTGGACGAGGCCTACGCGGCGCAGGCGAGCGCGAGTTGGGTCACCGAATACTCCTGGGGAAACGGCAGCTGTGACCCGTGCACCGGCGTCATCCCCGACGACAACGCCATGTTCACGCTGGGGTACGAGGCCGACTACCACGTCGGCATGTACTACTGGTTCACCCGGCTGCGGATGCGCTACACCCCCCAGTCCGCCACCCAGGATCTCGTGCTGTATCAAACAAACATGCACGACACGACGCAGATGCGCTTCATCGACTACGAGCGCAGGCTCGAGGAGCACTTCCCGGTCTGCAACCTGGGCGTCGCGGAGGACGGCGGGACGTGCGCCGATCCCGAGGGGTGGGACCCCGATGCGTCGGCGGGCTGCGGGTGCGCGGCGCCGGGCGGCGCGTCCGGGGCGCTCGCGGGGCTCCTGATCGCGGGGCTGGCGGTCGGGAGGCGGCGGGGCACTCCATGACGACTGAGCGCCTCGGTCGCCGCGAGATCGCTCAGCGCGCGTCCGCCCACCGCAACGCGCCCTCGGGGTCCGCCTGCATGCGCGCGAGCACGGCCGCGGGCACCACCCCCGCGCGGAGCCGCAGGACGTCGGCGTCCTGGCCGAGCGCCTCGCCCAGGGGCTCGTAGGCGCTGGCCGGCAGCGAGCGCTCGCCGCATTCGACCTTGGAGAGGTGCGGCGGGCTCACGCCGACGCGGTCGGCCAGCTCCTGCTGCGACCAGCCTCGCGAGACCCGCTGGCCCCGTAGCCACGGGCCGAAGGCCGCGTCGGCGTCCATCGCCGCGGGGGGGGCGTTGCGGGGGGCTCCCCCCCGCCCCAAGAACTCACCCTCGATCTCCACCGGGGTGCGGACGGGGGCCTCGCCGTGCTCGACCACCGCCCACGCGGAGTGGTTGTGGATGGACTCGACGTTCTCGACCGACACGCGCAGCCACGTCGCGCGCGGGCGCAAGGCGACGGTGACCTCGCGGAGCAGGTCCTCGACGAACACGGGGTTGTCGTAGGCGCGCTCGGTGACGTATTTCTCGTCCTCCCGCTTGAGGAGCGCGTAGAGCGGCGAAGAGGCGCAGGCTTCGACGGCCTCGACGACATCCTCGATCCACACGAACTCGTCGCTGCGGAGCTCGACCGTGACGATGCCGCGCTGGTTGTGGGCGCCGCGCTCGCTCACCGCCTTGGAGCAGGGGCAGAGCGTCGTGACCGGCACGCGCACCTCGAGCACGAAGTCGAAGCGGTCACCGTCGCGACAGGCGTGGAACGCGGCGCGGTACTCCATCAGCGACTCGGCGCCGCTGACCGGCGCCTTTCGGCTCATGAAGTAGGGGAAGCGCACGTCGAGCTGGGCTTTTTCCGCGCCGAGGCGACGCTGGATCTCGGCGAGCACGCCGGGGAGGTTCTTGAGCGAGAGCTCGCCGCGGACGCCGTTGAGCACCTCGACAAAACGGCTCATGTGCGTGCCCTTCTGGCTCGCCGGGAGCGCGACCGTGGCGTCGAACGTCGCGACCGTGGGCTGCATCTTGTTGCTGCGGTCCCACACCGTGATCGGCCACGAGAGGCCGCGGATCCCGACGCGGTCGATGTCGACCCCGCGCTCATCGGCGTGACTGGCATGATCGGGGAGGCTCTCGCGGCTTCCAGTGTCGCGGCCGGAGGCTTCGGCGGTAGGTGCAGCGTGCATGAGCGCGGGTTAGCCGGACTCTCCAATCTCGTCAACCTATACTTGCCAAGGATGGCAACCTGCTCACCTGCACCCGCCGGCTCGAATGGGACGCGATGCACCGCATCCCGAGGCACGAGAGCAAGTGCGCCGCGTTCCACGGCCACCGCTACGCCGCCGAGATCACCTGCCTCGCCGACCTCGACGATCGCGGGCGCGTGATCGATTTCGGCGTGGTCAAGGAGCGCGTCGGCACCTGGATCGACGATCATTGGGACCACACCGCCATCCTGATGCGCGGGGATCCGGACCCGGCCATCGCCGCCATCGCCGCGTCGAACGCCGCCCATGGGCGCCCCGTCTACTGGATGGACCTCCCGCCCACCGCGGAGACGCTCGCGGCCGAGCTTGCCGGCGTGGCGCAGCGCCTCCTGGCCGACACCGGCGTGCAGGTCGTACGGATCCGGCTGTGGGAGACCCCCAACGGCAGCGCCGAATGGACAGCGCCGGGCTGGGTCGGGGCGAGCTGATGGCGTGGACCGGCAAGGTGCTCGGTGGCGTGCTCGGCGGCATGGTGGGCGGCCCGCTCGGCGTCGGCGTGGGCGCCGCGATCGGGCACTACCTCGCCGACGGAGAGGGCGCGGCCGCGAGCGCGCCCGGGCGTCGCGAGCTGGTCGTCAACCGCCTCCGCTGGCGGCACCACGCTTTCGGCCCCTCGGGGCCCGGCGTGCGCGTCACGCCCGTGTGGCGCGCGCGCCGACATGACGGCCGCGACGTGGTGGTGCGGGTGGATGCGGGGCGGCATCATTCGAGCGCCACCGTCGTGCCCGACACCGATGACGAGCTGTGCGAGCTGCCCGAGTTCCTCCTGCCTTACGCCGCATTCGAGGGCTCCGTGCGCGTACGCCTCGAGTCGGTTCGCGCGGCGGCGGACCAGGCCGACTTCGATGTCGAGCTCCCCTCCCCCCTCCGACGCCTCGGATCGAGCGGCCCCGCGCGGGTCGTGATGACGCTCGTCGGGGCCGCGCGCGCCGGCGGGCGGACGCTCACGCGGGACGACATCCGCTTCATCCGCGAGACCTTCACCGCCGCGCACCCGCTCGATGACGACGGGCTCGACTGGCTGCGCCGATGGCTGCGCGCGCTGCGGGACACCGACCTCGAGCGGCTCGCGCCCGACAAGGTCGCCCGGCGCCTGCTCCGCCACGTCGAGGGGGACGCGGTGGACGAGGTGGTGCTCTGGGTCATGCGCGGCACGCGGGACGTGTGGCCCGGCGCCGCGGCGCAGGGATGGGTGGCCGAGCTCGGAGACGCCCTCGGGATCGACGCGACCGGCATCTCCGCGCTGTGGGGCGAGCTCGACGCGGACGCCGACGAGGGCGCGCGCGCGGCGGCCCGCACCCTCTTGGGGGTGCCCCCCGACGCCACCACCGACGAGATCCGCCTGGCCTGGCGCGCGCTGGTCCGGACCTGGCACCCCGATCGCGCGCAGGGGGACGCCGCGGTGGCCGAAGCGACGCGGCGCGTGGCCGACATCAACGCGGCGTGGCGGATGTTGTCGGGCGGCTGAACGATCGTGGTTCGCGGATGTTTCCGGGGCATGCCCAGGGTAAGGAAGCGGCAGCTCGGGAAGCCCATGCGGATTCGTTCTCCCCTCGCCCTGCTGTTCGCCGGGGCGCTCGCATCTTCGCTCGCCTGTCTGGCCGCGCCCACGTGCACCGAGGATGAAGAGCTGGTCGGTGACGAGTGCATGCCGCTGGAGAGCGAGGGCGACGCGGACACCGACGCTGACTCGGATGCGGATTCAGACGCCGATTCGGATGCGGATTCGGACGCCGATTCGGATGCCGATTCGGACGCCGATTCGGACACCGACTCCGATTCGGACACCGACTCCGATACGGACACCGACTCCGACACCGACACCGATACGGACACCGACACCGACACCGATACGGACATCGACGCCACCGTGGAGGACGTCCAGCGGAGCTGGGTGTCCGGTGTGGTGACCCTGAGCGGGGTCATCGTCACGGGCGGCCCGTCGGTCGATGGCGAGTCCTTCTTCGTGCAGGACGTGGGCGGCGGGCTCTGGAGCGGGGTCCGCGTCTACACCGACGGCTGGATGGCGCCGGTCAGCGTGGGCGACCTCGTGACCGTCACGGGCAGCATCACGGAGTACTACGGGGACACCGAGCTCGAGGTGGCCAGCGGCGCGGACGTGCGGGTCACCGGCAGCGCAACCCCGTCGGTGGTGGAGCTCTCCTCCGTGCCCGCCGACTGGGAGCCCTACGAGGGCGTGCTGGTGCGGATGTCCGGGGTGTCGCTCACCTCGACGCCCGACAGCACGGGCGAGGCCACGACCAACTGGTCCATCCGGATGGACGACTTCCTGTACGACTACGACAGCAGCTACGGCAGCGGGACCCGCTTCCGCACGGCGACGGGCCTGGTCCGCTACTCGTTCGACGAGTGGAAGGTCTGTCCGCGCGGAACGGCCGATCTGCCCCTCTGATCCCGGAGCCTACGATGTCCCGCCAACCATCCCGTCACGACGCCAGCCTCACCTGGTCACGCGGCACGCCTGACTTCGCCTACGACACCTACGATCGCTCGCACCGGATCGTGTACGGCTCCGGCGTCACCGTCACGGCGTCGTCCGCGGTCGAGTTCAAGGGCGATCCGACCAAGGTGAACCCCGAGGAGAGCTTCGTCGGCGCGTTGTCGAGCTGCCACATGCTCACCTTCCTGGCGATCGCGGCGCGGAGGCGCCTCGTGGTCGACAGCTACGAAGACGCCGCCGAGGGCTACCTGGAGATGAACGCCGCGGGGCGGCTCGCGATGACGCGCGTCATCCTGCGGCCGAAGGTGCGGTTTGCAGAGGGGGTGGCGGTCAGCGCGGCGGCGCTCGCGGAGCTCCATCGCCTGTCCCACGAAAACTGCTTCATCGCCCAGTCGGTCACGACGGACGTGACGGTCGAGCCGGCGTAGTCACTCGACCGGAAGGAACACCCGCGCCACCGTCGCCTCCACTCCACCCCTGGAGAGGCGCACGTCGATCCGGTCACCCGCGGCGAGGGTGGAGGCGTCGGTCAACGCCAGGCCCTCGTGCGTCACGATGGCGTAGCCGCGTACGAGCACCGCCAACGGCGAGAGCACGTCGAGGTGCCGCGCGGCGGAGGCGAGCCGGGCCCGCCGCGACACGAGCCCGCGGAGCGCGACCTCGCGCAGCCGCTCGTCGAGCTCGTCGAGCCGGATCCGGCCACGCTCGACCCGCTGCCGGGGGTGGAGCAGGCGGACGCGGGACACGCGGTCCCGCTGATGCGCGACCCGACGCTTCATCGCGAGGCGGAGGCGCTGGGAGAGGCTGTCGACGAAGGCGGCGAGCTCGTCCCGCACGGGGGTCACCAGCTCGGCGGCGTGCGACGGGGTGGCGGCACGAACGTCCGCCGCGAGGTCGGACAGGGAGATGTCGACCTCGTGGCCGACCGCGGACACGACCGGAATGCGGCTCCCGACGACCGCGCGCACCACGGCCTCTTCGTTGAAGCACCAGAGGTCCTCGGCCGAGCCCCCGCCGCGCCCCACGATGATCACGTCGGACCGCGCGTGCTGGTTGAGGAGCCCGATCGCGCGGGCGATGTCGGCCCCGGCGCCGTCCCCCTGGACACGGCAGGGCGCGAGGAAGATCGGCATCGCGGGGAAGCGCTGGCGCACCACGCGCACGATGTCGTGGAGCGCGGCGCCCGACGGGCTCGTGGCGATGCCGATCGCGCGCGGGACGCGGGGGATCGGGCGCTTGCGGGCCGCGTCGAACAGGCCCTCCGACGCGAGGCGCGCGCGCAGCTCCTCGAGCTTCCGCAGCAGATCGCCCTCCCCGGAGGCCTGCAGCGCGCGGACCACCAGCGAGTAGCTCCCGCGCGGCGGATACACGTCGATCGAGCCGCGGGCGATGACGCGGTCCCCATCGCGCGGCGGCTTGCGCACGCGCACGTTCGCGTTGCGGAACATCGCCGCGTTCAGGACGGCATCCCCGTCCTTGAGGCAGAAGTACCAGTGGCCCGACCCGTGGGCCTTCATGCCGCTGATCTCGCCCTCGACCTCGATGTCGTCGAAGCTGCCGCCGAGGAGGGCGGAGATCTCGCCGGTGAGCTCGGAGACGGTGAAGCGTTCCATGCGCGGGGGGTAACTCGGGAGATCCCACGCCGGCGCCCTCTCCTCATCACCCACTCCTGGTCACCCACTCCTGGTCACCGACCGAGCATGCCCCTCCGCACACCCGCGCCGACCACCAGCACCAACACCCCCGCCGCCACCCAGAGCGCGACCCCCGCGGGCCCCGCGTCGAACCGGAACACGACCGTGTGCTCCCCTTCCGGGAGCGTGACCCCCCGAAAGTTCACATCGGCGCGCAGGATGTCGGTCACGACGCCGTCGACCGTGGCCGTCCATCGCGGATACCACGTGTCCGCGAGCACCAGGGTGCCGGGCCCAGCCGCGCTCACGGTCACCTCCTGGTCGCCGTACGCGAGCACGGTGGCGGGGGTCGGAATCGACGCGCTCGGGGTAGGCGTGGATTGGGCGGCACCGCGAGTCTCGGCGTCGGGCCCTTCGCCGGCGCCCGAGGTGGAGGTGGCATCCCGAGGCGGATCGGCCGCGCATCCGCGATCCTCGGCGGCGCCCTCGACGAGCACCTCGCCCGACGGGTCCATCGCGACCACCCGGGTGAACGCGTCGTCCACCGTCGTGGCGGCGCGCGCGCACGTCACCACGCGAACGCGCGGAAGCGCGTCGGGATCGACGTACACGTTGACGGGGCCGCGCACGAGCTGCGTGAGGCCGGGGATCTCGTGCACCGTCGCGATCCAGCG
Organism: Pseudomonadota bacterium; assembly: GCA_030685065.1. Classification (GTDB taxonomy): domain Bacteria; phylum Myxococcota_A; class UBA796; order UBA796; family SXON01; genus CAJBVW01. The sequence goes on along the minus strand of JAUXQH010000175.1, from coordinate 27,727 downwards.
CACGCCCATCCGGCGGGCGAGACCGATGTTCTCGCGGTAGCGGCTCACCTTCACGCGGCCGCGATCGCCCACGTCGAGGCCGGCGAGGGCCAACATCGCCTCGTTGCGGACGAGCAGGAGCGGGCTCGGCAGGATCACGTCGCTCGTGCCCCAGAGGAGGCCGAGGCTGGCGGTGCCGAGCGCGGTGTCCATGGCCGGTGCGACACGACGGTCGAGGACGGTGAGGCGCGGGCCGCCGGGCTCGGTCATGCCCTCGCCGAGCCACGCGGGACGCACCTCGACCGAGGCGGCGGGCACGCGCGGGTGGTAGTCGTGGCCGAAGCGCCAGAGCTCGAACGCCACCAGCGCCGCCCAGAGCCACGGGCGCCGAACCGCGAACGACGCGACGAGGAGCAGGAGGACCGGGATCCACACGCGCGGCGAGGTCGGGGCCGTGCTCGCGCGGAGATCGGCCAGGATGCGACGGACCTTTGTCCCGACCTGCGCGGCGTCCTCGAGCTCGGGCGCGGGGAGCGCGGCCCTCGCGAGCGGGCCGGGATCGAACGCCTGCGCGCCGGCGGGGAGCGGCGGCAGCCGCGTCTGGGCCAGGAAGTATCCCTCGCCGATGTCGATGATGGGCGCCTCGAAGGTGTGGAGGCCGAGGTAGGCCAGGCCGGTGAGGAGCGGGAACACCGCGGCGACCATGCGGAGGCGGGTCGCGACGATCGCGGGCCGGCGCGCCACCCGGAGCCGCTCGACCCCGTACGCGGCGAGCACGGCCACCACCATGGTGAGGAGGAGCGCGAAGCGGGCGGGAAAACGGAAGCCGTCGAACCCGGGGAGGTGCCGCACCAGGTCCCACGCGGGGCCGCCGAGCATCAGCGCGACGGCGACGAGGCCGGCGACGACCCAGGCCCGACCGCGCCGCGCCCCGGCAAAGGCGAGGCACACCACGGGGATCCCGAGGTAGAAGCACATCTCCCAGTGGTTCACCCCCCCGCCCCAGTACCCGGCGCCACGGTGGTAGTAGGTCTGGTCGATGTCGGCGGGGCGGTCGAACCCGAACGCGTACGGGAGCACGGCGCCGACGAGCTCCTGGACCGGCATCGCGCCGATCCGCGCGAAGTCCGGCGCCACCCCGCCGTCGCGACCGGAGAAGCGCACCAGCTCGAGCGTCGCCATCAGCTGCGGCGATGCGATGACGACGCCGAGCGCCGCCGCCGCGCCCCATCGCAGGAGCGCCCGCCACGGCAGCGTCGCCGCCGCGTGTACGGCGAGGCCGAGCCCCAGGAACGCGGCGATCTGCGGGTGGCCGGCGAGCCCCATCATCCCGATCGAGAGCGCGACGAGCCAGCCGCGCCCCCTCCCATCCGCGTTCGGCGTCGCCCCGAGCAGCGCCCACCCGAGCCAGGCCGCCGCGTTCTGCATGCCCAGGTAGAGCGTGTGGGAGACGAGGAAGCCCGACCACGCGTAGGCGAGCCCCCCCACGATCGGCGCGGCGCCGCGCATGCCGCTCCCCGTGGGGCCGCCGACGGCCGAGCCCGACGGGCCACGCGCGCGCAAGAACGCCCACACGCCCATGGCCGCGAGCACCTGGTGCCCGAGGACGCTCCAGTCCAGCGCGAGCCCGTCGGGCAGGAGCGTGAAGAGCAGCATCGTGGGCGGGTAGAGGAAGCCCCCCTCCCCCTCCGCGAGCAGCGGAAAGCCGTTGCCGGCCCCGGCCGCCCACCACGGCACCTGGCCTGTCGCCCACACGCCCGCCGCCCAGGCTCGCCAGGGGTAGTGGTGGTGGCGGAAGTCGTGATGCCAGAACACGCCGCTCCCGGTCGCGGCGTCGGGCGCGAACAGGACCGCGAACACGACGAACAGGATCAGGGCGCCGAAGACGGGGCGGACCTTCATCGGCCGCGACCCGCCACTCGCGGAGGGGACGGGCGCGCCCTCAATCCTGATACCCGAGCGCCTTCAACATCTCGCTCGTCGACGCCTCGACGCCCCCGACCTGCTCGCGCAGCTGCGCCACGTTGAGCTGGCCGCTGGTCACCGCCGCGGGCTGATCGACGGAGATGTCGACCAGCTCGCCGGGATCGGCGCCCAGATCGTACAGCTCGGCGCCGTCGTCCCGCTCGATGTACTTGACGCCGTTGGGGTCGCGGACGCCGTAGAGCTGGCCCGCCCGCAGCGACGCGGTGGCGCGGCCGAGCAGCTGCACGGGGCGCGCGGGCACGTCCGCCCCGCGCGCGAGCGAGAGGAGGGGCAAGGACTGGGTGCCGGAGAGGAGCGGGACGCCGGAGAACTCGAGGAGGGTGTTCGCGACATCCCCCACGTTCACCTGGCGGGCCACCCGGGTGCCCGGGGGGAAGCTCGGCTCCTCGCCCGGGACCGGCGGTGTCCACGCGATGAGCGGCACGCGCAGCACCTCGTCGTACAGGCCGTGGTGATTGAACTTGATCCCGTGCTCCCCGAGGCTCTCCCCATGGTCCGCCACCACGAGGATCAGGACGTTTTCGAGGCCCACGCTGCTCTTCAGCCCCTCGAGGAGCGTGCCGACCTGGGCGTCGGTGTACTCGACCTCCTGGCGGTACAGGTCCCGGAGGGCGAGCTCCTCCGCGGCGGTGTACGCGTAGCCGGGCTCCTGGGCGAGGATCGCGCGGTGGTCGACCGCCGCGGCGCTCGGGACGCCGGCCCCCCGCGCCTCGTAGGGTGCGTGCGGCTCGAAGAGGTGGACCCACAAGAAGAAGGGCCCCTCGCCCCCGCCGACCCAGGAGAGCGCCTGCCCGATGGTGTCCGGCGCCTTGCGCTCGAGCAGCCAGGGGAAGGCCGCGGGGTTGCCGAAGCGCAGGAGCAGCGGCAGCCCGAGCCGGGCGACGCGCGCGCGGCCGAGCCCGCGCACGAGCGGGGAGAACTCGTCGTCGTAGACCTGAAAACCCTGGCCGAAGCCGGTGGTGCTGCCCGCGGCGAACGACGAGACGAAGGCGCCCGTGCGGTACCCGGAGATGGCGAGCTGCTCGGTGGCCGTCAGGTAGCCGTTCTTCAGCGGGATTCCGTTCGCGATGACCCGGTGCTCGGCGGGGTGGCGCCCGGTCAGCATCGAGGCGTGGGACGGGGCTGTCTCGGGGGTCGGGGTGATCGCGTCCTCGAACAGCACCCCCTCGCGCGCGAGCTTGTCCAGCACCGGCGTGTTCGCGACGCTTCCGTACGCGCCGACGTGGTCCCGGCGCAGCGTGTCGATGGTGAGGAGGACGACGCTCCGCGAGCCCGCTGTCGGGACCCGGGTCGGCCCGGGGGGCGGGCCGCTGGTGAGCGCCGCCACCCCCGCGAGCAGGAGCCCCGTGAGGGGGGCGTACACGCGCCACCCGATGACCGGCCCGGCGCCGATGCTCTCGCGGCGCAGCCAATAGCCCGCGTTGAACCAGAAGGTCGAGGCGACGATGGTGGCGAGCGCGATCATCCCCATGGCCGGCACGCGGCGATCCTGGAGCACCCAGAGCTCCCGCGCGAGCGGGGCGAGGAAGAACAACGCGAGGAGCAGCACCGTCAGCGCGGCCCCGGCCCGCAGCCGCTTCCAGTGCATGACGCGCCGCCCCGGAACCGCGGCCACCGCGCCCGCGACGACGCCCAGCACCAACCCGAGCGCGGCGTCGAGGACGACGGTGGCGCCGACGAGAGATGCGGCCGCCCCGGCGCCGAGGACGATCTTCGCGCCGATCGTGAGGCCGAGGCCCTCGACCCCGCCCGCGAGCGCGCCCGTAGCCGCGCCGATCGTCGCGACGCGGAGCACCACGCTTGGCTCGGGGGCGACGGGGAAGTCGAGCTCGTCGGTCATTCGGTGCTTCCGTCGGTGTAGCCAAGGGCCTTGAGCATCGCGGCGGTCTCCGTGTCGAGCTCGGGGCTCGTGACCGTCGCCCCGGCGACGCGGGCCTCGAGGAGCGCGGACATCGCGTCGGACACCTCGTTCGGCGCGAGGTTCACGGACTCGCCCGGATCGGCGACGAGATCGTACAGCTCGGCCCCTCCGGCACCGGTCGCGCCCCCTTGGTGGAGGATGAGCTTGCGGCCCTGGCCGCGCAGGGCGTGGTCGGTCGGCGGGTCGGCCACGAGGCGCCCGGCGACGGTGCTCGCGTACACGGGCAGCTCGCGGCAGGGGCCCCCACGGAGCTCGGACACGCGGGAAACCCCCTCGCGGGGCACGTTGTCGACCAGCCCGACGAGATCGAGCACCGTGGGCGTCAGGTCGACGCCGCCGACCTGGCAGGGCACGCGCACCCCCGCCGTGGCGGTGGGCGGGAACCGCACGATCCAGGGCACGCGCAGCGAGGGATCGTACAGGTTGTCGCCGTGGTCGAACAGGTAGTCGTGCTCGGTCAGCGACTCGCCGTGATCGGCGGTGACCATCACGATCGTCTCGTCGAGCCGGGGGCCGAGCGCCGCGAGGAGCTGGCCCACCGCGGCATCGACGGCGACCAGCTCGTTGTCGTAGGCCCGCGCGAGCCAGTCGGGGCTCGTGATGCGGCGATCGGGCGCCGGCCAGTACGGCGGGAGCGCGAGCGCGGGGCCGTCGGTCGGAGCCGGCCCGAGCGCGGCGTTGGTGGGCTGATCGTAGGGGCCATGGGCGTCGTAGAGGTGCACGAACGCGAAGAACTGCGTGTCCCGGTGCGCCTCGATCCACGGCACGGCGCGGGCGAGCACCCGCGCGGCCGGCCGCTCGCGCAAGGCGTGCTCCTTGAGCGCCACCTGGTTGAACGCCTTGACCAGCCCGAGCATCTGGAGCCCGGCGAGGCCGCCGAAGTCGTCGTCGTAGACGTTCATCCCCTGCCCCCACCCGTACTTTCCGTGGAGGGGAAACCCCGCGACGAAGCCGGCCGTCAGGAACCCCTCCGCCTGGAGCGCGCGCCACAGGAGCTCGGGACGATCTCCGAGGTTCGTGCCGTTGCTCACGACGCCCGTCGCGAGGGGGGGCCTGCCCGTGAAGAGGGAGAGGTGGCTGGGCTCGGTGATCGGCGCGGCGGCGATCGCCTGGTCGAACACGACGCCCTCCCGCGCGAGGCGCTCGAGGATCGGGGTGTCGATGGCGTGGCCGTACGGGGAGAGGCGATCGAACCGGGCGGTGTCGAGGCTGATGACCAGCACGGAGGGCCGCGGGCCGACGTGCCCGGCCGGGCCGTTCGCGCGGAGGAAGGCGAGCCCGACGCCGGCCAGGACGGCGCCGCGCAGGAGCGGCCGGAGCGGCCCGCCGGAGGCGCCGAGCACCCGGCGCAGCCAGCGGTCGGAGCCGAGCCCCACGAGGAGCGACAGGAGGAGCGAGGCGCCGATGCCGCCCCAGACGCGGGGGTCCCGTACGAACTCGTTGAGAACCCACTCGAAGCGGTAGTTGACCGCCGCGTGCAGGCCCAGGATCCCCGCCACCACGAGCCCGTAGCTACGACGGCCCACGATCCAGGCGGCCACCGCGAGGGCGAGACCGAAGGCGGTGCCGAGGCCGATCGAGGCCCCGAGCCAGGTGGCGACCTCGGCCGCGCCGAGCCCCTGACGCGGGCTGGCGCGCAAGGCGACCTCGACCGCGCCCGCGGCGGCGCCGGTCAAGAGGCCGAACCGGGCGAGCGGGCGGAAGGGCGGACGCATCGCCCCCCTCCTAATCGGCTGATGCCCGGTTCGGGGGCGCCGCGCCCCCCCTTACCGGTTAGCCCGGCGCACAATGGACACTCTTCCTCCCGATGCGAGCCACGCCGACGCGTCGGCCGCCTCCACCCTCGCCACCGAGGCGGCCCGCCGCCGCACGTTCGCGATCATCTCCCACCCGGACGCCGGGAAGACCACCCTCACGGAGAAGCTGCTCCTCTACGGCGGCGCGATCCACATGGCGGGCGCGGTCAAGTCGCGAAAAGCCAGCCGACACGCGGTGTCCGACTGGATGGCGATGGAGAAGGAGCGCGGCATCTCGATCACCTCCTCCGTGCTCCAGTTCGACTACCGGGGCAAGCGGCTGAACCTGCTCGATACGCCGGGCCACGCCGACTTCTCCGAGGACACCTACCGGGTGCTCGCCGCCGTCGACTGCGCGGTGATGCTCATCGACAACGCGAAGGGCGTCGAGGAGCGCACCCGCAAGCTGTTCGACGTGTGCCGCCTGCGCGGCATCCCCGTGCTCACGCTCATCAACAAGTGCGACCGCGAGGGCATCGAGCCCCTCCAGCTCCTCGACGACGTGGGCGCCGCGCTCGGCATCCAGTGCGCCGCGGTCAATTGGCCCGTCGGCAGCGGCAAGGAGTTCGTGGGGGTCGCCGAGCGCAGCACGGGGGACGTGCTCCGCTTCAGCGGCGGCAACCGCGGCGTCGACCTGGTCGAGCAGGAGCGGATCCGCCCGGAGGACCTCCCCGAGAAGCTGGGAACGCAGCTGATCGAGGAGCTCGATCTCCTGAACGGCGCCGGAGAGACGTACGACCGCGAGAAGTTCCTGGCCGGCAAGCAGACGCCGGTGTTCTTCGGCTCGGCCATGACGAACTTCGGCGTCCAGCCCTTCCTCGAGGCCATGGTCGACATGGCGCCGGGCCCGCGCCCGCGTGCCTGCACCGGCACCCCGCGCCAACCCGAAGACGACAGCTTCACCGGCTTCATCTTCAAGATCCAGGCGAACATGAACCCGCGGCATCGTGACCGCGTGGCGTTTCTCCGCGTCCAGTCCGGGCGCTTCGTGCGCGGGATGGACGTGAAGCTCCAGCGCACCGGCGACACCGTTCGGCTCTCCAAGCCCCACAGCTTCCTCGCCCAGGAGCGCGTGCTCGTCGAAGAGGCGTGGCCCGGCGACGTGGTGGGCCTCTTCGATCCGGGGCAGCTCCGCATCGGGGACACGCTCTACGTCGGCGAGCCGATCGCCTACGAGGGCATCCCGCGCTTCGCGCCGGAGCACTTCGGCCGCGTGAAGCTGAAGGACCCGCTCAAGCGCAAGCACCTCGTGGCGGGGCTCACGCAGCTCTCCCAGGAGGGCGCGATCCAGCTCTTCATCCGCCCCGACATCGGCGAGCAGGACCCCTACCTCGGCGCGGTCGGGCAGCTCCAGTTCGAGGTGCTCCTCTCCCGGTTGGAGACCGAGTACAACGTCAAGGCCGTGCTCGACCCGAGCCCCTACCGCTTCGCCCGCTGGATCGGCGGCGATCCCAAGGGCCTCGCGTGGATGTTGGCGCGCCGCGACTACAACGTCGTCGAGGATCGCCACGGTCGCCCCGTCGTGCTCTCGGAGAGCGTCTGGCCCCTGCAATACGCCCAGCGCGAGAACCCGGGCATGGTGCTCTACGAGGTCGAGCCGCTATAGTTCGCTGCCGAGGGAGCCCCGATGACCGATCGCCGTGTCCCGACGTCCGTGCCCGCCGCCCGCCTGCGCGCGGGTCGCAGCGGGGCATGAGCGAGCCCCTCAGCACGCGGCCACGCTCGCGACGGGCATGGGTCCTGATCGCGATCGTGGCGCTGGGGCTGACCTTCGGCCTGTGGCTCGCGGCCACCGTGAAGAAGAGCCCCCTGACGCGCACGTTCGGTGGGAGGAAGGTGCCGCAGGTGCTCGCCGGGCGCGACCTCCCCGAGGCCGACGAGCGCCGCGTCACGCGCGAGGACGACAATGACGCGGTCGTACGCTGCGAGTTCGACGGCGAAGGCACGCCCGGAACCCTGGTGGCGATGGCGGAGGGAGAAGTGCTGTCGAGCGGCAGTGACCTGTCCCTGCGCCTTCCTCCCGGGACCTGGAGCGTGTACTGGCGTGCCGACGAGTCCACCGCCGTCCAGCTCGGCCGGCTCGATGCGGAGGCCGGAGACGTGGAGACCTGCCGCCTCGGCGCGGAGGGGTGGCGCGTGAGCGGCACGGTCCAGAACCTCGACGGGCAGCCCCTCGTCGACACGAGCGTGTACGTGTGCGGCCACCGCGCCCGAACATCCGACAGCGGCACCTTCGTCGGCTATTCGCAGACCGCCACGTGCAGCGTGCGCGCCCTGTATCAGGACGGCATCCTCACCCGGCGCAGCGAGCCGGTCGTCGTGAGCGCGTTCGACGCGCGCGAGGTCGATCTCGTAGTCGATGACGCGCCCATCGCGGGCATGGGGATCGCGTTCCGGATGCGCGCGCGAGGCGCCCGCGTGAACATGATCCACCCCGGCACCCCCGCCGAGGAGGCCGGCCTCGAGGTGGGGGACATCATCACGTCGATCGACGGCAAGGCCACCGCGGGCCTCTCGGATGACGCGTTCATCACGCTCGGGACCGGGCGCGAAGGGAGCCGCGTGGTCCTCGAGGTCGAGCGCGACGGAGAGCCGCGCTCGTTCTCGTTCTTCCGCGAGCGGCTGGACGCGGTCGACACGGGCTGAAACCTCCCCCGAGGCCGATGGCGCCTACGTCCCCGCGATCTCGCCGCCGTTCGGATGAAGAAACTGCCCCGTCATGTACGAGGCGTCCTCGGAGGCGAGGAACACGTAGCAGGGCGCGACCTCGGCGGGCTCGCCCGGGCGCCCCAGGAGCGTGTTCTTCCCGAAGTCCGGGATGGCCTCCTTCGGAAACGACGAGGGGATGAGCGGCGTCCAGATCGGGCCGGGCGCCACGCCGTTCACGCGGATGCCACGATCGGCCACCATGCGCGCGAGGGACCGCGTGAACGACACGATCGCGCCCTTGGTCGCGGAATAGTCGAGCAGGTGCTCGCTGCCGCGCCACGCGGTGATCGAGGTCGTGTTGATGATGGCGGCGCCGCACCGCATGTGGGGGAGCGCCACCTTCGTCAGGTAGAACATCGAGAAGATGTTCGTGCGGAACGTGCGTTCCATCTGCTCGGTGGGGATGTCCTCCGGATCCTCCACCACGTGCTGCTCGGCCGCGTTGTTCACGAGGATGTCCAGGCGCCCGAGCTCGGCCATCGTGCGATCCACGATCTGGCTGGAGAACGCCGGATCTCCGAGGTCGCCCGCAATCGTGACGCACCTCCGGCCCTCACCCTCCACCATCCGCCGGGTCTCCGCCGCGTCCTCGTGGGACTGGCGGTACACGATCACCACGTCGGCCCCCTCCTCCGCGAACATCACCGAGACGGCGCGGCCGATCCCGCTGTCGCCGCCGGTGACGATCGCGACCTTTCCCTCGAGCTTGCCGCTGGGCCGGCGCCTCCGACGCGCCACGGGCTCCGGGGTCATCGCGCGCTCCTTGCCGGGCGGCGCCTGGTGCTGCGCCGGGCGCTCGAGAACCTTCTGTTCGGCCATGATTCCTCCCCTCGAGCAAAGGTAGAGACATCCGAGGGAGCGTCTAACTGTCGCCGATCGGCGCAAGCCGGGCTATCGTCGCGCGCCCTCGAACGGCCCGGTGTCCGGGCCCCGCGGAGATCCGCCTCCCATGTGGTTCCTCTCAGCATTCGTCCTCGCGCTCGTGGCCTCCTCGCCCGACGCCTCAGCCGGTCAGCTCACGAGCCAGCTCCAGGCCGCGCCCGAGATGGTCTGGTTAGGTCTGGATTTCTCGCGCGTGCGCATCTTCACGCCCGAGACCTTCGAGGATCCCGAGGAGCGCGTGTTCTGGGATCCGGGCGGCGGGCTCGGTGACGTGGTGACCCGCTTCAAGAAGCCCAAGGACGCGTGGGACCAGCTCATCGCCGACTGGAACGCCATGGCGGTGAACGCCCACGTGGAGCACATCGAGGAGGCGCTCCAGCGCGAGATCCTCGTCGACCTCCCCACCCCGGCCGGGCAGACCCAACGCAAGGGGGACGTGTTCTTCGAGTCGGTCTACGACGCCAAGAACACCCCGGTCGAGCTGAACCAGACCGTCATCCAGGAGATGGTCAAGAAGTACAAGGTCAAGACCAAGAAAGGGGTCGGCTTCGTCTTCGTGATGGATCGGTTCTCGGCGCCCGACAAGGAGGTCTGCGCGTGGCCGACCTTCTTCGAGCTCGAGAAGAAGACCATCATCTCCACCGAGCGGCTGTGTGAGAAGCCGAGCGGCAGCGGATATCGCAACTATTGGTTCAGCATCGTGCCGACGTACATCAAGGACATGACGAAGGCGATCAAGAAGGACGACTTCTAGATCGCTGGATCGCCAGCTCGTCCGCCGGCTACGCCGCGGGTTGAAGCCGGTACACGCACTCCGCCACGCAGGCCGGCTTCTTGCCACCCTCGATCTCGATCGTGGCGAGGAAGACCGCCTCGTACCACGCGCCGGCCTCCTTCACGTCCCCCAGGGCGAGAGAGAGGCGATAGCGGTCCCCCTCCTTGAGCGGCGAGGGAAAGCGCACCTTGTTGGCGCCGTAGTTGATGATCATCGCGAACCCGCGGAGCTCGAGCACGTCGAAGAAGTTCCCCGCCACGAGCGCCAGGGTGAGGTAGCCGTGCGCGATGGGCGCGCCGTACGGGGACTCCTTGGCGATGCGCTCGCGATCCACGTGGATCCACTGGTGGTCCCCGGTGGCGCCCGCGAACGCGACGATCCGCTCGAAGGTCATCGTGGTCCATTCCGAGCTTCCGAGCTGGGTTCCGCTCAGGGAGAGCAGCCCGTCCTTGCCGTCGATCAACGTCGCCATGTCTACCTCTTTGGCGGCCTTCTAGCGCGGTGGGGAACGGCTGTCGCGCGGGGCGTCGAGCTGGGCCTGCGCGTCGCGGCCAAACCTCTGACACACCAATACAAGCGAGGTTATCCGTTCGAAACAGCGTGTGCATTGGCTCGACGTTGACATCGACCTACACTATGTTCCGCGCACCCTGGAGACGTCATGCCCCTGCTCCGCCGTCTCTCCCTGCTCGTGTTGGCGGGGTGCAACGACACCGGCGACCTCCCCTCGGTGGAGGTGTCGCCCACCTCCGTCGACCTCGGCACCGTCGCCGTCGGCGAGGTGGCCACCGCGGAGCTGACGATCATCAACCAGGGGCCCGGCATCGCGACGTTCAACGGCATCAGCCTGGCCAACGGCTCGACCTTCGCGTGGTCCCTCGTGAGCGCCGACACGGCCGACCTGTTCGCGGGCGCGACCTCCCGCATCGAGGTCGCGTTCGCGCCGAACGTCGAGGGCGCATCGACCACGCAGCTCGAGATCCGCACCAACGATCCGGACCACCCCGTCCTGCAGGTACCGCTCGCCGCGATGGCCGGCGGGAACGGGATCGTCGACTCCGCCGAGCCGGTCGACACCGGGGCCCCCGACGACTCGGCCCCTCCGACCGACCCCGCCATCGACGACGATGGCGACGGGGTCTCCGAGGTGGACGGCGACTGCGATGACGCCGCCGCCGGCGTACACCCCGCCGCGGCCGAGACCTGTGACGGCGTCGACAACAACTGCTCCGGCACCGTCGATGACCTGGACCTCGACGGCGATGGGCACTCTCCGTGCGACGCCGGCGGAGACTGCGACGACACCAACGCCGGCGCGTTTCCGCTCCTGGTCGACGCGAGCGTGGACCCCGGCGGCGACGACGCGGACGGCACGGCGGCCGCGCCCTTTCCCACGATCGCCGCCGCGCTCGTGGCGGTGGACGCGGTGTGCCACACCGTCGTGCTGCTCCCCGGCACCCACACGGCGAACGTCTCGGTCGACCGCGGGCCCCTCACCGTCCGCGGCGCCGTCACCGACGCGTCGGATGTCGAGATCACCCCGCCCCCGGGCGCGCGCGCGTTCGCGGTCGGCGCCACGGGTCGGCTCACCCTCGAGACGCTCACGCTGACCGGCGCGCTCGGCACCCTCGGAGACGGCGGCGCCGTCTATGTCAACGGCGGTACGGCCACCCTCTCCGACGTGCGCCTGGTCAGCAACGCCACCACGGACGACGGCGGCGCCATCGCGGTGGAGAGCGGCACGCTGACGCTGAACGGGTGCACCCTCGAGGGCAACACCGCGGAGGACGACGGGGGCGCGCTCTACGCGTCCGAGAGCACGGTCACCGACAACGGGAGCGACTGGGGGTGGAACGCGGCGCGCTCGGGCGGCGCCGTCCTCGCGCACGAGTCCACGCTCACCCTGCACGGCTCGTCGATCCTCGACAACACGAGCGGAGAGTCGGGGGGCGGCGTGGTCCTTCGCGGCGGCACCGGCAGCCTCGACGGCGCGCTGTTCCAGGGCAACTACGCCGGCGCCCGAGGCGGCGCCGTGTACACCGAGCAGGGCGCGACCGGCACCCTCCGCAACCTCCTCGTGGTGGGGAACCGGGCCGCCGAGGAAGGGGGCGGCGTCGCGGTGACCGGGGTGCCGACCGGCCTCGTGGTCGCCAACAACACGATCGTGGGGAACGACGCGGGCGGGTACGGCGGGGGGCTCTACGTCCGGACGGACTTCGGGGCGTCGCTCTACGTCGCCTCGAACATCGTCGCGTGGTCGGGCGGCTCCAACGGCGTGTGGGCGTCGGACGACTCGGGCCCCTCCGTGGTCTACACCCTTGCGTATGGCAACGCGGGCGAGGACCTGTCGGTCGGCGACGCGTGGGAGGCCGGTGGGAACCTCGTCGCGGACCCGCTCTTCACCACCTGGTCCGACGACGGCAACGCGGAGAACGACGTGCTCACGCTCGACCCCGCGTCCCCCGCGTTGGACAGCGGCCCTCAGAACGGCGAGGGCCCGCCCGGCTACCGCGCCTGGAACGACCTCGACGGCTCCCGCAACGACCGGGGGTACACCGGCGGGCCCGGCGCCGGATGATCGTGCCGCGCCGGCCGCCTCGGGCCTACTCCCCAGTGTCCCGCCACTCCCCCGCGCGCTTGAGCCTCTCTTCCGCTTCAGCCGGGGAGAGCTGCCCGAGCGCCGGCGGATAATCCTGGAAGAACGGGGTCACGTCCGTCGCGCGCACCTTGCGCCGCATCGCGAGGAAGTGCAGGTACTGCTCCGGCCATCGGTACACCCAGGTCTCGAAGCGGTCGACGAAGGCCTGGTAGCTCTTCTCCACCGTGCCTTGCCACGGTAGCTCCTCGGTGATCACGACCCGGTGGCGCGCCTCCCCGGGCGCCCGGATCACGTAGGTCGGGAGCAGCGCCGCGCCGGTCTTCTTCCAGATCTGGGCGGGTTGGACGGAGAGGTTTGCGCGGCGTCCCAGAAAATCGACCTCCACCCATTTCTTTCCGCCGCCCCCGTCGAACGCGAGGCCGAGCACCTCGTTCCGACCGAGGCACTCGAAGGCCGGGCGCAGGAAGCGGAACACGTTGATGTGGTTCACCGGGAGGCGCTTCTCCAGCTCCCACCGTCGGGCCAGGATCTTGCGCCAGAGCGGGGTGGTGCGGGTGTCCTTCAGGATCTCCGCCCACACCGGAGGCGGCGCCGAGAGTTGGCTCATCGGGTATCCGACGTGCCCGAGCGCCGGCATGATCATCTGGTTCGCGCCGAAGTGCCCGATCAACACGATGGCGCCCTTGCCGCGAGCGCGCGCGGCATCCAAGTGTTCGCGGCCCTCGATGACACACGTGCTGTCGATCGTGGTGGGATCCAACCAGGGGTACTTGAGCACCTCCAACTCGTTGAACATCGTGAGGCGATATGCATCGGCCAGGATTTCGTCGGCGGGACGCGGCATCGTTCGCCCACCCGACGGTGGGTAGATGCGCGTGAGCTCGTCGCGCATGTCGGCGTCGCCGAGCCGACGCACGACCCCTCCCCCGAGCGCCGCCGCCCCGACCAGCGCGCCGCGGGGCACCCGGTTCACCAGGGCCTGGCCCGGGTAGTAGAGGAACAACCCCCCGAGATCCTTCACCATGAGCGACGCCCGCGCGGATGCCCTCATCGCTCGTCCCGCGCGGCGTCGACGGGCACCACCACGACCGCCTTCTTGTCGATCTTCCCGTTCGGGAGCGTCGGGATCGCGCGCCAGAATTCGACGATCCGGGGCACCTTGTAGGACGCGAGCCGGTCCCGACACCAGCGTTGCAGCGCGCGCACCGTGAGCGTCGAGCCCGGTTCCACCTGCACGATCGCGCGGGCGACCTCCCCGCGAAGCCGCTCTTCCGCGCGCACGACCACCACGTTCCGCACCTCGGGATGTAGCGCCACCACCTGCTCGATCTCCAGCGGAAACACGCGGATGCCGCCGATCTTGAGCATCTCGCTCCGGCGGCCGGAGAAGTACACGAACCCGTCGGCGTCGGTGTAGACCAGGTCGCGCGTGGCGTACCACCCGTCCTGGAACTGCGCCGCTGTCTCCTCGGGTTGGTTGACGTAGCCGTGCGCGACGGCCTCCCCGCGCACCCACAGCTCGCCGACGGTCCCGGCGGCCACGTCGGCGCCATCCTCACCCACGACGCGCATGGTGTACCCGGGGATGGGCTTGCCCGTGGAGCCCGGGCGCCGCGAAGCGCCCGCCAGCATGCCGATGCCGACCCCCGTGGTCTCCGTGCTCCCCCACACCGGCAAGAAGCGCGCGGTGAACGCCCGCTCCATCCGCTCGAGCGCGGCGGGCGAAACATAGGCCCCGCCGGCCTCGAGCACCCGGAGCGATCCCAGGTCGATCTGGGCCCCTTCCTGCCGCGAGCCCCGGAAGTCGAGGAGCATCTCGTAGAAGCTCGGGACCGCCATCATCCAGGTGACGCGGAAGCGCTGGATGGTCTCGGCGATGTGGCGCGGGCTCAACGAGTCGACCACGACGAAGGCACCGCCGTAGAGGATGGACCGGTGGAACAGCTCGTGCGGGTGCGCGAACACCGAGAACATGCCCAGGTACACGTCGTCCTCGGCGAACCCGAGCCCCTCCGCCGTGGCGACGGCGTTGACGAGGATGTTGCGCGACGTGGTGATCGCGCCCTTGGGGCGCCCCGTCGAGCCGCTCGTGTAGTTGTAGTAGCAGGGCGTATCCGCGGTCGCGACGAACGACGGGCGTCTCCCCGAGGCGTCGCGCCCAGGATCCAGCTGGTCGACCCGGATGGACCATCGCACCCCGCGCGCGAGCCGATCCGCCAACGCCTGGTGCGCCGGCTCCCACACCAACGCCGTCACGCCGGCCACCTCGAACTGGTCTTCGACCTGCTCGGGCTGGAGCTTGTGGTTCACCGGGACGAAGATGGCGCCGACACGGGCACAGGCGAGGAAGCCGACCACCACCTCGGGCCGCTTGTCGAGCATGAACGCGATGACCGTCCCGGGGCCGATGCCGGCGTCCTCCCAGGCCACGGCCACGCGGTCCACCTCGTCGTCGAGCTCGCGCCAGGTGAGGCTGCGGTGCTCCCCGAGGAGGGCGGGGCGATCGGGGTGCGTGGCGGCGGTGCGGCGGAGCACATCGCCGAGCGGCAATCCGGAGAGCGCGGCGAGCATGGGATCTCCTGCGGGGGGCACTGCTATGTCCCGGAGAGGCGCGCCGTCAACCAGCCCGAGCCTCCTACCTCGCGATCACGCCCGCGCGATCCGGTCGGGGGATCCGACGCAGGGGACGCAGGCAGCCCTTCGCCTCCGCGATGAGCTGTGCGGCAGGGACGCCACCGTAGCGGGATCGGTAGGTGAGCTCGGCGATGCGCTCGAGCGGCGCCGCGGCATCGCCGACGTGCGCGCGGAGCCACTCCGCGGCGGCGGCGGGCGGCAGCTCGGGGGGGAGGGCCCAGCCCTTTCGGCGCACGATCGTCCGCGCGTCCGCGCAGAGGCGCGCGAACGGATCGCGTCGCGGGCCGCCCGACGGCGGGTTGCCGAGGCGCGCCAGCCCCGCCCGGAAGACGATCAGCGCCATGAACAGGCCCCCCACCACGAACACGATGCCGACGACCCCCATGCGGATGGGGCTCTCGTCCGCGTTCTCGCTGGCGAACAAGACCCGCTTGCCGATCGCCCCGAAGGCGCCGAACTGGGCGTTCATGTCGTACTCGACCACGTCGCCGTACCAGGCGGCGAGCAGCACATCGAGACGCGCCCGGAGGCTGTTCGTGTCGACCGCGGGCATGCCGCTCGCCGGAGTGGGATCGAGCGTCGCCCAGCCCGCGTCCGTGCGCACCTCCACCCAGGCGTGCGCGTTTCCGCGGCGCACCACCATGCGCCCGTCCGCGCCGAGCTCGTCGGTGTAGAAGCCCGTCGCGAGCCGCGCGGGGATGCCGCGCTCGCGCAGCAGGATGACGAGGGCGCTCGCGAAGTACTCGCAGTGGCCGGCGTGCGACTCGAAGAGGAACCAGGCGAGCGGGTCTCCGACGGGGGCCGGGGGCGCGTCCACGTAGGTGTACGTGGCCATGAGCCAGTCGGACAGCGCCTGTGCGACCACGGCGGGATCGGCCTCGTCGGGGGCCACGGTCCACGCGAGGGGGCGCATGCGCGGGTCGACCTCGGGGAGCTGGAGCCAGGGCCCCACGTCCGTGGTGTCGACGGCGGCGAGCGGCACCATCCGCGAGTAGGCGCGGTACTTCGCGACGCGGGTGGGGGAGCGCGCCGTGAACACGCCGCCCGGCTGCGGGCGCGCCCCGATCCCCTCGATCCGCAGGATGTCCGGCACGGCGAACAGCTCGTCCCCGCCGAGCGGCTCGAGCTCCACTTCGGATCGGTGCGTCCAGGCGACGGTGGGGATGCGCTCGACGGGGGTGGCGACGTTCCAGCGGACGCCGTCGAAGCGATCGAGCGCCCGCCCGCGGAGGTGGAACGGCCCGGGCACGGGAAACCCCGACGGATCGGTCACGCGCACGCGCATCACCTCCGCGCCGTCGTCACTGGTGAGGCCCCCGGCCCCGAGCGTCACGCTCCCGGGAAAGCGCGCGCCGAGCCCCTGGCTCCGGCCCAGGTAGCCACCGTCCAGGCGGGGAAGCACGACGAACAAGGTGGCGGTGAGGACGGCCGCGCCCACCCCTACGAGCGCCTCCAGCCCGCGGGGAGAGCCCTCGCCGGTGTCCAGGAGCTCGGCCCGGAGCAGCGCGACCGGGAGCAGCCCGGCGTACAGCACGAAAAGTGGCGCCAGCAGGATCGACTCGGTCGACACCGCGCCGAGGAGGAGGAGGAGGGTCGCCAGGAGCAGCGCCACGCGAAGGTCGTCCCCCGAGCGGCCGGTCCATGTCCGGTGCGCGAGCAGCCACGCGACGAGGATCGCGAAGGCGAAGGTGGGCGGACCGAGGAGCGCGGTGACCCCGGTGACCGTGAGGATCACGCCGTGGAGGATCGCCCAGGCGATCGGCCCCAGCCGCGGCGCGGGCGCCAGGATCGCCGCGACCGCCACCACGCCGAGCACGAGGCTCGGGCCCCCCGAGAGCGCGAGCGAGCCGAGGCCGGCCACCATGACGCCCCCGAGCGCCCACCCCCCCGGCCGCCCGTGGCGCTCCTCCCTCATCCGTTCCCCCGCGCCGGGAGGAGCGCCAGGGCCGTGAGCAGCCGCCGACGGTGCGCGGCGCCCGTGCGCGGCGCGATGCGATCGTCTCCGATGTCGAGCCCCACGGCGTCCCCGCGGCGGGTGTGCAGCAGCACCTCGCCACAGGCGCGGCGGATCGAGCCCTCTCCCGCGGGGCCGAGCCGCACGACCACGTCGCCGCCCCCCTCCGCCGCGCGGAGCGTCACCATCGGTACGTTCGAGCGCGCGCTGGTCGGCCAGTGGATGCGACGAACCGGATCGCCCGGCGCGTACGCACGCATCCCGACGAGCTCCCCCACTCCCTCGCGGCTCGCGCGGATCGCCGTCGCGTCGCCGATCCCCATGCCGCCGTCCGCGGCGTTGCCCCGCTCGGGCTTCGGGTACACGAGGAGGACGCCGGGCACCTCGAGGTCGCGCCAGCGGCGGATGAGACCGAACGGAAAGCGCGACGCGATGCGGACACGGGAGAAGCGCGCCTCGCCACGGGCCGGAAACGTCCAGGTCGCGGGCTCCTCGCCGGTCGCTCCCGCGGCGACGCGTCCGAACCGCACGTGCGCGCGGCCGCCGTCGCGTTCCTCGACCTCGACCCGCCAGGCGCCGCCGAACCGGCGGGGGTTCTCGAGCACGAGGCGGCCGGTCGCGGGCTCCCCCGCGAACAGCTCGGCGGGAAGCGCGCGGCGGACGATCAGCGCCCGCAGGTTCCACTCCGCCAGCACGTTGTTCACCACCAGCACCGCGAGCAGCGCCGCCAGGACGACATACACCAGGTTGTTGCCGGTGTTCACGGCGCCGATGGTGAGGCCGATCAGGACGAGCATGTACCAGACGCCCGCGAGCGTCGGCAACACGGCGTTCCAGCTGTCGGGAGGACGGATACGCGCCATCAGACGGGCGGCGTCAACCCGGCGAGGATGCCGCGGATCGCGGCCGCGCCGGCGTCATCACCCGTCTCCGCGCGCGGGAGCACCCGGTGCGCGAGGACCGGCACGGCGAGCTCCCGGACGTCCTCCGGCACGACCCACTCCCGGCCGCGGAGCCGCGCGAACGCACGCGCGGCGCGGAGGAGGGCCTCGGCCCCCCGAATGGACACGCCGCGCGCGAGCGCGGGCGATGCGCGGGTGGCCGCCACGAGATCGAGCACGTAGTCCTCGAGCTCGGTGTGCACGCGCACCTGCGCCACTTCGGCGCGGAGCGCGGCGAGCGCGGCGGCGCTGATTGGGCGGTCCTCGTCAAAAAACTTGGCTTCGCCGCGCAGGATGGCGCGTTCGGACTCCCGCGAGGGGTAGCCCATGGACGTCCTCACGAGGAAGCGATCCAGCTGGGAGTCAGGCAGGGGCCACGTCCCCTGGTACTCGTGCGGGTTCTGCGTCGCGATGACCAGGAAGGGATCGGGGAGCCTCATCGTCTCCCCGTCCACGCTCACCTGCCCCTCGTTCATCGCTTCGAGCAGCGCGGACTGGGTGCGCGGGGTCGTGCGGTTGATCTCGTCCGCCAGCACGACGTTCGCGAAGATCGGCCCGTGCCGGAACGTGAAGGCGCCGGTGCGCGGGTCGAGGATGGTGGCGCCGAGGATGTCGGACGGGAGGAGATCGGAGGTGAACTGCACGCGCTTGAAGCGCCCGCCCAGTGCCCGCGCGATGGTGAGGCCGAGCGTGGTCTTCCCGACGCCGGGCACATCCTCCAGCAGCAGGTGGCCGCCGGCCAGCACGCACATCAGGGCGAGCTCGATCACCTCGGGCTTGCCGACGACACGTCGCTGGATGAGCGAGCGGAGGGCCCCGAGCGAATCGGGCCCGGAACCGGGCTCCGTCATGCGTCCGACGAGGCGAGCGTGCCCTCGGTCCTCATCTCGTACTGGCAGCCGGGCTCGAGCGTCTCGTCTTCGGAGTTCACGATCTCGAAGTACTCGCTGCCGGCCCAGCTCCCGTCTCCTTCCACGCACGCCCCATCCGCGATGGAGTCGATGGCGGCTGTCCCGAAGAGCTGCCACTTCACCACGCCGTCCTGCTCCGTTTCCTCGCCGATTGTGACGGTGGAGTAGGTCAGATCGCAGCCGGTGATGGTGCCGAGCGCGAAGACATCTTCGCCGATGTAGAGCGTGGCCGCGGAACCCTCGAAGGCGACGGCGTACACGAACTCCTCCACCGACCCCTCGGTCGCCTCGGGGTGGCACTCGTCCACGAGGGCGTCATCGTCGATGTTTCCGGCGGTCACCGTGACGTTGTAGAAGATCGCGTCTTCCGGGACCTGGGAGTTCGAGCAGGCGAGCAGCGAGAGGACCAGCAACACGAGCAAGCTCCGCGAGGGCGCACCATAGCACCGGCGGGCGCCGCGTGGCGAGAGCGCAGCCCGTTGACACCCCTCGGGTCGGCGCCTACATTGCGCCGCCGTCGGGTTCCCCCCGGCGCCTCTTCTCCTCCTTCGTCCGCTCGGAGGCCGTGTGGCCGAGTCCGTCCCCCTCTTCGTCTGCCGCCCCTCCGACCTCGCCGGGCTCCGCGCCCACCTCGACGCGGCTCGTGGCGGCCAGTCCCGCACCGTCGTGCTCGAGGCCCCGCTCGGCGGCGGCAAGCGCGCGGCCGTGGGTGAGCTGGTGCGCAACCTGCCGACCGACGAGGACGTGCTGGTGGTCCGCGCCGCCCTCACGGATGAGGAAGATGGGCTCCGCACCCTCCTCCGCCTCTACGCCGCCCTCTACGGCGCCTTGTACCGGGACCCCGTCCTGCGCGGCAAGGTCGAGATGATCCTCAACGCCCAGATGCCGCAGCACAGCAAGCGCGTGCAGCAGTGGTACCAGGCGTTCATCGAGGGCCTGAAGAAGAGCGTGCCGGCCGAGGGCGAGCAGAGCTTCCAGGTCACCCTCCCGCGCGACAACCCGGTGATCGGGTTCGCCGAGATCATGAGCGGCATCAGCCGCAAGATGACCGTCGTGTTCGACGTGCAGAACGCGTTCAACAGCCACTCGGTGTCGACCTTCGCGGCGATCGAGGGCCTGCACGACGCGCGCAAGGGCAACGGCAAGCTGCTCATGATCCTCGGCATCGAGCCGGTGAACGACGCGGCCAAGGCCTGGATGCCCGCCCCCCTGCTCGATTTTCTCGAGCGCCGCGCGGGTGAGCTTCAGCGCCAGGTCATCGAGCCCTGGGGCGCGGACGAGGTGACCTCGTACCTCACCAGCAAGGGCCTCTCCGCGGCCGCGCCCGGGCGCATCGCCGAGCTCGCCGGGGGCCGTCCCGCCTACGTGGCCGAGCTGATCGACGTCCTCGTCGAGCGCAACCTGCTCGATGACAGCTTCGAGGGCGCCACGCTCCAGAGCCTCGCCCCCCTCGCGGCCGATGGGGACGAAGTCGACGAGCCCGAACCCGCCGTAGAGGGCAAGCGCCGCCAGGTCGGCGTCGCCGATGCGCCCCGCGTGCAGTTCCTCGCCGCGCTGCTCGGCCTGTCCTTCCCGTCCGGCCTCGTGGCCGACATGGACGGCCTGGATCGCGACAGCGTCGACGATTTGCTCGATGCCTGCCCGAACCTCCTCACGGAGCTCCAGTTCAGCAAGGGCCTCGGCACCTGGGTCTACCAGTTCAAGAAGGGCATCTGGCGCCAGGCCATCCTCGACGCGCACACGTCCGACGAGGATCACGATCTCGCCCGTCGCGTCGCCGGCTTCCTCGAGAAGTTCCTCGTGCCCCGCGGCTACGAGTTCGTGGTCAAGACCTTCCGGATGTTCGCCGAGCACGGCGCCCCCCAGCGCGCGATGATGCTCCGCAGCGTCGCGCTCGGAAACGACCGTCCGGACGTGTGGGCCATGACCCAGGACACGATCAAGTACTTCGACGCCGTGCCGTGGCCCGATCCGATGCGCCGCACCGTCTACATGAACCTGGTGGATCGCATGGTCCAGTCGGGTGAGGTCGATCCCACCGAGAAGCTCATCACCGAGGCCATGGCCTGGGCATCGGAGAAGAGCGACCGCCCGATGGAGGCGTGGACCCTCTTCGCCGGCAGCCGCCTCGACTACCGCCGCCAGGACCTGTACCGGGCCCGTGACCGCGCGAAGGACGCGCTGAAAATGTACGCGGCGCTCGACGACAAGATGAAGCTCGCCGAGCTCCAGAACCACCTCGCGATGATCGAGTTCACGGACGGCAACGTCAACGCCTCCCTCGATCACCTCCGCCAGGCGCTCGAGTCGGCGAACGTGCCGCCGGTCCAGGCCAACGCGGAGTTCATCCGCGGCCTCATCTCCAAGAAGGCGAAGAAGCTGCCCGAGGCGTCCGAGCACTTCCGCAAGTCCAACGAGCTCGCGGGGGCCGTCGGGCTCGCGCCGCTCGCGCTCGAGGCGGGCTTCCACTACGGCGAGTCGCTCCTGATGAGCCAGCAGACCGGCAAGGCCGCCGACGTGCTCCAGCGCGTCGCGCAGATCGCGCAGGCCCTGCAGAACAAGGTGCGCGAGCGCGCCACGGTGGCCCTCCTCGCGCAGGCCCAGGGCATGCTCAAGAACTACGAGGCCGCCCTGCAGATGGCGAGCCGCACGCTCCAGCTCTCCCAGGAGCTGAAGTTCGACCGGTTCGTCCCGCTCGACATCTACAACGTCGCGTACTTCCAGCTCCAGCTGGGCCACGCGACCGAGGCGCTGTCGCTCTTCGCGAAGGCCCGCGAGCGCGCGAACAACGAGGACGTGGCGTTCCTCCGCGAGCTGACCTTCCACATGGGCGTGGCCAGCCTGCGCATCGGCGAGAAGACCAGCGCCAGCACGTCGTTCCGCGAGGCGCTCACCCACGCCCAGAAGACGAAGGACTTCCGCAAGGTCATGCAGGCCAGCGAGAACCTCGCCGGCCTGGAGCTCGAGCGGGGTGACAAGGCCTCGGCCGCGCGCCTGCTCAACGAGGCCATCAAGGCCGCCGAGGCCGCCAACCTCCGCGAAGAGCGGAAGGGCCTGCGCCGCAAGCTCGACGAGATCGAAGGGTAGGCGCGTTTGGGGGAATGCGGACCGACGGGAGCACGTCTCCCGAACGCTCCTCGCCTCCTCCCTCTGCGAAGCGGGCCCTCACCTTCGGGTGGGGGCCCTGCTCGTTTGGGGCTCCGCCTCGTTCGAGGGCTTCGCCCCGCTCGAGGCCTTCGCCCCGTTCGAGGGCCTCGCCTCGTTATCGAGCGCCGAGCTCCTGTTCCGCCTGCAGCCAGTTGTCGAACGCGGTGCCGCCGCGCGACAGGTGGATCTCGTGGGCGCGGCGCGCGACGAGCTCGTGCGGGACAGGCGTGGCCTGCACGACCTGCTCGGTCGGGAGCACGGGCATGTGGATCATCGGGCGCTCGTCGACCTCCAGACCGGGGAGGCTCACCGGAGCCACCGAAACCGGCGCGGCCACGACGGGCATCGCGGCGACCGGCGTGATCTCTGCGACGGGGGCGGCGGCGACCGCGCTGGAAACGGACAGCTCGGAAACGGACGGGGTGGAAGCGGACAGGTCGGAAACGGGCAGGGTGGAAACGGGCAGGGTGGACGCGGCGAGCGCGTCCTTGTTGGCCTTAGGACGGGCGGTAAACGGGACTTTCTTCTTCGCGGCCATGGTGTACTCCAACGGAGCGGCCCGATACCCCGGCCCTGGCCGGGCGGCAAACCGGACCGGAGCACGATAGATCGCTTGCCAACAGTGTTCCCCACGCTGTTCCCCCGAGCGTTCCGCGGTGTGTTCCGCGGTGCGTTCCAGCGTGTCCGGAGGCGCCGCGTGCGATTTCACGAAAACGTCATGGGCGTCTACTTCGACGACCTCGACGCGTATCAGATCCTTCACAACGCCCGGTATCTGCTCCTTTTCGAGCGCACGATCGGCTCGTTCTGGCGCCACATGGGGTGGGGCGCGGTGCTCGACGCCGAGCACAACCCCGACCAGTACCACATGGTCCGCGCCAACACGGTCGAGTACCTCCGCCCCGTTCGCGGCGTGAACGACGTGCGGGTGCGCATCTGGGTCGAGAAGCTCGGCCGCACGAGCCTCACCTTCGGCATGCGGGTGCTCGCCATGGATCACGACCAGGATCACGCGACCGGCACGCGCACCGTGGTCCGCGTCGATCCGGTCACGTTCAAGCCCCTTCCGTGGACCACGGCCTTCCGCGAGAAGCTGGCACCCTACCGCGCGGACCTCGACGTGCCGGCGGCAGAGAAGCCGTCGTGACCGAGGGCGATTCGGCCTGATCCGCTTGCCAGGGGGCGCCGCGCGAGGTTGAATCCTGCCGAATGTCGCTCCCCCTCGAAATTGCCGCGGTGCTCGCGGCCGTCGGCACGTACGAAGCGGCCCGGTACACGGCCTTCCGCGCGCTGAAGCGGCGGTGGCAGCGCTCCATCGGCGACTTCATGCGCCGCCACCAGGTCCAGCTCGAGCACTTCCGGTTCATCGACCGCGTGTGGGTACGCCAGACGCTCCTGCAGGATCCCGAGATCGATCGCCTCGCGGCCGACCGCGCCGCCACCTCGGGAGAGACTCTCTACGAGGTACGCGCGCGCATCGAGGCCTGGCTCGACGAGATCGTCCCGTTCTTCAACCTCTTCTCGTACTACAAGATCGGCGCCACGGCGGCCCGCGCCGCGGTGCGCGTGTGCTACGAGCCGGTGTTCGATGACGCCGCCCTGGCCCGCGCCCGCGCCGCGATCCCGCCCGGCACGGTCACCGTCTACGTAGCGAACCACCGTAGCAACGCAGACTACGTCGTGCTCTCGGTGGGGACCCTGCGCCAGGTCGCCCTGTCCTACGCGGTCGGCGAGTGGGCGCGGGTCTGGCCGCTCGACAGCCTGTTCCGGTCCTTCGGCAGCTACTTCGTGCGCCGAGGCGAGAAGGACCCTCTCTACCATCGCGTCCTGGCGCGCTACCTCCAGCTCGTGGCGAGCCGCGGCCTCACGACCGCTTTTTTCCTCGAAGGAGGCCTCTCCCGGGACGGCGCGCTCCGGCCGCCGCGCATCGGCCTGCTCGATTACCTCGTGGGCATCCTTCGGGCGGAGCCCCACCGGCACATCGCGTTCGTCCCGGTCGGCATCAACTACGACCGCGTGCTCGAGGATCGCCACCTCCTCGGGGAGAGGGGCCCCCCCGGCGTCCTCCAGAAGCTGGCCTCCCTCGGTCACATCCTGCTCCGGGCTCCGGTCGTCGCGGGCGCCTTTTTCGGCCGCGCGGCGCTGCGTTCGCACCGCAAGTACGGCTACGCCGCGGTCGCCTTCGGGCCGCCCCTCTTCCTTCACGACCTCCTCCCCGACGCCGCCGCGGTCGCCGCCCTCCCGGATGTCGAGCGGCGCCCTCACATCGCGGCGCTCGCCGATCGCCTCCTCGGCTCCGTGGCGGACGCCGTTCCTGTCACACCGGTGTCCGTCGTCGCCGCCGCCCTCCTGGACGGCGCCCTCGGTCGCTCCGCGCTCCGGCAGCACGTGGCCACGGCGCTCCATGGATACCGCGCGGCGGGCCGGCCCATCGCCCAGGGCAAGGCGTTCCAGGGGCTACGGGACGCGAACTCCAACGGGGCCGGCTCCGACCGCGCAAACCCGGATCTCGCCGCCTTGGAAGCCGATATCGGCTCGTCCGAGGAGGCCGAGCGCACCGTCGACCTCGCGCTGCGCCTCCTCACCCGGCGCGGTCTCGTCACCCTCAGGGCGGGCGCGGTCACCCTCTCCGCGGATGCCCCGCCCATCCTCGCCTACTACGCCCGCTCCCTCGAGCCGCCCAAGCGCTCGGCGTCGGCGTGGTCGGCGGGGGATCCGGAGCGTACGGCGAGCTGACGGCGACTCCGCAGCGGCGCCCCTCGCGCGCCCGCCGTCCTCCCTCCATCAACCGCCGCCTGCTACCCTCGAACCATGTCCGAACGCTTCGAAACCTGGGGCAAGACCCACGCCGTGGTACCCGCCGCATGGGCCTCGCCCGCCGACGAGGCCGAGGTGGCCGAGGTGGTGCGCCGAGCCGCTGCCGCGGGCCAGGTCGTGCGCGTGGTGGGGGGCGGGCACTCGTGGTCCGACGGCGTCGTGACGGACGGGGTGATCGTCCGCCTCGATCGGCTCGACCAGCTCCTCCAGATCGACGAGCAGCGCGGCCTCGCGACCGCCCAGGCCGGCATGCGGTTCCGGGCCTTCAACGAGGCCCTGGCGGCGCGCGGCTACGCCGTCTCCATCGTCGGCTCCATCGACCAGCAGAGCCTCGCCGGGCTCCTCGCCACCGGAACGCACGGATCCAGCCTGGTCCACGGGAACCTCTCGAGCTTCATCGTCGCGATGCGCATCGTCACGGCCACCGGGGAGGTGCTGGTGCTCGACGAGGGGGACGAGCGACTACCGGCCGCGCGTGTCTCGCTGGGCGCGCTCGGGGTCGTCACCCAGGTCACGATGCGGGTCGAGCGTGCCTTCCAGGTGACCGAGTCGAACACGCCCGTGTCGTTCGAAGCCGGTGTCCAGGCGCTCACGACGCTGGCGGGCGAGTCCGAGTGGGCGAAGCTCTGGTGGCTCCCGCACACGGACGCCGCCATGCTCATCCGCGCCCACCGGAGCGACACGCCCGCGACCTACAGCCCGCGTCAACGCGCGTTCGACGAGCGCGTCGTGAACGCGCGCATCTTCAAGGGCGTGTTGGCGCTAGGGGCGGTCTTCCCCGCGCTGATCCCGGCCCTCAATCGCCTGGTAGGCGCGGTGTATTTCACGCCGCGCACCGTCGTCGGGCGCAGCGACCTCGTGCTGTCGATGGCGATGCCGCCGGTGCACCGCGAGAGCGAGTGGGCCATCCCCGCGGAGCACGCGGCGGACGCGATTCGGCGCATCCGCGCCGCGATCGAGGCGCAGGGCCTGCGCGTCAACTTCATCCTCGAGGCCCGCTTCGTGAAGGGCGACACGAACTGGATGAGCCCCGCCTACGGCCGGGACACCGTGCAGATCGGCGCCTACGTCGGCGGCTCGCCCGACCGCGAGGCGTTCTACGCAGCGGTGGCCGCGATCGTGGCGACGTTCGGCGGCCGCCCCCATTGGGGGAAGGAGGCGGCGTTCGACGCGGCGCTGATCCGACGCGTGTTCCCGATGGCGGGCGCCTTCGCGACGCTCGTGCGCCAGCTCGATCCCGCCGGGGTGTTCCGCAATCCCTTCGTGCGCCGGGTCATCGGCTCCTGACGCCGATCACTCCCCGAGGACGACGAAGGGATGCGTTCCGACCGCGGGGTTAGCGGTGTCCCCGATCGTGATCGTCACGTCGCCCGGCTCGATGAAGTAGAGAGACGGCACGTTCGACGCGTCGAACACCTCGTCCTCGTTGACGTGGGTCACGTTGTCGGCCGGAACGACCGCCTCGATCGGGTCGGCGGTCATGGAGGCCCCGACATCGCCCGCGAGGCGCACGCCCTCGGCGCTGACGGGGATGGGAAGCCACGCGAGCTGTGTGCCCTCGCGCACCTGCGACGGCCCCGGCCCCACCAGCGCCTCGAAGTCCTCGGCCCAGGGCGCGCGCGTGTACAGGGCGAGGTCGAGCGCGTCGGGGGCGTCGAAGGCGAGCTGGATCCGGTCGAAAACGCGCCCTTCGAGGTTGGCGACGAGCGTGTACGAGCCCGGCTCGGTGACGGTCAGGGCCAGCGAGGGGGGGCCGGGGTCCTCGACGTCGTCGTCCGCGGGGCCGCTCTGCTGGATCGTGACACCCACGTCCGGGTCCATCGAGTACTCGATCTCGTCCGCCTGGTCGTCCGCGAGGTCCTCCCCGCGATTCGTGAGGCCGACACCGAAGCTCTGCGCGTGCCCGGTCACCACCGTCACGGCCGTGAGCTCGGTCTCGTCGAGGTACCAGTCGCTGACGAGCGAGAAGGAGAGGTGGCCCAGCTCGCCGTTCGAGCCGACGTTGTCTACGCCGCAGGCGGCAAGGAGGGGGAGGAGGACGAGGAATCGCATGGCTGCTCCGGGGGGTGCCATGCTCACATGCACGTCGCGTGCCAGGGCGCCTCGTGCCCGAGCCGAACCGGAAGGATGTACGCGCGCCTCGACCCCGGTTACCCGAACGCGGCAGGTCCACCTCGATGCTCACCTTGATGCTCATCCCGACCGCCTTCGGGCACGGCGCGTCGTTCGGCGCCACGGCGGTGAGCGTGTACCGCGACGATCCCGCGGAGATCTGGGTGCTCACCGACGGGTGGGGCCTCGCGCACACGACCGACGCGGGCGCGTCCTGGGGGTGGCTCTGCGAGGAGGCTCTGGGCGGGGCCGATCTGTACGGGGTGCTCGCCACGGGTCCCGGCACCGCCGTCATCGCCACGCGGGATGGCCTCCGGACGGTCGGCGCCGACTGCACGAACGCCCTCCAGCCCGGCGCGCCGGAGGGCACCTTCTTCCCCGTCGTCGCCGCGTACGGCGCCGGCTGGCTCGGGCTCGGCATCGCCCCGGACGAGGGTGGCGTGTGGGCCTGCAACGCCGACGGATGCGTCGCCACCGAGCTGATGGCGCCCGGCCTGTTCCCGAAGTCAGCCCTGGCGGACGGCGCGCGGGCCTGGGTGACCGTCGTCTACGTGGACACGCTCG